>CAZQPY010000001.1:0-317673 GCA_964595345.1 uncultured Occallatibacter sp.
TGCCGCCGGGCGTCGCAAAAGCCCCGAAGCAGTGACCGAGCAAGTGAGGAATTGATCCGGGGAGACTCGCATCTGAACGATGCAAACTCCCTGCTTCCTGGCGATGCCATCAGTCCAATGACTGGCAAACCAGATCCACATTCCTCGCCGCCTGACCTCGGGACAAAGACCGCGATATATGGCACCGCATCTCGCACCCGCATTCGCGCGTTTTGAAGTTCTGCGCGACCACGCCCAAGGGCGCACAATAAGGGCGAGATTCTGTCAGTAACACCGTGCCCAAGAAGGCTTGTCATAGCCGTGCCTCCATACGCGAATTCCATCCGCTCGATCCGCATCGAAGTTCACGCCGTCGTGGAGGAAGTTCGATAGATTTCCTCCGTCTCGAAGGATTGCTCCGCGTGGCTGTATCCCTTCACGGTGATGAGTTCGCGCACCCGGCGCCGGCCCGTGGAATTGCGTTCGCAGTAGAGGACATAGTCCACTGCTTTTCCGGTCTGCGACCGAATGAATTGCTGGTTGAGATTGGTCCTGGCGCTGAGCGCCATATCTGCAAGCCGATCCAGTGCATCAAGAGCGGAATCGGCATGCAATGTCGAGAGCGTTCCACCGTGGCCTGTATTCATCGCCTGTAGCAGGTCATAGCCGCATTCATCGCGGATTTCGCCCATGATGATGCGATCTGGACGATGGCGCAAAGCGGCGGCTACAAGCTGACTCGGAGTGACGGCAACCTGACCGGGAATCGCCGCGACGGCTTCCCAACGAACCGCATTGGGATGGGCTATCTTCAATTCTGCCGGTTGCTCGATTACAATGAGCCGCTCTTGCATGGGAACGTGGTCGAGCAACGCTTTCATCAAGGTCGTTTTTCCCGAGCCAGTTCCGCCAGCGATAATCCCGTTCTTCCGTGCTCCAATCAGCCCTACAACCGTGTCGCGGACATAGCTGGGCAGACTACCCGACGCGACCAGTTCATCCGAGGTGAACCAGCGGTTGAATTTGCGAACTGTCAGCGTCGGTCCATAGACCGATGAAGGCGGGCCGACGACGGCCACGCGAGAGCCATCTGGCAAGCGCGTGTTGAGGATCGGATTCTGCCCTGTCAAGTCTTGGCCGAGAATGCGCGCCACGCGCTCAATCGCGGCCTGCAACCGCTCGTTCGTATAGGGCGTTGCCAGTGCGATATGCTCGACCACTCCATTCCGATCCGCGAAGACGCCCGTCGTCCCGTTAATCATCAGATCGGAGATCGATGGGTCGAGCAGCAGTTCGCGCAACTCCTCGGGGAAGAACGGCAGAATCAGCTCGTAACTCATCGCGCCGCTCCTGTGGTTACATCTGACTTGAGCGGATCGACAGAGACGCGGTTCTCGTGGAATTCCGTGATGGTGAGTCCGAGCGGATTGATGAACTCGTATTGCGGATAGACGCGGGACTGATCGCTGACCTGTTTGGGATTCAAGTAGTAAGTGATACTGAGCATCCAATGCTCTGTGCGAGGCTCGCGGGAATTCTGTGCAGAGTAGAACCGATCCACGGTCATCAAGGCCGTTCCGCGGGCCATGCGAGCGCCCTGGACGGTCTCTTCGGACATGGACGTAATGGTTACGTTTTGGACCTGAACATCGCTCGATTCGATCTGGCCTGCCGTAACCTGCGAAACCAGATGATTCGCGTTGTCGTCGGCCATCAGTTTCGAGGCAAGAGCCTGGGACAGAAAGTAGTAGTTGAGCGGATATTTTTTGGCGATGACGTCGCGGTTGACTGTGTAGCGGTAGTTGGCCCAGTCGGTCAGATAGGTACGGACTTCACCCTCGCGCGGGCTGTAGTTGAGGTCGCTATATTGAATCGCCTGAGCGCGGCCCATCTCGTCAATGCGGATGTAGCGATTGGCAATCGGGCGCCGCGCCAGCGAGAGATTCATCCCCAGCGATCCGAGCAACGCCACCGAGCCACAGGCAATGATGAATCGGTATGCTTTGCGCTCGGCATAGTGGGACGAGTAGACCTCATTGCCGATGCGATCAACGAGCAGCGATTGCGTTGGCGTCAAAGAAGTTTCGTGCGTAGACATGAGTTGGATTCGTCCTTTCCTCAAGAGTGAGAAACAGACCCAGCGCGTAGATGAGGGCCGCAATAATCAAACTGATCATGAGCATGGCGAACAAGCAACTGATCGGCTTAGAGATTCCGAGCTTGCGCAGGAGCAGAAAGCTTAAAAGGAAGGTCCACATGGCGCTCTCCTCATCCGGCCATCATGGCGATGGAAGCAACGGCTCCACCAACCTTGGATACGCTGTCTGCCATGCCCGCCGTTCCGCCGAAGATCGCCTGCGTCATGCTGGGGATAAAGAGTAGGTTAATGATGAAGGCGATGAAGACCATCGTGCAGGGAATGAGATTGGCAAGCCACATCTCCATCGAGTAGGTTCCATTGAAGGTTTGCTGGATAAATGTGTTCAGGAAACCGGCCCACACGAAGATGAATGCGGCGGCCACGGCGCGGATCATTGCAAAGCTGAGCAGCACGTCAAGGAAGTGGAAGAACTTTCCTCGAAAGGTCCTGGTCATCAGTAGCGGAATGAAGACAGGACCGAAGAGTGCCGTCACGCCATAAAGGATGAACGAAGAGCAGTTGATGAGGAACAAAATCGCAGACGCCAAGCCGAGCAGCGCCTGCACAAAGAAGTAGCAGAGAATCTGGACCGGAGCGGTCAGCGACGGCATCGACGTATTGTCACCGGCAGTCTTCAAAAGCTGGAGAAGATTGTCGAGCGAACTTTGGTCGAATGCAGCAACCATCGCCTGGGCGATATAGCTGAAGAAATGGTTGAGTCCGAAGCTCGCTCCGGGGAGCGGATTCACCCAGTAATTGATGAGCAGGCAGCAAACGATCAGCCGCAGCAGAAAGTGCGTCAGATCGCCCGCACGAACCGGATGCGTGTGGAAGCGCAGCGTCATGCTAGAGGTGTTCCAATTGATGACCATGCTGATGAGGGTGAACAGGGCAATGCAACTCAGCTCGGTAAGCCCAAGCTGCGTCAACGCACCACCATTCTGCGTGGTCAGATTGGTCAGATTGTTGGTGAACTGATACAACCAGTCCACTCCGGAGCTTGCGCTCGGTAGCGCCTGGGCCAATAGGGTCGGGGATACCATCATCGTTGCCTCCCTTGCGTGTCGAATCAGGGAACGTAGGACCGCCAGGTATTGCCTTCCTTGCCAGCGGCGGAGTTGTGCTGCTTCTTGTTCTGCTCAACCTGTCTGCGGAATTGCTCGTCTCTCTGTTGTTGCTGGTCACGCAAGAGAGCGGCCCTGCGCGCTTCGTGCTGCTGGTAAATCGCGGCGCTGGCGAGAGCAGCCAACGCCGCAAGGATTGCAAGCAGAATCTTCGTCTGAAAGAGTCTCAACATGGGTTCACCTTTCAGGGAAGGTAGGTCTGCCAAGTGTTGCTTTCTCGGGCGGCGCTGGCATCGTTCGACGCCCGCTGCTGCTGGATAAAAGCTGCGGTGTTCAGGTCAATAGCCGCCGCGTTGCGCTGTTGCATATTGGCGACGGCCATCTGCGAAGCAAGGCAAGCGTGCAGGACGCCTTGCGACTGCATCTCGACCATCTTCTGAGCCTCGGCAGCGTTCAGGAGATTGAGTTGTTCGACTTCGGTATTGCTGGAGTCCGAGCCGTCGAGTTCGTCGGCGCTGAGCGTGCTGACCGCGGTCGCATTCTGTGCGCGCGCCGCGCGGTACTGGCCCACAGCGGTGAGGCAGTCGGGCGAAACGGAGTCCGACGCCTCGATCATGGCAAGCTGTGAGAGCTGCGCGCTGCCCGCTGTCTGCCCCTGAAGGTAGGTGGTTGTATTGCTCGATACCGGCACCGTCGCAGCCGTCCACGCGGTAGTGGACGCCGTCGGCGAATTGGTATTGAGCGCCGTCGTCATTCCGTTGGTCTCGCCGAACATGTTCTTGACGTTGGTGTTCTTCAGGGCGGTGAGCGTAGACTGCCACTGTTGCTTGAAAGAAAAATGAGTAATGTTGTTTTTGAGCATGTTGTACTGGGTTCGGATCATGGTGAGTTGCTGAACGAGGCTGGCATAGCTTTGGGGATCGAAGACCAGATCCCCCATGCCAAAGAGAGCAAAACTTGGCGGTGCGGTCAGTAGTGCGGCTACGCCGAGGATGATCCATTTGCGATGCTTTTTGAGTTGAAGTGACATACAGCCTCCTTGGGTGTGGTCGAACGGTTACAAGTACGGAGGACAGGTCGGGTCGAGCCTGTCCAAGGTGAAGCAATGGTCGTGATTGAGTAGCGCACACGGAAGACGCAATGTTCTTTCCGTGATCTGAATGAACTCGATCAACGCCTCCGCAATGACGTACTGCACGGCAGGTATTCTGAGGATGAGAAGCGTCACCACGGCCAGCGCGACATAGCCGGCGAGCTTGCGGCGATTTGTCTTTGCTTGCGTCACAGCCCCTCCTCGGCAAGTTGGCGCGCGACCTGCGGGATGATGGCAACCCAATCCTGACCAGCGCGTTCGATGGCCTCGGCAATGGTGTAGCCCTGCTCTTCCAACCAGTCGGCGCGGTTGAGTACGAGCGCGACGGCAACTTGTTCGCCAGTGGATTGCACGGCCCACGCGCAGCGGCCAAAGCGAGTAACTTGCCGTGCTTTGTTGAGCAAATGGTTGTAGCGATCGTTGAATCGACTCATGGCCGCTGCCTCTCTTCAGAGCGTGGGGTCCATGCGATGTTCCGCATAGGACGGGATGAGAATGTCGCGGCCCACGTATACGCGGGCACGCGAACCTTCCTTGAGAGTGATGACAGGCAGCCTATTGAGAAAGTGATTGAGAACCTGTTCGCCCTCGGCGGCTGACTGCTCGGAAATTCCGTTGCGAATCTCCGTAGACGCCGAAATAGTGCTGCCGTTGTTGCCGATTTGAGTGAGACCACCCAAGCCGCCGATGGCCGCCGCTGCGCCGAAGGCCATCAGGTATCCGTGATCGACTTTGGTGGCGAGGCCGGTTGTTCCAATCGGGTCAAGTCCGATGTACTTGTCAAAATCAAGCGAAAAACCGTCTGGGCAAACCGCCCGATGGAAGGTGACGAACATCTTGCGCTGCTGGGCGTTACCGACGCTCTGCACCGTGCCGATCAGGCGCGTGCCCTGCGGCATGAGCAACTGTTGGTGGTCATGCGAGTAGTAGTCAGTGGTGAGCATGACCAGAATCGGTCCGCTGAATCCGCCATCGATGTGGTTGGTGACGACACCTTCGAGAACCGTGCCCTCGAAGATCCGATATAGCCTGCCTTGGTATTGGTCGAACTCATATGATCCTATCGGATCGGTTTTGGCGTTTGCTTTGGCCTGCACGGTAGCTGGCTGTGCGGCCACTTCTGTAGTGGCAGCAGCCTGCTGTTCTCCCACTGTTGGTGGAACCACAGCCGCGGATGCGGAGGGACTGCTGGAATGATCGAAGTCAAGCGCCACGGTTCCGCTGTTGATGGCGTCCTGTTTCTGCTTTTCCCGCGCCAATGCTTTTTGTTTGGCTTCCGCATGAGCTTCGGAGACATTGGAGGTGTGTTGCGGCGCATTGGAACTCGCGCCGTAGATGGTGTCGCGTTGCGCCGTGGTCATCGGCGCAGCGTTCGCGGACTCGGGGCCGGGGGCTCCCTCGGCGGCCTGGAGTTGTTGCATGGCTGCAACCAACTGCTGCTGACGTTGCTTTTCCTCGGCGTCGTGCTGCGCCTGCAACTGCTGCTGGGTCTCGAAGCTCGAAACCTGTTGCGCATTGGGCGATACCGGGCGCATCTGTAATGTGCTCGCCGGGGCCGCTTTCTTGTTACCGTGCAGTAAGCTGGTCACGTTGGCGATGCCGAGTATGGCCAGGATCGCCACCAGCGCAATCACCACCGGCATTCCTTTCCTGAGCGGCAGTCTTGCTTCCGGCTGCTCGGGAACGGTTGCGGGAGAATTCTGATTGAGTTCGGTCATGGCTATTTCGTACCTCCCAGCCGATGGAATTCAACCTTCTGCTTGCCGATGGCGAGATAGCCGTTGTCCAGCAGTTTCGGCACGGTGTACAGCCCGCCGTTGAAATCGAAGTTGATGAGCGACGGTTTCTTGTCCTTGACTTCATAAAGCGCAGGCGTTTCCTGGAAGACGCCGCGCAGGTAGGTGAACTTGTCGTCGTGCCAGATTTGCTGGAGGCCAAGCTCCTTGCCTTTCTTCTCGTCCCATGCGTAATCGAAGTGCAGTGAGCCTGGGTATTCACTTCGATACTGCTCGGCTTTTGTCTGTTCCGCCTTGAGCATCGCTTCCTGAGCGGCTTTCGCGGCAACAGCTTCCTGTTTCGCCTTATCCAGTTCGGCCGCAGGCACGAATACGGGAAGCTGCGCCAGACGATCCTTTGCAGCCTGGTCGCCGGGATTGACAAAGACCTTGGAATCGAAGTGCGGATCGGAATCATTCGAGACCTCGCGCAACTGGAGCGTGTACTCGTTACCGTGATCGGAGACAATGTGAATGTCCGTCGCTGCATTCGCGGTCTTGGGCTTGACGCTGATGAAGCGCGAGGCCACATGGCCGCCATCGAAGATCCAGTTCACCGTGTCGCCGGCGAAGACGTTGGCGACCTTTTCTTCGGTGGGCAACACGATGAGAGTTGATTGCAGCAGTCCGGCGCGAACTTCGGGCGGTTTATCCGACTCCGAAACGACAACCGTGCGCGGCGCGCCAGGTTGGAGTGGGTGTGGATCGGTCGCAGCGTGAAGCGATGACGCGGCCATTGTGAGGCCAAAAAAGACAGCAAGGGGTATCGGCAGGTGCATGGAAGCTCCTTTCGAAGTTCGAGTTGTGTTACTCGGTTTCTCCGCGGGCAAAGCGATCAATGCCCTCGGTAAGTCCGTACTTGGCAATTAACTTGGCCCGGCGTACGCGATCCTTCGGCTTGGTGGAGAAAATCGCGTAGCTGCGGCTGTCGAGGTTGAGTTTGATGACTTTGGTTAATCCGTCGCGGCGCATGTACAAACCTTCGCGGTCCTGCAAACTCTCGAAGAGAGCGAACTGCTGCTCGTTCATCTTGAACAGCTCGGCGTATCGCTTGCGGTTGAAGGTTGCATCTTTCAGAAACAGAAACGACGTGCAGGAATTCACTATGCTGTCGGCATTCGCGCCCAGGTCTTCTGCAGACTGGCCGATCATGGTGACGCCGCCGAGATTCTTGCGCACGGTCTTGATGGAGGCGAGCGCGCCATCCAATAGCTGCTTATTCTTCATCGAAGAGAAAATCTCTTCGATCAGAATGTGCTTGGGAACGCCGAGATTGGTGGGGTTGTAGAGAACATCGTTGATCCGCCTTAACAGCCACACCATCACCGGCTCGATCAGGTCGGCGTACTGCTCGTTGTTGACACCCTGAAAGTCGAAGCACTGCAAGCGCGACAACGAAAGGCTGTCTTCCACGTTGTCGAAAACAGCATGATAGACACCGTTGCCAACCCACTTCGAGAGATACCTATCCAATTTCTTAGGTAGGAAGAGATTGGACAGACGGCGGTTTTCCGCATCGAGCAGGTACATATCCCGCACGGCCTTGTGGATCACATCGTCGTCTTCCGGTTCCAATTCCGCGCCGCTGTTCGTCAAGAGCAACTTGACGAAGCTATACAGAAACGTGACATTGCTCTCGGTGGGCTCGAGTGCGAAAGGATTGACGCGCGGTCCGTCTTTACCGATGCGGTCCACGCGCCCCCCGTACAGCTCAACGACACTTTCGTAGCTGCCGCCGATGTCAAAGATGTAGGTAAACCCGCCGTACTTCTGCTCATGTGCGATGGCCAGATTTCCTTGTACGGACTTACCGGTTCCTGTAGGCCCGAGGATGAGCATGACCCGCACACCATCGACATAAGCATCTTGAAAGAACGGCGTCCGTGTGCGCGTCTCGAAGATGTTGAGATATTCATTGTCGAGGTCTTCCGAATACGGATGTCCGAGATTCGGCGCGAAGATCGAAGACAACCGCGCATGGTGATCTTCCGCCAGCCACATGGGGAAAACATTGAACTTGTGGTTGCCGGGAAACATCGCATAGAACGCGGAGAGGTTGCCGAGTGTTTCTTCCATCACCTGCGCTCGCGCATCGACGAAGACGCGATGCACTGCGGGCGCAAGGCCGCGCAGTTCGTCCACGCTGCGCGCGACCACAAGGAAGCGAAGCGAGTATTCGCCCTGCGCCTTTTTGTCGAGCGAGCGAATTACCTCGCCGAGGTCATCGACCTGGTTATTCGCGGCTCTGGCCCCGGCACCGGTTTCAAGTGACGCCGTGTCGTGCCCGCTCATGACTCGCGTTAGCACGCCGACTTTGAAAAACGAAATGAACTTTTCCTGAGCGTCGATTTCGCTGCGCGCTGCCGTGGTGGACTTCGGCCGCCACGTCGAGCACAACACGCTGTCGCAATCGAGCGTCATGAGCCCGGAGAACAGGCACGGCCTGGACGCTTCCGGCGTGGTCTTCAGCGAAAACATCTGAACGTATCTGCGGCCGATGGTGAGGTGGTCGCTGTGCCACGCAACCGGGCTTTTCACAATCTGGCGGTCTACGCCGTCATCGGCGGTCAATGTGTAGGCGGCAGCCCACTCTTCAAGGTTGAAAAGATAGCTGAAGAACTGGAAGACGGCGTTCTTTTCGAGTAGCTTCAATCCGAACGAACCGCCGAGGTGGCCTTCGAGCAGCGTTGCCGTTTTCTCCAGATCGGCGAGCATCCGCGTTGTGTCGGTGTCGTGCTCCTTGGGCTTGCGTGCAAATGCTGTGGCCCTGGGCGGCTCAAGCGTCAAACACCAATGCAGGTCGATGCGCCGGAAGCCTGCGGATTTGTCCAGAAAGCCCAGCCGGTCATCGACAAAAGCCTGCGTGACCGGATTGCCGTACTGAGCTTTCCTCGGCAGATTGAAGCCTGACATGACGCGCGTGTATTGATACAGGCACGCACCTTCCGGCAATCCCCGCAGTGCGCCTTCAATCGAGCGCATCTGTGCTTCAAGCTCCAGATCGGTCAGCCCTTCTTCGTCGATGCCGGTGAGCGAGAAGAGGCAGCCATAGCCGCCGCCCTTCAGTGCGAAGATGCGGTCGTTGACAAAGCGTGCAATCGGTACGATGCTGCACGCGGCTCCGGCCTTGGCGAACCATGGCGTGCACTTCAACTGCTCAGTGTTTGCGCGGGTCATAGTAGGACCTCTGGCTCAGACTCAAGCCCCAAAGCTCGAACATCTTCGGATGTTTATGGACGATCATCCATGCGCTCACGGCCAGCGACGGAAACGCGATCAGCGCCACGACGCGGAACCCAACGAGGAAAACCGTTACGCAGACGAAGACAATCGCCATCCATGCGCTGAGGTCCAGTCCGAGCTTGGCTCGTGGCCTGTTGAGCGCCTGATTGATTGGTAACGGTTCTCCTCGCTTGGTCATGGCCGCCACCTACTGCATCGTCTGACCGGTGAGCGAGCCAATCCAGCCAGCACCCCAGCCAAGGACTCCAGCGCCGAAGAGCGCGCCAAAGAGTCCGGGGATGGCGTCCTGGAACCTGCCCGACATCATGCGTATTCCGGCGAAGATCAATCCGCCGAAGCAGATGACCGCGCCCGCATAGATGGCGAACGTGCGGAAGGTAGACATCAGCGTGGTCGCTCCAGAGAAGTCCATCGTCCCCTGGGCGTGGGCCACGCTCGTGAGCGAGAGCGCAAGAAGGGTAGGGGCCATCGCGCGGATGGCAGAGAGAAGAGAGGTTTTGAGAGTGTGATCCGTTTGCCGATTGGCGAACGGATCAAACGGCCGATTGCGACGAATATCGAATCGGAGGAGACGGCGGAATCGATTCACTTTGCACCTCCGCTGACCTGGCGTGTCAGCTATGGTGCAAAGCTAGGGCGGAACCGATGCCGCGTCCAATGATTTTTATGAAGTCCGCTATGCGTTTTTGACATAACGGAGGCTTGCGGACGGTAGATTTTTCTACAATTCGTAGGCGCGGATGGTTTCCGGCGTCCCGACGCCACCTTTATATAAGGAGGCTTCCACGGTTGGACGGACCGAGACATAGCAGGTGAAGCTGGTTCCATCCGTCAACTCGATCTGGACACTGGGTCCGTCACAGGCGTTTCGATGGATACGGAGCAGTTGGATCGTTTTGCCTGCCATCTCCGGGCAGTCAACGTAATCTTCTGGCATGAATTCGTCTCCCCCAACCTTTAATCATTAGAATCGCATCTGGCTTATCCCGTTGTCAGATCAATTTGATGAATTTTTCTCAGTTCCACAGGCCTGCTACCCAGACCTAGTGAAGCGGATAAGCCAAATCAGGATAATCTCTTTCCAGACAATATAACACCCATAGTGTGTAGACTCATCGTGGTCGAGCTTCGAGGATGGGGATGTGCCCCCACGTTCCGTTAAGTCTCGATTTGGTAAAAGATTGCGGCAATTCCGCGAAGAGCGGGGCTATTCCCAGGAAGAATTGGCCGAGCGGGCGGGGCTGCATCGCAATTACGTCGGCGGGGTGGAGCGTGGCGAGCGGAATGTAGCTCTGGAAAATATCGTAAGACTGGCGAAGGCCCTCTCCGTACCGCCCAAGGAGCTTTTCGTCGATTTTTCTTGATTGAGAGCACCCTTTGATGAGGGACCGAGGTTAACCCAATCATGGGTGGCACAGTTGTAGAGAACATTCACTCCGATGCAGCTAAGATCCGTTCCGGGCTCGAAAAACTGCTTGCCGAATCCTCGATTCATCGATGGCATGATCCAAACATCGACAATTTCTTATACATCGGTGGTCATTACGCGTGGGACTCACTCAGCGATACTGGATGTCGCGTGCAGGCGGAGGCTCTTGAAAGGTATAGGCGGCTTGAAGCCCTTTTCCGTGTGTTGCTCCGGGAGCAACCTGACGATTCCTTGCGTGATTTCGACCAGCAGCATGGGAAAGTGATGGAGTTCATCCAGCATCAGGGAACTCTCTTCAAAGATTCACCCAAAGTATATTTTGATCGAGCCGTCTCGGCGCTCGAATCTGAGCTTGCACTGCTCGAAAGGCTCTATAGCCATACGGAGGATCGTGCAATTTTCGTCCCAGATTCAAATGCTCTCATTCACAACCCGTACCTTGAAAAGTGGAATTTTGCCGATACGCCCCAGTTCTCGCTGGTAATTACGGCACCGGTACTCGGTGAACTGGATGTGCTCAAAGTAAACCATCGCGTCGAGACCGTTCGCGATAAGGCCGAGAAGGTGATTCGGCTGCTGAAAGAATTGAGAAGGCGGGCGCAGGCGTCGGGGAGAAAGCTGTCAGACGGTGTGGTGCTCGTCAAAGGCGTGAGCGAAGTCGTGAGTGTCGCAACGGAACCTCGAATGGATAACTCGCTTCCCTGGTTTGATCCTGGCAATAAGGACGATCAGATCCTCGCCGCCACGATTGAAGTGATACGCCGAAATCCACGATCAGCCGTGCTCGTGGTCTCACGCGACATCAACATGCAGAATAAATGTGAGTTTGCGGGTATCTCGTTTGTTGAGCCTCCAGACCAGGTCTGAGTGCGAATTTTCTCCTACGTGGTAATTGTTACGGGGATGGCGACCTGATTGCGAACAGGCGTGTAGATGTCGATCTCGCCATTCGTGGCTCGAATAGAAACAATGAGAGAGTAACGAACGCGTTTATCATACCTCCTGTGGCCGGGATTCTCTCTCCACCAGCCTCCAATGGGATAGACGCCAATGGCTGATTTTTGAGCCAGGGTTGCAGCGGGTCCGTACCAATGATCGGAATGAATGGAACCCATGTTTCGAATACGTCCAAGAAACCAGTCATCCGTGCCGCCGACGACCGGAGCTAAGCCCGTCTCTTCGGCTTCTACGGCCGCGTTTATGCGGCTTCTGAATTCGGTCAGGCTCTCTAGTTCTCGCTTTACCGCGAACCGCAGGGCGTGGGATGCATACCTGTGCCGTCTGAGCCAGCCGCGGTCGCCTGGATTCGGTTCGACGTAGTACGAGAGGGTCACGCGCAGCTCTACCTCGGTCTCTCCTAGCGCTTCGAGTTCCGTTCGTGGCCAAGGGAACTCATGGAGATTCATGTGTCGCGTTTTGATGGTACCGTCTTCTTTCCAGAATGGCTGAAGCTCGTCTTCCGCAATGAGCGTAAGATCATTGGCCGCGCTTAGGATAGCCCGGTCATAATTAGCGACTCCGTATCCGTATTTTCTGAGCAGGGCGCGCTTCTGGTATTCAGCGTGCGCAACACCAAATTGACCTTTCATTGCCGGCGTCCACTCTGCCGAATGTACCATCAGAGCACGAATTGTTTCCGGCCATCGTTCAGGCATCGCAGCGAAGATTTTTCCCGCCAGATTGCTGGCTGCGGCTGTGGCCGCGCTCGTATCTCGGAAGATGTCAAAGTGACGAATGGTCGGGTCACGGTAGGTGGTTAGAATACCCAGATCATCAGGGCAGTCGCAGTCTTCCCCGGACGTGGCCCAATTTCCACCCTCCATCAGGATGTCAGGCTTTACCGGCCATTGTCGTTCCCAGCTAACCGAGGTTCGGCTTGTCGGACAGAGTTCACCTTCAGGTGCAAGTGGTTCCCAGCCTGCGAAACTGGGATCGTTGATAGTAGTCTTTTCGGTAAAAGCTCCGACCGTAATGGCATTCCATGCCTGGGCGGGATTCTCGATGGGCTCGATTTCGTTTTGCGCGGGGTAGTTGTCTTTCGAAATACCGTCACGGATGTTCCCGGCCGAGACGAGTACCAGGCGTTTGGAGTTTTCATCGCCGAAACAGAGCTGATCGATTGCCGCCGACCAGGAAGAGGGTCTCCCGCGGTTGGTATCAATATCGCTGGTTACAGCGAGACAAACGGCTCGTTGTCTGTTGGGCGCGCTGAATTCCGCTTGCGCAACGGCGTCTCGGGTGATTGCACCGTAGAGTTTAGGATCATTCTCTCCCTGGTCGGGAAGAACCTTAACCGATTCAAGTCGGTGTGTCAACTCGACTGGTTGGGTGGATGCGATGGCGGAAGCAAGATCCCCGTAGAGCGCGAGGCCGGCCATATTAGTCCCATGTCCGCGAGCGTCACCGGCGTCCCATGTTGGTTCGTATTTGTGAACGTCACCCACGTTCAGCGCGGGGGCAATAAGTGGATGGGTCTGGGTAATACCGGTATCAAGAATACAGACTGAGATGTCTTGCCGGACGGGCGTCACGACTCTCTGGGCGAGATCCGTTGCCCATTCTGCTTGCTCGGTGTTGGACCAAGTCACGAACTGCCCCGGAGTATCCTTGGCACGGCGCAATTCAGCGATCGAGTCGCAATTGAGGAATAATCGACCCATCGTGGGGACATCCGCATAGACGAGGCAAATCTCACGATCGGGAAAGATAAGGCGTGTTTGTTGAACCTGCAACTCAACGCGATGCGTTACGCTCCGAAAGGCTTCGCTATGGCCAGCGCGAAGCCAGACTTCCCACCAGATCGCCCGATCGTCTTCCGGGAAGAGATCGAGATCGTCGGTAAACACCGATCGAAGGGCCGACTTCACTACGCGATCAATGCGTGCAACTAAGTCTTCCCCTTTGGGATGCCCTTTCTTGGTGTCCTCAGTCTTGTAGCGAGCGACCTTCGACAGGTAATAATCACGCTCGCTGTCAGGGACAAATACAGTTGCGACGGCCGACTGAGTTTTATCGGGTTGTCGGAATGCTACAAGCTCGATGTGCTTCAGACGGTTTTCGAGCAGTTCGGCGGCCTTTTCCGAGCCTGCTGGTATCTCGAAATCGAGATAGAAACCGGGCGTGCCCGCATGTAGTTCAGGATCGCGGTTTTGTCGGTCTGCTTCGACCGCGGCCAGCGCTACAGTAAGGGCCTCGCGAATCATATCCGCGTGCGTTGCCCGTTCGCGTTGGGGCAGAGGATTAGGAATGACACGGGGCTTGCTCGTGTATGGCTCTGCTTTCCCGTTGTTGCGAAGGTAGAGATGAGGCCGGTCTCGTGGAAAATCAGGCATTCTTACAGGCAAACCGCCTTCCTTTCCTCAAGAGTGGAAAGAATCGATTCGGTCGTAATGCGTTTGGAATCGATTAGCACCGCATTCTTTGCGGCCTCTTCGCTAACCCTAACCAGATCAGCAGGGCTGAAAGATTGAGCAGTATGCAAAACCGCTGGCCAATCCACATCGCGTGTATCGAACGGAGCTAATTTCCTCCGAAGGATTTCCTCTGTCAGCGTGAGATCGGGCAAGTCATATTCGATTACGTCATCAAAGCGCCGGAACAATGCACGATCAAGCATTTGTCCATGATTTGTGGCGGCCACAATCAGACTGTCGGAGGTATCCTTTTCGAGCAGTTGCAAAAAAGAGTTGAGCACTCGGCGAATTTCACCAACGTCATTGGATTGATTTCGGTTTGCACCGAGAGCATCGAATTCATCAAATAAGTACACCCCGCGAGTGTCGCGGATTGCGTCAAAAACTAGTCGAAGTTTAGCCGCAGTTTCGCCCATAAACTTCGTGATAAGACCTTCGAGCATGATCGTGAAAAGAGGCAGGTGAAGTTCTCCGGCTAAGGCCGAAGCACTCATAGTCTTTCCTGTTCCCGGAGGCCCAACAAAAAGAAGCTTTCGCCGCGGTTGAAGACCGTTCTCCAGCAATCTCTTCCGCTGTCTCTGTTCAAGCAGGACTCGTTTGAGTCGCTCGGTCAGCTTTTCGGGAAGAACCATGTCAGCAAGCCGGATCGAGGGAGTCTGTACCGAGAGCAGGTTGGCAAGTTCCCCCCGCGGTTCCAGGACAATGAGTTGTCCTGGACGGCGTTGCACGGTAGACCGCCGCTTAGCTTCGTCAATCAATTCACGAAGTTGCTGTGCGAGCGCTGCATGACCCAATTTTGCCTCATGAGCAGCAGCCTGCATCGCAACAGACAGAAATTCTCTGTCGTCACCTTCGACGTGACTCTTCAGGAGTGCGACCATGTGGCGAGCTGAACTCATACATCCAACCTTTGTTTCATCGGGAGGAGGAATCATTTTCGTCCCGTTTGCTTATGTTAAATCGGAAGAGGCCGAACGCGCCCACTCAATTCAACGGGGGTTATTCCCTGAGGCATATCTACCTCGGAATTGGCGTTCAGATGGAAGAAGCTCTCAGGCATAATGTACCGCCTGGCACAGGGCGGTTGCCATCCACAGAGGCAGCAGGGAGCTTTGCTGAGAGATTCGCCGGAACTCCGATCGGGGCACTTTGACCTCAATCTCTTTCAATGCCCGGTTGACCCTTTCGGGACCGGCCCAGGCGAGAGCGCGGACGATTTCCCCGGCTGGCTCTTTGGCGAGCATGAGTTGCCATGACGGCGCGTGTTGCAAATGAACGATCTGCTTGTCCAAGGTGATCTTGCGGCTTCGTCCGGACGTGAGATAGACCGTCCGAGTCGGCACCTGTGTTGTCAGCCCAAGGGCATTTGCGGCGCTTGCCCCGGAAGGAACAACCGTTTCCCCTCGCCGCAGGGACAGTTCTTCAACTACCTTCTGCACTGAAGGAGCGCGGCTCCCGAAACGGCTGGCAACGGGAGCTACGTACACGCCTCGACCGGCTCGCAGGAGTTTGCCGCGACGCACCAGTCGCGAAAGTGCTTGGTCGAGAGCCGCCCTGTTCCCAAGGTGGAGCCACATTTTAGCCGTGATCGGTGTACCCTCGGGCAGCGTGGCCGTTTCCTGAAGAATGGATTCCGTGAGCCGTTTCATGTGGACCCCTGTCAGAAGTATACAATTATTTCTGACACTTTATGAAACTTCAATTGGGCTGTGATCGAATGCGCTCATCGTTTCCCTGGACGCTCTGGCCTAAAGTTTGATGAGGTACTGAAGAGGAAATCTGGCTGATCCACACAATCAGCCCTTTTGGCCCGCTAGGTAAATTTGGCAGCATTTTGGCAGCAAATAGGGCCGATTGTGCCGTTTTTGCCGGTTGTGCCGGTTCATAAGTACTGTGCCGTCTATAATTTGCGTTTTCCTGCCCACCATGGCATGGAAGAGGTCATCGGTTCGATCCCGATCAGGTCCACCAAAAAGTCCTTTAAAATCATCTAAATAAACTCTGATACCCCCCAGGTATTGCTAGGATTTGGCGTCAATTGGCGTCAAATCTGTGGATTAGTGTTTTTGCCACTCCTTCCGCTTGCGAGATCCTCGTGCTCTTTCTTTTTGGACCTGCTCGCGGCCGCCCTGCTCCCTTTCACTGCAGCTTTCTTCCCCCGCAACTGACCGCTGATGGAGTTGAGCGTTGACGCCACTCCTTCCGGGATTACTTGCATGTACTGGTCGGTCGTGGTGGGCGCGCGCATATGCCGGAGAAGACCTTGAACGTCCTTGACCGAACCGCGATGCTTGGCCAGCGTAGCAACCTCAGCGCCTTTTATGGGCCAGCACGGGAACTAAGGACCTCAAAGCCTCGAACATCCTCTACGTCGAGTCCCTCGCCTTACCCTCCACCATAAACACCATGCCAGAGGCCTCGCTGAACCGGCTTGCCACACATCAGGAATTCGACGAAGCTCGACCCGCGAATAATGATGATCTCTTCACTGAATTTGCAATAGCTGACATTGATCCGGATGCCGTCGCCACCCAGCTGCTCCAGGAAGGAATCGTTTCATTCGCCAAATCATGGAGGGATCTCCTGGCTTGCATCGAACTGAACGGTGAGGCTCTCAAAGCTGCCGTCGCGTGAGTGCCTCAAGGCACTTCATCGGGACGAGCAACCACACAAACTGAACCAGCACATTGGAAATGGGCTATCCGCAGATGTCCTCTTCGGCGCAGATCTATAGATGGTCTTGTTCACTCTAGACAGTCCCGACACCTATTTGAGGCTCATTCGGCCAGGCGTTATCAGTCTCCCGTTTCCTTAGACACCGCCTTTGCCAAGCAGAATTCCAACGCCGAAAGCCACTGCGCCTTCTGCAGCACCGACAATCGTCATCTCAATCCCGGAAAAACAAATTTGCTGTCGCCTGCAGTGGCGCCGGAGACGCCGGAAACAATGCCGAAGATAGCTCCGAGTCCATCATTCACGCCAGAGGTGGCCTTTCATGTGGGCTTGCCAGTTGCTATTGAGTGCTCAGTCAGGACATTTCCAAGCCTGGCTCCGGTTAACGCTTCAATGACCATAGCGCCCTCCCTGCTTGTGGATGGATTTCCAATGCCTTTCGCATACGGACTCCACACCGAAGCGCGTCAATCTGTCGAACGACAAACGAGGACCGTGAGCACGGAGACGAAGCGCCCGCAACTTGGATGCAATCGCAAGCTGATTCGGCCTCATTTAATGATGGGCGCGCCTCCGCGATACGGCATCGCGCCAATCACAATGGTGACGGATCCTCCTCGATCAGTAAGCGACAGTAAGGAGGTTTGAGACGCTGCCAACGCCAGGCGCGGCAAAGGCTGCGTGCTCGGCGTCCTCTCGCTCTCTCCAAGAACGCACATGCCCACGCAGCGTTACCAGGCTGCCTGTTGTCTCGACGCTGATGTCCTTCGCCTCAATCTGGGCATCGCGCTTCAGCGCATCCTCGATCTTGCTTTTGACACCCATCGCACTTACGAGTGGCTTGAGTTCAATCTCGCTCGAAACTGCCTTCACTCCGCGCAGAGAGCGCACGACTCGCGTGGCCTCTTCTATTTGATACTGCCACTCCGCGATTCCTTGAAGAGTTACCCATCCCTTGGTAACCGTGAGCTTGATGGTGCTTGGAACCTGCGAATTCCAGTTCAACTGATTGGAGCCTGCAAGCGCGATGTCCTCGTCTGTGCGCTCGCTTTCAAATGGGAGATCGACAATAATCTCACTTGCGACAGATGTAACATTCGCAACCCGTTGGGCTGCGCGTTCGGCTGCCCACTTCTCAAACAGGCTACCGACATGCCCATTCAGTTCCACTACGCCTTCGTTGACCGAAACACCGATCTTTGTCGCACAGATGCTCGGTTCCCAGTGCAGTTCCTGCTCTACATCGTGCTTGATCATTTCTGCGGTTTTCAAGTCGTCACCTTTTCTTGTGGATGGGACGCAAATCATGCGTCGTTTAAATGCTGCTGCATCGCCGCTGAATCATTACAGGAGTGAACAGACCGATCTGTGCTGGATTGCACAGTGCAATGTATCTGAGAACCAGTCTCGCGCTCATTTGTCTCGATCGAGGCGGCGGAGACTGTGCTCATTTGAGCACTCGCACTGTGTGCTTCCATCCAGGAGAGGATCCATCGCACAAAGACAAATGAGCAAAAGTGGGCAGAAGAGAACCACTCGGAGTAGTTCAATCGCGGAGAAGAGCATTCAGATCGAAGGACGCTTCTGTCCAACTTGACAAGTCACTCTATCTTCTTTTGAAATCCATCGCCATCAGTTGGCAAAGCGCCACTCACCGGAACGACGTCATCATCGAGGACCCATCATGCCTTCGTTATTAGACCCCATCACAATCGGCCACCTCAAACTGCCGAATCGTGTGATCATGTCGCCGCTCACTCGCCTTCGCGGCACATCCGATCACCTCCCGACCGCGCTCATGATCGAGTACTACACACAACGAGCAAGCGCGGGCCTGATTATTTCCGAGGGCATACCCGTGGTACCGCAGGGCGTCGGGTACGCGAATGTCCCAGGGATCTGGTCGCTACAGCAGATCGTTGCCTGGAAACTGGTAACAGATTCAGTACATAACGCAGGAGGCCGAATCTTTGCACAGCTATGGCATGTCGGGCGCATCTCGGATCCGCTGTTTCTTGAGGGAAAACTTCCAGTAGCACCGAGCGCTATCCGTCCTGCTGGTCATGTCAGCCTGGTACGTCCTATTACCGAGTATGTGACACCGCGGGAACTGAATAAATCCGAAATTCCTGGCATCGTCGATGGATTCCGTAAGGGTGCGGAGAATGCAAAGAGCGCCGGTTTCGACGGCGTGGAGATCCACGGAGCAAATGGTTACCTGATCGACCAGTTCCTTCAGGACGGTTCGAATCACCGCACCGATGAGTACGGAGGTTCGATTAATAACCGGGCACGGCTCATGCTTGAGGTAGCCGATGCGGCGGTCTCCGTTTGGGGCGCAAAGCGCGTGGGTATGCATCTGGCGCCACGCGGCGATAGCCAGGATATGCACGATTCGAATCCATCGGCGACCTTTGGCTACGTGGCCCACGAACTCGGCAGACGCGGACTTGCCTTTCTTTGCGCACGCGAGTACTTCGGTCCGGACAGATTGGGTCCGCAACTCAAGAAAGAGTTCGGCGGAATCTACATCGTAAACGAGAAATACACCCATGCGCTGGCCGACCAGGTTATCCGGGAAGGAGAAGCAGATGCTGTTGCCTTTGGTCAGCTCTTCCTTGCCAATTCAGATCTTCCGTTACGTTTCGCGAAGAACTCTCAGCTCAACCTGCCGGACTTCGGCACCTACTTCACATCTGGTCCGCATGGCTATACAGACTATCCTGCCTTGTCGGCATCCGAAAAGGCCATTGCACTCTCCAGCAAATGAACAGGTTCATCTTGCGGCCGAAAAGGGTGCCAGAACTTCAAGGAGCTTTCATGAATGAAACCATACGTTTGTTGCAAACCCATCACAGTTGCCGAAGCTATAAGGCCGATGCAATTCCAGAGGAGATTCTTGATGCTGTCGTTGAGTCCGCGCGCCGTGCACCCACATCCATCAACAGCCATCAAATCTCACTGGTCGTTGTGCGGGATGCGGCCGGCCGGGAACGTATCGCGGAGATCGCTGGCGGCCAGCCATGGATTGCACAAGCCCCGGTATTTGTTGCGGTGATTGCCGACTTATATAAGACAGGCCTTGGCGTTGAGAAGGCTGGCGCCCAGCAAGTCTTCCAGCGCAGCATGGAGGCCATCGTCTCCGCAGTAACGGACGCAGGAATCGCAATGGCGACGCTAATGACCGCAGCGCGCGCATTCGGCCTGGGAATCGTCCCCATTGGAGGAATTCGCCGCGATCCAAAGGGAATGATTGATTTGCTCAGACTGCCTCGGAACACTTTCCCCGTATGTGGAGTCGCTCTGGGATATGTTGACAAAGAGGCACCGCAAAAGCCGCGCATGTCCATCGAGAGCTTTCGCCACGAGGAGAAGTATCATTCAGAAGTGCTGATGCCGGCTATAGATGCCTACGACTTGACGCTACAGGAATACTGGTTGCAAAGTGGGCGAGTGGACGGGCTCACCTGGTCTGCCAATTTGGCACAGAGCTACAGCACAACTTCTCGACGGATCAAGTCTGTCGTCCAAAACCAAGGCTTCACAATCGAGGTGTAATCGGATGAACGGACTCAACGATAAGCGAAGCCTTTACAGAATGATTGGAAAGCGATGAGTCATGCGAAGTCCGAAGAGGCGCGTCCGATTGTTCGTCCGAGGGCCGCGGTTGTCGTCGCCCACCCCGATGACGAGGTCCTGTGGTGTGGCGGCTACATATTGACACATCCTGAATTCCACTTGCGGATTGTGACCCTTTGCAGAGCGCAGGACGAGGACCGTGCGCCGAAGTTTCGCAAGGTTCTGGAGCAACTTGGAGCGGAAGGTGAGATGGCGGATCTGGACGATGGACCCGGACAGATTCCTCTGCCCACCGACCTGCTGCAAACGACCATCCTCAGGCTACTCGGCGGACACAGTTACGACCTGATTGTGACCCATGGACCGAACGGCGAGTACACGCGTCACCGCCGGCATGAGGAGTGCTGTCAGAGCGTGGTGGAGCTTTGGCGGTCGGGCAGCATCCATACAAATAGGTTGCGGATGTTCGCTTACGAAGATGGCAACCGAGCATATTTGCCTAGGGTCCGTGACGATGCAGATCAGCGAGACCTGCTGACAGAGTGTGTCTGGCTTGAAAAACGGAGGCTGATTACGGACGTATACGGGTACGAGACCGGCAGCTGGGAAGCAAAGAGTACACCACGAGAAGAAGGATTCTGGTGTTTCGATTCACCGCAAGAAGCGTTCAAGCGCACGGGATTATCGGAGATCAAATCGTGAAGGTACTCGTACTGACTGAATACCCGGCGCCAGCGGCCGGGTTGGCGCTGCAAGGCGAACTCTTGTGCAGGGGGCTCAGCGAGATGGGCGTGGATGTTCATCCCGTGCATTTGGAATCCGCACTGGAAAAGGAATGGTACTATCGCTGGTTTCAACCGGACATAGTAGTAGGCGTAGGGTTCTGGGGCCACATTCCGAACCTGGTGTTGCATCCGCAGAGATTCGGGATGAAGGCCATTCCATGGCTAGTGGCCGATGGTTACATCGCAGAACATCGTGATGTTCTGAACGCCCTGCCACTGATTCTGGTCACTTCCAACTGGGTCAAAGAGGTTTATGTCAGGGATGGCATTCGCAGCGACAACATTGTAGTGTTGCCTGTGGGATGCGATACCGACCGTTACGCGCCACATCGCAAGGATGATGTGAAGGTTCAATCGATCCGCGAAGAGTTCGGAATATCGGATCTCCAGTTAATGATCCTGACCGCGGGAGGGGATGGTGCCTCGAAAGGCGCACAAGAAGTGATGCAGGCTCTGGCCATGATTGACGGCGATGCGCCCGACTGGAGATATGTCTGCAAGGTCTGGCCTCAGCCTCGCACGGAACAACAGAACTTGATCGATCTCAAGATGGCAGCGGATCTGGGTATAGGCAAGAAAGTCATTTTCTCGACAAACGTTGTCTCGCAAAACTTCATGCCCTACCTTCTGTCGGCCTGTGACATCTATGCAGCGCCGTCGCGGCTGGAAGGATTCGGCATGATTCAGGTGGAGGCAAACGCCTGTGAAAAACCAGTGATCGCAATCGATGCCATGGCCTTTCGCGACACCATGGTCCACGGCGAGACGGCGTTCCTGGCAGCGGTCGCCGAAGAGAGAAAGATTACCGAAGCGCTCTACGGCGAAGGCCACAACTACGAGACCAGCCATCGCATCGTGTTTCCAAATCCGCGGACCGCTGAATACCGAGCCAGCGTTCCCGAGATTGCTGAACACCTTCTGACACTCATGAAAGACCGCGAACTGCGCCAGCGTATGGGTGTTGCAGGCCGCAAGCGGGTAGTGGAGTTATTCGACTATCGACGAGTTGCCCGGAGATTTGTGGAAATCGTTTCCGACCGACTGGGAATCCAGTAGAAGCGGACGAGGCGCGTGTGCTCGCCTCACAGATCAGCACTCCAACGAGGCGGATATGTCCTTCGACGAAAAGTCAAGAATCTCCATCGAGCAAGCAAAGGAAGCGGCCCTCAACATCCTGCGTCATAACGCAACGGGACCATTTGAGGGACTGCCACGAACCGCAGGGTGGGGATATCCGGAGCCCTACACGCGAGACCTGATGATCTCGTCCATTGGCTTTCTGGCAACCGGCAACGCGCAGCTTGCGGACGCGCTGGAACGCACACTGGTTGCGCTCGCTAACAATCAGTCACTGCATGGTCATATACCATCTCTCGCGCACGATGCGGCCAACCGCGGGTCCAGCGATTCGACACCTCTGTTCCTTTTTGGACTGGCTGTTTTCAGAATTGCAACGAATCAGCCGGAGTTTCTGCTTGAGGCAGCGGAGAAGGCTCTGCAGTGGATGCTGTACCAGAGCCCGGATGACAGGGTAATGGTCTCGCAGTTACCCACCAGCGACTGGCGCGATGAGCAGTACGTGATGGGGTACGGGCTATTCGTGAATATGATCGTCTATTCGTATCTTCGCCTTTTTGGAGAACACGACTCAGCCAATGAGTTGCGCGGATTGATGGACCGGCTTGAGGTCAATTGTGAGGAAAAGAAGAGCTATGAACAGGAGGCCATTGTGGAGCCTACTGCGCCCTACTTCGCTCTCTATGCGTACAAGATCATGCGCAGCGACCGCTTCGACCTGCTCGGCAACAGTCTGGCAATCCTGACTGGAATCGCATCGCCTGAGAGGTCAACGAATCTACTGACATGGATCGAAGCCGAGTGCGAGGCGATGCGAGGCCGCGGGGAACTTGCTGTGGATTTGGCACCCTGCCTATTCCCGTACATTCTGCCCCATCACGCCGATTGGCTGCCTCGTTATGAGCGCTATAACCGTCCGGGAGACTATCACAATGGGGGGGTGTGGCCTTTCATATGCGGCTTCCATGTTGCGGCTTGCGTAGCGGCCGGTCAGATGGACCTGGCGGAGCGCAAACTACTTGCGCTGACGGATTTGGTGAAGCCATGGCATGAAGATGCTGCCGAGTGGGGATTCAACGAATGGATTCACGCGCAGACCGGTAAGCCGAGCGGTCGGGACTGGCAAACATGGTCGGCTGCCATGTACCTTTACGCCGCTGAATGCGTACAGCGAAAGAAAACTCCATTCTTTGACTTGATCCGGAACGCGGATTCTATATTCTGAAGCAGGCGCCACAGAGGTAGATGATCCCGGGTGGCCACCGGTATTGGATTCAGCCAGGACACAATCCGCCCGGACGCAGTTTGTCGAATCATCGGTAGTTGGTTGAAATGGATGCCTGTTAGCTCCCAACTCTTTCCTTTGTCATTCTGCTCAATTGCGCGGAGGATGGCGTCTGGCCATACGCGCAATATAGTCATAGTTCTTCGCGCAAAGAGATCAATGCCATTACGCTATTGCGCCAACCAGCCAGCCGATACCAGCGGTCATCGTCATCGCCAAACCACCCCAGAATGTTACGCGAATCGCGCCCATGATCACTTTTGCTCCTCCGGCGTGTGCGGCCAGTCCGCCCATCAGCGCGAGAACCGCCAGCGATGATAATGACACGAATGGGATGAATTGCACTTCGGGCGCAATCGCAGCGACCAGGAGCGGCATCATTGCCCCGACAGCAAAACTGCAGGCGGCAGCCAGGGATGCCTGAATCGGGCGGGCGCGGAACCGCTCTGAAATATCCAATTCGTCGCGGGCATACGCCCCCAATTCGTCGTAGGCAATCAGTTGCAGCGCGACCTGCTTTGCGAGGAGCGGATCGAGCCCGCGGGCCTCATAGATTGCGGCGAGTGCCTGGCGCTCGCCTGCGCTATCTTTCCTAAGCTTTGTACGCTCCAGTGCGAGTTCAGCCTCCTCTGTGTCGGCCTGCGAGTGTACGGAAACATACTCACTCGCTGCCATGGACATCCCTCCAGAAACCAGGCCGGCAATCCCAGCAACCAGAACGCTGCGGTGGGTTCCATGCGCCGCTGCAACCCCGATCAGCAGGCTTGATGTTGACAGAATGCCGTCGTTCGCGCCCAACACCGCGGCTCGCAGAAGTCCGATGGCGCCAATCCGATTGATTTGTTTGCCTTGTGCAGGAATCTTGAAACGCTTGCGAACGATAAATCTCTGAAAGCGTCGAAATGCATTTCTATCCGCCGGGCGCGCTTCGGATGTGATGGAGTTGCGCAATGGCCTAAGCGACCTGTTCTTCCTTAAATCCATTTCATCCTCAACAGCCAGACCTTGACACCTTGCGTGAGGCCGGTGTATGCAAGCAGCGTAAGCAGCAGTATCGGCCAGTACATCCCTGGCAAGCGCGTCAGGCCCAGCGAGGAGGCCAGCGGCGAAAATGGCAGCCAGGCTCCGAAGAGCATGATGACCAAAGTCGTAGCCGTCAGCGCCCAGCTCGCGCGACTTTGCAGAAAGGGGATCTTGTTCGTGCGGATTACATGGATGATGAGTGTTTGCGTCATCAAAGACTCGACGAACCAGCCGGTCTGAAATACGGAGGACCGCGACGGATCCCAACATTTGAAGATCCACAGCATGACGAAGAATGTGGAGTAGTCGAAGATTGAGCTGATGGGTCCGACGCAGAGGATAAAGCGCCGGATCTCACCGATGTTCCAGGGCCGCGGGTGTGCCACTTGCTCTTCGTCAACTGCGTCGTTGGGGATTGGTACCTGTGAAAAATCGTAAAGCATGTTGTTTGTCAGAATCTGAATTGGCGCCATTGGAAGAAACGGAAGAAATGCACTGGCTCCCAAAACACTAAACATGTTTCCAAAGTTCGAACTGGCTCCCATACGGATGTACTTGAGTATGTTGGCGAATACTTTTCGACCCTCGATGACGCCACCTTCGAGCACCATTAGATCCTTCTCTAACAGAATTAGATCCGCTGACTCCTTGGCGATGTCGGCCGCCGTATCCACTGAGATGCCGATGTCCGCCGCACGCAGTGCGGGAGCATCGTTGATGCCATCTCCCATGAAGCCAACTACGTGTCCGTTGCCGCGTAAAACACGCACGATGCGCTGCTTGTGTGCGGGAGAAAGACGCGGGAACAGCGTTGTTTTTTCAGCTGCCTCGGCGAGTTCAGTGTCCGTCATCTTTTCGACGTCATCGCCGAGAAGCATCGGATCGGCTACAAGTCCCACGTCACTACATACCTTGCGACTGATCAGGTCGTTGTCGCCAGTGAGGATCTTCACCACTACCCCGTGCTTGTGAAGAGCTTCGATTGCAGTTGCCGCAGTACGCTTGGGCGGATCCAAGAACGCTACATAGCCCTTCAGCACCAGATCCCGCTCATCTTCTTTTGTGCAAGACTGTTTCCCCGGCAGCTCTTTCACCGCGACAGCCAGAACTCGGAAACCGTCATTGCTCAGGTTCGCATATTGCTCCTTCAATCCCTTCATCAATGCGGGGTCCATCGGCGATAGCTTTCCATCCAACTCGAATTGCGAACACTGATGGAAGATTTCTTCAGGAGCGCCTTTGGTCAAAAGAATGGACTTGCCTTCAGGGCTCTCGACAAGCACAGACATCATGCGTCGCGTGAAGTCGAAAGGAATCTCGTCAAGCTTCTTGAACTTCGAGACAAGGTCCTGCTCGTGAAAATCGGAACTGTTCAAAATGGCTGTATCGAGCAGGTTTTTGAGACCGGTCTGGAAATGGCTGATCAGGTACCCATCGCGGAGCACTTCATCTGTCTCTCGGCCAGCGACATTGCAATGCCGCTGGAGCACCACTCGATCCTCGGTAAGCGTACCGGTCTTGTCTGTGCAGAGAATGTCCATTCCCCCGAAGTTCTGAATGGCATTCAGACGCTTCACAATGACCTTCTTGCGGCTCATGGCCAGCGCGCCTTTGGAGAGGCAGACGGAGACAATCATGGGCAACATCTCGGGGGTCAGGCCAACCGCCACAGCCATTGCGAAGAAAAACGCACCTTTCCAATCATGCTTGGTGAACCCGTTGATGAAAAAGACCAGGGGAACCATGATGGCCATCAGCTGAATCATCAGCCATGTGAAACGACTGAGCCCCTGATCGAAGCTCGTTGGTGTGCCTTCCTGGGTAATCGAACTTGCCATGGATCCCAGGTATGTGTGAACACCAGTGACAACGACGACTGCGGAAGCCGTTCCGCTTTGTACGCTGGTACCCATGAAACAGATGTTCTTCAGTTCTGTCGGCGAGTTCTGGGGCGTGGGATCTGCATCATGGAACTTCTCGACGGGAAGAGACTCGCCAGTCAGTGTTCCCTGGCTGACGAACAGATCCTTTGCCGATAGAATGCGCACATCGCCTGGAATCATGTCTCCAGCTGAGAGATTGATAATGTCGCCCGGGACCAGATTGCGAAGCGGTAGCTCTCTCGCCTGACTTTCGCGAACGACCGTTGCGGTCACATGGATCATGGCCTTCAGCTTTGCAGCCGCTGCGCCCGCACGCGCTTCCTGCAGAAAACGAAGCGTCACGCTCAGAATGACCATGCAGGCCATGACGATTCCTGCGCGGGCGTCGCCAGTAGCAAAGGAGATGGACGACAGGATTGCCAGAAGAATGACCAGCGGGTTTCTGAGAATGATCAGGAGGCTTAGAAACCAGCCCCGTTGGCGCTCTTGCGCGACCTCGTTCGGGCCGGATGTGCGCGCCCGCAGCTCTGCTTGACTTTGTGTCAGGCCCTCGGCAGTCGTATGAAGAGAGCGAAGCAACTCGTCGCTGTCTTTGCCGGCCGCATCGAGGACTGCAGGTGAAACGCGAATGCCATTCCCTTTTGCTATTGCGGCAATGTGAGACTCGTTTGGCGCTGCAGGAGCACCGGTCACGACGTTAGCGGCCGGTTTCTCTTTTGGCGCGAGTACCTCAGCCGCATCATTCTGGTCAGGTTCTGTCATCTCTTCGAATCCTTTTCGAACTTTGTTCTGGATTCCAAGGTGGGATCCATTCGGGCACCGCTGTGAGCTGGAACATTCGCCGCCAACAGGAGGACCGCGACCGCAAAGCCTCAGCTTCAATCTCGCTTCTGTGAAGCTGCGTCATGCCTTCCAGAATCGACTGGCGGGTTGATTCGAGAGCGGCGTGCCCTTGGTGCGTGTCTCATTGCAAGCAGACTCCGTCAATCGGAGTTCCTGCATCTCGCGCTTTACCCGGGCAATGATCTCTGGCGAGTTGTATCCGGCTGGACTTCTTCACAATGTGATCCCTTCCTGATCCGTTGGTGATCGGTTATCTATAACACCTTACATTTGACTCCGCTGCAGAATCCTCACAGGCATGGAAGACTATCTTCTACGTTCATCATCCTGGAATCGTAACCGAAGCGTATGGTCACTACGGACCGCCGGCGACACTCTGTTTGCATTCCATGTGATCGCATTTGCTCAGACGCTGAAGATTCGTATTTCTATTGTGGTAAGTGAATGGACCTTCGACGAGGTCCTGAAACAGAAAGGGATTCAAATGACAGGATTCAAGCTTCTTGCACTGGCAGCTATTGCTGGATGCGCCATCATGGTAACCGCCCCGAAGGCTTCCGCTCAGATTGCTGTTGAGATCGGCGTCGCTCCCGAATGCCCTTACGGATACTATGACGCCGCACCTTATGATTGTGCCCCTTACGGCTACTACGGACGGGAGTGGTTTACTGGAGGCGTCTTCCTTGGCGCCGGCCCTTGGTTCCATGGCTCAGACAACTTTCGTGGACACGTCAACAATCGACTTCACCCCGAACATGGCTATAACGGTCCAAAGCCGCAACGCGGCGAGAAGGCCGAGCCTTCCAAGCGCCTCGATAACGTTGCTCACTTCAAGGGAAATGAAGTTCGCGATGGACGCGGCCACGTAGGCGGGGGCAAACGCTAAGGATCGCGATGCAAGTGGTCCAGTCTTAGGACTGTACGCCAGCGGTAAGGCCGGTCAGGAACCAGCAGATGAGATGGATTACCGTTCAAAGGGTTCTGGGCGTTAGCGTCCATGAACTCAATGGGGCCTTGGAGGACGCTTCCCGTCATTGGCACCAAGGCTTTCGGCCTGTTGCCGACCAACTCATCCGGCCCGAGTCGGAACTACCTGCCCACAACTTTGCACACTCTCGCCTTCTTCCGCGTCCAATTAGTCGCCTCACTTTGGATGTTCCTCGTCCATGGCCGCAACCCTTATTGAATGATTCTTGATCCAAATGTGCAAGAGTGCACAGTAGAGCGCGACACCGCCACCGCACACTTATTACACGCGGTCCACACCCCCAACGGCGGAAGCGATCTCGGGTTACGAAACCACCATATATTGAAGACCGCATCCCCTTTTTCGCTTCCGTTGCCTATTGCCTTGTTCTGGTTTCGGTTCAGATTGCGATCTGACGATGTTCAACAATGAACATTCATCGCAAAGCGAGTGGAGTAGTTTCGGAAGATGATGTGCGCCATTGTTGATTACACTTTCAAGACCGCGGCACTTGTGTGGAGCCTGCTTCTCTCCACGGTGGGGTGCTTTGTGTTCCTCCACGGCTACCATGCGATCGCAGTCGGAGAAGACCGTCTGGAGCCTGGCCATCGCCTCGCGCCGCTGGCTTGTGGGGCAGTCCCGCCTCGAGCACCAAGCTTGACCAATTCTTTCCGCTTTTACTCAGCATGAAACGGCGGCGGAGAATCGCGCGCAGTTGAAACCCACTTGCCTCATTTGTTCAAAGACCACTCGCACTAACATGCCGATCATGAGGAGCTTGCAATGCCCGTAACGAACATCTCATTGAATATGCGATTGCTCCCCACGACGCTGCACGAGTCGCGCGCTATTCCTCTCCGCGTAGCCTTGGTGGGCAATCACCTTCCGCGCCAGTGCGGAATTGCGACCTTCACGACCGATCTTTGCGATGCGATTACCGCGGAGTTTGGAGCCGATTGCCTATCGGTGGTTGCGGTCAACGATGGGCATTCGCCCTACACATACCCGGCGCGGGTCTGCTTTGAGATCGCCGAGGGCGAGATCTCCTCCTACCGGTCCGCTGCCCTGTATCTGAATTCCTCCAATGTCGATCTAGTATGCCTGCAGCACGAATATGGAATATTTGGAGGCAATGCCGGCAGCCATGTGCTCGAGTTTCTGCAATACCTCACCTTGCCTGTTGTCACGACGCTGCATACGGTTCTTCGCAATCCGGACAGTTTTCAACGAGCTGTCATGCAGCAGATCGTGTCGCGTTCCGATCGCATGGTTGTGATGAGCCAGCAGTCCTCCCGCGTTCTTCAAAATGTATTCGGAGTCAGGGAAGGAAAGATCGACGTGATTCCTCATGGTATTCCGGACCTGCCATTTGAAGAGCCGGAAGTGTACAAAGAGACGCTCGCACTGGAGGGCAAGTCGGTATTACTCACATTCGGATTACTCTCTCCCAACAAAGGGTTTGAGAGTGTGATTCGAGCCCTGCCGCGCATTCTGTCGTACCGTAGCAACGCAGTCTACCTGATCGCAGGCGCAACACATCCTCACGTCCGAGCACGCGAAGGAGATCGTTATCGGGATCAGCTGCAAGCTCTGGCCAGGAAGATAGGAGTGGAGAAGGAAGTGCTCTTCCACAATCGATTTGTCACTCCTCAGGAGATGGCGTCGCTGGTCGGTTCAGCCGACATCTACATCACGCCATACTGTCACGAGGCACAGGCAGTGTCGGGGACTCTGGCCTATGCGCTGGGCGCGGGGAAGGCAATCATCTCGACCCCTTATTGGCACGCGTCCGAGCTGCTCAACGATGGACGCGGCAGGCTGGTTCCGTTTGAGAATCCAGACGCGATTGCATCGGCTGCGATTGAACTTCTAGGCAACGAACCGGAACGCCTGGCCATGCGCCAACGGGCGTATGCTCATGGACGCCAAATGGTTTGGAGTCGTGTGGGACAGTCTTACATGGCCTCTTTTGTGCGCGCCAACGCCCGTCAAGTGCGAGCCGTTGATTTGGGGATCCCTGTGCGACCCATCGTGAGAAGCCCAGCGAAACGGCAACTGAGCGCCTGAGCGCTCTTTGTTTATGAAACGACGTGTCAATTGTCGGATTCATGCCCACTCAAAGAGGAGAGGAAACAGCCGGCAAGCACAGGAACCAGGACGGCGATGCACGCCACGAAGTTAGAGTGAATTGAAACCACACTTCCCGGAGCAGGCGGGCCGTGCATTTTTGAACATCTTTTGCCGCGCATGGTTATATCTTTCTAGTGCGACCTTCAGCTCATCGAGCGCTAGAGTACTTCGGCATTGGAAGTTGAATATCCCATTTGCACATGCCCCCTGGCGCTTCGCCGAAGCCGCGCCAGAAATCGGTTTTACTATGACGCCGCATTCTGCGGGTGTTGTAGTCCCTGCCCATTAGCCTCTTCACCTGTACTTCGCTTCACTCCCGCAGCGTGCGTCAGGATTTTTGCGCTCATTGAGTCATGCAGTGGAAATCTGCCGCAACGAGGACGCGACCTTTCGTTTTGGACCGCCTTTACGCCTGGGCCCCCGTCCAGCCTCCTGCCGTTTTCTTTGTCGAAGGCATATTGGCCCACCTTGGGTCGGGGTGCCAGGACGCAGACCACCTGGGGAGGTCAAATCCTGGCATGGGGTACGCAATCGCATAGCCTTGAGCCAGTTCGCATCCGATTTGGATCAGCATCATGCCTTCTTCGACAGTCTCGACACCTTCAGCAATCGCTTGGTGATGGAGGACTTTCGCCATCCCCAGAGCAGCTTCCAGCATGACCTGGCTCTCCGTTTCATTCGCGTTATCATGCACCAATTGTTGATTGAGCTTCAGTGTGTTAATCGGCAGATGCTTGAGGCAAGCGAGTGAGGAATAGCCGGATCCGAAGTCGTCCAGCGCAATCGACACCCCTATCTTTCTGCAGGCTTCCAGCTTCTGGGAAATATCGAAAACGTCTTGAAGAGCGGACTCTTTCAGTACCTCCAGTTCAAAGCTGGATGGCTCAATGCCCGGATGTGCTGTCAGTTGCTCGCGCAAGCAATCCACAAAGTTATCCTGCAGCAACTGCACGGCGGCGACGTTGACGCTCACGGGAAGAAGGAACCCTGTCGTTCGCCAGAAATCCATCTGCTCAAGCGCCTTCCTGATGACCCAATCGCCTATTTCGACGGCCAGCGGATAGTCTTCCACGACGGGCATGAACTCGGCAGGCGACAGCAGACCTCGCTCCGGATGATGCCAACGGATGAATGCCTCAGCGCCCACTACGTCCCCCGTGCGCATCTTGACCTTGGGTTGGTAATAAAGCTCGAATTCTCCTGTATCCAGGGCCTGGCGAAGGCGGTTCTGGCTTTCAAGACGGAGGTCGGTTGAATGGTCCGGCATGAAGTCGAAGAACTGGAAGCGATTTCTGCCGGACTGCTTGGCTTGGTACATGGCTTGATCGGCCTGGCGCACCAGTTGATCCGCATCCGCATCGTCATTCGTAACCGTCGGATAAAGAGTCACGCCGATGCTCGCCGACAACCACACACTCGACTCGCAAACTTGCATTGCCTCGCCGGCCGCTTTGAGTAGGCGGCTCAGCAGCGGTATGCAACGATCGGCATCTTTCACATCGGGAAGTACGACAACAAACTCATCTCCCCCAAGCCGGGCAAGGGTATCGCCCTCTCGCAGAGCTCGCTTCATACGTCGCGCCAGGGCAGTCAGCAACTGGTCCCCTGCGCTGTGCCCAAGCTTGTCGTTTACCGCTTTGAAGCCGTCCAGGTCGAGTAACGCAACCGCCAATTGTTGCTTGTGTCTGCGGCTTTGAGCCATCGCCTGACGAAGGCGGTCGGCGAACATCACCCGATTCGGCAGACCCGTTAGAGCATCGTAATACGCAATTTTCTCCAACTGCGATTCGTGCTGCTTGAACAAGGTAATGTCGTGAAACAGAGACACGTAATGCTGGACTTTTCCGTTGCCATCGAACACCGAGGAGATGGTTTGCATTACGGAATATAGTTCGCCGTTCTTGCGGCGGTTCCAGAACTCGCCCGACCAATTGCCTTCTTTAATCAGAGAGTTCCACATGTTCTCGTAGAACGCCCGATCTTGGCGGCCGGAACTCAAGAAGCGCGGATTGCGGCCAAGGGCCTCGTCGCGGGTGTAGCCGGTGATATGGGTGAACGCATCATTTACATCGACAACGGCACCGTCGGGGCTGGTAATCATGATGCCTTCCAAGGCGGAAGAAAAGACGCTGGCTGCAAGCCGGAGATGCTCTTCCGAAGCCCTTTTTTCAGTAATGTCGCTCGCGATGCCGATCCACTCCGTGATTCTTCCCTTGGCGTCCAGCAAAGGGAAAGCACGGGAATGCACCCAGCCTGAACTGCCATCCGCGCGCAGAACACGGTGTTCCAGTTCGAACTTGTCTTTTGTTCGAACAGCAACACCGATCGCCGATTGAACCAGAAGCTGGTCTTCTGATGGGATATATTGTTGGAACCATTCATCGTTGGGGGCATTCAAATCAGCGATAAAACCCCTTCCAGTCAGTTGCAGCATCTCGCCCCAGTCCTGGCTCACGCGATAAACTACATCGGACGTGGCGGACAGCAAAGCTCCAAAGCGATTTTCGCTCTCGCTCAGTAACTGCCTTCTTTCTAAGTCTGCTACACGCCGCTGATTGCGGCGGTGGTACTCCGCTGCCAGGCTCATGCAAACGCCAAATCCAACAAATACTGCAAGGGCCATGGCGTCTGAATGTCTTGCAATCCTGAATTGCCCCACTGGAGGAATGATCCAAACATCTGCCAGCAAAGCAGCCAGCGCCGTGGACAGCAAACCCGGCCATAGGCCGCCCAGCAACGCAATCAGCATTACCGTGGGATAGAAGATGAAAAAGTAAGGCCGCTCAATTCCAAGTTGCAGGATCAAGATTCTGCGCACCAGAAATGCCGCGAATACCGCGAGTACGGCGACAGAAAAGCGAAGGATATGCCTTTCAGAGCTGCGGGTCTCGGAATTCAGCATAAAACACCTTCAGTACGGCTCCTCGTTTGGCAGCTGGCGAAGGAAAGGAAACCTTGGTGGATTTGAGCGCACCTTGGGACTGCTGCGAATCGTTGCTCGGTCAATGTCGAAGGCATCGAGCGAGCAATCATGGATCTCACGTCACTGCCAAGATTCACAAAGCCTGATCCACAACCTCGGACGGCTTTCGTTCAGGTGCCGCTCGATCAGCGTGTGTATAGAAAGGAGACTTTCCTGGCGGAATTCTCGTCCTCCGTTCCTGGATACCACAGTCCAGCAATACAGACCTGTTTCTTCTTGATCATTTTGCGAGCTCCAGTATTTCAACCGACTAGGACCCAACGAGCCGGGGTTATAAGTCCCAAGCCGGCGGAATTTGTATTGGCCCTTTGTGGGACCCGCTACAACTCAATGAGAGGTTATTCTCCCTGCTTCATATTCTCGGCCAAGAGTGCCGCCGTAGCTTGGCGGTGTTTGTCCACTGCTCCTGCCGCTCGCTGTCGGAGGAGAAGTCCGGGTACATTTCCATCCATCTGTTCTCGTTCTCGATGGCTGCACGTAGAGCAAGCAAACCGCAGTGCTGAATCGTCCTTTTCCCTGGTAGGCGTCATCGTTGAAAGTGTACTATTGCTGCCTTGCGCGTGCGCCAAGAAGCTTGCCGATATTTGGCGGCTGCTTTTTGGAGCGGGCTCCCGCGCTCTCGCTATCAATTTCGTCATCCACCCAAAGAGGCGTTCGAATAGCGAGCACTCTTTCGTGCTTCAGGCCGGCTAGCATTCTGGACTAGCACAAGATTCTGCGCTCGATCCTCACCAGTTGCCCCTGTGCATCTCTGAGCTTGCGTTCGACAAGTTGCATCTGAAAAGGTTCCGATCGAGTCACCGACCATAGACCGTCATCGCGAGAGAATTAACGGCTATCCGAGAATACGATCCGGTTCCCGAGAACGCGGGTTCGCCGCCGGGGGGGGAACCCAAAGGGTCCTGCCCGGATGGCGACTATCCGACCGGATTAGTCATTTGCATTGAGCCGAGCAACTCATAGTTTGCTCGGTTCTCCAGAATTTGTGCTTCGTTGGCAGGCGCCTCCGAGAACGGAACGAAGAAGACGTCGTCGGAGTCGTAGTTATGAGTGTGGCCATGAAGGCAACGGAAGGACCCTGGCTTCAGGAATGAGAAGAAGTCTGCAAAGCGAGGGTCAAGCTTTGTTCCGAGGACGATGTCTTCGCTGCATGTCTTGCATCGAATTCCCCAAGTTGTGATTCTTTCAGAGACATTCTCCATACGGGCACTCCTCGTCCGAAGCTGCTCGGTCATGAAAGAGATGAACGCCGGTGCGTACCGTCCATCCCATAGGTCTTTGGGGGAAGACCCTTATATTCTCCACCTAAGGCATCTATTCAGTCTGATCAATTCTGACCACTCTTTACCTTTTTGTTGGATCGAAGGCGCAAATCCGGGACCGGTCCTGAACGCAGCGCAAACAACTCACTTGGGCAAAGCGCATTGGCAATGTCGAGTTCAAGACAGACGCGTTCATGAGACTCCCTATCATCGAGAACCAATTCAAGAAGGGAAGGAACTCACGGTAACCCCGCAGACCCGCGCGTCGAGATGTTTCGCGTGTTGCTCGCAGTGCTGCAAGAGGTCTCTTGATTGCAATTTCATCGCCGCACGCGAACCGCCAACGTGGAACGATTTGCGAGCATCGACACCCGACGAAGTGCCGGATGCTCGACAAAGGCGTGTGACGGAGACGCTCGACCATAATTCCGGCGCAGATTATGGAAGGCCTATTTCCCTCCATTTTTTTACAGGGCGTTGTGATCCTCCCGTACTCCCAATCCGAAAACGCGCCGACGTCACCGAGGATGAAGTGGACAATTTGCCAGCGGCTTTTAATCTCCAGTTGGCAAGACTTCTTCGATCCCAGCCCAGGGTTCACCTTGAAGCACCAGGTACCGCAGGTAAAGATCGGAGCCGGTGCGGTCTGCCGATGCGAGCAAGTTGCGGGCAGCCACCTGAACGCGTTCATTTGTCAGGGTGGCGTAGTCAAAGTTCTCCTCGATCATTCCCTCGGAATGGGGAATATTGAGCAAGTCAAGAAAGCTGACAATCACGGCACGTTGCTCGTGGAGAAGATACTTCTTCAGCAGGTCATCCACGATCGGGTCAGGAAGTGAGAGGGTCGCCGCCGTCCAGTTGACCAGCCGCTCAATCGGGCTCTTGCGAACAAAGGCCTCACGCAGGTTTTTTGCTTTTGCGATAAAGGCAATGAGGATCTGTTTCTCTGTGCCCTTTGACTCAGCCCAAAAACTCTGGCAGACGGTGACTCTAATCTCATTGGGCAATTGTCGCCAAACACGATTTGCAGAAACTGGCATCGGAAGTCCTCTCATACTTCAAATCTGGAGCATCTTTGATGATAGCGGTTGCAGACAAACTTGGTGCGAACAGCTGTGGATTTACGATAAGGGCCGATATCGCACGCTGAGTTTTGCATTCATACCGGTTATGGAGGGACGAATCCGGTGTTCCTTCCAAAGAGCTTCAAAGGCTTTTGTCGATGGGATCGATCCGGGCGGTTTTTGGGAATTTGGGCGATTGCGCAGCTATTTGGTCTCCTTTCGTTGTCACTGTGTTGTCGGTCAAGTGTCAGGACCATGCCGCGAAGAGCGGCTAGTCGAGTGGAGTGCCTATAGGGTTGGGATATCTTCAGCGGTGACACTGAGCGCGAACGAAGGCACCGGTTTCAGGTTCGAATACCTGAATCGCACCAACCTCCGCATTGTGTCTGCGGGGCGCCGTCTCGGTTGACGACCTCCGCCAAGGCGCTTAGCGAGGACGGACAGGTCCCAGAGGTCGCCTTCCCGCAAGGTTGTCTTTGTCAAGACGCCGACATGGGCGATTGATAATAACTGCTCCCCGATACCATTCGCGGGCGAACCCCGGCCATTGCCGCACTTGGGACATTTTTTGTCCAGTTCGAGGTGCTCTTGCCGTGGACATCACCGCAAAACAGAAAAACCCGAGGTCGATCACCCCGAGATCCTCATGCAGGGGTGCGAGAGCGGGTCACTTTGCGGCGGGGACGATCAAAGCGGCTTTTGCCGCCTTAGCAGCCTTCTTCTTTGCCAGCCTAACCTTGGCCCAGCGCTTGTGCTGAGCAGCGGCGATCCTGGCTCGGCCCTCAGCGGTCATGCCACCTTTGGCAGCTCTCTTTGCCGGCGTCTTGGCTACCTTGGCAGTCTTATCTGCGGTCGCTTTCGCCTTCGGTACAGCAGCCTCACCCTTCAAACACAAAGTACGCGCCTTCTGCAAGGCATTGATGCCGCGATCGATTTCGGCCAGCAGTTGTTTCGATCTCATTCAAATTCCTCCTTTTGAATCTACACGCAGTGCGGATATCGTCAACCAGCAACCATGGATTCCGTGGATCGCTTCGCCTTCGAGCGTCGAGGCCGTGAACATAAAGGAATTCCGTCTTACCAGGGTCTGCGCTGTGCACGCTGGGATGGGAGAGTCCCGCGATGCGCAGTCACTGAGTTACAGTCTGTCCGGCAGTTACCGCGACAGGTATAAGCGTCATAGCTAACAAGGATGCGAATCACGAGATTCTCATTGCATTCCTCAGATTCAATCTTGTTGGCTATTCCGTCGATCCATTGTCGTCGGCGGGCAGCATCCGATAACTCACAAACGCCAGATGTTCGCTGTCAGGGGCCCAGGATGGCACATTCATGGTGCCGGAACCGCCAACCAGATTCACCAGCACGCGAAGCTTGTTGTCGCCCGGGTCCAGAATGCGCAGAGCTATATCTTTGTCGCCGGGATGACCGGTCACACTCTTGTCGTACGAGATGATAACAATCGATTTTCCATCCGGCGAAGGATGAGGTGTCCAATTCTTGAAGTCGTCGAATGTGATCTGCTCCGGATGGCTTCCATCCGGAAGCATGCGGCCAATCTGCATGCCTCCCCAGCGATCCGAATTGAAATAGATGTACTTTCCATCGGCAGAATAATCTGGGTCGTCGCTGACGCCGTCGCCGGTAGTCAGCGCCTTTTCCGCTCCGCCCTCAAAAGGAATCGCGAAGATGTTGCCGGAGCCATGCGCCGGACGTGTAAAAAGAATCGTCTTCCCGTCTGGCGACCAACTGTGCCAATACGAATCCGGATTGGTTGTCAGCATACGTGGCGTGCCGCCAGCGGAGGGAATGATATAAACACGCCTTCCCGGATTCCCCGGCGTGACACAGGTAATCGCGAGCCATTTTCCATCCGGTGACAAGCCATGACTTCCGGTGCAGTCGGATGCTGTGCCGATATCGATTGCTTGCGGCGTGCCACCCGCAGCGGCGATCTTGAACATCCGGCCATCCCGATTGAAGATCAGATTCGCATTGTCCCTGGTCCAATTAGGCGCTTCCAAGTGAGCGCGTCCGGTGTATACCACCACCGCGCGTCGAAAGCCATCCTGAATGCCGATGGTCTGGAGCGTGCTATAGAGTGTGAGTTTGGCGGACGGCGAGGCGGCCGGCGCAAGCTGCTTCAGTTCCACGTTTGAAAACGTGGCCGTTTCCACTGCGTCCTTATTGTGCGAACAGACTCCGATTCCCACAAAGAACGGACCATCCAAAGGCAGTTTGATGGAGGCGCCCACCTGATGCAGAGCTTCATTCCCCGTGCTGAGAAACATGGTGACCGTATCGCCGCTCTTCTCAAGCCGCAGGCGGCGCGGAGCATCGATATTCAACTCGATATCCTGCGTCGTGGCGCCCCTCGCGCGACGGTATTGCAAGGCCGTCAACCCCGAGCCATGTTGTGCCGCGTCGGCGTAAACTCCATCGGCATCCAGCGTCTGGCGAACCATCAACACAGCCTTGCGGTGAGGGTCGTGTGTCCCTGTAACAATCGGGAAACGTATATCGGCCGTCAGCGAAAGATCGCCCGACATTTTCTTCCACACGAAATGGAAACCATCTGCAGATAACCAAAGGTTAGCGCCCGCAGAGGAGATGGTATAGGTGTTGCTCGCTGGATCGAATGCGGCGGTGCCTGGGGACGCCACGCTTCCCACATCCGACTGTCCATCAAAGATACCCAGCGAATGCGGGACAGGTTGCGCAATCAATTGCATCGCGGGAAGGAAAAGAAATCCGATAGAGAAATGCAAAACAAATTCATTGGTGAAGCTCTTGTTCATCCGAAGCGCCTTTCAATGTACGGGTTCGTCCCCTTCAATCTGCTGACCGAGTCTGCCCAGGCTCTCAGGGCGATTCCGGATCGCAAAGCGTCAATGGGGAGACAACACAAATCGTACAATCGTACAAAGGCAGAGTGAAATATGCAATATGAGTTGGAAGAGTCAGATATCAACATGATTGCGAGGTTGCGCGCGAACTGAGATCGCACTTTTGCCACCGTCCGAATTTGCGAGATTGGATCATTCATCGGTACGTTGGCAGTTCCCGATTCTTGATGCAACTCAAACACGCGCGCTGAAAGATGCAGCCGAGCCGGAGGGTCTAACATGGTATACGGATCTGCCCATTCTCCCGAGGAGCGTGACTCCCGATGACGCTTTATCGCTTACAGCATACGCTCGCCTTGATCGCGCTTTCCATCGCGTGTGTTGCCACGCATGGCGCTGAGACGCGCACTCCGACGCAGGGCGGCATACTGTACGGAACCGCCGACGGCCAAGCCCTCACGATGGACTACTACGCAGCGAAGGGAAGCGGAGTTCATCCGATCGCGATCATCATTCATGGAGGTGGGTACCACGGTGGCGACAGCAAGAACGGCAGCGAAGCCTATGTGGCCGATTTTCTCGTTCCGGCGGGTTACGCGGTCTTCTCCGTCAATTATCGGCTCGCGCCGAAGTACCCCTACCCGTGCATGGTGTATGACCTGCAGCGCGCCGTCCGCTACATTCGTTATCACGCCGCCGACTGGAACGCCGATCCTGGCAAGATCGCCCTCGTCGGCGGCTCGGCCGGCGGCTACCTCAGCAATATGGTCGGCCTGCTCAATGCGCCCGGCAACGCACATGCTGCCGATCCCGTCGACCGCGTCAGCGCAAAGGCGCAGGCTGTGGTAAGCCTCTACGCGCAAAGCAGCTTCGAGTTCGTCCCGCTCAATGCGGACGTGCATCGCTTCCTCGATCCCTTCATTGCGCAGAAGGGCGAGAAGGAAGCAATCCGCGAAGCCTCGCCCATCACCTATGTCTCGAAGGACGATCCACCCTTTCTCGAGATTCTCGGCACCCAGGATGAATACATCCCCATGTCGGAAGCTACCAACCTGCAAGCCGCGCTGCATGCGGTGAGAGTGCGCTGTGACATCATCGCCATCCCCGGCGGCAAGCATGGCACCGGTGGATGGAACAAGCTGCCCAACGTGCCGGACTGGGAGCGCCAGATGACCGAATGGCTTAATGCACGGCTTGATCACAGCGGGCCGATCGGCGACGGCATCCGGACGCGCGAGACAACGCAAGGAACGATACCCGGGACCGGGCATCTGTAAATGATGAATCTTGAACTCGCGCTGCCAGTCGCCGACGAGACTTTGGGCTGGCCAGGCGGCGAGTGCGTGGGCGAACGATAGCTTGGCGGCTGGGCAGCCTGGTATCTCATTCTAAAGCTGGTCGCGTTGCGGCTCGCTTCACAATGGGTACCAGGCCGCTTCTCAACCTTGTCTCGTCCGAGGAGAAGTCCCCAGCGGCCTTGCGATGAGACGCCTATTGCGTGCGGGCCGTCCTCACCAACCGGGACCACGGCCAGAGTCAGGATTGAAGACGATAGACGCAAAGGTGCCAGCCAATTCGCTGGTCCCAATTCCCTGACCCACCGTGACAAAAAGTTGGTTTGTTGCCCCATTGTTTGTGGTTCCGCCACCGAAGGCAACTCCCCAGAGGTTGTTAAGCACAATCGGCCTTCCGCGCTCGTCGCCGATCGTTCCCACAAACCTACCGGTTGCAGGATCGAATCCGTTGATGGTGCCCTCGACGGAGTTATTGGAAACCAGCAGTGTATTGCTCAGCGGTCCAAAATTGCTGGGAGCGAGGGCAATGCCCCAGGCCTGATTAAGGCGCGGTCCCTGGATCAGTGTCTTCACGAAGGTGCCGTCCTCCTGGAAGATATCCACCAAGCCTCCAGCGCCCACGTTTGGCACGGCATAGGTGACGTAAACCAGGCCATTGATGTCTTGAACGCCAAATACCGAGAACGTCGATGGGGCCGACGGATCTCCAAACGACTCCACAAAGTTGAAGTTGCCGTCGAACATATCGATCTTGTTATTGGCGTTGTCGGCCGCGTAGAGGAAATTCCCCGAAGTCTTGCTGGTGATAGCCAAGCCTGTGTAACTCGCCTTGCTGGCCGAGTTGTCTACTTTGAGCGTCGCCAGGTTCCTGTTCAGGCCCGGCCAGGCACTGATCGTGCCATCGAGCGTGGCGAAAATGAAAGACGAGGCAACGCCCGAAACCTGGAAATCCGTCTTCGATCCGTTGGCAACGATTCCCGTCGGTGTGCCTGGGCCGTTTAAGCCTGTCGCTTCGACTGGTCCGTTTCCAGCAGTGGGAATCACAACCTTGAGTGCCTCTATGGTTCCGGCTGCGTTATAGATGGTTGACCAGCCGGTATCGTTATCGGCGATCCACCAAGGCGAGCCGGCGCTCCGAGCCAATCCCCAGGGATTGGCAAGCAGCGGATCGATGCTTGCGGCACGCGATTCGACTTGATTCGAAACTAGATTGGTAAGGTGATATTGTGCTTGAGCCAGGGTCGGTCCCATGAGCAGAACGAGGCCGAGGCAAGGGGCAACTGCGATACTGCGAAGCAGCATATTTGACTCTCCAGGGGAAATTCAGAAGCAGAGGCGGGTCGATACCAGTCGGAAGAATGGGCGCGGAACCCTCCCTTGCCTCCTAGCTGGTGATCCTAGGCCGAGTCGCGCTCCAGAATTGTCATCGATTTGTCACCAGCTTGCAAATCTCTCGCGCTTGGAATAGCCCCCGTCGCGCCTTCGCCGCAAGGACGCCACGAGTCGGCTTCTTCGATAGCACCAAAATCGTTCCTACTGAAATGCCGCCCAGCGGGGTGGGATCGATTGAGATCCCACCCCGCCGGTTGCAAGCCAATTCGATCGTTGACCGGGTTATCGATCCGGCAAGAAAATGCTGTTAAGCGTCGATGGAATGTTCCAGGTCGCTGTTGAGACGTTTGTTGGGGTTCACTTATGGATGCCCGGAATGTTCCACTTGGGCTTGAAATGCAGGGGCCTCCCGCTTGGGGAGGCCCTTTAATCTTGATCGCCGAATTCGGCTGGCTTGTTTCGCCTGGCTAGCCTTGCCTACCGCGGCCGCAGCGACTTGATCGCCGCCGGAAGCCGCTCTTCAATCAGCTTGGCGCGTTCGCCGACAATACCGCCCAGGTAGGACGGTGCGGGCGTGGCCAGCAGCACCAGAGCAAACGCAATCACCGAGAAGCAGACACCCGCCACGGCGGCGGAGATAAGCATGTGGTACATGTCCGAGATGTCGAGCCCGAAGATGTTGAAAGCCACATGTTCGAGGGGTTTGATGTGCTCCAGGACCGCCAGCGCGAAGAGCGAAAAGAAGACCGAAAGAGAGGTAAGAATCACCAGGGTTACGTCCAGGCTGCGATGGAACTTCAGTCTACCCCGGCAGTAGCTGCAGTCCACAAAATGTTGCTCATAGTCCTTGCGCATCTCGGGATGGATCCCCGAAATGTCGAATCGCCAGCTTGCCAGGATGGCGCCTGCAACTCTGTCTGTACAACTTGAACTTGCCATATACGTTAAGACTCACTTTGCAAAGGATGTGTTCGTCCGTGAACTTGCGTCGCGGAACGCCTGGCGTAGCGGAGGCTCCTATGGTTGGACGCTTGGCCGTGTCTGCCGGTTGCGCGTCTCTCTGGTTCGCCTTGACCCAGGGTCCCGGCGTCTCCCTTGCCAACCTAACCTGGTACAGAGTGGTGCCCATTTATCATCTTAACCCAGTTTTTAAAAGTAGATAGAAGAAAGTGGCTCGTGCTGCGAGGCCAACTGCAGATGGTTGGCCAACAGGCTGGGGTGCCCTTGCAGGGCCTGCTCGGCGGCAATCCGCGCCAGGTTGGGATCGTTATTGCTCTCAGAGAGATGCGCCAGGATGATGTGGGCGGCCTGGCCGTCGTAGTCGTTCTCCAGAAACCTCGAGGCTGTCTCGTTCGAAAGGTGCCCCACGCGCGACAGCACGCGCTGCTTCACCGCCCAGGGGTAGGGGCCGTCCTTCAGCATCTCCAGATCGTGATTCGATTCCAGCAGCAGCAGGTCCAGGCTCTTCAGCTGCGCCTTCACATTGGGAGGAATATAGCCCAGATCGGTGGCAAAGCCCATCCGAACCCCTTCGGCTCGGAAAACAAATCCCACCGGATCGACCGCATCGTGAGGGATGGTGAACGGGCTGACGGAGATGTCGCCGATCTCGAACGGCTGCCCGGCCTGGAAATACTCGACTGCCGGCAACCATGCCGGATCCTTCGGTTTGACGACCTCGCCTGCCATGGCTTCGACTGAGTTCTGGCTCAGCCGGACTGTCTCTGCTCCAATCGGCTCAGGCTCGGCGTCAGGGTCGACCTCGATGTCGTCGGGGTCGCCTTCCGGCGTGGACGCATCCAGTTCCGCTTGGGACTCGGCAGCCTGCCTCCGGCATTGCTCCAGCCACTTGGCATAGCTCATTTGCGGTGGTGGCGCGATCCAGCGCGTCCAGGCGCGGTGCGTGCCCTCGGTAAAGTACACCGGAATGCCCAGCTTGCGCGCCGTGACGGAGATGCCGCTGACGTGGTCCGAATGTTCGTGGGTGATGAGGATTGCGTCCAGCGTTGCTGGATCCTCGCCGGCCAGTTTCATGCGCCGGAATAGCTCTCGGCAGCTCAGGCCGCAATCTACCAGGATCCGCGTATGCCCACCCGACACAACTGTGCTGTTGCCCTTGGACCCCGACGCCAACACTGTGAAACGCACCATTCCTTGAGGATACAGAAAACATCTGTGCATTTCAGGGCGATTGCAGCCTGGCCGGCTACGTCTCCTCGGCCATGTTGACCGGAATCTCGATCTGCACGCGTGTGCCGCGTCCCGGGCTGCTGAGCACATTGAAAGACGCCTGATTGCCATACAGAACATCCAGCCGCTCGCGGACGTTCTTGATCCCGATGCCCGCGCCCCGGTGGCGAACCGAAGAGGCCGCATGGCCGCCCATGCCCACGCCGTCGTCGATCACTTCGATCAGCACCCGATCGCCTTCCAACCGGCTGCGCAGGGTCACCGTGCCGCCGTGAATGCGCGGCTGAATGCCGTGCTTGATGCTGTTTTCGATCAGGGGTTGCAGCAGAATGCTGGGCACAAGCACTTCCAGCGTGCGTGGATCGATCTCCTTTTCCACCTTCAACTTGGTGCCAAAGCGCACCACCTCGATGTCCAGGTAATCGTCGGTAAATTCCAGTTCCTCGCGAAGGGGCACGTAGGTGTCGTGGTCCTTCAGCAGGGCACGCAGAATGTTGGCCAGTTTGACCGTCATTTCCCGGGCCAGTTCCGGCTTCATCCGCACCAGCGAGGCAATGGAGTTGAGCGTATTGAAGAGGAAGTGCGGGTTGATCTGCCGCTGCAAGGCGTCGAGCCGGGCCTCCAGCAGAAGCCGCTCCTGCTCTTTCAGCTTGATCTCGATCCGTAGCGCATTCCACACTTTCAGCGCGATGCCCACCACCATCGGCGCGCAAACCCAGACCAGCACCTGGAATCCCCACACGTCGCTGAGCAAGGCGAACAGGCGCTGCGGGTAGATACGCGCCAGCCATTCGCGCACGATCTCCATGCCCGCAATCAGGAACAGCATCAGGATCTGGCGGTCGATGCGCGGCTTGCGCAGGTTGCGCCGCACCCATCGGTAGAGGCTTAAGTCGATGAGCGGCGAGAACGACCAGATCTCCTCCATTTCAACGAACCGGCCCAGGAATCCCGATGCCAGACCGAGCGCGGCGTTGAAGGGAAGCGCCAGGTACTCGTGGTGGAAAACCGCCGGTCCTGCGAGCACCACTCCGCCTGCAAGGGCCCAACCGGGCCCCACCAGCAACCCCAGCAGAATGCACGTCTCAAACGAGATGTCGGCGGCCAGAAAGTTGGGGACTGTGGTCCTGACCAAAACGCCGAGGGTGACCGGCACCAGGAAGAAAGCCAGCATCACGGCTGTCTGGCGATGGCGGCGGTGCTCGGCAAAGAGCAGGCCCTGGAAGGTCCGCGATCGCGCCAGCGCGCTGGCAACCGCCGCCGCGACGCCCAGTTTCACCAGCAGGGTGATCAGAATCAGTTTGTTATCCGGCACGCATCTACTCTATCCCGGTGGCGTGGTTTGGCCAATGCCGTTCCTGCTTATAGCTTCAAACGAATCGGAACAGCACCACCGAGTCCCTCCACTGGAGATCCATCCACGCCCTCAAAACCAAGCGCACGATAGAGAGCAATCGCCGTTTGCATCACCGGCATTGTGTCCCCGACCAACTCTGCATACCCCATCGCGCGCGCTTCCGCGATTGCACGCTCCATTAAAGCCCGGCCCACGCCGCATCCGCGAAAACCCGGCCGCACGTAAAGCCGCTTGGCCTCGACGCGCTTCTCATCCACCTTGCGCAGCGCAATACAGCCGGCGGCGGCATCCCCCGACCATGCCAGCATCAATCCTCCATGCGGAGGAGCATAGGCCCCGGGCAAACCCTTTAGTTCATCTCCAAACCCCTGAAAGCAGGGCGTAAAGCCAAAGTCCCGCCAGTACTCCGCCATCAATGCCCGAACCTGATCAATATCTTCCGCTGTCAAAGCCGGCTCTATGCGGATCTTCCCCATTCTCATCTCCCCTCGCTTCAATTCTGCGGGACGGAGCCCGCGCTGTATACCAACGGCGCAAAACATCGGTCGTACAATGAAGGTATGGGATTTGTGAGCGTGAAGAAGGTCGCCGAGGCGGATTTCCCCACCCGCTGGGGCGCTTTCCGTATTTTGGGATTCGAAGGAGTGCTCGACACTCCGCAGCCGTGCGACAAGAACGCAGAAGTCGAAGGCCTGGTCGCCGTCGTAATGGGCGACATCCACTCCGCGCCACCGGTCGTCCGCATCCACTCCCAGTGTTTGACGGGCGATGTATTTGGCTCGCTGCGCTGCGATTGCAGGCTGCAATTCGAACTCGCCATGGGCCGCATCGCCGAAGAGGGTGCGGGTATTTTGCTCTACGAACAGCAGGAGGGCCGCGGCATCGGCCTGATGGCCAAGCTGCGGGCATACGAGTTGCAGGATCAGGGCCGCGACACCGTGGAAGCCAACGTCGAACTCGGCTTTGCCGCCGACTGCCGGGCATACGAGTTGCCCGCGCTGGTTCTCAAACTGATGGGCATCACACAGGTACGCCTGATCACCAATAACCCGGAGAAAGTGGCCGCTCTGGAGTCCGCGGGCATTGCCGTGACCGAGCGCATCTCCGCCGAAGTCGAATTGCAGGAGACCTTTGAGCGCTATCTCCGCACCAAGCAGGAGAAGATGGGGCACATCCAGGAGAGCCTGGAATCTCCGCGCTGACGACTACGAAGGCGCGCACATCAAAAAGGGGCCGGCTATTGCAGGCCCCTTTACCTTTTGCACATTCGCTTACAGCGGTGGTGCTTCGGCGTTCTTGATGGCTTCCTTCTTGGCCAGTTCGCGAGCAAGCAGGCCGCTGTCCGACAAATAAAGGTTTGTCCCCCGCAGCACCAGCGACGGCCCCTCGCACTGGGACACCTGGGAATGCAAAATATCGACGAACCCGCCGGGCGCCACTCCCCGCGTGCACCAGAAGAGCGCGGCCTGGGCCACCGGCGCCGTCGGCCCGTATTTCTGTTTTACCTGCTGCGTGAACGCATCCTGTGCCGCCACAGTCTCCAGTACCGGCGTATACGAGATTCCGGTCAATAATTCCGGCTTTGCGCTGTCGAACGGAAAAGCCTCCGTGAACGTCAGGCTCAACTCCAGCTTTTTGTTCTGGATATAGATCCGCTCCACATATTTCTTGCGCGGCGTCAGTTCGGTATCCGAGAAACTGATGCACGGGGTGCTCTGCGCGCATTCCCGGCCAAAAACGTTCACCTGCAACTTCTCCTGAATGACGGCGGATGCCTCCCTGGCGCTCATGTATAGGCGCAGGCCGAGAACCTCCGCTTTCGCAGCGTCGATTACGTTGGGAATGTCTACAATTCTTGAATCTTGTGCGACCGCTGAAAGGTTGGCGACAAGAATTCCGCTAAGGCAATTTATAACTAACCGGAAGTGGCGAAAACGAAACCAGGTCACTTTCATCGGCAAGGATTATACCCTCTGAAAGCGCCTCGCTCAACGTGCGCAAGTTTGCGATAAATCGATACTGAGCAACTGATCATTCATAACTTATACAATACTGCACTCGTTTACATGCGCTACCTATCATGAATACATGCAAGGGAAAGACAAACGCCGTGCTGCCGCGTTCAAGCACAGGCAACTTTGCGAGGCCGAATAGGAACTACGTTCTTCTTCGTTCCCTTTCCGTGCGACGCGGCGCTGGTCACCGACGCAGCCGTCTTGCGCCTTGGACCGTATTCAGCTTTGCGCTCCCGCTCATTGGCCTGTCGTTGAGCATCGACCATGGTGTCCAAAACATTGCGCAGCAGCACAGCGTCCGCAATGCGGTTCAGGCATTTGGAAGCGGCGCTGAGCGCAGAGCCTGTCTTCCAGTCCTCCGGCAACGACTGAATTGTCTGCCAGACCCCGTCCACGTCTATCTCCTGGACAATCTTCTGAAAGCTCTCCAGCAATGCCGGGGATACGTCCTGGTAGACGCGCGGGTCAAGGTAGCGCGACGCCAGAAAGTGTCGCTGCTCATCCCCGTGCGGCCCGCCGAACATATGGCCATGATCAAGGAATACGGCGTTCAGCCAACCCGCTTGATCTTCCAGGAAGATCGCCTGCCTGTTGTCCGTATGTCCGGCGCAGATGTCGATCAGCCAGGAGAGCCAGAAGCTGGCATGATTGTTGACCCGCTTGAAACTTCCTCCGGGCAGAATCTCCAGCAGCCGGACTCCGCCCTCTCCGAGGTAGCGGGATCCGAAGCACAGACCGGCATCCGGCCGTACGGCTCCATCCATCGTCTGCACCCGGCAGGCTGGATTCTCGTCCAGAAATGAATCTCTTACCAGCAGCGGAGCCCACTCGGGCGAAGGCAGATTCACTGCTCGATACAACTCCGAACCGGCACTCTCGTTGAACGGCAGGTTGGCGCCCTGGTTCCCTGCATTGAACTTGACGACATACAGGTGACCGTCGCTGGCTTCGGCCAGAACGGCCTGGGTCCCGCCGCGGAGACTGCGGATGTGGTGTGTAACGAACACCGAGCTCTTTTGTAAGGTCAGCATATTCCCCCAAAAGTCCAATCAGCGAGATAGAAGCGGTCGGTCAACGTACACGATCCTGGTTTTGGGGGACAGACAATCATCAAAATCAAACACTTCCTGCACTTTGGCCCGTACTCAAAAGACGTAAATGAAGCGCGCCCGCACACTGCTTGGTGCACAGTTCCGAACCTCATTTCGCACAAGCGATTAACTTGTCTTTACCGTAGAGATTTGCACAATTTCCTGTCAAGCAATCCCTTGAGAATAATGCGCCCAAATTGTTAAAAGGGTCTACGGGGGCTCAAGATCGTAACGCTTTCTGAGGAAATCCTCTCCAACCGTGAAAACTTGCCCGGAATCAGTCCCTTTCAACTCTTAGACTTGCGGCCTGAGAGCTTCAATGGCACGCTCCAGGTGCACTCCGCGCGAACCCTTCACCAGCACCACATCGCCCGGCCGAAGGTTATTCCGCAGCCAGATGCCTGCTGCTACGGCGTCGCTCAAGAAGACTGCCGTGACTCCGCTCGCACACGCAGCCGAGGCCAGATGGACGGCATTCCCTTGCACCCCTACCACCAGATCCAGCCCGGCCTCCGCAGCGGCTCGCCCACACAGGTTGTGCAGTTCCGGACCCCGCTCGCCCTGTTCCAGCATCTCCCCGGCCACCAGGATGCGGCGCGTCCCTGGACGGGTGGAGAGCGTCCGAATCATCGAGCACAATGCTTCGGGGTTCGAGTTGTAACTGTCGTTCAAAAGGGTTATACCGTCAAACTCGATCATTTCTCCGCGTTTATCTCCGGCGGTCAACGACTCCAGCGCAGCCGCCGCCAGGTCCGCATCCGCGCCCGCCTCAATGGCCACCGCCAGCCCGGCCATCGCGTTCGAAGTGTTGTGCCCGCCGAGCAGGTGCAGTGTGAATTGGCCTTCGTGTTCGCCCGCGCGATAGCGAATGTGCAGACCTTCCAGATCTTCGATCGCTTCCAGAACCTGTGGGTTGGCGCAGGGACCATCCCCGAAGTAAACCACCCGGCCCTGGAAGTCTCGCCCGAACTGCGACACATATGGATCGGCGCAGTTCAGAAACGCGATGCCGTTCGACGGCAGTGCGGCCACCAGTTCAAACTTGGCGCGGGCAATCCCCGCCTGTCCTTCGGCAAAGTTCTCAATATGTGCTGTCCCGACGTTGGTGATTACGCCCCAATCCGGCGCAGCGATGCGCGCAAGCGCAGCGATTTCGCCGCTGTGATTCATCCCCATCTCGATCACGGCGATTTCGTGCTCCGGCTCCAGGCGCAGCAATTGCAGGGGCAAGCCGAATCCGTTGTTCAGATTGCCGTGCGACTTCAGAACGTTGAACTTGACTCCCAGGGCAGCGGCCACCGCCTCCTTGGTGGTGGTTTTGCCGGCCGAGCCGGTGACGGCCACGACGCGCTTTCCCCATTGCCGGCGAACATGCGTGGCCAACGCCTGCAAGGCGGCCAGCGGATCCTCCGCAATCAGCAGCGGAATCGCCAGCGCCGCGTCCGGCAGCGAGGCCACGCGAGCGCGCGAAACTACCGCCGCCACTGCGCCGCGTTCGGCTGCCCCTTCCACAAAGTCGTGGCCGTCGAATCGGTCTCCCCGCACCGCGAAAAACAGCTCGCCCGCCGCCACCGTGCGCGAATCGATGGAGTAGCCACTCACCATCAGCGCCCCGGCGCTCTCCACGGAAGGCGCCTCAAGAACCGCTCCCGCCCCGATGGCCGCCTCTGCGAGGGTAAGCTTCATAGCGCGCCGTCCTGTGCTGCTTCATAGCCCAGTTCGGCCAGCTCGGCACGGGCGATCTCCGCGTCGTCGAAGTGAATCGTGCGGTCGGCCAGGATCTGTTCCTTCTCGTGGCCCTTGCCCGCGATCAGGACAACATCCCCTGCCTTCGCAGCCTTCAACGCTGTACAAATGGCCAAGGCGCGATCCGGTTCAACCACGTATTGAAATGCATGGCCCTTGGCGATGGACTTCAAACCCGGCTCGATCTCCGCCAGAATCGACCTTGGATCTTCCGAGCGGGGATTGTCGCTGGTGAGCACCACGAAATCGCTGCCTGCCCCCGCCGCCTGCCCCATGCGCGGCCGCTTGGTGCGGTCGCGGTCCCCGCCACAGCCGAAGAGTGTAATCACCCGCCCGCCCGTCTGTGCCGTCATCTGGCGAGCCAGCGCGGTCAGGTTGCGCAGCGCGTCATCGGTGTGCGCGTAGTCCACAATCACCGTGAATGGCTGACCCGCATCGACCGGTTGAAAGCGCCCCGGAACCGGTTTCAGCCGCGGTACGAATTCGACCAGATCCTCAAATGCAACGCCGCGCGCATGAGCCGCCGCCAGCGCAGCGAGAAGATTGAGAATATTAACTTCGCCGGCCAGCTTCGAAGTTACGGTAGCTGAACCGGCGGGAGTTACAAGCTCCAGCACCGCGCCGCCGGGAGTCAGCGTATGGCTGGCTGTGCGCCAATCTCCGGTGCCGATTCCGTACGTCCGCACCTCCGCGCCAGCCTTCACCGCAGCCTCGGCGAGTTCTCCGGCTCTTGGGTCCTGCGCATTGATCACCGCAACCCGCGGCGCGGGATATACCTTGCCGTCAAACAGCAGCCGCTTGGCCTCGAAATACTTGTCCAGGGTTCCGTGATAGTCCAGATGGTCGCGGGTCAAATTGGTAAAGACAGCCACATCGAATTCCACGCCCACCGCGCGCCCCTGGTCCAGCGCATGGCTTGAAACTTCGCTCACCAGCTCCGTAGCGCCCTTGCTAACTCCCTCGGCCATTAGCTCAAACAGGTCGCGCGACTCGGGAGTGGTGTGCACCGACGGCCTCACTTCGCCGGCCACGTGATATTCGATGGTCCCGATCAGAACCGTCTTGCGGGCCGCCGCGTTCAGCAGTTCTTCCAGCAAAAATGCGGTCGTTGTCTTGCCGTTGGTCCCGGTAATCCCCGTAGCCGCTAGCTTGCGCTCCGGATGGCCGAAGAAAGCAGCCGAAGCCTGCGCCAGCGCGCGCCGTCCATGCTCCACCTGCAGCAACGGCATGCCAGCCTGGAAGACCAGTAACTGGTCGAACTTCTGCACCGAATCGGTAATGATGCCCAAAGCTCCGGCAGTGATCGCCTTGTCAAGATAGCGGTTGCCGTCCGTGGAGCCGCCCTTCATGGCTACGAATACAGAGCCGGGGCGCACGCGGCGCGAGTCGTATTCCACACCTGTAACAGGCTCCTCGGCGGCGCCGCCGGCGTCCACCGCTTCAATTCCGTCGATCAGTTCTTTCCAATTCATCACAAGTTCCATTGTAGAGGTCTGGAAAGAATTAACCCATTCTGACGCGCGAACTCCCCCGTTTCGGCTCTCGCCGAGTTCGCCCTAGCGGCTCTCCTCTTCGGCTTCTTCGTTCTTCAGGACAGTTGCTCTTCCAGCTTGTCGAGGATCATCTTCCAACCTTCTTCGGTCTGGCTCGCCAACTCGGGAAGCACGTCCTCGTGCGACAGGATAAGTTCGCAACCTCGCTCCAGACGGACCAGGCCGATGCTTACGCGAGTCGTTTCCGTAGAGTAATACGGAACGCTGAAATCGAATTCCAGACGGTGCGGGCGATCGATCTCCACAAAGGTCCCAATGTGCCGGACGTCCACTCCGTCGCGGCGGTCGACCATCAGGAAGTCGCCGCCCGGGCGCGGATCGATCTCCGCGTGCACCATCTTTCCGGTGGGCGTGGCAAAAAGAAACTTGCGAGCAATGCGCGCATCGAGCCAGGCATCGAAAACTCGCTCTGCAGATTGATCAAAAAGGCGGCAAACACGGACGGTAACTGCGCTTTCAACATTCACTGGATTCACTGTGCATCCTCTCTTTCACGCGCCACGGATGTCCAACAGGGTAATGTGAACAGGCCCGGGAGGCCGGATGCCGCAGTTGCTCTCGAACAGGAATCCAAGTGGCCAGAATGGCCTTCCCTGCCCGTTTCAGAACCTTCAGTACCGGCTCAACATTTCGGCAGGAATCGTACCACTTCAGCGCCCGCAACGGACAACGATTTGTGTGCCAGGTGAAACCATGGTGCCGGCGGCGGGCGCCTGCTCGCGCACGGTGCCGCTTCCGCTGATTTGGACTTCCAGCCCGGCGGCTGCCGCCTGCTCGATCACCTTGCGTACCGACAAACCAATCAACGATGGAACACGCAGCCGTTTCGAGTCCCTAAGCGAGTCACCGATCGAGTCTCTGACCGTCACCTTGGCGGTTGTCGCCTGTCCCTTTGACGCTTGTACAACCGGGTTGCCCGGCGCCGCGCCTTGCGCCACAGCGTTAGCCGGCTGCTTCCCATCTTTCTTTGCGCCGGTTTGCGCAGCCGCGGCCAACCCCGGCTTGCCAACCGAACTGGGCGTAGCTGCCTTGGCAGGCTGGGATGAGGTTGCTGACTGGTTCCCGGTTCCGCGTAATGGATCGTCGTTGGGCAGATCGTTGGCCGCGTTATAGATTGCGTCGATGTCGCCCATGTGCTCGCCGGCGTCGTCTTCCACAACCCGTTTCGCATCCTTGGCGGCAGCGCGAACCGTGTGCAGATCGATGTCGTGTGCTACCCCCAAATACTCCAGCACCTGCTGCGCGACTTCGGCAAACACCGGGGCCGAGACGGTTGCCCCATAGATTTGTCCCTTGGGATTGTCCATCACCGCCGCAACCGCAATCACCGGATTGTTCACCGGCGCGATTCCTGCAAACGATGCCACGTGCATCGACTTCGAGTAGCGATGCGTAGCCGGATCGATCTTCTGCGCGGTGCCCGTCTTGCCGCCCGAGGAGTACCCGTTCAGTTGCGCCTCCTTGCCCGAGCCGTACAGCACGACCCCTTCCATCATTTTGCGCATCTGCGCCGCAGTCAGCGTCGAGATCACGCGGTGCGCGCCGTCGGGCAACGGATTGGGCAACTCCTCGCCCGGCTTAAAGGGAGAGGCTACCGACAGCGTCTGCGGCGCGGCGCCACCGGCAAGCGTAGGACTCTGCCCCGGCATCAAAATATGCGGCGGCAGATAGACCCCGCCGTTGGCAATCGCCGTTACCATCGCCACCAGTTGGATCGGGGTCACCGCAACTTCTTGCCCAATCGCGATCGACCCGATCGAATTCGAACTCCACCGTTTCACCGGCTGCAGAAGTCCGCGCGTCTCCCCCGGCAGTTCCGTTCCACTGCGGGCGCCAAATCCAAAGTCGCGAATAAACTTGTAGAACCTGTCGGGGCCCACGCGCAGAGCCAGCTTGATGGCGGCCACGTCGCTCGATTCTTCCAATGCCTTGTGCACCGGAATCACCCCGAAGTGCTCCCCCTGGTTGTCGTGAATGATGCGTCCGTTCAGATTGATCGAGCCGCCCTGGCAGTCGATCATGTCGTCCGGGTTTGTGACCCGCGACTCCAGTGCCGCGGCATACGTGACCAGCTTGAAGGTCGAACCCGGCTCGTAGACATCGCTGACCGCGTGGTTCCTCAGCAGCTCCTGAGTCGTTCGCCGGAACTGGTTGGGGTTGAACGTGGGCCGAATCGCCAGCGCCAGAATCTGCCCCGAGTGCACATCCTGCACCACCACCGTCCCGCTGTCCGAATGCGTCCGTTCCATGGCGTGGTCCAGCGCGCGTTCCGCCAGAAACTGAATGTTTTCATCGATGGTCAGCACCAGGTTTCGGCCCGCAGCCGGCTCACGCTCGCTCGACCCCAGCACCCGGCGACGCGCATCCACCGCCGTATACATCCGCCCGGAAACACCGTGCAATTGCGTCTCGAACTTCTGCTCCAGCCCACCGAGACCGTTGTCGTCCAGACCCACATAGCCCAGCACCTGCGCGGCAATCTGGTTGTCGGGATAAAAGCGTTGAAATTCCTTCTGGAAGTAAATGCCCTTGATCGATCGCAACTTCACCAGATCCTTGACCTTGCTCGAAACGTCAGCGCTTACCCGGCGGGCAATCCAGGCGAAGCTGTTGCCCTTATTCAGTCGGGCTGCGATCTGCTCTTCCGTAGTCTGGCTATCTTCGGGATCAACATGCACAATGGCCGCCAGTGCTTTTGCCGCCGCGTCCGTGTCGTCCATCTCGGTGGGAACGGCATAGATCGAGTCCACCTGCACGGTCATGGCAAGTTCGCGCAGATTGCGGTCGTAAAGAACGCCGCGCCGCGGAGCCACCTCGAAGGTGCGCTGTTGCTGCTTCTGCGCACGCTCCACAAACTCCTGGTGGCGCGCCACTTGCAGCCAGAAAAGACGGCCCAGGATGGCTGCCGTCCAGAGAAGAAAGAAAAGGCAAATCAGCCAGAAGCGCGTGCGCTTGAACGGCACGGCGCGGGTTGCGCGGTTACGGTTCCGGTTGTATCGGGCGGCTGGCTGCATGGGGAAATGCTCCGGACCGGAAACGGAAAAGTCCGCTCATCCGATTTTCACAGATTCGTTCGGTTTGAGTCTGCTGGAAATGACCTTCGTACCCGCTTGCGACCTCCGCACAGATTTCCGCCAGGGCGCTGATACGCCCGGGGTCCGAAAATACGCCGCCGGTTGCGCCCAAGTCGTTAGGGCACAACCGGTGATGGAGAATTCATCTGTGCGAGCGTGGGAGTTCCGGCCTCGGAAGGCAAGTCGCTGGAGTGAATGACCTGGCCCGGCTGCGGCTCTACAAGTCCCAACTCGCGCGCCATGCGGTCGATGCGCCCGGGCTCGGTCAACTGCGCCTCCGACAGCCTCAGCTGCCGATTGTCTTCGCGCATCTGTTCCAGCGTCTGCTTTTCCTGCTCTACCCGGTAACCGCTTTCAATGGCGCTAAAGTGCTGCAAGCCGTACACCATGACCAGAGAAACAAACACCGTAATAGCAGCGCAGAACAAGCGCATCTCGCGCACCCGCACCGGGTCGGTCGCCTTCACCAGCCGTGAGTTATCAAAGCGCCGCGGGAAGTAAACCTCCTGCGTGCGCAGGCTGCGACGTCGCTGCGACTGCTGCGCCATCAGCTCCGCATTCCGTTCGGCAATGCGGACCTTCAGGGTGCGGCCAGACTCGAAATAGGATGTCGCAATTGCTGCCATGGTGGTTCTCCGAAATGCCGGGATCGGGGGTCAGTGTCAGGTTTCAGGTGTCATGGGTCAGGGATCGGTGAAATGTCTCTGCCCGTCACCCGGCCCGTGTTCGCGTCCTCCGCTTGCCCCTGCTGCTAACTTTCTGATCCCTGTTCCCTGTTCCCTGTTCCCTAGTCCCTAGTCCCTACTTGAAATACCCTGCTGGTTTTCTGCCGCCTGCTTGTTGCTTACCGATCCCCGATCCCTGACCCCTGATCCCTGTCTTTTCCGCGGCCCTTAACTTTGCGCTACGTGAGCGCGGATTACGATCCATCTCTTCCTGGGTTGCCGTCGCCGGCTTCTTTGTAAGGATTTCCCAGATTCCCAGCCGCGCGCCCTCGCGCAGACTATCTTTTACAATGCGATCTTCCAACGAGTGGAAGCTGATGACGGCCAATCGTCCGGAGGGCTTCAGCACACTCGGTGCGGCCTCCATTAACGATTTGATCTCGTCCAGTTCACGGTTTACGAAGATACGAAGAGCTTGAAAAGTCCGAGTCGCAGGATGAATCTTGTCCGATTTCATTGCAGGGGCGGCTGATGCGACGATCCGGGCCAATTCCCCCGTAGTCGACAACGGCCGCCCGCTGACAATGGCTCTGGCGATTCTCCGCGACCTCCTTTCCTCTCCGTACTCGTAAATGAGGTTTGCGAGCTCGTGCTCGTCTTCCTCATTCACCACTTGTGCGGCGGTTGGGCCGGATCGCGTATCCATCCGCATATCCAGCGGCCCATCCGCTCGAAAACTGAATCCCCGGTCCGCCTCATCCAACTGCAGGCTGCTCACTCCGAAGTCGGCCAGCAGGCCATCCACCGAAGCCGGTTCAACGTGTTGCAACAACGAACTGAATGCCTCGCCCACCAGCGTTACTTTCGGCGCCTGGCTGCCCAGCTCTTCGCAAACCGCATCCAACCTTACCTTGGCCAATTCCAGCGCCTGCGCATCGCGGTCGAATGCAATCAAATGTCCTTCCGGTCCCAACAACTTCGCGATCTCTGTCGAATGCCCCGCCAAGCCCAGGGTGCAATCGACGCAAGTTCCACCGGCCCGTACACGGAGTAACTCGATCGTCTCGCTCAACAAAACCGGCACATGGCGTTCTTTGCTCATCGTCATGCTCCAGTTCAGCTTCCAGCTTCTAGCTTTCAACTATTAGCCAGATCGCTCATTCTGCAGGCAGTTGGCGTCTTGGCTAGCAGCTAAAAGCTAGTAGCTGACCGCTGCCGTTACACGTCGTAGCCCGACAATGCATCCAGCTCCTGCGCACTCAAGGCGCTTTCCTTCACGCCTTCGCGCAGCTTCTTCAGGCTCGTCACACGAAGGAACTTGCCCTCGCCCGAAACCTTCACATCTCCGCTCAATACCGCTTCGTTGCGGAGTTCCTCAGGAAGCAGCAAACGCCCCTGCGGATCCATATCCACCCGGTCCCCGTAAAGGTTGTACCGGTCCAGCAACTTCTGCCGCGCCGGAAGACTCTGCGGCATCTTGAAGATCTTCGCCAGATGCTGCTGCCACTCCGGCATGGGGTAAATCTCAGCCGTCTCGCCGTCCCGGCTGGTGATGTAAAACGCGTTGAAACCTTTCCCGTACTTCTTGTCGATAAAGGACTTGAACTCTGCCGGCAGCTTCAACCGGCCGCGATCGTCCATCCGGGTCTTGGGATTGCCGATGAACCCGACCTGCAGATCGTCCCAGGCGCCGAATCCAGCAGCCGCGGCAGCCTCTACTGAGGACTCTTCTGCGCCTTGCGGACGATTCTCTGGGCTCTCTGCCATCTATCCGTTCTCATCCGGGCCTGTTACCTGCCCGATCCCTGCTGCCGTGAAATCGTCCTGAAGACCGTCTAGGCGGTTTTGCCCAACATGAAATCCACCATTTTGGTAGCCACTGCCGATGAGGGCACACTGTAGCCCCGTGCAATCGCTGCCTGAATCCCGGAAACCTTGCCGGAACGCTCGGCCCCGCCCATCGCCGCTGCCGAAAACGCGCTGCCTGTGCTGCTCAACGTCGCCTCGTCGTTTCCGAAACTGCTCACACTGCCAGAAACAGAACTTTTCTTCGTTTTCGAGACCGAACCTGTCTGGGCGACCCCATATACCGAACTCAACCCATCGAAGCTGCTGCGGATGCTCATTTTCGCCTCTCATTGTCCCAAACAGACCCATTCTGGCCCGCTGTGACCCAGTATCGCGCAAATCCTTCCCCTGCGGTAGACCAAATCGTGTGCAAAAAATCAGTTTTTGATGGGGAAAGTGGCGTCTGGTGCGGTGAGGAGTCGACAACCGCTGGGAATAGACAAGAATGCAGTTGGAGGTACTACAGCTTGTGGGGGTTAATCAATATGGTTCACTGAATCAAGTTTGGGAATCGGCAATCCATCTTTGTTTTCAGTGGAGAACAAAAAGCGAATACAATCGAAAACGAAGTGATTTCGCCACCCCTCAGCGCCGCTTTAGGTGCCTTATCGGGTGCGACAACACAATCAGTTTCAGCAAATAGATAAAAACCAGCGTGTTCAGTGTCAGCAGGCTCACACGAATCACCGTCAGCCTGCGGAAGACTTCGAAGATCTCCCAGGGCAGGAATGAGCCGGTGATGATCAGAGTCATATATTCGGCCCAGGCCTTCTCCAGGTACAGCCCTATACCCTCCACCAGGTCCAGGGCCGCATAGATAAAAACCACCGCACCTATCCGGCGCAGCAGTCTGTCGTTGAGCAGCTGGGCATTGTCGAGCACGAAGTTGACCAGGCGCGACTCGGGATTGAAGCGCAGGTGGTCGGCCAGGCGCGCCAATTCGTCCCCTACGTCCTTGTGCAACAACCTCAGGGCGCCTACGCCGATGGCCACAAACAAGGCTGCCTGCGCAAGCTTGAATGCAGCAATCAGAATCAGCCACGAATTGTGGTGCCTGTGCTTCAGAAAACGCCGCGCCTTGGGTTCACTCATGATCTTGGGAATACGCACACTCCCTGCGTTCTCTTACGTTAACCGATGGGGCATGGTTAGAACAGCACAACTGAGGCCACGCGAATCCCTTCGTACTGAAAGCATTACTATCGGAACTATGCCGCATCGACTTGAAGTGCGCCAGTGGGTTCCCTTTCCTGTCGAACTCACCTTTGCCTTCTTCGCCAACCCGTCCAACCTGCCCCACGTGATGCCACCTCTGCTTCAGACGCGCATTGAGGACGCACGGCTCACGGCCCCGCCGCCTCGCCCGATCCATCCCGACCCGCGGCGGCGCTTTCTCAGCGTGGCTGCTGGCGTGGGCTCCGAAATCCTCATCAGCTTCCAGCCGATTGCCTGGGTGCCTGGGCGGCTGAGTTGGATGTCGCGCATCACCGAGTTCCAGTGGAACAGCCATTTTTGCGATGAGCAGGCACGCGGCCCCTTCCAGAGCTTCCGCCACAGACACGGAATTGCCGCCGAAGTGCGCGATGGCGTGGAGGGTACACTGGTCTCGGACGAAATTGACTTTACGCTACCCTATGGCGCCGCTGGCTGGCTCGCCGGTCGCCTGGTTCTCCGGAGTCTGGCCCGCTCGCTTGCGCACCGGCAGAAGCGTTTGCCCGAAATCCTCGCCGCGGCTGCCCGCCAGGCTGCCCGGCGGTCCTGACGCGCAGGACCCGACGCGCACTCTGACACGCGCCCGCTTGCCCGCTCCAGTAGCGCCTCCGCCCGGGAAATTGCCCTCCGGCGGTGCCTAAGGTAGACTTAAGAACGGCGCACGGCCTTTGGGGACGCGGGCGGAGCAGCAACATTTCCGCCAGGTCGATCCCTTCCCGGGTCGGCGCATGCTGCTTCGGCAGTGGAAATCGGAAGGCATCCCTTCCGATTCAAAGCAGACTGCAATCGGTGAGAGCTCGTAGCTCAGTTGGTAGAGCAACGCCCTTTTAAGGCGTGGGTCCTGGGTTCGAGTCCCAGCGGGCTCACCATTTCAGTCGGAGATCGATTTGCGCGAAGATTCGCGCATCAAGAAACGCCCGCATCGCTGCGGGCGTTTCTCTTTCCCTGTCTATTCTTGCCCGCGCTCTTCAGTCGCGCGGCCAGAAGTGCTCTTCCGAGCACGCACGCAGCTGTTCGGCGGCGCCTTCGGGCGTAATGTCGCGCTGCGGCATGCCCAGCATCTCAAAGCCCACCATGAATTTGCGCACCGTAGCAGAACGCAGCAGCGGGGGATAGAAGTGCGCATGAAAATGCCACTCCGGGTGCCCTTTGCCGTCGGTCGGCGTCTGGTGAAAGCCCATGGTGTAGGGAAAGCTGGTCTTGAAGAGGTTGTCGTAGCGCGTGGCGATGCGACGGAGTGCGTCCGCCAGACCGTCGCGCTCCTCTGGTGTGAGTTCGGGCATCGCGCCCAGGTGGCGGCGAGCAACCAGCAGCACTTCGAATGGCCACACTGCCCAATACGGCACCACAGCCATAAAGTGCTCATTCGCGAAGATCACGCGCTCCTTGGCCGACTCTTCCGCCGCCACGTAGTCGCACAGAAGGCAGTGGCCGGTTTTGGCCAGGTGTTCGCTCTGCGCCAAGGTCTCCGCCGCCGGTTCGTCGGGCACGAACCCGGTGGACCAGATTTGCCCGTGCGGGTGCGGATTGCTGGCGCCCATCATGGCGCCGCGGTTTTCGAAGATCTGCACGTACTCAATCCAGCCCTTGGAAGCCAGATCAAGGTATTCGGCGGTCCATGCGTCCACCACGGCGCGAATCTCCGGCCTGGTCATGCGGGCCAGGGTCAGGCTGTGGTCGGGGTGGAAGCAGAGGACCTTGCACAGTCCGCGTGCCGGTTCGGCCACCAATAAGGGCGATTCCGCCTGCTCCACGTGGTCCGGCGAATCGGGCAGGAGCGCGGAGTAATCGTTTACAAACGCGAAAATGCCTTCGTATGGGGGGTTTACCGCTCCACCCGCCCGCTCATTGCCCGGGCATAGGTAGCACTGCGGATCATGGCTGATCCCTGACGGCATGGTCTTCTGCGCCACCTCACCCTGCCAGGGGCGCTGGGTACGATGCGGTGAAACCATCACCCACGACTGCCGCAACGGATTCCAGCGGCGATGCGGAAACTGACCTTTCTTTTCCATTCCTTCTCCCGGGTTCCATTCTAATGCGCAGGCATCGCCCTAGCGTTCAGCTGAAAGTAGGAACCAGGATCTCGGTAATCAGTTTCTCCTCGGAGACCAGCGCAAGGTTGTTCACGTAGTTCTCTATGGCCCATCCGTCGCGCACCGGCAGTTTCCGCTCCCCCACAATCTGCCAGGCGCGTCCCGAAGCTTTCGGAAGCTGCGCATACGGCCCGTTCAGAACAAAGCAGATATACGCGCCGCCGCTGAACTTCATGTACTGGAGCCCTTGTGGCAGTTCCCCCGGCGCCTCCGTCAACGAGACTCCCGCGCAATACACCATGGGATTCATCTTGTAGAGGCTCATGAACCCGGTAATTGCATAGCGCTCCCGGAGCGCAGGAACGAGCGCGTGCATGCGCTGCCAGGATTGCGGTGCGATCTGCTGAAAGGGCCCTTCCGCCTCGACATACGCGTAGTGCGTCTCGGGCCAAGTGACTATCTCGGCTTCCTCATTCAGGCTCATTGCTTCTCCTCGTTTTGGCCGCAACCATCCTCGGGAGGCCGCGCGGCTCGATCTCATGCAGAGGGCCGAAGCCTCCGCTGCTTGAGTTTTCCGATCCCAGCCAGCATAGTACTACCATAGGTTCTGCAACAACTTCGGGCCCGGCCACAAAGGAATCGTCCCCATGCTCTCGGCAAACGATATCGTTCAGCTTCAGGATCGGCAGACCACCGCGTGGCACAACCTGCCCTCCGCACAGCTGGAAGACATTTGGCTTGATGTTGTTCTTGATCCGCTTGCCTCCGATTGCCGCGAAGCCTGGCTCAGCGCAGTTCGCCGCCAGCACCGCGCCAACTTTGAGTTGTGGCACATCGAGGACGAGGCCCGCCGCCCGGGCGCTGCGGACTCCGAGCTGGCCAGCGTGAAACGGCGCGTCGATCACACCAACCAGCGTCGCAACGACCTTGTCGAAGCTCTCGACCGTTTTCTGCTGGCCTGGCTGGAGGCGAAGCGGCTGCCGGACCCGCTTGCTCCACTGCACTCCGAGTCGCCGGGATTGATCATCGATCGCCTTTCCATTCTTTCGCTGAAGATCTATCACACCCTTGAGGAAGCCGAGCGGCCGGATGCGCCGGCGGGCCACGCGGAGCGCAACCGCGGCCGTCTGGGCATACTGGAAGAGCAGCGCGGCGACTTGGCAGCATGCCTCGAAACACTGTGGCAGCAAACACTTGCGGGCGCGCGGCGCTTCAAGCTATACCGCCAGCTCAAGATGTATAACGACCCTTCTCTCAACCCCGCAATCTACGCCAGTTCTGCCGGCAAATCGGTCGAGGCATAGGTTCCACAAGCTGTCCCATTGACGTATCTCAGGGTTCTGCGTATAAAGAGTGCCTGAGCTGCGTAACTTCAAAACGTGAAGTTTGAACCGTCTGCAAGTTGGTTCGATTGAACGTTAAAGAACACGAGCTCCCGGCGATACCATGATGCAAGAAGCCAGAGTCACGGCGTCCAGCCGCAAGAAAACACCTCCACCGACGATCCAGGGCGGCGGCCACGCAGCCACGCATACTGGGCCGGCATTCACGCATTATCAATCCGCGGTTCAACTGTTGCAGCAGGGCAGGTATGAGAAAGCGCTGGCGGCATTTGAGAAGCTGCTTCCCACTGCGCCGCCTGAAATTCTGGAACGCTGCCAGATGTATATCAGCACCTGCCAGCGCCAGCTCGAGAGGCCTCAGCTCACCTTTCTCACTCCGGAAGAGCAATACGATTACGCCGTGTCGCAGTTGAACACCGGCTACTTCGAAGAGGCGCATGAGCAGTTTGACGCCATCCTGGCGGATCATCCCACGGCGGACTACGCCTACTACGGTCTGGCCCTGCTCGATGCCATCGCCGGGAGGTCGCAGGACTGCCTGCAAAACCTGGCGCGGGCCATCGAGTTGAACCCCCGCAACCGGCTGCAAGCGCGTGTGGATAACGATTTTCAAAGCATGGTTGATGATCCGCGTTTCACGGAGCTGTTGTATCCTGAGGTTCCGTAAGGAATCGTGTGAACAATACTACCGTCGATCTTTCTACCCAGGGTTTTGAACTGGATCTCGACTTGCCGTCTGCCGACAACCCGCTGGCGCAGATTCCACCCACCGGCGCCATGCGCGTGGTGGCCATCGGAGGCGGCACGGGACTCTCCACGCTTCTGCGCGGCCTGAAGCGGAACGTCGTTGCCGCTAACCAGCCCAGAATCATGCACGACGCGCGGAGGCTGATCTCGGATCTGGCGGCCGTTGTGACGGTGACCGATGACGGGGGCTCCTCAGGCCGGCTGCGCAAGGACTTCAACATGCTGCCGCCGGGCGACCTGCGCAACTGCATGGTGGCTCTGAGTGAGCGCGAAGACCTGATGACCCAGCTTTTCTCGCACCGCTTCCGCTCCGGCGATGCGCTCGAAGGGCACAATATCGGCAATCTTTTTGTAGCCGCTCTCACCGAGATTTCCGGCGATTTTGGGAAGGCCATTCAGCTGGCGTCCAAGATTCTGGCCGTCCGAGGACGCATTTACCCCGTCACCACCGCCAACGCCAAGATCCTGGCGCGCATGGAGGACGGCTCCATCGTCTGCGGCGAAACCAACATCACCGCCAGCCACAAGCGCATCGCCGAGCTCATGCTCGACCCGGCCGACGCCGCCCCCATGCCGGAAACCCTCGAAGCCATTGAGCGGGCCGACATGATCACCGTGGGCCCGGGGTCGCTCTACACCTCCCTGATCACCAATCTTCTTGTCAAGGGCATTCCGGCGGCGATTGCGTCCTCGCGGGGGGTGCGCGTCTTCGTCTGTAACCTGATGAGCCAGGCCAACGAGAGCTTGGGTCTGACCGCATCCCAGCACATCGAATGCATTTACGAGCATACTCGCGAGCCGATCTTCGACTATGCGCTGATCAACACCGCGCCCTTCAGTGAGGAGATCATGGCCCGCTACGCCGCCGAGGGTGCGGCGCCGATCGTGGCCGATTTCGACCGCATCGAGGCGCTGGGCGTTCAGTGCATCGCGGGAAACTTCGCGGGCGAAGGAAGCCTAGTCCGTCATGCATCCTTCAGCGTTACCGACGCGCTTCTGACTCTGGGGCAAGCCGCATTCAACAAGCGGATGCAGGAAAGTTCCTGATCCTCGGGTCAGAGCCGAAACGCACTCCTCTGTTTTTGGATGCAAGTCTTCTACCGGCTGGTTCAACACCCGCGAAACCGTCAGAGGGTGGGACGATCAGCTGTCCTTGCGATAAAGCATGTCGCGGATCGTGCGCCGCCGGGCTTCATTCATCTCAGCCTCCGCCTGGCGCTCCTCTGCGCTTTGGGACCGGCCACCGCCGGAATTCGCGTTCTCTGGCTCACTGCACGAAGGACAGCGATTGGCAAAGCCCGGCTTGCCGGGCCGCAGCTCAAACTCATCGGAACAGACCACACACGTTTTGATAGGAAATGTCATACGAAATCCAGAGGAGATTTTAACTCAACCGGTCTCGAATCAGGTGTTGAAAATCCCGCCCGGTCCATTCAAGATGGGTTGCGAAAGTACCGAAACGAAACTCGTTGTGCGAGCCTTTTAGCGCCAGCCCTTTGTCCAAGCATTGACGGGCAGCAGGCCAGCCCCACCAGTCTCATCCGCGCGGCAGCAGCCCCAGCCGGACAAGGCTCTCTGCAGTGGCCACGATGGCCTCCTCGCTTGACCGCGGCGACCATCCGAGAACGCGGCGCGCCTTCTCGTTGGTTCCGTTCCTCTGCCTGCCCAGTTCGGGAAGTACCTGACGAATTGGAGGTACAAACACGGAAAGTACCCTCAGCATCCAGTCTGGCAGTTCCCGCGTGGGGACCTTGCCGGCCGCCGCTCCCATGCGTTCTTTCAGAATGGACGCAATCTTCTGGACCCGGATGAAATCGCCTGCAACCGCTAGGAAGCGCTCGCCCTTGGCCGCCGGATCTTTCATGGCCCGCAGGTGCAGGTCAACCACATCGCGCACATCCACCACGCCGAACGCCAGGCGGGGTGAGCCGGGCATCGAGCCGTCCATCAGCCGCTTCACAATCTGGATCGAAGTCGAGTAGTCCGGTCCCAGCACCGGCCCGAAGACGCCCACCGGGTTCACCACAGAGAGCTCCAGCGCCCCGCCCTCACGGGCCATGAACTCCCACGCCGCCCGTTCCGCCAGTGTCTTCGACTTCACGTACGCGCTGACTCCTTCCCCTTCGGGATTGGTCCAATCCGTCTCGCAGAAAGGGGCCCCGGTGATCGGAATGCCGTAACCAATTGCAGCAAATGAGGATGTTTGCACAACGCGCTTCACGCCTGCATCGCGCGCCGCCCGCAACACGCGCATGGCACCCTCGCGAGCCGGCCGGATCAAGTCGTCTTCGTGTTTGGGAATCTCCGCAGGAAACGGCGAAGCGACGTGCAGCACGTAGTCGCATCCAGCCACAGCCTCGGCCCATCCAGCGTCGGCAAGCAGGTCCGCAACGGCGAATTCCAGAGCTTCGCCCGGCCCCGGTCCCTGTTCATCGCCCAGTTCTGCTCCGCCCGTCTCGAGCATGGCCAGCACAGCGGCGTTGCGGTCGAGCGAGCGCACCGTGGTCCGCACCTGGTAGCCGTCGGCCAAAAGTTGCAAAATGCAGTGGGCTGCGATAAACCCCGACCCGCCCGTCACCATTACCCGTTCGCTCATCGTCGCCTCTTGCTGCTTACCGCTTGCAGATTGCCGCATTCACACAGACGGATCAAGCCTGCCGATCGGTTTCGACCAAATGCGCAGGGCAATCGCAGGAACCTGTTGAACCAGGAGGAGCAATTTTCTTGAAAGGGCATGGCTTCAGCCGTGCCGGAAAAGCGGCTCACTCGCCAGCTCTCTCGACGGTCCGCTTGAGCTGCCCGCACGCCGCATAGATATCCCGCCCGCGCGGTTTGCGCACATAGGCTGGAATCCCGGCCTCCGCGAGCGTGGCGCGGAAGCGCTCCACCGCCTCCGGCCGCGGCATCGAGTACGCGATGCCCGGCCCCGGATTCCAGGCGATCAGGTTCACTTTCGCTTCCAACCCGCAGCGCCGGATCAGCCGCACCACTTCCGCAGCATGCTCCGGCTGATCGGTGACGCCGCCCAGCAGAACGTATTCGAAGGTCACCCGCTCGCGCGGCCTCATCCGCACCTGGCTCACTGCGTCGATCACCGTCTGGATGGGCCACTTCCGGTTGACGGGCATGATCTCGCTGCGCACGCCGTCGTTTGGTGCATTCAGGCTGATAGCCAGCTTGGGCCGCACTTCCACCGGCTCCAGGGCAAAGCGTTCGATCCCCGGCACGATGCCGGATGTCGAAACCGTCATGCGCTGCGGGCTCAGACCAACCTCTTCCACCAGCAAACGGACAGCCCCCATGAAGTTGTCGTAGTTCAAGAATGGCTCGCCCATCCCCATAAAAACCAGGTTGATGCGGTCGCGACCAACTTCCACGCCATGCCGGTCAAATACCGCCAGCACCTGCCCGGCGATCTCGCCCGCGGTCAGGTTGCGTTGCAGGCCGAGTTTGGCCGTCAGGCAGAACTGGCAGTTCACCGCGCAGCCCACCTGGCTCGACACGCAGATCGTCGCCCGGTGTGTCTCCGCGCGTTCTCCCCTGTCTCCGGAATCCGCTTCGCTACCGTCGCCGCGTTCGCCGTCGTCGCCCTCGGGCATCCACACCGTCTCCACGGTTTGGCCTTCCACCCGAACAAGGTAGCGCTCGGTTCCATCTACCGATTGAAAAACCTGCTCAACTGTGGGACGTCCCACCAGCCAGCCTTCGTCTACCAGGCGGCCGCGAAGCGCCTTGGGCAGGGTGCTGATCGCGTCCAAATCACCAATCCGCTGACGATAAAGCGCTTCGGCCAGTTGGCGTCCGCGCCATGCGGGCTCACCCGCCGCAGTCATCACCGCAGCAAGGGCTGCCGCGTCCAAACCGAAAAACAGATTCCGGCGTTCTGCCGGCTCACGCGATGCATCGAATGGAACGAGTTGGCTGGAATCCGGGTTCTTGTCAGGGCACATGGCTTGGCCCAGCATAGAGCATTTCCCGCCCGTCTGCGGCCGGGCAGGGCCATTTGACCTACAATCAAATTCTGCCTGATGACTATGACCAATGAGCGAAACCTCCGCCGCACCATTCTGCCCAATGGGTTGACCGTGTTGACCGAACGCATGGAACATATGCGCTCCGTCGCCATGGGCGTGTGGACCAAGTCCGGCTCCCGCTGCGAGCCGGCCGACATCAACGGAATCTCCCACTTCGTGGAGCACATGCTCTTCAAGGGAACCCACTCCCGCTCCGCCCAGCACATTGCCCGCGAGATGGACTCCATCGGCGGCAACCTCGACGCCTTTACCGGCAAGGAAACCATCTGCTTCAACGTCAAGTCGCTGGCCGAACACGTGCCCATCGCCCTCGATGTCCTGGCTGACCTGGTTCTCAATCCCCTCTTCGCCGCACCCGACATTGAGCGCGAACGCGACGTGATCCTGGAAGAGATCAAGATTGACGAGGACAACCCCGACGTCCTGGTCCACGAGCTCTTCACCCAGAGTTTCTGGCAGAATCATCCTCTCGGCAAGCCGATCCTGGGCACAACTGCGAGTGTGGCCCGGTTAGACCAGAAGACCCTCTTCGACTACCACAACGACCGCTTCTGTGGCGGAAACATGCTTGTTTCCGCCGCCGGAAACCTCGATCACGACCACTTCGTTGAGGCGATCGGCTCTCGTTTCTCCACCCTGGCTCCCGGTAATCCCATCCAGGAGCTGGGCGCGCCCGACGCCAGCGCCAGCATCGTGATGCGCCGCAAGAAGTCGCTGGAGCAGGTGCAGATCTGCCTCGGTGTTCCTTCCCCGCCCATCACCGACGAGAACCGTTACGCCACCCTCATCCTGAATACCGTGCTGGGCGGCGGCATGAGTTCGCGCCTTTTCCAGACCATCCGCGAAGAGCGAGGCATGGCATACTCCATCTATTCCGACCTCAGCCCCTATCGCGACACAGGCACCCTGTGCGTCTTTGCCGGCACCTCGACCGCCAAAACAACTGAAGTGATCAAGCTGATCCTGGCCGAGTTCTGCAAGCTGCAACAGGCGCCCCTGGCTCCCGAAGAGCTCAAGCGCGCCAAGGACCAGCTCAAGGGCGGAATGCTCATGGGTCTGGAAAGCTCCAACTCACGCATGGCCAATCTGGCCCGCCAGGAGATGTACTTCCGCGAGTTCATCACCGTCGAGGAGGTCATTGCCCGCGTCGACGCCGTGACCTCGGCCGAAGTCCAGGCCATGGCTCAGCGCCTCTTCGACCCAAGGCGCATCGCCGTCACCCTGCTCGGCCGCCTCGAAGGCGTCAAGCTGACCCGCGCGGAACTGGAGTGTTAAAGGCAGGGAACAGGGAACAGGGATCAGGGAACAGGGAACGGGGATCAGAGAACAGAGATCAGGGGTCAGGGGTCAGCGAACTCTGATCAACTGCCCGCACCCGGCGGCTTCTCGCAGATGAATACAAGAGCCATGAATCCAAATAGCAGCACCGGACCAACTGATCCCTGTTCCCTGGTCCCTGTTCCCTGCTTTTAGAACGTTCCGTTTCCCATCCGCGTCTGTACGTTGTAGCATTTTCTCGAACAGGCTGCGCATCTCCAGCCGTAATCACGAGGTAATTCCGAAAATGATTCGCACGCTCTCACTTCCAGGCCGCCGCCGTGGCGTCTCCAAGGTCAGCCAGATTAACGGTTTCACGCTGATGGAGTTGCTGATCGTGATGGCCATTATCGCCATCCTGATGCTCATCGCCATTCCCACCGTAGGCGCCCTGAAGAAGAAGGCCAACGAGACCTCCGCCATTCAGTCGGTACGCGCCGTCATGCAGGCCCAGAGTATGTACGAGTCCAATTACCCCACCACCGGCTTTGCCTGCTCGTTAGCCTCTCTCGGCGGCGATCCCAAGTCTGGCGCGCCCACCGCGACCGGGGCGCAGATGCTGCAGGGCGACCTGTCGTCCGGCGTCAAGTCCGGATATATCTTCACCATCAGCAACTGCACCAAGAAGAACCTGAATGGCAACGACTTGATCACCGGATACCAGATCACCGGGGTTCCCATCACGATCGGCCAGACCGGAGATCGCGGCTTCTGCGCTGACCAGTTCGGCACCATCAAGTACGACCCCGCAGGCGGTAGCAACTGCACCCAGAGCCTGCAATGACCAGGGGCCTTCTGTCTCGCGCCGGCCGGCTTCTGCTGGCTGGCGCAATGCTTTCAACTAGCCTCCAAGCCCAACAACGCCCGCCGTCCGCGCAGGACTCCGCGCAGGATGCGCAGGAGTTGGCGAAGCGGGTCGACCGTCACTATAACCAGATTCACTCGCTCAAGGCCGGCTTTACCGAGAGCTACGAGGGCCTGGGAATGCGGCGTTCTGAAAGCGGCACGCTGACGCTGCTCAAGCCAGGCCGTATGCGCTGGGATTACAGTTCGCCCTCCGGCAAGCTTTTCCTGCTCGACGGCAAATACGCCTGGTTCTACAGCAAGGGCGACCCGCAGGTGCAGCGCATCCCGGCCAAGCAGCTCGACGACCTGCGTTCGCCGCTCCGCTTCTTGCTCGGCCACACCGAACTGGAAAAGGAACTCAGCGGATTGACACTGCAATCGGCCCGGAACGGCCGCTTTGTCCTCTCCGGGCAGCCCAAGGGGCAGGAGCGCCGCGTCCGCCGCCTTTCACTCACCGTCACAACCGACGGGGTTATCACCGGAATTGAGATCGAGGAAGCCGACGGCGCGCTTACACGCTTCAGCTTCACTGCGGAGCAGACCAACGCTTCCATCCCCGCCGAGACCTTCCGCTTCACCGCCCCCGCCGGAGTGCCGGTGGTGGATGCTCTGCCGCCGGTGTAGGACACTGCGACGACCGGGCCCGGCTCTGCGCCGCCTACATCTTTTGAATCTGCCGGTTGCAGGCCGCACTCACATACCTTGAGCGCTGCGGCAATGTCTGCGCGGTTTCCTCCCGGCTTTCCGTTGCACATGACCACCCCTTCCCAACTCGGCACACCGGCGCACGAGCGCGTCGGCAATACCCCGCTGCTGCGCCTCGACAATGTGGTGCGGGGCTTGGCTGGCGTCACACTGCTGGCCAAGGCCGAGTGGCTCAATCCTGGCGGCAGCGTCAAAGACCGCCCCGTCTACGCGATGGTCCGCGACGCCCTGACCGGTGGACGGCTCACGCCAGGCAAGACCCTGCTCGATGCCACCAGCGGCAACACCGGCATCGCCTTGGCCATGCTGGGCGCGGCAATGGGCTTCCCGGTGACGCTGGCCATGCCCGCCAATGTCTCGCCCGAGCGCAAGCGGATTCTGAAGGCCTACGGAGCAACGGTCGAATGGACGAGCCCTGACCAGGGCTCGGACGGCGCAATTCGCCGTGCCCGCGAGATGGCAGCCAACGATCCCGCCCGTTTCTGCTATCTCGACCAGTACTCGAACCCCTCCAACTGGAAATCGCACTACGAAACCACCGCCCCGGAGATCTGGCGGCAAACCAACGGCCAGATCACGCACTTCGTCGCCGGCCTGGGCACCAGCGGGACCTTCATGGGCGCGGTTCGGCGGCTCAAGGAACTGAATCCCGCGATCCAGGCCATCAGCATGCAGCCCGACTCCCCTTTTCACGGCCTCGAAGGCCTCAAATATATGGCTGCATCCATCGTCCCCGCCATCTACGACCCGCAGCTTGCCGACCGCGCCGTGGAAGTGGAAACCGAAGCCGCCTACGACATGGCCCGCCGCCTGGCCCGCGACCAAGGCCTGCTGGTCGGCATCTCGGCCGCGGCGGCCGTCTCGGCCAGCCTGCAGATTGCACAGGAAGAGGCTGCAGCGGGCCGTCCAGCCGTCATTGTCACCGTGCTGCCGGATTCGGCAGACAAATACCTGAGCGAGCGATTCTGGGAGGAAATATGAGTGTTCTGCGCCTTCCCCGGGCGGTCTATGACGCAATCCGCGCCCACGGCGAGGAAACCTATCCCCATGAGTGCTGCGGGGCGCTTCTGGGGCTCGCTACGCCGGAAGGATGGCTGGTCAAAACGGCTGCCCGGGCCGGCAACACCCGCACCGACGCCGCCCATAACCGCTACCAGATTGCGCCGGCAGAGCTGGTCCGGATCGAACGCGAGGCGCGCCAGCAGGGTATGGCCATCGCCGGCTTTTATCACTCCCACCCCGACCATCCGGCTCAATGGTCACCCACCGACTTCGCCGAGGCGCACTGGCTTGGATGCAGCTATGTGATTACTGCCGTCGCCCAAGGCCAGGCAACCGTCACCAACTCGTTTCTGCTGGCTGGGTCGAGTGAAGAATCCAAGCACTTCGAGTTGGAAACCATCGCGGTCGACGATCAGCCCCATCCATGACCACCGCCCAGGAAAGCATCGCCGCGCCCCGTTGCTGAATCTATTCAAGAGAGACCGAAACGCAAGCGAGGAAACGACAAGATGACCATCTTCATTCCAACGCCTTTGCGCACGTATGCCGCAGGCAAGGACAGTGTGGATGTCGGCGCGGCCACCGTTGCCGCGGCGCTCGATCAGCTGACCAGCGAGTATCCGGAGTTGCGCCGTCACCTGTTTACCAGCGAAGGCAAGCTTCGCTCCTTCGTCAACGTGTATCTGAACGACGAGGACGTGCGGTATCTTCCCGCCGGGGACGCAACTTCCGTGTCGGTTACCGACACGCTCTCCATCATTCCCTCCATTGCAGGCGGGGACTAGCCGGGACTAGCCGTCCAGGCGTAATTGTCCGAGGCTTAAAGAGCCCAGAACGATATGCTCCATGAGTTAGAGCCACCGTAACGTCCGAATGAGTAGACGATCATGACCACCATCCGCGAACAAACCGAGTTGCCGGAACTGACCACCGCCGACCTGTCACGCTATTCGCGCCACATCTTGCTACCCGAGGTGGGCGAAGAGGGCCAGCGCAAACTGAAGGCGGCGCGCGTGCTTTGCGTGGGCACCGGCGGATTGGGCTCTCCGCTGGCGCTCTACCTGGCTGCGGCTGGCATCGGCACTCTTGGCCTAGTGGACTTCGACGTTGTGGACGAAAGCAACCTCCAGCGCCAGATCATCCACTCGACAAGAGACATCGGTCGCAAGAAACTGGACTCCGCCGAAGAAAAGCTCAAGGCGCTGAACCCCGCGCTGAACGTGGTCAAACACGACGCCATGCTCAGCAGTGCCAACGCGCTCGATATCATCGCCGGCTACGACATCGTCGCCGACGGTACGGATAACTTTCCTACTCGCTATCTGGTCAACGATGCCTGCGTTCTGCTCGGTAAGCCCAACGTCTACGGGTCGATTTTCCGCTTTGAAGGCCAGGCCAGCGTCTTCGCCACTGCGGATGGTCCCTGCTACCGCTGCCTCTACTCCGAGCCTCCGCCACCGGGCCTGGTACCCAGTTGCGCGGAAGGTGGCGTGCTGGGCGTACTGCCCGGCCTGGTTGGCGTCATTCAGGCTACTGAGGTTCTCAAATTGATTCTCGGCAAAGGCGACTCGCTGGCCGGCCGACTGTTGCTGGTGGATGCGCTGAACATGCGCTTCCGCGAGCTTAAGCTGCGCCGCAACCCCGATTGCCCCGTTTGCGGCGACCACCCCACCGTGACCAAACTCATCGATTACCAACAATTCTGCGGCATCGTGCCCGAGAAACCAGAGGAAAAGAAAGTAATGAATGGAATTCCCCAAGTGAGCGTGCGAGAGCTGAAAACACGGCTGGACAACGGCGACGATCTGCTGATTCTCGACGTTCGCGAACCCTTCGAATACCAGATCGCCAACATCGGCGGCAAGCTGATCCCGCTCAATGATGTGCCCGCGCGCCTTGCCGAGATCGACCGCGATCGCGAGATTATTGTCCAATGCAAATCCGGTGGACGCAGCCAGCGCGCTGCCGAATTCCTCAAGCAGTCGGGCTATCCAAGGGTCGCCAACCTGGCTGGCGGCATCCTCGCCTGGGCCGACCAGATCGACCCCTCCGTGAAGAAGTACTGAAGGCCCTCATGGGGTGCCATCCATTTGGGAGCGGTTTTTCCCATTGGTACTCAGCATTCTTGCCAACGACCTCGAACATGCGCGGTGAAAGCATCCCCGCTCTCGGAGTGTCTCAGCGGGCCAGTGGCCAGTCTGGCATGACGGTGCGTGAAAACTCGCAGATGACTTGCTCGGCAAGAGCGTAAGACAGGGTAATGTTCGCGGAAGAATATCTTACGAAGGAGCAGTTCTTAGTCATATCGTGAAAAACCTCTCTGTCGCCGCCCCCACAAAACTAACGATCGATTGAATGAACATTCGGAGGAGGAGGGACGAGGAAGATACCAGACTCTTATAAGCTAAATTTACCAAGCGATACCAGCGTAATTTACCGGACAGGCTCTCAATAATGTGGACAACGCAGGGACAATATCAAGTCATCGAGTTTTTTAGGCGCATGTTCTATCTTTTCGAAATATAAATAACTTTGGTCTTGCAATCTTTATTAAGAGAGATAGAATCACGTGAAGCCATCGCCAAGCGAAAGACTCAGGCAGATACCGAATCAAGTCTGAAATGGAAACGAGTCTGAACCTTAGCTGAAATAACGGCTTGGCTCATCAACGCATTCCGGTAAATGCACGATTGCATCGGCGGCCTCCCCACCCAGAACGCGACGGACTCCTGTGTCCGCTGCGCCCCCGTGATCGGAAAGAATCGCAGCAAAATCCGGCGGTTTGGTTCTTACTTCGCACCGCGCCCCACCACAATTCCCACTGCAACCAGACAACTTGATTCCCACGAGCGGAAGGAGAAACCTGTGGATTGGAAAGAACTGAAGACTATTGGAATGGCGGCGGTATTGTGCCTTCTCACCGCAGCGTCCATTCGGCTAGCCACGGAGCCAACAAAAGTTTTGGCGGCCACGGCGGCAACTAACTTTACTATTACCGGGGTTGGGCAGACTGGCGTGGTAATCGCAAACCAGACGACTGGCGCGCTGACTTTATGCGCGGAGGCGGTCGAACCCTCTGGTCTTGGAGAACCTATTGGTTTGTCTCCGCTCGGGAGTTGTAAGTTGCTGGGCAGAGCCACACCAGGAACCGGCACAACCAGCTTGTCCGTGTCAGTGTCTGGAAACAGCATATTTGTTTTGAACAATCAAACAGGCCAGACTATTCAGTGTGCAGCTGGCTCTATCCTCCATGGAGTGGGACAACCGGTTGGAATCGATCCCTTGGGCACTTGTGGAGCACCCTTCTACGCGAATCAGTGACGGGTATTGACGGAGATCCGAGTCGACAGCTCGCTTCGTGCACGAATAGGCGTTCGCAATCTCTTTGCGAGCCCCGGGTTGCGTGCTGCAAATTGAACCACTTGCTTCGCGATAACACTGGGTTCGGAATCTTCTGTCGAAGAGAGGGAGGAATAATGGATCCGAAGTATATGAGGATGCTTAGAATTGTCGCTGCAATTTGCGTGATGATCGCTGCGACGATTAGGTTTTCCTTGCCACCTACTGCAGTCTCAGCGCAAAGCACTCCTGTGTCAATCTACAGTGAGAACAGCCACGGATCTTCCGGCGAAGTGCTGCTGGATGAGGGCACAGGCGCGCTGACCTTTTGCGCGGAGGCGGTCGAATTCTCTGGTCTTGGAGAACCAATTGGTGTGTCTCCCGTCGGGAGTTGCAAGTTGCTGGGCCTAGTTACACCTGGCGTTGGCAATTCCAGCCTGAACGAGTTCGAGTCAGGAGCAAGCCTCTTCTTTCTTAACAATCAGACTGGTGAAATCACTCAATGCTCGGCTGGCTCAATTCTCAGTGGAGTTGGAGAGCCAGTCGGAGTTGCTCCTTTGGGCGTTTGCGTCGGGCGTGGAAACGCGTACCAGTAACGTTCAATGGCAACTGAAAAGCGGAAGCCTGCCGTCATCTCGCCGGCAGGCTTCGTTTTCCTCACACATCTCCCGAGCCCATCCTCGCGTAGCCTACGCTGCCACAGCATCTTCCGCGCACACCAGCACCTTTTCCGAGCGCGCCACAATCGCCGCGGCAATACAGTTCCCCACCACGTTCATCAGCGTCCGGCCCATGTCCATCAACGTATCGATGCCCAGAATCAGCAGGATCGGCGCAGTCGGCAGATGGATCGCACTGGCCGTAGCCAGCAACACCACCAGCGAGCCGCGCGGCACGCCCGCAATCCCTTTGCTCGCCAGCATCAGGGTCACCAATGCAGTCGCTTCCTGCCCCACCGTCAGGTGAATCCCCGCCGCCTGCGCGCAGAAGATGGCCGCCATCGCCACATACACGCTGGATCCCGTCAGGTTGAAGCTGTATCCCGTGGGAATCACAAACGACACAATCCAGCGTGGCACGCCGAACTCTTCCATGCGCTCCATCGCCAGTGGCAATGCCGCTTCCGAGGTGGTCGTCGCAAATCCGATCGCGGCCGGCTCGCTCACCGCTGCAATGAAGCGCCGCAGCGGAATACGGAACAGCAACAGCGTGGGAATCTGCACCAGCAGCAGGAATGCGGCCAGCGTCGCATAGTAGGCGACGGCCAGTTTTGCCAGCGGCAAAAGCGTGGCCAGCCCCATGCCGCCCACCGTGTAAGCCAGCGCCGCGCCAGCGGCAACCGGCGCCAGCAGCATGATAAAGCGCGTCATCTGAAACATGGTTTCAGCCAGCGACTGCAGCACGGAAACCAGCGGCGCGCGCTTGGTGTCGGGCAGCATGGCCAGCGCCGCGCCAAACAACACGGAAAAGATCGCGACTTGCAGGATTTGATTCTGTGCAACCGCCTGCGCAATGTTTTCCGGAAACAGATTCAGCAGCACCTGCTGCCAGCTTTGCACGGCCTGCACTGCGGGCGACGCTTCCGTCGCTGCCTGCAATGCAACGCCCCACCCAGCTCCGACAACATTCATCGCGACCGCGCCCATGAACAGGCCCAGCGTGGTCACGATTTCAAAGTAGACAATCGCCTTGAGCGCGACCCGGCCGATGCTCTTCAACTGGCTGTGCCCGGCAATTCCTGTAGTGATGCTTGCAAACAGCAATGGCGCAACGATCATGCGGATCAGGCGCAGAAACAGGTCGCCCAGAAAATGCGTCTCAACAGCAGCATGGGGCGCGTCGATGCCCAATTCCACACCTGCAAACATTGCCAGCAACGTCCAGAGAAGCAACGACGGCCTGCGCAGCACCGCCGCGCCCGCCAGGGCGATTCCGCAGCAACGCAGCAATGCGCCCGGCCACGGCTGGCCCAGCAATGCAGTCGCCGCGCCACTCAGCCACAGCGGCGCGCCGGCCAATGCACAAAACAAAACAATCCGGTCGCCGTTCCCCTTCAAATCCAGCCTCGCAATCCTGTCGGCGGAATTTCGCTTCCCAAACTATAAACGCTCAGTACTCCGCATCCGAAGCGCAGGCCCGATTACTTCATCAATACCACTTCTATCACCTGTCCGTCGACGCTCTTGTCCGTGCTGTCCACGTATTGTACGCGCGCCTTTTTCCCCTCGAAGTCCTTGCACGGATTCATATCCGCCGGTGGTGTGAATCCCAGGGCCGAAAGGTCGATCTTGAACAGGTTGTTGTTATAAACACTTATCTTTTTCTTCAAACCCTCCACGCGGAACTCAATGACCGAAGGATAACTACAGGTTACCCCGCGAATCACTCCATTGAACGGATGTTTTGGTCCAGTCGCCTGCATGATCGGATGCTTGGGAGGTGTGTTCACTACAACCACATCTTGCGAGGCGGGCGCGCTGCCCCCATCCGCGAACGTCACCATGCCTTGCGTGCTCGCCGCCTGCATTCCTTCGATCTCAGAAATCCTCGCCTGCAACATTGCGGTTTGCGCATTGCTTCGCGCCAGTTTCATCGCCGTCCGCAGCACTGTCTCGGCCACATCGTACTTCCCTTGCATCGACAGCACTTTCGCGGCGTTGATGCGGTACATCAGATTTCCCGGATCCAGTTGAATGGCCTGTACACTCCACCCGTGCGCTTCATCCAGATTCCCGTGCTGCATGGCGAGCAACGAAGCCAGAGCGTCGAACGCCGGCGCAAAACGCGGATTCAACTGAATGCAAGTACGCAGACTCGCCTCGGTCTGCTTGTCTTTCTTCCCCTGTTCCATCGACAAAGTGGCAAAGTAGAAATGCGCCAGGTAATTCTTCGAACCGAGCTGGACGGCCTGCGCATACTCGGCCAAAGCTGCCTCGCGTTTGCCCGACTCAAACTCAATGTGCCCCAGGACTTCATGCGCCTGCGCATTCTTTGGGTCAGCTTTGAGAACCGATTGCAGCAATGCCTCGGCATCGTCCGTGCGATGCACATAGTCAAGAATGTCCGCTCGCGCGGCATCGGATTCCGCCTGCGTCAGCGTGCGCGCTTTATAACTGGACTCATCAATCGGAGCCGCCGCGCTCGATAGGATGAACTGCCCATAGTTTCCCGCATAAATGTAGCGATCGAGATCCTTTTGCAATTGCTTCAGATCGCCAAACGCCTTTTGCGCCGCATCCAACGGATCCTCGCGTCGCATCAGCAACTTCATGTAATCGCCCACCCGGTCGGTGCCCTTCGTCTTGTCGGTCACAAACAGATAGTGCGTCAACGCCCACGACTCCGCGTAAAACACCGACCCCTTCTGCTCTTCGTGGTAGTACGGCGAGTTGCTATCCACTTTAAACAGCACCGGCAAAGGGATGATCTTGTTCTGGCGCAGATAAAGGATATCGTCCACATTGGATTGGCCCAGCAGCACATCCTTGTTGCGAAACTCGGTGTTCTGCATGAATTCCGCCAGCCCTTCGTTCAGCCACAGCGGCATCCACTCGTGATCGTCCTTGAACTGCAGATGGGTGTACTCGTGATAAATCGAGGCATATGGATGTTCGGATTCCGCGTCGAGTCGCAAAAGAACGTCGTTTTTGTCCGATGCATTGATGAACAAGCCGCTCAACTTCATCTGCCCTTTTGCCAGGTAGACTGCGGGCTCCAGTGCCTCAAAGCTCTTCCCGTTCTTTGCCGCCAGCACCACGATTGGGTTCATCGGGTCGACGTTTGTCTTGGGAAACAGCGTCTGGAACATCCAGCGCATGCGCTCGAACTGATCCACAATGCGCCGCCCGTCCTTCTCACTGGCGTCGGTAAGCACCGTGAAGTGGTCGCTGCGCACCTCGACCCACGGCGAGGAAGCCGCTGCATCTGCCGCAAACGGCGTCACAACAAGAATCCAGAGGCAGACCATTCGCTTAAGCATAGGTTGCCGGCAATTCTAACAAAGGAACCGCGCCTGTCATTGTGATGGCCTAGAAGGAAAGTCTGTAATTAGAGCAGGCGTCGCGTTCGGCGCCTGCCCGTGTGAGCTTCACTTAGCGCGCCGCTTCAATCACTTTCACCAGCGCGCTGTCCGGTTCATTCCATGCAGGCTCGCCGGAGTGCGTTAGCTGCTGCGTGGTATTGTCCCAGTGCAGCCGCGTAATTTTCCCTCCGGCTTGTTCGTACTGGTAGGTCGTTCCATCGTCTCGATAAAGCGAGAAGTCGGCATCCGCACCTGGGTAGACGCGAATCTCCTCCAATCCCTGCGGCTGGTCCGTGCTGTCCACCTGCCTGCCCAGCGGCACGATCGATCCCGCCCGCACAAACAGCGGCATGGTATCGATGGGGGCCTTTGCCTCAATCGTCTGCCCGCCGTGGAGCTTCTCATTCGTCCAGTAGTTGTACCAGTCGCATCCTGCGGGAAGATATACTTTGCGGCTCGTTGCCCCCTGCTCGGTGACCGGCGCTACCAGAAAAGCTGACCCGAACATGTATTCGTCGCGAATATCGGAGACGTTCGGATCGCCTGAAAAATCCATGAAGAGTGCACGCATGAACGGAGCGCCCGTCTGGTAAGTGCCGTAAGCCTGCGAGTAGATGTACGGAATGAATTGATAACGCAGGCGCAGATACTTCTCCAGGATCGGTTCCGCCTGTTTGCCGTACGACCAAACTTCGTTGTGCATCCTCTCGCCATGTGCGCGCATGACGGGCTGGAAAGCTCCCCACTGGAACCAGCGAACGAACAACTCGGGATAGTCTTCATAGTTGCCCACGTTGTCCAGTGCGTCGGAGGCATCGATCAAGGGCTTGTGAGCCGCATGATAGTTGGCGTAGATCTGTGGCGAGAAGAATCCGGCGATGTCCGTGTCCCAATAAGCCATACCGCTCGCAGTAAAGCCCAGCCCCGCCGGGACGGAACGTTTCAGCATGTCCCAGGTAGAAACGATGTCGCTGGACCAGAAGACCGTTCCGTTACGTTGCGCACCCAGGTATGCTGCCCGCGCCAGGATCATCACTCTCTTGCTGTCGCCGAAATCCCGCCGGAAGCCCTCGTACACCGAAGCGGTGTGGAACAAGGGATAAGTGTTGTAGTAGCGCGTGCCTGTACCGATCCAGAAGACATCGTTCGCAGGATCGATATCCGGCTCGGTTTCATCCAGCCAGAGGTAGTCGAATCCATAGGGTTTCACAAAGCGGTCGCGAATCTTTTCCCAGAACCATTTGGCGGCCTCGGGGTTGGTGGTGTCCAGATTCGGACCGATCACATCGTGGGCCCATCCCAAGTCGGGCTTCCCGTCGGGAGTGTGCACCAGCCTCCCCTTCTTCAGCAGCATGTCGTAAAACTGCGTGCCTTCGGAGTAGTGGGGCCACACGCTGAGAAGGGTTTTCACACCCATCGCGTGAAGTTGCTTGTTCATGGCGGCGGAATCGGGCCACCGCGCCGGGTCCATATCCATCTCACCCTGGCGCGTCATGTTCAGGAAGTCCACCACCACCACATCCAGCGGCAAATGGCGGTCGCGATATCCCTTGGCAACATCCAGCGCCTGTTCCTGGGTTGGATAGATCGCCTTGCTCTGAATGTAGCCGTATGTGGCCTTGGGCAGCAGGTGCGTCACCCCGGTGAGTTGCCGATAGCCGGTGTAAATCTCGTCGCTCTTGTCGCCGGCAATCACAAAAAAAGAGACGCGGTCGCCGACTTCGGACGACCAGACATTCTGCTGGTTGATGCCCAGATCGATAGTTGTCTTGGACGGGTTGTCCCAGATAAGACCGTAGCCGCGGCTCGACACCATGAACGGGACGCAGACGTTCTCTCCACCAATCCCGGCGTAATCGTGCCAGCACTGAATGCGGTGATCGCGCAGGTCGAGAAACCCCTGTTGCTGCTGTCCGAGGCCGTAATAGTGCTCACTTTGCGGCGAATCGAACGTGGCGGAAACGCGGTAGCCCGGGCCTTCCTTGCCATCGTCCGCCTTCGCCGGCGTCGCTCCGGAGCGGTTGGGGATCATGGACCAGCGCCACATATTCAGCAGCGGCTTGCCAGCTGAGGTGGACACGGAAATGATGTTGTTATACGGCCCATGCCCATTTCCGCCGCCGCCGAAGTAGTGATCCCGCAGCGATTGATTCAATGCATCCAGTGGAAAAGCGTGGGGCGCGGGCAGGTTTTCGGAGCCGACACGGATCGTCAATCGGCCCGATTTAAGAATGTCTGTCCCGTCCGGCTCCCGTTCCCGCGTCCATCCGGTCATCGAGGGCGTGCCCACAATCCCATATCCGGGCGCGCCAAGCGCCGCCGCCTTCGTTGGGCTCAACGTAATGCGAACGATGTTGTCGGCGTAAGGTTCCAGCACAATCGTTCTGTCACTGCGCTCCAGCACGAAGCTGCTGGCCTGATTCTGAGCGCGCGCGCCGGCGCCTGCGACCAGAACCAGGGTCATCGCCAGGATTGCATTGCGGGTTCTTCCTCTTCGTGTCCACATTTCATCACCCTTTGCAGGACCGCAGGCAAGTTGCGCATTACGGTCGGTCGGTTCCATTGATGCCACGTACCAGCATATTGCACTGAAACGGGAGCTGGAACTTCAAACGCTTTTTTGCCGGAATGCGCAGCCACAGGCCCCCTGTTCACGAGATGGGAAGACAAAACAGAAAACTTCGTCGGCCTCGTGCAACTCAAATGCCTTCCCGTGCTTCTAGGACATTTATAAGAACACTTCCCGGATACCGGGTATTCTACATGCCACCGACCGAGTCGCAAGAAAGCCCAAAGCTGGAGCATCCAGCTAAAGTCGTGCCCACCGACCCAGAATTCCAGTTCTCCTTTCATGGGCTTCTGGGCGGCCTCAAGCGCAGCCGTTCGCTGATCCGCGGCTGCGCTCTCGCTGGCCTGGTCACAGGACTGATCATCGCCTTTCTTCCTCGCCATTACACCGCCATTAGCCGGATTCAGGTTCGTCCCGGGTCCTCCAGCCAATACCGTTTCGATCAGTCCGACCTGCTCAACCTGGGCGACGACTCCACCAAGCTCGAAACCGAGACAATGATCATCGAAAGCGACATGCTGCTTCTCGACGTCGCCCACAAGCTTCATCTCGAAATGGACCCCGACTTCATGGGTTGGGAAGCCGCGAAGAACTCGGATGCGGGAGCCCCCAAGGCAACGGAAAAACTGTTGGCGCGCCTGCACAGCAGCATTCACGCAACGCGCATTCCCCGCACCGAGATTATTCAGGTGTCCTGCACTTCGAGGTCTGGAATTCTTTCGGCTCGAGTGGTCAATATGATCGTTGCCGAGTACATCCAGCGGCTCTTCGAGAGCAGGTTCTCGTCGGCGCAACGTGTCACCAAGTGGTTGTCTGGTCAGCTTGACGATCTCAAGCAGCAGGTCGAACGGGACGAAGACAATCTCCTCAAGATTCAAAGCCGGCTCGGCATTGTTGGGATCGACCAAAGCCACGACATTTTGGTAACCGAACTGGAAGACCTGACCAAGGCCGCGGACGAAGCCCGTGTTGAACGCATCATTGCCGAAGCTCGATATCGAATCCTGTCGACCGGCGATAGTGATTTGCTCGACACCGGGCAGGATAACCTGGGACCGAATAGGCCTAACAGTTCACAGTTATCGTTATTGGCCAATTTGAGAATTCAGAAAGCACAGACCGAAGCAAGACTCGCCGGCCTATCTGCGCAATTTGGCACTGCATATCCGGATGTCAAACAAGCAAGCGCAGAGCTCTCCACTCTGAACCGCGAGATCGAGCAGGAGCAGACTCACGTGCTTAACCAGGCGCATCAGTCCTTTGCCGCGGCCAGCGACAATGAGCAGAACAGCTTCGCCACCCTGCAGACAAAGAAGTCACAGGCCTTTCAAATGCAGAACGATATGGTCCAGTACCAGATTCTGCTGCATGATTACGAATCGAGCCGCGGGCTTTACGAGGGGCTGATGCAGCGGCTACGCCAGGCAGGGATCGTCGCGGGACTCGAGTCCAGCGAGGTAGACATTGTCGACATGGCTCGTGTCCCCGGCAAGCCGAGCGATGCCGGTCGTGCAGTCACCGTTGCTCTAGGATCGATCTTCGGCCTCGCTGCTGGACTAAGCGGAGCATTCTTCATTGCGCAATTCGACCAGCGCGTGCAGGATGTCGCGGCCATTGAAACAGAGATGGGAATCCCGCTGCTGAGCATTACTCCCATGTTCGATCGGCCGCTCGCGAATCTTGTTGAGACCTTCCTCCGCGAACCTAACTCACCCTTCGTTGAATCCATGTGGCAGTTGCGCACCTCGCTGTTGCTCTCCAATCCCGGACACGCACCCAGGACCGTCCTCTTTACAAGCTGCAATCCTGAAGAGGGAAAAACTACCTGTGCCTGCGCCCAAGCCTGCGCACTGGCTCTGCGCGACGCCAAAGTGCTCCTGATTGATGCCGATATGAGGCGGCCATCCGTGATGCGGCATTTTGGCCTGTCGAATAGGCTGGGGCTTTCTTCTGTGCTCACAGGAATAAGTGGCGTTGAAGGCGCGATCCAAAACGTCGATGCCATCCCCAACCTTTCGGTCTTGACCAGCGGCCCGATTCCTCCGTCCCCTGCGCTCCTGCTTGGATCGGACAATTTGAGCAGCCTCTTTGCAACCTTGAGCAAGCGATTTGACTTCGTTATCGTCGATACCCCTCCGCTGCTTGGCCTTGTCGATTCATCGAGTCTCGCGCAATGCGCGGAAGCGATCGTACTGGTATTGAGCTACCCGCAATTGAAAAAAGCACAGATCGGGCGAGCAGTCAGGACGCTCAATCGAGTGGGAAGATCGATAACTGGAATTGCACTGAACTTCGCCGACACCGACAGCCTGTCTAACTATGGCTACGGATACACCTACTCCTATCCGCCATCGAGACCGCCCAAAGGAGATACCAGTCTATGATGGCATTATATTTCGACGGAAGAAGCTCGAAGCTTGCATCCAACTTATTTACTTTTGCCGGACTTCTGCTCGCCGCATCCCTGGTTGCCAATGCACAGTTCATCGGGACGCCACCAAGCGATCCTCCGCAACAGATTACGGTCCATGCGGCATCCCCGCCGACCGCAAGCGATCTCGCTTCAGTTCTTCTTGCGGGGGACTCGTTCGAGATACAACTCTTCGGAGTTCCGCAGTTCGACTACAAAGGCCGCATCGAAGAGGATGGATCTGTGTCCCTGCCGTTTGTCGGAAAGGTCATACTCGCGGGAAAAACCGTTGCCGAAGCCGAGAACTCGATCGCCAAAACACTGGCTGATGCCGGCCTGATCAATTCCCCTCAGGTTTACCTTCATGTCTTGGATAGCCCAAATCACTCTGTAACTGTAACTGGCGAGATAAGGAATCCTGGACCCGTTCAAATATACGGCGACAAATACTTGCTCGACGTCCTCTCGGCAGTGGGAGGTCTCACCCCACTGTCCAGTCCCGTAATTGAAGTTTATCGGCGCGGCTCCGTGTCGCCGCTTCGAATCGAGTTGCCGACAGACGCTTCCGCTGCAGGCGCCGGCAATATCCGTATCGATCCAGGTGACACGATCATCGTATCCCGGCTTGGAGTTGTATACGCCGTGGGCGCTTTCCATCAGCAGGGGGCCATTCCGCTTCGCAACAATGCTCAGACAACTTTGATTGAGGCTATCTCTCTTGCCGGTGGCGTGAATTATGAGGCTGCGCTCCGAAAAGCATTCATTCTTCGAAACTCGACCGGTGGGCGAGTTGAGATTTCGTTCGATGTCGGCGCTCTCATAAGGCACCGCATCCCCGATATGAGCCTGCAAAACGAAGACATTATTCTCATCCCAACGAACAGGATGAAAGCAGCTCTCAAGGGAGGAGCTTCTGGGGTTGCAGCGTCCTTGCTCGCCGGAATTGGTTACATAACGGTCAGATAAACATCGTCTAGCTGAAAGCCGAAAGCCGCAAGACAAGATAAGCGCAAATTCTTTGGCGTGTTCTGGAAGGTCTGTTGTTCTTGCCTGCTGAGTTTCGTCGACGGCACTTCAGGATTGAACCGCCGCACGTACATAGCCGCTTGACTTATTCACCTAAATACTGGACTTGAATCATGATGCACGTTCAAATATTGGGTACACGGGGAATCCCTTCGCAGCATGGGGGATTCGAGACATTCGCCCATGATCTGGCCCTTTTTCTCGTGAGCAGGGGGCACAGGGTCACAGTCTATTGCCAAGCTGACCCCACCGAATACAGGCGCGAGGACACGTGGCGTGGCGTGAGACGCGTCATCATCCCGGCATCGAATGGAGCATGGGGAACCATTGGCTTTGACTGGAAGAGTGCTGTCCACGCTTCGCGTGAAAAAGGCGTCGCGTTAACCTTGGGCTATAACACAGGAGTATTCAGCATCCTATATAGAATCAAACGCCATCCGAACATCATGAATATGGACGGTCTCGAATGGAAGCGACGAAAGTGGTCCACGATTGCAAAAGCATGGCTTCGTGTCAACGAATGGTTGGGCGCGACTCTTTCAGATCACCTTGTCGCGGATCACCCTGTCATCGCGGAGTATTTGAGACGTCATACCAAGGCTTCAAAGATAAGTATGATTCTGTACGGCAGCGACGAGGCGGACGAACGGGACGGCGCAGTCCTTGAGGAACACCAACTCCGGCCGAAGCAGTATTATCTTGTGATCGCGCGGCCCGAGCCTGAGAATTCGATCCTTGAGATTGTCTCCGCTTATTCCACAAAGACGCGAAAGGTTCCGCTTGTAGTCCTGGGCAGGTTTCTGGCTAGTTCAAGATATCATGCGGCCGTGCTGAGCAGGGCTGGCCCAAGCGTCAAGTTTCTTGGTCCCATCTACGATCGGGAAGCGGTCTGGGGGCTGCGCCGTTATGCCGCGGCGTACATTCATGGGCACCAGGTGGGAGGAACAAACCCGTCGTTGGTGGAATCTCTCGCGGCCGGCAACCCGATCATTGCGCACGATAACGCCTTTACACGCTGGGTTGTAGGTGAATCCGGAGTGTATTTCAGTAACAAGCATGACCTTATCCGGATATTCGACGATTTGGACAACTCCCAATCGGGCCTCGAAGCAAAGTCAAAAGATAGCCTTTGCCGCTACGGAGAAATGTTTCAGCAAGAAGGGATTCTCTTGCAATATGAGGAATTGCTTCAGAGATTTGCAGAAGAGGCGCCCCTTACAAAGCCTGCCAGAGACCATGTTGCTAAGTCGGTGTAGAGCAAAGAAGATGCTAGCTTTTTTGTACCAGCGACGAGGTGTAGTTTATGAGCCGGGATAGGACCGTGCGGCCCTGAGTTAGGATCCATTTTCGGCCGCAATGACATCGATTCAGCGGTCTGCACGACAATACGCCGGAGCAGCCGCGATAGAAGCGCCAAAGTTACGGCAATTGTGTTTCTGGGTTTTCAGTTTTTCAAGTTCCGGTCTTTGGTCCGACTCCCCCAGTATCAATGAATTCCGAGCGTTCCCCAGCTAAGTTCGCTGCGATTCTCCCCCGATCGTCAACCTGCAGACCATTCTCGCCCGGGCCCTCAAGTCAACCATTTCAGTTTTGCCATCGCGGAGAAATGTTTTATGCGTTGTGTTTCTGCCTTCTCGTATCTCCTGGCGTCGGCTTTTCGCTTGCAGGTCTGCGCCTTCATCGCTTTGCTCTCCCTATTTGGAGCGAGCGCTGTCTGGGCGCAAGGTTCGACGTCGGGCGAATGGACGTGGATAGACGGAAGCAGCACCATACCCGGCAACTACGCCGGACAGCCCGGAGTATACGGAACGCTGGGAACGCCTGCAGCCGGGAACATTCCGGGAGGGCGGTACGATTCCAGCAATTGGACTGATCTGAGTGGGAATTTTTGGCTCTTTGGAGGAGAAAGCGCCACCGGATGTATGAACGACCTTTGGGAGTTCAACCCTTCCAGCGAGTTATGGACCTGGATGGGGGGAAGTAGCACAGGCAACCAGAACGGTATCTACGGCACACTGGGAACGACGGCATCGGGGAATGCTCCCGGAAGCAGGTATGGAGCGGTCAGTTGGACCGATGGCAGCGGTAATCTCTGGCTCTTTGGAGGTTATGGCCTCGACGCCAACGGATTGCCAGGTTATCTCAACGATCTATGGGCGTTGAATGTCGCCACGAAGGAATGGACCTGGATGGGCGGCAGCAACACGCTCAACCAAAACGGCGTCTACGGCAAGCTGGAGACGCCGGCACCGGGGAATATTCCGGGAAGCAGGTGGGGAGCAGTCAGTTGGAGCGATGGCAGCGGTAACCTGTGGCTCTTTGGCGGGGAGGGTTATGATTCGGCGGGTCAACCGGGCTATCTCAACGACCTGTGGGAGTTCAATGCCGCCACGAAGGAATGGACCTGGATGGGCGGCAGCAGTTCGGTTCCTGGGCCGTGCTGCCAGAGCGGTCAAGCTGGCGTATACGGCGTCTTGGGAACACCGGCCACGGGAAACACTCCCGGAGGCAGGTACGAGGCCAGCGGTTTGACGGACGAGAGCGGCAATCTCTGGCTTTTGGGTGGGGAGGGCGAAGACTCCACAGGGACCTTCGGATATCTGAACGATCTTTGGGAGTTCAATCCTTCTTTGAATCAATGGATCTGGATGGGTGGAGACAGTACGGTTCCCGACATATACAGCGGTTGGCCAGGAGTGTACGGCGCACTGGGCTATCTGGGAGCCGCAAACGCGCCGGGAGGAAGAGATCAGGCATCCTCCTGGACGGACAGCAGTGGGAATTTCTGGCTCTTCGGCGGATTCGGTGCAACTCCCTACGGCTGTTGTTCCTACCTCAACGACGTTTGGGAGTTCAATCTTCCCTTCGGCCAATGGGCCTGGATGGGCGGAGGCAACACGGGGTATCAGGAAGGAGTCTACGGTACGCTGGGCGTTCCCGACGCCGGCAATGTCCCCGGATCACGGTTGAACGCGAGCAGCTGGCGGGACGGCAGCGGCAATCTATGGCTCTTTGGCGGGTTCGGTATCGATTCCGCGTTGAACGTCGGCTATTTGAACGATGTCTGGGAGTTCGAACCGTCGCAGGCAATCAAACCGCCTGCGCCTCCGCCTGCCTTCAGCGTTCCAGCCGGGATCTATACCTCCGTGCAGACAGTGACAATCACGGATTCGGTCGCGGGCGCCACGATCTTCTATACAACCAATGGAAACCCGCCAACCACGAGTTCCACGGTGTATAGCGGACCTGTGACTGTTGCGGCCACAGAAACGCTCCAGGCGATCGCGACTGCGACAGGCTTGAGCCCCAGCCCGATTACATCGGCGACGTATACGGTTGACCTTATCGTAGCTTCGCCCAGCTTTAGCCCGGCAGGGGGCAACTACGCCACTGGGCAGTCGGTTTCGTTGGCGGATGCCACGCCAGGGGCGGCGATCTACTTCACAACCGATGGATCGACGCCATCGGCAAGTTCGCCGCTCTACCGCGCACCTATCGTTGTGAATCGGACGACGACGATTGAGGCAATCGGCGTGGATCCCGGATATTCCAACAGCCTGGTGGCAAAGGCAACCTACACCATCGGTCTGGGCGCTTCCCAGGGATGGGCATGGATGGGCGGGAGCAATACACCGAACAGCATCGCCGTGTACGGCACGCTGGGCATCCCAGACCCGACAAATGTTCCCGGAAGCCGCCAAGGCGCGACCAGTTCGACGGACCCCGCGGGAAACCTGTGGCTGACGGGTGGGTACGGCCTCGATTCAACCGGCAGTTACGGCAACCTCAACGACCTTTGGGAGTTCAATCCATCCACCGGGGCGTGGACCTGGATGAGTGGAAGCAACGTTAGCAATCAGTCTCCGGTCTACGGCGTATCTGGGGTGCCCAATCCGTCCAATGTTCCAGGACCGCGCGAGTATGCGAATCAATGGAATGACGCCAGCGGCAATCTCTGGCTGTTTGGCGGTTTTGGCATCACTGCGAACGGAACCGACAGCGACCTCAACGACCTCTGGAAGTTCCATCCTTCGACGCGGGAGTGGACCTGGATGGGTGGAAGCAGCACCGGAAACCAGAGTGGCGTATACGGCAGGTTAGGGACGCCAGCGCCTGCAAATTCGCCGGGGAGCCGTGAAGAGGCGATCGGTTGGACAGACAGCAACGGCAATTTTTGGCTGTTCGGTGGCGACGGCCCCGACTCCAACGGAGCCTATGGCAATTTGAACGACCTTTGGGAGTTTAATCCCTCAACAAACGAATGGACCTGGGTGGGCGGAAGCAACCAGAACGGGCAGCCGGGAGTGTATGGCACGCTGGGCATGCCCGCGGCCGGAAACACGCCCGGAGGCAGGTATGAAGCCGTCAGTTGGGTAGACAACGGTGGAAATTTCTGGCTCTTCGGAGGCTATGGCTTCGACTCAGCCGGCAAGCTGGGCTTTCTTAACGACCTGTGGGAGTTCAATCCTTCCGCCGGTCAATGGACCTGGATGGGCGGCAGCAGCACCATAGGCTGCGACAATTGCGGCCAGCCGGGAGTGTACGGCACATTGGGCGTGCCTTCCGCCTCCAATGTCCCTGGCGGACGCCAGGAGGCAGTGAGTTGGACCGACCGCGGCGGCAATCTCTGGCTCTTCGGCGGTCAGGGCTATGCCACCCTTCCGGAAGGAATTTCCAACCTGAATGACCTGTGGGAATTCAGCCCCTCCACCCTCGCCTGGACGTGGATGGGGGGCAGCAGCGGCTTCTACCAGAACGGCGTCTACGGCACACTTGGAGTTGCCTCCACCGGAAACACTCCAGGAGCGCGCTACACCGCGGTCAGCTGGACAGATCAGGGCGGCAACTTCTGGCTCTTTGGCGGGAGCGGCAATTCCTCTAGCGGATACGGCTACCTCAACGACCTCTGGGAGTATCAGCCCACCGCCAATACAACGCAAACCGCGGCTCCGTCCTTCAGCCCGCCTGGCGGCGCATATCCGTCGCCGCAGACGGTGAGTCTCATCGATGTGACCCCAGGGGCAACCATCTATTACACGACCGACGGATCGACTCCCACCACAAACTCAAGCATTTTTGCGCAGGGAATTTACGTCTCTTCCGCTGAAACCATCCAGGCAATGGCGATCGCTCCCGGTCACAGCGCCAGTGCGGTGGCATCGGCAACTTATACGCTGCAGGCAGCGGCTCCCACTTTCAGCCCTGGGCCCGGTACCTATGCGACGCCGCCGTCGATCACGCTCTCCGATGTGACGCCCGGGGCGGCGATCTACTACACGGTCGACGGGACCACGCCGACAGCGAGTTCAACGCAATACACCTCGGCGATTGCAGTGAGCACCGCAACGACAATTGAGGCCATCGCTGTTGCCGCCGGGTACGCAAACAGCCCGGTGGCGTCGGCGACCTACCAGATTGGGTCTTCAGCGTCTGAATGGACCTGGATGGGCGGCAGCAACACATGGAACGGGGCCATTTACGGGGAATATGGCACGTTGGGCGCGCCCTCGGTTGGCAACAGCCCCGGGGGGCGGCAGAACGCGGCAACCTGGACCGACAGCAGCGGCAACGAATGGGTGTTTGGGGGGCAGGGATACGATTCGAACGCCAATCTTGGCTTTCTCAACGATCTGTGGACGTTCAATTCGTCAACCCATACTTGGACCTGGATGGGTGGAAGCAGTACGATACCCGGCTATTATGCCGGGCAGCCCGGAGTATACGGAACGCTGGGAACGCCCGCGGCGGGAAACATTCCTGGAGGGCGGTACTATGCCGGCACATGGACCGATCAGAGTGGGAATTTGTGGCTCTTTGGAGGAGAAAGTACTGCCGGCTGGATGAACGATCTTTGGGAGTTCAATCCTTCCAGCAAGTTATGGACCTGGACGGGCGGCAGCAACAGTTCCTACCAAAAGGGCGTCTACGGGACGCCGGGGACGCCGGCAGCGGGAAATGTCCCGGGAAGCCGGTACGGAGCGGTCAGTTGGACCGACGGAAGCGGCAACTTCTGGCTCTTTGGAGGATATGGCAATGATTCGGCGGGTCAATCGGGCTATCTCAACGACCTATGGGAGTTCAATGTCTCCACAAATCAATGGACTTGGATGGCTGGCAGCAGCGCGCTTCCTGGGCCATGCTGTCAGAGCGGCCAAGCGGGCGTGTATGGCGTCCTGGGCACACCTGCATCCGGAAATCTTCCGGGAGGCAGGTGGGGAGCGGTCAACTGGATAGATGGCAGCGGCAACCTGTGGCTTTTTGGCGGGGAGGGCGAAGACTCCACAGGAACATTCGGAAATCTGAACGACCTTTGGGAGTTCAATCTTTCCACGAATCAATGGGTCTGGATGGGCGGCGGCAGCACCGTTCCCGGCCCAAACAGCGGACTGCCTGGAGTGTACGGTACGCAGGGCTTTATCGGAGCCGCAAACACACCGGGAGGACGAGATCAGGGCTCCGCGTGGACAGATAGCAGCGGGAATCTCTGGCTCTTCGGAGGATTCGGCGCGACCGGCTCCGGCTGCTGTTCCTATCTCAACGAGGTATGGGAGTTCAAGGTTTCTGCGGGTCAGTGGGCCTGGATGGGCGGAAGCAACACCGGGTACCAGGAAGGAGTTTACGGCACGTTGGGCGTTCCCGGAGCCGGAAATATCCCGGGCTCCCGGTACAACTCGAGCAGTTGGAGGGACGGCAGTGGCAATCTGTGGCTTTTTGGTGGGTTCGGCATCGATTCCGCTTCGAACGTCGGCTTTCTGAACGATGTCTGGGAGTATCAACCCTCGCAGGCAATGAACCCGCCGGCGCCGGCGCCCACCTTCAGCGTTCCAGGCGGAACTTATACTGCGGTGCAGACGGTGACGATCTCGGATTCGGTTGCGGACGCCACGTTTTACTACACCACCGATGGAACCACGCCCACCACGAGTTCCACGGTGTATAGCGGACCGGTGACCGTTTCGTCCACGGAGTCGCTCCAAGCGATGGCGACAGCTCCAGGTTGGAGCCCGAGTCCAGTTGCATCGGCTTCTTATACTCTTGACCTCATCGTAGCTCCCCCCAGCTTTAGCCCTGCTCCGGGCAACTATGCCACAGGGCAGTCGATCACCTTGGCGGATGCGACGCAGGGAGCGGCGATCTACTTCACGACCGATGGATCGACGCCAACCGCGAGTTCGTCTCTGTATAGCGCACCGATCATCGTGAATCAGACGACAACAATCGAGGCTATCGGCGTGGCGCCCGGATATGCCAACAGCCTCGTGTCAACGGCCAGATACACGATTGGACTGGGGCCTTCCCAGGGATGGGCATGGATGGGCGGGAGCAATACGCCCAACATCCTCGGTGTGTACGGAACGCCGGGCATCGCGGACCCCGCGAATGTTCCCGGAAGCCGCGAAGGCGCAACGAGTTCGACGGACGGCGCAGGAAACCTGTGGTTGATGGGAGGGGATGGCTATGATTCGACCGGCCAATTCGGCTACCTCGGCGACCTTTGGGAGTTCAATCCCGCCTCGGGCGCGTGGACCTGGATGAGCGGGAGCAACCTTGGGAATCCCTCCCCGCTCTACGGAGTGCTCGGTGTCGCCAATCCGTCCAATGTTCCGGGACCGCGCGAGTATGCGAATCAGTGGAATGACGCCAGCGGCAATGTCTGGCTGTTTGGCGGACTCGGCGACCCCTCGAACGGAAGCGCCAACGATCTCAACGACCTCTGGGAGTTCAATCCGTCGACGCGGGAATGGACCTGGATGGGAGGCAGCAGCATCGCCGATCAGAGCGGCGTATACGGCGCATTAGGGACGCCTGCGCCGGGGAATATCCCGGGAAGCCGGAATAACGCTGTCAATTGGAACGATGGGAGCGGCAATCTGTGGCTGTTTGGCGGCAACGGCATCGATTCTACTGGGACCTATGGGTATCTGAACGACCTCTGGGAGTTCAACCCCTCGACAAATGAATGGGCCTGGATGGGCGGCAGCATCCTGAACGGCCAGCCCGGAGTGTATGGAAAGCTGGGCGTCACCGCAGCCGGAAACATGCCGGGAAGCAGGGATGAAGCCGTCAGTTGGCTCGACAACGGCGGAAATCTCTGGCTCTTCGGAGGCTATGGCTTCGACTCGGCCGGTAAATTGGGGGACCTCAACGATCTGTGGGAGTTCAGTCCTTCCACCGATCAATGGACCTGGATGGCCGGCAGCAGCACGATTGGCTGCGACGGTTGCGGTCAGCCGGGCGTCTACGGCACTTTGGGCGCGCCATCCGCCTCCAGTGTTCCCGGCGGACGCCAGGAGGCAGTGAGTTGGACCGACCGAGGCGGCAATCTTTGGCTCTTTGGCGGAATAGGCTTCGACACCTCTCCAGAAGTGGCTAGCAACCTCAACGATCTATGGGAGTTCAGTCCCTCTGCCGGTGTATGGGCCTGGATGGGTGGCAGCAACAGCTTCGACCAGGTTGGCATGTACGGCGCATTGGGAGTCGCCTACCCCGGGAACATTCCAGGAGCGCGATACACAGCCGTCAGTTGGACAGATCTGGGCGGCAACTTCTGGCTATTTGGAGGGTTTGGCGTATCCTCCTCCGGTTTCGGCGACCTCAATGACCTATGGGAGTATCAGCCTTTCGCCGATGCCACGCAAACCGCGGCACCCTCTTTCAGTTTGCCTGGCGGCGCATATCCGTCGCCGCTGACGGTAGGCCTCAGCGACGTAACCCCAGGGGCAACGATCTATTTCACAACCGACGGATCCACGCCCACGACAAACTCGAATGTGTACAGCAATGGAATTTACGTCTCTACCGCTGAAACCATCCAGGCGATGGCGGTCGCGCCCAATCACAGCGCCAGTGCGGGGTCATCGGCAAGTTATGCGCTGCAGGCAGCGGCTCCCATTTTCAGCCCCGGGCCCGGCACCTATGCGACGGCCCAGTCGATCACGCTCTCCGACGTAACACCCGGAGCGGCGATCTACTTCACGACCGACGGGACCACGCCAACGACAAGTTCGACGCAATACACCGCGGCGATTGCAGTGAGCACCGCAACGAACATCCAAGCCATCGCTGTTGCCGCAGGGTACACAATCAGCCCCGTGGCGTCGGGGGTCTACCAGATTGGCTCTTCGGTGTCTGAATGGACATGGATGGGCGGCAGCAGCACCTGGATCGGGTCCACCAACGGGGTTTACGGCTCATTGGGTGTGCCCTCGACCGCCAACATCCCTGGGGGCCGTAGCGCCGCAGGCACCTGGACCGATAGCACCGGCAAAGACTGGATCTTCGGTGGGCAGGGATACGATTCGAGCGGCAATCTTGGCTTTCTCAACGATATGTGGAGCTTCAATCCGTCAACCGGCGCATGGACCTGGATGGGCGGCAGCAGCACCATCCCCGGCTATTACGCTGGACAGCCCGGAGTGTATGGCACGCTGGGCGCGTCTGCGGCCGGGAACATCCCGGGAGGGCGATACTACGCAAGCACATGGACTGATCGCAGCGGGAATTTCTGGCTCTTTGGAGGGGATAGCGCCATCGGTTGGATGAACGACCTCTGGGAGTTCAACCCCTCCAGCAATCTGTGGACTTGGATGGGTGGCAGCAACAGCCCCTACCAGAATGGCGTCTTCGGCACGCTGGGGACGCCGGCAACGGGAAATGTCCCGGGAAGCCGGTTTGGCGCGGTCAGTTGGACCGATGGCAGGGGCAATCTGCTGCTCTTCGGAGGTTATGGCCTCGATGTCAACGGATTGATCGGGTATCTCAACGACCTCTGGGAGTTCAATATCTCCACGAAGGAATGGACTTGGATGGGCGGCAGCAGCGCGGTTCCTGGACTGTGCTGTCAGAGCGGCCAATCCGGCGTATACGGCGTCCTCGGCACACCCGCATCCGGAAATATCCCGGGAGGCCGTTGGGAAGCGGTCAGCTGGACCGATGGCAGCGGAAACCTGTGGCTCTTTGGAGGGGAAGGCGAAGACTCCGCCGGAACATTCGGATATCTGAACGATCTTTGGGAGTTCAATCTCTCAGCGAATCAATGGACCTGGAAAGGAGGCAGCAGCACGGTTCCCGGCTCAGATACCGGACAGCCCGGAACATACGGCACACAGGGCTATCTTGGAGCCGCAAACGCACCGGGAGGACGATACTCGGCGACCGCGTGGACAGACCTCGGCGGGAATCTATGGCTCTTCGGGGGATTCGGACAAGACGCCAGCGGAAACTGCTGCCAACTCAACGACGTTTGGGAGTTCCAAACTTCCGCTGGTCAATGGGCCTGGATGGGCGGAATCAATTCCGCAAATCAGTCTGGAGTATATGGGACGCTGGGGGTTCCCGGGGCCGGCAATGTCGCCGGATCACGGTACAACGCAGGCGTTTGGCCGGATGCGAGCGGCAATCTGTGGCTCTTTGGCGGGTTCGGCATCGATTCCGCGGATGGACTCGGCTATCTGAACGATCTCTGGGAGTACCAGCCCGGTCAAGCAACGGTGCAGCCGGCCGCCCCACTCGGCAATCTGGAACAGGCTATCGACTCTGTTACCGGCAGCGCCATCATTCCCTCCACCGATACGCTCTTCGTCAGCGGATGGGTTGCCGATCCGGCAGACGGATCTCCGCTCGGCAACGTGGAGGTATACATCGATGGCGTCCCAGTCGGGACTCCGACGCTGGGAATCTCTCGTCCAGACGTGGCGAGTTACTTCAACAACCCCGCTTATGCCAACTCCGGATTCGACTTCACCTATAGTGCAAGCCTGCTCTCTGCAGGAGCTCATGCCGTCACGGTGGTCGGAACAAATTCTCATGGAGTCTCCACTACGCTTGGTCCGCTCACCATCACCGTGACCTACCCGGCGCCGGTGGGTAACCTGGAACAGGCCATCGACTCCGTTACCCGAAGCACCACCATTCCCTCCACCGACATGCTCTTTGTCAGCGGCTGGGTGGCCGATCCCACAGACGGCTCTCCGTTAAGTAACGTGAGGGTATACATCGATAGCGTCGTGGTCGGGACTCCGACGCTGGGAATCTCTCGCCCAGACGTGGCGAGTTACTTTAACAATCCAGCTTATGCTAACTCTGGATTCAGCTTCACCTATAGTGCATCCCTTCTTTCAGCCGGAATTCATGCGGTCACAGTGGTTGGAACCAACTCCCATGGAGTGTCCACCACGCTTGGTCCGCTCGACATCACCGTGACTTACCGGGCGCCGGTGGGCAACCTTGAACAGGCGGCCGATGCCGCAACCGGCGCTACAACGATTCCCGCGACAGACACGCTCTTCGTCAGTGGCTGGGTGGCCGATCCCCTCGACGGTTCTCCCATGAGCAACGTGAAGGTATACATCGATGGCGTCCCAGTCGGGACTCCCACGCTGGGTATCTCCCGTCCGGATGTGGCGAGCTACTTCAACAATCCAAGTTACGGCAAGTCCGGATTTACCTTCACTTACAGCGCCAGCCTGCTCTCAACGGGAGCTCATGCGGTCACCGTGGTTGCAATCAACTCGCATGGAGTGTCCACCACGCTGGGTCCACTCAACGTTACCGTTACGGCCGTTACGACCCTTAACGTACCGCCGATCGGAAGTCTTGATTTGGCCGTTGATTCGGTTACCGCGCGGCCCAGCATCTCTCAGCAAAACGGCACGTTATTCGTAAGCGGTTGGGCAGCCGACTACCTCGACAACGGACCGGCAAGGACGGTCACAATCTTGATAGACGGTAATCTGGGGGGACTGGCTACGTTAGGATTACCGCGCCCGGATGTAGCCGCGTATTTCAACAATCCGGCGTGGACCAACACCGGGTTCAGCTTTACCACCAAAGTGAGCGGTTTCACTCCAGGATCCCACGAAGTCTCCGCAATCGCAACCGACTCTCTCAACCTCTCAACAACCCTCGGCCCGCTGACCATCACCATCACCACACCGTGATCCGTGGCTTGAATTATCTATGAAGGACCAATTGCTTTGTTATTGGATCAAGAGCGGCACTCCCAGGATATTCACCACCTGATTCGATGCGGTGGTCGGCGATGTGGCTATTGAGGAGTTCACCCTGACACCCACCGCAATGCATTTTCCGTTGCATTGTATGTTATTCGAACTCGCGCTTATGGCCGCCGCGTATTCGATGTCGATGCCAAACCTGCTCCCGGGCGAACGTTGATCCACCATGGAAACGGTGTTGCCCTCTACTTGCGCCTGCTGGACATTGCCAGGCTTTGAGGCCGCATAGAGCCGTATCCCATCGTCTGCGGCCGTGGTGATTGAATTGGAGCTGATCGTGAACCCAGAGATCCCAAGCCCCTGCGGAGCATCGTAGACAACGATCCCCGACCCGCCTTGGGACGCCGTTCCCGAGTTCTGAATTGTGTTGCCCTGGATCGAAACTCCCAACGATTGCCCGTTGTTTCCGGTCGTGATCACGATTCCATCCCAAGGCGTTCCGCTGCAACTGTTTGTCAGCACCTTCACATACGAAGCGTTGTTCACCTGGATGCAATGCACTTCCGGATTGCCCGTAATCGTTTGTCGATTCCACCCGATCGCATTGTTCTGCACAAGAGCATTGGAAGCCCCGCTCCCATCGTCCATCAGAATGGCCGAACCCATATCCAACGACGTGTTGGTAAAGGTATTCGACTCATAGACGTTATTCGCGGGCGGTACAGACGGCAGGCAGTTCTGTCCGCTCGCCGCCCCGCAGTCATCCTCCCAGATTGCCGACCCGTAAGTATCATGTACATTGTTGTTCGTCACTGAGGTGCTCGAAGTGCCTTTGGTTAGATAGAGCGCCCCGGCCGAAGCTCCATCCACCTCCACCTGGCTGATGTTTCCCTTTCTCACGCCCGTAAACCGAACCGCTGAGCCGCCATCCATTCCGTATGTCTCCACATAAGGCGCGTTCAATGCTGTGATCCGTAGCGATGTCACCGAGATCTCAACAGAGTCCTCAAACTCCAGCACAGTTTTCTGCGGCATCGAGGTTGTCAAATGCGAACAGCTTCCCTGCCCTTGCAGTTGAATCGACGAAGCTCCTTTCAGATAGAGCAGCGAACGCGCCGACGGTGCGGCTCCGGCCACCGATTGCAACCAGTACTCTCCGCATGGAAACGTAACCTGCCCGCGGCCCTCTGCCGCGGCGGCATTCAAGGCCCTTTGAATCGCGGGCGCATCGTCCGCAGCCCCGTCGCCTTTGGCCCCAAAGCTCGTCACGTCGAAGACCTTGAACGTCCCTGGTCCGCTTCCCGGCGAAAGGCTGGTCACCGTCGACACGCAACCTGTAGTAACCAACAGGAATAGAAAGCAGATAATCGCAACTCCGCTGCGTGTAGTATGGGAAGCACACAACATAGGGGCCCCTTTTAGTCTTCCCAGAAGTCATCGGCGATTGATGACCGAACTCGATACGTCTTACAAATGTTTGACAATATCTTAGTTCAATTCGTGCCAAAGCTGTTTCCTTTCGGGAAATGATTCATAGGCTCCCGACACATGAGCTCAATCCCGCGACGATTTCCTTTCGCCTTCCGGGCCACAACTTTGGCCGGAGTGCCGCGAATTGGACAAAACCTTATGATCGAAACGCTCATCTATTCTTGTATGGTTGGGCCATTGTATTTCCCCTTATTTGGAGCGGAGTCGTGTCTCGCAGCACGAACCATTTGGCTTCGATGCAAACGCTAATCCGTTCTTAGGACGAATCGATAAGGCTTATCTGTCCCCAGCAGGGGCAGCCGGACAAATCGACTTTGCCAATCTGGATTTTGATAATGATTAACGCATCCGAGAGGCTATTGCTGGGCCAGTGCGATCGAGTTACTGAAGACGAACATTTAGCTCGTTACCGTTTCGCAATGCGCCTGGTTGCAGGGAAACAAGTCGCCGATATTGCATGCGGGACCGGTTATGGAACGCAAATGCTCTCTGAAGGCGGGGCCCGAAGCGTACGGGGTATGGACATCTCAGAGGATGCGGTGGCATTTTGCAAGAGCCACAACAACGCCGTCAATGTTACCTACACCGTCGCGGACGCGGAGATGCTTACGGAGTGCGCGGACGCGGAGTTCGATGTTGTCATCTCCTTTGAAACGATTGAGCATCTACCCAACGCTGAGGCCTACCTCGTAGAAATGGCGCGGATACTGCGCCCGGGAGGCGTCTTCCTCGTATCCACTCCCGACAGGAGAATATCCTCCGTGATGCACTGTTTTCGGGGTCGTCCGACCAATCCCTTCCACCTCCGCGAGTACACGGAAGCAGAACTTCATAACTTGTTATCGAAGCACTTTCAGATTAAAGCTTGTTATGGTCAACGATTTACCCGCGATTGGTTAGTGTTCTGGCCTGTACAGGTCGTTCTCAAGGCGATTTCGCGTATCCCCGGAATGACCAAGGTACGTCAATTCAAGGACCATTCATTTAGTTGCGGAGGAGATGTCGATGTATTGCCGATGCCAGCAGGTAAGGTTGCAAAGATTTTGGTTTTTGCATGTGTCCGTCCCGAAAGCAGAGATGAGAGGCGAGCCAAAACCGATTCAGTTATAGGGTCGCAAAGATTAACAGAAGTATAGCCTTCGCTCGTCCAAAACCGCTCTCCGTGACGGTTGGGCCGCCGCACTGGATATCATATCGAGGTTTACGCGAAGCCATGAAGACCTCACCTTTTCTCGGCAACGCCATGAGTCGCACCCTGTCCTGGGACTCGTTCCAGGATTGGCGTCAAAGGTCTCGTCTGTCTTCGAAGACCATGAGTGCGATCGCGATGGGGGCTATCCTCGGGCTCTCCCTTTTTTCCATCGATGGATTCCTTGAGGGGAACATGTATCTTTGCCTTGGGGCGATGTTCCTCGCTTTCATCCCCTATCTTATCTGGTCGTCTTATCGCAGAGCGGGCTCTCTCGACATCCTTGCCCCCGATCTCGGTTTTCCGCTTGCCTATATCCTGTATCTCACCTGCGGAAGCATTGCTCTGCCGATTCAAACCCAGTTCGGCCTGGTCCTCCCGTGGATCGTCTGGTTCTATTACATCGTCGGTCTCGTGGCCTATCTCGTCGGTGTTCGGCTTTTACGCGCGCCTGGTCCGGAAGCGCTTGCTCACGGCGCACGAAAACACTTTTGGAATGCCCGCCAATTCCTTGCGGTCACCTTCGGACTGCTGGCGATAGGTGCGGCGGCCCGCGCCGTCACAGTGCGCTCCTCGGGATTCGAAATTCTTCGGGCCAGCGATGAATCCGCGCGCGTGGCTGGCTCCAAAGGAATCTGGGCAGTCCTGGCTCTCTGCCTCGCCCCGGCATTTGAATGCATGCTGATCTTCATGCTGGTCAAAAAACCCAAAGGACCGCTGCGAATTCTGCTTCTTGCCTGCATGACGCTGATCGGTCTCAACGCCATAGCTACAAATAATCGAACGCCTTTGCTAAGTATTGCCTTGGCCGCCGTGGTTATCCTTCACTACGCAGGCAAGCGTTTCAGCTTTGCATCGCTGGTTGTCTTTGGCATCCTGGCCACGGCATTTGCGTCGGCGCTTGGCACGTTTCGCGACGTCTCGGAATGGGGCGACCAGCGCATCCAGGAACTCGACAAAAAAGGATTCTCACAGCAAACCTACTGGCTCATGAATGGATATGAAGCCGTCCGGCTCCCCACCGAAGTATTCGACATGGTTATTCAACACTTTCCCGAGCTTGAACACTATACCTACGGACAAACATCGTTGGCGGAGTTCGGCACATTCCTTCCCGGTCCCACGCTTGAACCCGGCAGGGTAATCAAGACCAAGCTGAGGCTTGAGTTCGTCGGGTTTGGCGCGGCAGCCACCGTCCTTGGTCCGCTGTGGGTGGACGGCGGAGTTATCGGCATTTTTGTGGGCATGTTTCTCATCGGCCTGGGTTCGAAGGCGCTGCATCGGAAAATGTTGCTGAGTCAGAACTATGTTTGGGTTCTCATTTATGCATGGTTCATGCAGAATGCGTTCAAAGCCATCAAAGATGACATCATCCCCGATCTGAGCCTGTTGTTTGTCCTCGCGATCTTCCCGTGCGTGGATCTTGTTGCGTCAACCTCGTTTGATGGGTGGAGACGTCCTTCATGACGCTGCTTTCCATCCTGATTATCAACTGGAATGGCAGCCGGCACATCGAGACATGCCTCGTATCCATTCGGGAGAAGGTCACTGTCCCCCACGAAGTGATCGTCTTCGATAACAACTCGACCGACGGAAGTTCAGCCATGATTGCGGAGCACTTTCCCCAGATCAAGCTGATACGCAGTTCTGAAAACCTTGGTTTCGCCAAGGGCAATAACCTGGCTGCTCATCACGCCAGAGGACAATATCTTCTCCTTCTAAACAATGACACCATCCTGCAGTCCGATATCGCGGATGCTGTAAATGTACTTGAGCGGGACCCGCGCATTGGCGCAGTCGGTGCCGCCATGTTCGGAGGAGACGGCATGAGGCGGTTGTCCTGCGCCCATTTTCCCAGCCCCGCGCGCCTTTGGCTCTTCTCCAGTATCTGGTTCGATCCGGCCCGTACCCAAAGGCCCTGGCCCTCTTCGAGCAATGTTCTCCTGTACCGCTCCGACTACGTCGAGGGCTCCTTCCTCATGACACGGACCGACGCCTGGCGTCAACTCGGCGGCATGGATGAAAACAACTTCATGTACGGAGACGATGTCGAGTATTGTCGCAGCCTGATCGATTTGGGACTGCTCACAGTTCATGTCCCATCCGTCCGTTATACCCACTTTGGCGGCTACAACCACACCCGCATGGGCTACCTCTTCGGCGGCTTTCGGCGTTACCACCGCAGATTCTCTACGCGTTGGGTGCGACTGCACGCAGAATTCGTCCTCCGTGTCGGCTTGCTTCTCAGAATCCCCTGGTATTGGCTCCGCTCCATTTTCAGAAAGGATGAAGAAAGCCTCAATGCCTTCCGCCATGCCCTCGAAGTGAATCGCAACTGGCGCGATACATTGATCGATCGCCACCGCTTCGGCGCGTAAGCACGCTCTCCAACTCCTTCGCCGCGCGCTGGTCCGGACTGCGAGTACCGGTTTATGTATATCGCAATGTTTTCGCACATCTCGAAGATAGGCTGGGCACAACTTCACGCTATAACCGCCGGATGAGTTATATGACCTATTGCGCATGCAACAAGGAAATCAGGTAGCTACGAAGATAACCGCATCATGGAAGAACCTGGATGAGAGCCGACATAACCGCCCTGTAATCGTGCTCTACCTCCACTCCAGCGACGATCTCTACGGAGCGGATATCGTCCTGCTTCAGATCGTTTCAGGACTGGATCGCACTCGCTTCACGCCTGTCGTGATTCTGCCCAGCGACATGAAGCATGTAGGCCTGCTTTCAGCAAAGCTATCCGCTCTCGGTATTGAATGGACGCATCTGCCGCTGGCGATCGTCCGCCGCCGGTATCTTCGGCCATCCGGCATTCTTCTGTTCCTGCTCAATCTCGTGCGTGGGACCTGGGCGCTTCGCCGCCTCGCGCTGCAGCGGCATGTCCGTCTCATCCACGGATTTACCCTGGCGGTTGCCGCGGCCCCGTTCGCTGCCATCTTCCTGCCATGCCCGCTCATCATGCATGCGCACGAGATTCTGTTGCGCCCCAAATGGCTCCGTAAACTTCTTCATCTTCTAAGCGTCCGGTGGTCGAGCCGTGTGATTTGTGTCTCTGAAGCCACGCGCCGCAACATTGTCGAAGATCGGTGCTCGGCCTCGAATCGCATTTGTGTACTCCGCAATGGAGTCGATCCACCGGTTACCTCGCCCCGCGCTATCGCAGAGTTGCGCGCCGAACTTGGAGTCCCGATGGATACGAAGCTTGTCGGAATGATCGCCCGTGTCTCACCTTGGAAAGGACAGGAAGTCTTCCTCGAAGCTGCTGCCATCGTCAGGACCAAGAATCCTGACTGCCATTTCGTCGCCATCGGCGGCGTATTCGATAAGGAATTCCAGCATCTGGATCGGATTCTCCGACTCCACAAAAGGCTCCATCTGAATGATTGCGTAACCCTGTGCGGATTCATGCCAAATGCGCGCGATATGCTGCCAGCCTTCGACCTCTTCATCTCTCCGTCCACTTCTCCCGATCCTTTTCCCACCGTGATTCTGGAGGCGATGAGAACAGGCGTCCCGGTCATCGCGTCTGCCCATGGCGGACCGCTTGAAATGATCGAGGATGGTGTTACGGGCGTCCTCGTTCCCCCGGGAGACTCACATGCTCTCGCAGGGGCCATCGACGCGCTCCTGCTCGATCCTCACAGACGTCATCAAATCGGCGAAGCCGGTCAAATCCTCGTTCAAGAGACATTTGCGCTGGCAGCCTTTCTCAACAAGCTGCAAGGCCTGTATACGGAGGTTCTGGCCGGTCACTCTCCGGTGGTTGGCAAGCGAAGTTGAGACGTATGAATCACCTGAATCCGATTAATCTGTATAGTCTTGTTGCGATGGTCTGCTTCTCAGAGAGCATCGGAGATTTAACGAAGAGTTTCGTTTCTCATAGGGTCTGGGCGCAATCTATGGAAGCGCTTCCTTCTGGAAGCTGGCCCCGCGCGCTCGTTGTTTGCGAAAGGCATCCTCGCGCTGTGCATCTACCAGCGTGCGAGTCAAGGCCGCTTCCTGCGCGGCTTTGGCGGTCAGTCCGAGATGTGCATAGACGTGGCTCAACTGGTAATGTGCCGGCTGCGATTGCGGATTCAATGCGATCACGTGTTCGAGCAACTGGCGCGCGCGGGGCCAATCCCGATGAGCCGAATAAATCTTCGCCAGTTCAAACAGAGGGTCTGGCGAATTGGGATCAAGATGAGCGGCGTTCTCAAGCGCGACTGTGGCATCTGCTTCGCGGTCCAACCGACTCGCCAGGAGTCCGAAGTAGTACTCAAGAAGATAGTGGCCGGGCAGCTTCGCTCGCGCGGATTCAAGGATGTGAAGGGCCTCCGCATCGTTGTTTTCCCGCGCATAGGTTTGGGCGATTCCTACATAGGCCGCGTCGAGTGCGGGGTCTTCGGCGAGCGCGGCGTGGAAGGCGTCGCGCGCCGCGCCATAATTCCCTTTGATCATCTCAACCGCCCCCAACCGCAATTGCAGCGGAAGCGTTCCGGTCGTGCCTTCCATGCCGGTCTTGATGAACTGGATGGCCTCGTCGTAGCGATCCATGTCCATCAGCAGGCGCGTGTAATCCAGTGTTCGATCCGGATTGGTTGGTTCCGCTTCCGCGGCCGCGCGATAGGCTTCCAGTGCCTCGGAGATCTTTTCCTGCTTTTCAAAAGCCTCCCCCAGGAACATGAGCGTATCCGCATGCGACGGCCGTTCCGTGTGCAGAACAGCCAGCAACTGGGACGCTTCCGTGGCCCTTCCCGCAAAGAGAAACTCAAGCGCCAGATTGTAGCGGTTTGCCCAGGACGGATCCAGTTCCGAAATGCGCTGGAAGCAGCGGATGGCCTGAATATGAAACGCATGTTGGCTGAGAAGGACAGCGATTGGATACTCTTGCGCAGGCGTAAGTTGGCCTGCGGCTTCCATTCTTTCAATTTGCGCTGAAGCACTCTCCAAATGGCCAGTGCGCACTGCTGCTGCAACCAGGCCTGCGCCCGCTTGGGGATCGTTATCCGGTAAATTACCGGCGTGTGAAGCTTCGTCGAGCGCTTCCTCGTCCTTGCCAGTTGCAAGCGCCAACAACATCCTGTAGTCATGCGCAAAGGGGTCACTGGGACTCAGGCGCGAGGCTTCGCGCAACTCAGCATCTGCATGGACATAGTCTTTCGCGTTGAGCAGGTTGAAACCCAGATTTCGATGCGGTGCTGCCTGCAATGGATCGAGGCGAATGGCATTGCGGTAATGTTCGCAAGCTTCATCGGGATGTCCCAGCTGGGTCTCGGTAATCCCCATCAGGTTTTCGATGATCGCATTGCGCGGGGCCGCGCGGTGCGCTTCTTGCAGTTTTGCAAGCGCGTGGTTATAGTCCCCCTGGCGAAACAGCTTCATTGCTTCATCCAATGCCGTGGATTGGGCACTGGAATGGGATGCCAACAATGTGGCAAACACCAGGGACAGGAGAGCAGCGCGCAAGGTCATTGCTTTGTCTCCCGATCGGGGCTGTCTGAATTGGGAGAAGCTGTCTTTTCGGTCTTGATGGCACGCACCTGGGCAAAGAGTTGAGCAGCCTGATCCGTCTTTCCCTCCGCGCGCAAGACCATTGCGAGTTGGTAGTGGGAGGCCGCGTCCGTGTCGTGCGCCAGGGAACGTCTCAGAATCGCCTCGGCGCGCGGATAGTCTTTCTGCATGGCATACGCTCGACCCAATTGCGCATAGGCAGGCCACAGATCCGGTTTGCTTCGGATGGCAAACTCCAGATGGGGAATCGCTTCCGCGGCGCGCTCTTCGGCCACGAGAACTGCGCCGAGTTCCCCATTGGCCTCGGGATGATCGGGATCGAGTTCGAGTTCGCGGGTCAGTTCAGCGAGCGCACGATCGGCATCGCCATGCGCCCAGTAGAGGTGGCCAAGCCAGAAATGAATGCCGGGAAGATTGGGATGTGTGGCAGCTACTGCTTGATACTCGATCAAGGCTTTGGCGTCCTCCTCGCGGCTAACATAGAGTTGACCCAGCAGTTGGTGCACATGATAAGAGTCCGGCGCTACGGCAAGCAGCCGGGCCATTTGAACGAGCGAGACCTGGCGGCGCATCAGTGCGAGATGGTAGCGCGCGTCACGGTCCTGAGGATGCGCGGCCAACCAGCGTAGGAACAACTCCTCCGCGGGGTCATAACTGTGCTGATGAAGGGACGTCATGGCCTGGGCAAGAAGGTTAGCGGAGGGACTGGGGCTGGGCCTCGCAGGGGCAATTTGCCGGTAGTTTCGCAGTGCAGCCTCCTCATCGCCGGCCAGCGCATACAAAGCCGCGAGGGCGACAGGTCGTGCCGGGCCGGGAGAAGCGCCCGCCTCCAACTTCTCCGCGGCATCGTGGCAAAGTGCGACAAGCCCGGCATCTGCTTCCTTGCGGTCGACGCTCTTCTCGACAGGAAGCCCCAAGGCATCCAGCGCTTCACTTCGATCGATCTCGGTTGCATGAGCGATACGCGAGAGACCCTCGGCCTGATTTTGCGTCAGCAGCAGTAACTCTCCACTCAGCGCCAACGCGGCTGCGGATTGCGGAGATTGCTCCAGTGCCCGATCCAGCTGCGCCTGCGCCGCTGGCAGGTCAGCTTGATCGAAGTAGACCACTGCCAATTGCAGGCGCGCGTCGAGGGAGTGCGGGTCGCGCTCGATGGCGCGGTGAAGGTGGCCTTCGGCCTTGGTCCAATCGCGCTCTTCCGCATAAATGGCCCCGTAAATCATGTCGGAGAGCGAAGTGCCCGAGGACTCATCGAGAAGTTGTTCGGTCTGTTGCTTGGCGGCTTTGCCATATGCCTCGGCAAGCGCGAAAAGCAGATCGGGATCGTCAGGAAACTGAACGGCTGCCTTGCGTAATTGAATCAATGCGGCGTCCATCTGTCCCGCATCCCACAGCGCGGTCCCCAGCCAGCTTTGGGCCAACTTTTCCTTTGGATCAAGTCGAATGGCCTCGCGCAAATAAGTCACGCCAAGCGCCGGATGATTCAGTCGCACTTCGTCAATTCCAAGCCAAAGACTCACGGCGCGCATTCCGGGCCTCAGCTTGTCAGCCGCGGCAAAAGCCTTCGCGGAATGCTCAAACTCTCCGTGAGCGTAGTAGACGAGCCCCAGATTCGCATATACCTCGGGCAATCGGGGCTGGAGCCGCAAGACTTGTTGGTACTCGGCAATCGCATCGTCGAGCTGACCTTGCTGCTGCGCCTGCTGCGCTGCCCGGAAGTGGGCTTCGACCTGTGTCTGGACCTGCGCCTCGATCTGTGAATGGTCAACCTGCGCCGCGCAGGCTCCCGACAGCACGCATGCAAACTGAATCGCTGCTGCGAAGACCAGAAATCGATGGCTGCGGATGTGAAACATGGATTGATCGTAATTTATCTTCACGTCGTTGAATGCCATTGCGGGATCCCGAGGGTTGTTTCTTCCAGAGCGATTCTCCAGCAGGTGTGCCTCGGATCAGGACCTTTCTGCGGGGACCCGCGATCGAAAGAGCCGCTCTCTTCGGTGTGAAGCAACTGGAGAACCGATGGAATGAACCGATCATTCTGCGGCTTGGCTTGCTGCGGCTTGGCTTGCGTGATGCGAAAAGTGCAAATCTCCCGGACCTTGTTGAAGAGGCCCGGGAGGGTTGGGATGTTTTAAACGTCAGACGTCACAGAGCTGGTTTGCGCGGCGGCGTCAGAAGGCGATCCGCAGTGAGCCCTGGATGTTTCTCGGGCCATAGGCAAGGCCCGAAGCGTTGCCGAAGTTTGTGTTGGTGTTGACCAGCGGGCTGCAGGTTTGCGACGCCGAGGTGCTACAAGTGACCGATGTGTCAAAACCGGTGAAGCTGTGCCGGTTGAAGAGATCGAAGAACTCCACACGGAAGTCGGTGTGGACCCGTTCGGTGAACATCGGGATGGCCTTGGTGACGTTGAAGTCTTCCGACTTATTGAAGAACTCACGGATGCCAAGGGCTTTGGGTGCGTTGCCAAATGTGAAATTGGCAGCTGGAGTAAAGGCGGCCTGATTCAGCAGCCGGCTCTGGCCCCAGATGTACTTACCATGCAGTGCGCCGACGCTGGCTCCGGAAACGGAGTTTGGACGGCCAGTGCCCGCACCGGTTGCACCCTCGTTGCCGGCAAAGATGCCCGAGGTCCATCCTGGTGAGGTTACCGCGAGTGGAGTGCCGCTTTGATACTTCTGGACGGCGGCAATCTTCCATCCACCGGCCAGCAGGTTCACGACTCCGCCCTCATTGGCAAGTTTCTTGCCTTTTCCGAAGGGAAGATCGTACGTCCACGCGAGGACGACGCGCTGCGGGATGTCGAACTGGCTGAGAGCCTTCTCGACTTTCAGATTGTAGACGTTTTGTGCGCCGGCATTCCCGTTCCCTTCCCAACCAGCCTCGCTCGGATATTCCGAGTCGGCATTGGTGAGGTTCTTTGACCAGCTGTAGCTGGCCAATACGGTCAGCCCGGCGCTGGTCCGCTTGGTGACCTGAGCCTGCATGGCGTTGTATGTGTAGTCGCCGAAGGGATCGTCCATGGTCGCCGAATCCACCGTGACGGTTCCATACTGCGGGAAGGGACGCAGGGCCTGAGAGACGGTGCCGCTGAACCCGACATAGGGAGCTGCGACCAGACTTTGGCCAGCACAAGCCGCGCTGCCGATCTGGTTGGCAAGGTTGACCTGTAAACATGCGCCGCGCGACAGGTTAGCCGGACTGCCTTGGTTGGGGTCATGCAGGAATGCCTGCAGGTGGTCGCCATGAGCGCCCACGTAAGCCACGTCCACAATTGTGTTCAAGGGCAGTTGGCGCTGCACATCGAGGGTCCAGTTTTGGATGGTCCCGGGCCGGTCGACCTTCGACTCGAGGAAGAGAGCATTGCCCTGCCCGTTCATGACCGTGGGGTCGATGAAAGGTGGCAAGTTGCCGGGATAGGCGGTGATCTGCGAGAGCACCACGACCGGGGTTTGACCGCTGGCCGCTGTGGGGTAGGTGTAGCTGGAGAAGAAGCCCTGACTGTCGTTCTCGGCGAAGCCTCCGACGCGCTGGGTAGAGAAGTAAATGCCGTAGCCGGCGCGGAGGACGGTTTTGGGATCGACCGAATAGGAGAGTCCCAGGCGGGGCCCCAAGGCCTTGTTGAAGATCGACTGCGGCGAGCTGCCGCCGAGGCGTCCCGAGCCGCTGCCTTCGAAGACGTAAGCGCCGGGAAGGCCGCCCGCCCCCGGGTTTGCCAGAGTCGGATCCACATAGGACATGCGGTTCTGCGCCTCGGTCACCGGGATTGGCATGTCATAACGCAGGCCCAGGTTGACGGTAAGCTTGCTGTTGACCTTCCAATCGTCGGCGACAAAGGCCGCCATATACTTGGCGCGCCATCCGTTGATCTGGGGAATGTCGATATAAGCGTTGGAGGCAGCGCCACGATAGAAGCTGGCGAATCCAAAGCCGGAGTTGGTATCGGTCGGACTGCTGGTGGGGCCGTTGGAGAAGTTGAATTGGCCGGCGCTGCCGGTCAGGATGCCGAGGTTGAATTGTGCGGCGCGGAATTCGCCGCCGAAGCGGAAGGAATGACGGCCCTTCTGCCATGTGACATCGTCGTCGTATTGAAAAACGTTGTCGTCGAAGACGCTGTCGCCATCGCTGGGGCTGTTGATGCCATTGCCGGGGTAGTTGTAAGTGAATTTTGGGAAGACCGAGTCCCTGACGCCTTTGAGGCCGAATTTGCTGGCCCAGTCGCCCCCAAATCCGCCCTCTCCCGAAGTTTCAAGGCGATGGCGGCGAGTGAACCCCGCATTGAAGTGGTTGAGCAGGGTGGGCGTGACGATGAAGTCATAGCCCAGACGCACATATTTGTTGCCCTGGATGTTGCCGCCGGTGTACAGCGACCCGAGGCTTTGGGTGCTGATATAAGGCATGTTGCCGGTGAAGTAACTGGCAGAGATCTTGTTGCGCTCGTTGATGTTCTCATCGATGCGCACGTTCCACATGTCGGCTTGCTCATGGTTGGAGCTGACATCGTTGATGTTGAAGTAAGGGCTGCTGCCGGATGCGTAGGGCATGACTTTCGAAGCGGCGGCAAAGACCGGATCCGCGGCCTCGGTGATTTTGTTGTCGGGATATGCCTGGCAGGTCTTTCCCTGGTTGGCTCCTGTACAGGTGCTGTAATCGTAGAGGATATGGGCCTGGAAGGTTTGGCCGCCGACGGTCGTTGGGGTGAGAAGGGACGAGAAGTCGCCACCGAGCATGGCCTGGGTAGGCGCCGACAGAAGCGAGGTGCCTCCGTTGACTTGCCGGAAGCCCTCGTAATTGAAGAAGAAGAAGGTCTTGTCCTTGCCGTTGTAAAGCCACGGAACGCGAACCGGACCTCCGATGCTTGCGCCAAAGTCGTTCTGAGTGTCGAGGGGTTTGGTTGTCGACTTGGGTCCGAAGACAGCGTTTTGGTAATTGTTGAGCCAGCTGTTGGCATCTACGACGCGGTTCTTGAGCAAGTCGTAAACCGTTCCGTGAAGGGTGTTCGTTCCTTGCTTGGAGGAGAGATTGACTACGCCGCCGCTCGCGCTTCCATACTGGGCGTCGAAGGTGTTGGTCATGACCTTGAATTCGGAGACAGCCTCGACACTGAAGCCATACGTCACCTGCATATTGGCGGATGCCAACTCGGTCGTTGCGCCATCCAGCAAAATGTCGCCGCCGCCCTGCTGGCCGCCGCTGAGCTTGAAGGCTCCGGAGGGTGGCGAGGACGGGTTGTTGCTCATGGAGCCCGCGAATCCGGGAGAGAGCGCCGCGAATTCCAGAGGGTTGCGGATCTCACCGCCGAAAGGCAGTGGCAGCGATTCCAGAACCAGTGGCGTCATGGTGAAGCCGACATCGGAGGATTCGGTCTCCAGGTGCGAGGCGTCGCTGGTCACGGTAATGCTCTCCGCGGGCGAACCAACCTTCATGGCGGCCGTGACCGTTGCCGTGCTGCCCACGTTCACGATGATGCCATTCTGGCTGTAAGACTCAAATCCCGGCGAGTTCACGGTAAGGGCGTAGCTTCCTGGCGGAAGCTCGGGAAAAGTGAACAGCCCCTGCGGACTCGCCTCAGCTTCATAGCGGCTGCCGGTGTTTGTCTCCTTCAGAACGAGGGATGCGTGCGGTATTCCTGCTCCCGTTGCGTCGACGACCGAGCCGGCCAAGGTACCTCGGCTCGATTGCGCCAGGCAGGGAATGCCGGCCAACAGGAAGAACGCTACCAACAGCCAGACCGCGAAATGTCTTGGTCGCTGTGCTGTAAGAGTTGCGTGAATCATTGTGTGTCTCCTTTTCAACATTTGGTTCCCAAGCCTCCGAAGCATTTCCGAGAGCGCTGGCTTTAGGCGATGGAGGTGATTCTCGCCTTGTCCAAACCCCGAAGGATTTGGCCAGCCACTCGGATGGACAACAACTGCAACAGCGCGATCACCGGTAAGGCGTATTTAAGCGCTGCAATTCCAGACCAGTAATAGGCAATCCCCAGGAATAGACCGCAACCCAGGAATCGCCCCATGAACAGTCCGAACTCGTGGTTAAAGATGTAGGCGTACTCCGAGCGCCCTTCCAATTTCGAGACGACGTCAACCGTTTGCAATTGGATCGGATAGTAGGCAAGATCCAGCAATGGTTTGGCGACGAGCAGGCATCCAAGAAAAACCAGAACACCCACCGCATTGAAGAGTGCGGTGTTGACTACGGCGCCCAGAAGAAACAGGATGAGGCCAACGGCAAAGACAATGATGCGATGGCGCGGCGCGGTCACCCGTCCAACGACATACATCATGCATGCGGAAAGGACACAGCCAATCGCCTGAACGGTGCCCAGCGTCCCTTCCTGTCCCACCAGCAACATGATCAGCATGGCCGGCGCGGTCACGATGTATCCCTGTGCGAGGCCTTTCAGTAGCGCCAACTGCAGCATTCGACGCCACAACGGATGGAATCGAAAGAACACGAAGCGAGTGTGCTGCGGAGTGCGAAAAGTGCCTCGTTCGAGAATGGCGGCAGCAAGGATGGTGAGTCCAAACACGACCATTGCAACAATGTGATAGGCGCGGTTGGCGATGCCGCCTAACCATCCATAGAGAGTTGTGCCGCTGATGAACCAGCCAATAGCGGCCGGAACAGCCGCGGCGGCCAAGGTAGCTACGAAGTTCTCCAGGCCGTAGTAGTAGTTTCTGTTTTCATCGCTCGTCGCGGTGAGCGCAAGAAAGCCCCGATTGGCCCAGAACAATCCTGTGGCTAGTCCCATGGTGAATCCGGAAGTAGCCACTCCGATGGGAGTGAGGATGCTTAGTTGCATCATCAGCATCATGGCCACGCCGGAAAGCAGCATTCCAAGCGCGTAAAGGTGTTTGGCTCCAACTCTGCCAAGCAATTTGCCATTCAGAAAAAAGGCCAGCGGCGTGGCAGCGTAGATGGACAATTGATATGTGACCACCTTGGCCACGGCATGCGAGTTTCGCATCACATAGGCGGCTACGAAGACCTCGATGACCGGCAGCACAAGCGCATAAATCATGTTCGAGACCATCAATACCTGCATGGCGCGCGGGCAGCCGGAGAATACTTCGAACTCCTTGCGGAGGCGGTTCATAGGCCCTCTCCGCTACCTGGAGTCAAACTATTCAAGATGGCCTGGATGGAGAGAGTCGCAGCGCAGATCACACTATCGGCGGCGCCGTAATAGAGAGTCAGGCAGTCGCCGTCCACCAGGTGCCCGTTGGTAAAGATGACCTGACCGAAAAAGCCCTCCAGTTCGTAGGGCGTACTCGGCTCCATGATGGGCTCATTCGAGCGGGCCAACACGCGCCAGGGCTCGTCCAGACCGAGAAGGAGAGCCCCGAGGCAGTAGCGGTTCTCTTTCGTCGCGCCATGATAAATCTCCAGCCAGCCTTGTTCGGTCCGAATCGGTGCAGCTCCCGCTCCCACCCGCGCGCTATCCCAGGAGCCCTTGCGCGTCTTTGCCAAGCAACGGTGCCGTCCCCAGTGCACAAGGTCGGGAGACTCCGCGATCCAGATGTAGTTGCCACCCAGTTCGGGACTGCTCGGGCGATGGAGCGCATAGAACTTGCCGCCGATCTTCTCCTCAAAAAGGGCACAATCCTTGTTGTGCGGGGGAAAGATCATTCCCTCGTGCTCGAACCCCTGCCAATTCGAGGTGCTGCGCAACCCCACGCCCACACCGTTGCTCGATACCTGCGTATAAGTAAGGTGATAGGTCCCGTCAATCTTCGAGACCCGGCAATCCTCGATGCCGTACGTCTCCAGTTCACCGGATCCCATGAAGGGAGCAATTCCCTCCGGTTCACTGAAGGATTTGCCATCCGCGCTCGCCAGTAGTCGAAGGTGGGAGAGCGTTGTGAGATAGTCCTGCCCGTCAAAGCTGATCACACGGGGATCGCTCAGGTCGAGACGCGGATCGCTCGAATCGAATTCGAGGATCTCCAGCGATCCATCCGGTTGCAGAATGGGGAACGAGGTTTTGCCCGGAACCTGCTTCGGACGCTCGGCCACCCTCACCAGCAACCAGATCTTGTCCTGATACCGGAACACTCCTGGATTAAGCAGGCAAGTAATTTCCATTCCCTCCACGCTCGGGCGGAGATCCTGTGGCTGGAGAATCGGATTCTCGCCAAAGCGTTGTGCTAGGTCATTCATCGAAAGATCCTTTGAGGGTCCTGGAGATTTGGCTTTCGCGCTTGGTTTCGAGTCGAATGAAAATTCGCAACCGTTTGAAACAGAGCTTGGAAGCCAGTTGCAACCCTGAGGGAATCGACCAACAAGGCGAAAGGTACTTACGCCGGAAATCTTTGCAATTCACATGTGCATCGCTGCTACTCACATGTTCTGAAAGGTAAATACATCGTCCAGCGCCTTCGGTGCCGTCCCCTTTTGCTCATGGGAGGTGGCCGGACGGAAAATCAAACGATTAAGTATTTTGAAAGTTGTTCGTTTTCGCTTGCCGGGCGGAGCAACTCCAGTCTTGGCCTGGATTCTCGCGGATGTCTCAATGCGCTATAATCACGCTGTCCAGTGTGGTTTCAAAGAGTTTGGGCTCAAGGATGGCCGCTTCACTTAAAGACGGGACTGAAGATAAATGAGGGAAGTGGATGCTGAACTGCGGCGAGACAGCCGCTGGCAGTTGATTGAAAGGATCACCGCAAGCGCGTCTTTCCAGAAGTCAGCGCGGCTTCGAGATCTGCTCTGCTTCCTCGCGGAGAGGACCATACATGGCCAAGTGCAGGATCTCAGCGAACATCGCATCGGTACAGCCGTCTTCGGCAAGACTCAGGATTACAGCGTCGTAGAAGACAGCTCTGTTCGGGTACATGTGCGCCAACTCCGTCTCAAGCTCCATGAGTACTTCGATGGAGAAGGGCGTGAAGAGTCTTCGATCGTCGAAATTCCGAAGGGTGCTTACACCACGCTTTTTCGCCCAGCGAAACAGCGGACTCCAACCGTCCCGGCAGTAGTTGCGAAACATTTTGGGTCCAAGTTCTGGATCAAAGGCCTGCCATGGGCGCTTGCAGCCGTATTTCTCATCACCACGGTGGTCGCATGGTTCCACACGGCTGCGCCTGGAACAAGCCCTCTGCCGCCCTGGCCCCTTGCTACTCTCTTTAATCCGGCTGATCGGCCGGTACAGATTGTCGTGGCAGACATCAACTACGGCATGATGCGTCTGGTCGATGAGCAGCCCGTCACCCTGGAACAGTATTTGAGCCCTTCCTATCGGAGCGGGGGCGCATTCAACAACGCGCATCCCACAGGCCGCGAAGCCCGGATGATGAAGTATCTTTCCGGATCGCTTTTGACGTCGTATGCGGACTTGGTGGTTGTGGAAACCCTCACGCGTTTGAGCGGCAACACCGGCGATTGGCTGACCATTCGCTCAGCCCGGGAGTTGCGGCCGCGCGATCTGGAAGCCGGCAATTTTGTCTTTGTCGGCAGCCCGAGTTCAAACCCTTGGGTCTATTACTTCCAGGACAGGCTCAATTTTCAGGAGCGCGAAGGTGTGGTTGGCGAAAGCCCGAAGTTCTTCCAGAATCTGCATCCGAAGACTGGCGAACAAGACACTTATCACGGATTGACCTTCACCGGAAGTTCCGGAGAGGATTACGCGACGATCTCACTGTTGCCGCTCGCAAATGGGCGCGGAAGCGTGCTTATCCTGCAAGGGTTGCAACAGGAAGGTACGGAGGCGGCAGGGCTTTTTCTGGCCGACGCAAGCAACCGCCAAAGGCTGCAGCAAGCTCTCGGTATCACGGAAAAATCAAGCCAGCCGGTCTATTTCGAAGCTCTCATCCGCACCAGCGCCGTCTCGGGCGCGCCCAATGCCACCACCATCATTGCCACACGCCTGATTCACGCGTAATGGGGTTACCCGCAAATCTTGTTGGGCAGAATTAGCCTGGCAGAATTAGCCTGGCAGAATCCAGCCAGGCTAATCGAACGCAGAATTCGTTCCTCCTACACAACGCGCATTTCGATCACGCGCGCTTCATGCCCCTGCAGCCTCAGTTCAACCTTGCCGCCATGCACTTGGAGCGCACGATTATTGGCCAAGTCATGTGGCCGGCCCTTGGCCGCGCTCGCATCGAGGACCACTCGTCTCTCATCCGGCCAGGGGTTGTAGTAGAGATACGCAGGTGGTAAGTCGCGATCGAGAAAGTTCGTCGCATTCAAATCCCAGCGCAGCATCCAAGGGTCCTTCCGGGGATCTTCCTGGACCTGAATCATCTTGTCCAACCAAAGGACATACGCGCCCCCGTAAATGGAGCGGTGTCCGGCAAAGTCTCCTGTCGCATATGGGCTATGGCCCTTCTCGTCGCGGCTCAAACGCTCATAAGGAACCATCGCGGGAAGGTCAGGGCGGCTCTGGTTCTCGCGCGGCAGGAACTCCGGGTAGAACAAGCGCAGGTTGGCAGTAACATTCAAAGCCCAGCGTGCAACGTCTGCTGCCAGCTCCGGGCGAAACCGAACGGCAGGCAGGACATAAGGAAGCGCCACCATCGACTCCATGCTGTAAATCTGCCCGGCCGGCTCCGTGCAGAATCCCGCCAAAAGCCCGTTTACCTCTTTCCCGCCCCAGCGCCCGGTTGCCATCAGCCCAGGCTTTGCATCGAGCACGAATCCCAGTGCCTTCCTTGTGTTGGTTGAATATCCCATCGCTCCCAGGCGAGCCGCCGACATCACCGCCATGGCTCCGCTGGGGATTTCATACCACGGGTTGGCGGCAAAGGCCGTATAGCGATCGATCGCCGTCTTCGCTTCCGCCAAACAGAAATCCTTGCCCGTGAGCTTCCACGCCAGCAGCATGACGTAGCTGTATCCACCCACGGCATCGGGCTGACGATAGATATCCTGATTCGTAAAAGCAGAAGCCTTCGCGAAGTCGTAGCCCTGGCTGTTGAAGTCGTAGTGGATTTGCTGCGCCATGTCCCTCAAGCGCATGGCGGTTCTTTCTACGCGCGCCAGCCAAACCGGGTCCTGGGCAAAGCGGAGACGAATGAGCCCAAAGGCAATTGCGGTCACATTCATCAAATACCAGTACTCGCACAGGGTTGCGCCAGCGCCGTCCAGGAACAACCCGTACGGCTCGCTGAAGTATCCCTTCAGCGATTTGTCCAGCCCGGGCAGGCCCTCACCGCGCAGCTCCTTGCCCATGGCCATGGGTCCATAGGTAGTCAGCCCGCCGTCCTCTTCGCCTTCCAATGCGGAAGGAAATACCTGGCGGCCATCCTTCGCGATCCGGTTTACAGCATGAGCAGGATCCATCACGTAGGCATCGAATGCGTTTGCCAGCGCATGAAAGTCCAAAGGCTTTTCTTCCGGGCGGAAGGGCAGCGCATTTGGGTCGGCCGTGCCAAACTGCGCAGCGAAGCCCGTGCAGGCCCAACTTGCCACTCCCAGCGCTGCAAGCCCAGCCAGGAACTCGCGGCGATTCGGCGATAAATTGATCGCACCCGTCGGTTCTGCTTCTGTGAGCATCTTTTCCTCTTTCAGCCTTCGCGCCCTTCAATCAGTTGGACATGTGCATGTGCCGGAAGGACTCCAGCTATTCATTCTTGATTCCATTTCGGAAACCGCCAAGGTGCTAACCAAGAAATCATCCCGACAACATTGATTTCACATGTAAATAACCTGACTCATCGAACAGCAAGTCTCATCGAATGAACAAAACCTCCGTGCCATGGAGAAAAGGTCTGCCACCTGCGCAAGGCGCGAACTCCGGACAGGCGCAGGCGAAACGGATGACGACTGCGGGCAGGCGCTTGAACGCAAAGATCCAAATGACTCCGCAACGCCCAGGATGGGCAGAAACGCACCCGCAATGGCCGGCCCAATCCAGGCGCTCATGCCGGATTCCGATTGATGAAAGACGTCGCAACGCCACCGGACTCAGCTCCAACGCGCCGCAGATTCCTTAAGCTGACAGGGAGCCGCAGCCTTTTCATTTCAGCGGCGATTCATAAGGCCTGCTCAGATTCTGCGGCTACGCCAATCTACTCAAACAAGTAGAAATTGCGCGCTGCATTTTCTTGATTCGTTGGCTCGACAAAACTCGTCAGCTCCGGATCGCCATCCTGATCAGACTGTGCTGCTGGGGTTATGCCAGCCTCCGTGCGCGGCGATGATCGCATCCGCTTCTCTCGGGCCCCAAGTGTTTCGCTTGTAGGGCCGAACCGGGTGGTGAGTTTTGAGCACCGGATCAACCACCGCCCAAGCTGCTTCGACTGCGTCTTCCCGGGTGAAGAGCGCGCCGTTTCCAGCCATTGCGTCGCCCAGGAGCCTCTCGTAGGGAGTTTCCCCACCTGGCTGTTCTTCTAACAAATAAAGCTCTCTTTGCTCGCCAACAAAATCCTTTCCCGCGAGTTTGACGCGAGCCGCGAGGGCTACTGCTGAGTTTGGCGAAAGCCTGAAACGAATGTAGTTGGAACGGCCAGCCAGCGATTCCGCGTCAGCGAAGAGCCTCTGCGGTGGCGGCTTCAACTCCACTAGTATCTCGGTCGCGGTTTCCGGCAGGAATTTGCCGGAGCGCAGATACCACGGCACTCCATCCCAGCGCCACGAATCGATGAAGAGACGCAGAGCGCAGTAAGTCTCGACGTCGGATCGCTTCGCCACATCCGGCTCCAGTCGGTAACCGGCATACTGACCACGCACCAGGTCATTGCGAGTGAGTGGACGCATGGCCTTGAAGACCTTGGCCTTCTCGTTTTGTACGGCCCCGAAGTCCCTGCCTGCGGGTGGTTCCATCGCGAGAAGTGCAACGATCTGGAAGAGGTGGTTTTGTATTACGTCGCGCAGGCAACCGGCGGATTCGTAAAACCCTCCGCGCTTCCCCACTCCGAAATCCTCCGATAAAGTCATTTGGACGCTGGCAACGTAATTGCGGTTCCAGATCGGCTCCAGAAACGAATTCGCAAAGCGGAAGTAGAGGATATTCATGATCGCTTCCTTTCCGAGGAAGTGATCGATGCGGAAGATTGAGTCTTCGGGGAACACTGTATGCGCGACTTCGTTGAGCTTTCGCGCAGAGGCCAGGTCACGTCCGAACGGCTTTTCGACAATGACGCGAGCGCGTTCGGCCAACCTCGCGGCGCCAAGCCCTCGAATCACCGTTTCGAAGAGCGATGGCGGAATAGCCAGATAGTGCGCAGGCCGTCGCGCCCTACCCAGCGCTTCCTTGATCGCGGAGAACGTCCTGCTGTCCTTGTAATCTCCGCTCACATACTTGAGGAGTGAGAGAAGATGCTGAAGAGCGAGCTTGTTATCGACTCCACCCGCGCTCTCGATGCTGTGCGTCGCATGCTTGTGCAAGCGTGCCAGACTCCACTTTGGAAATGCGACACCGAGGACGGGAACCTTGAGCGTGCCTTTTTTCACCATCGCATAGAGTGCGGGAAATATCTGTTTGCCGGCCAGATCGCCTGTCACGCCGAAGATCACCAACGCATCTGACTGAGATTTGGTCATCACGCGCCAGCCTTGTCGACGGCGGCCTTTTCGTCATGACCACCGAACTGATAACGAAGGGCTGACAACAGCTTCTCGGCGAAGTCGTCTTCGCCTCGCGAACTGAATCGCTCGTACAGCGCGGCGCTGAGAACGGGAGCAGGAACAGACTCATCGATGGCGGCGGCGATTGTCCAACGCCCTTCGCCCGAATCCGACACACGGCCAGCGAACTTCTCCAGGTCCGGGCTGTCAAGAAGAGAGATGGCAGCCAGATCCAGCAGCCACGAAGAGATGACACTGCCTCGACGCCAAACCTCTACGATGTCTGCAATGTTCAGGTCATATTGATAATGTTCAGGATTGCGCAACGGCGTTGTCTCCGCATCCGCCGCGCGCTCCTGCTTGCCAACGTTTGCATGGCGCAGAATATTCAGTCCCTCCGCATAGGCGGCCATCATGCCATACTCAATCCCGTTGTGGACCATCTTGACGAAATGCCCCGCTCCACTGGGACCGCAATGCAGATATCCGTGCTCGGCTGTGCCACTGCCGCTCTCCCGGCCGGGAGTGCGAGGCGCGGAGTCGATGCTGGGCGCAAGTACGGAGAAGATGGGATCGGCACGCTGGACGACGGCATCGTCGCCGCCGATCATCAGGCAATATCCCCGCTCCGCCCCCCAGACCCCGCCGCTGGTGCCTGCGTCCAAATAGTGAATGCCTCTCGGCTTCAACTCTGCGGCGCGGCGAATATCATCGTGGTAATACGAGTTACCGCCATCGACGATCACGTCGTCGGCCTCCAGGAACGGAATGAGGGCCTTCAGCGTTGGATCGACCACGGCTGCCGGCACCATCATCCAGATAGTGCGCGGCACTTTCAACTTGCTGGCGAACTCTTCCAGCGAATTCGCCCCAAGTGCGCCCTCTTTGACAAGTGCCTGCACGGCTTCCGCATGAAGATCATAGACAATACATTCGTGCCCGGCCCGCAAAAGGCGGCGCACCATGTTGGTCCCCATTCGTCCTAGTCCGATCATGCCCAATTCCACTTGGTTCTCCCTTCATTTGAGTTTTTCACCGGCGTCGCCGACCCATCGGAGATGAGACCTCGTGAACCGATGCAGCCGCCAACCTGCCAACTCGCCATCCCAGCGTGAGCGGGGCCAACTCGCCAATCCTGACCCACCACACTGCTTCCGTTCTACTGAGATGTCAAATACATTTGGCGAGGTGCAGGATTTCCAAGGGGTGCAGGTTGTCGGTCCGGCGTTTTTTCGTGTCGCCGACGCGAAGGACGGTCACGAAACTGGCGATCGATTCTCAAGCTCTGGCAATTACCTCATTCAGAATTACCCCCCCTACGGCTTCTGTCGCCAAAGCTGCTGCCAACGTCGGTCTCCAACTTGGCGGCCTGCGAGGTTCTTCAAGTCGCCAGTAGTGTTGGTGCTGGTGTTGACTGCGTGGTAATTGACGGATAGTCATTGTCGTAGACGATTGCGAGTAGCGGGTCCGACGAGAAGATGACCGTTCGACCGGAAGTCAGACGGATGGAAGGATCGATTGCATCCATAAAAGGAATTGCCGGCCAACAAGTGCATTTGCGGCACATAGGGCGCAAGCAGAGCGCTTCTGCTTCGTTCTCGCTCGGGCCGAGACTGTTCACGAGGGCACAACGGGCAACGGCTCTCCATCTTCATGGAGAGCCGCTCCTGTTGAACCAAATGTTTTTTCTAGTTGATCGTAATTGTGAGCGAGGAAGACGCCGGCGCTCCCGGATTGGTCGCAACCAATGACCCGGTACCGGAGTTCGCCAAGTCACTCGCCGGAATGGCAACTGTGACATGGGCCGAATCCACAATCGTTGTGGTGCGATAACTCCCATTCCAATTCACCGCCACGCCTGGAATGAAGTTGCTTCCGGTCAGCGTGAGCAGTGTATTGCCCGCGCCATGCGTAACAGATGTAATCGAACTCGACGTGAGGGTTGCTGCTGAATTGGTGTTGAGCAATTGCGGAACGACAAACGGACCCCGCATCAGGTAGATGTGTCCTCCACTCGTCAGCACCGCCAGTCCATCCTGCCCCCAGCGAATCATGTCCACGCCTGTGTAGGATGTGTTGCCCTCTATAGTTCCCATGTTGAGCGGCAGCACTGAGTTGGGCATGAAGGTCGCCTGGTTGTAGGCAATGATCCCGTCTGGGCTACCATATGCAGAATCGCTGCTTGACGTGCTGCCGAGGAAAAAGACCTGGCCCAGTGACGTATCCGGAGCCACTTGCTGATTCCCGCCGTACTGCACAAGTGGGGAATAGAAGCCAAGCTGTGTTGCAGGCGAGGTCGTTACATCGGCCAAGCCCCCCTGCTGTGCAAAAGCAAGCTTTCCACGAAGCCGGAATAGCCCAAAACCCTCGAGTGTAGAGGACTCCTCCGGCGCATTGTTGGCGAATCCACTTGGGGTTATCCCGTATTTGTCCAGAGTTTGCCAGGTGTCGATGTTAAAGAGATAGAGCGTCTTCGGATCGTAGAACTGCAAACCGGATCCCGTGTAAAGCGAGGTACCAGTCCCCCGGATCGCCGCAGTTTGGGCTGTCGGGTTTACGTCGATGATCGCCATTCCGCTGGTGTAACCGAAATCAACCACGATGGTGTCTTCCGATCCAGGTTGCACTGCTACATCCCTGAAGCCCGTTCCCTCGCCGCCATAGTTGGTAAATTTTGGCGTGAATGTAAACGCTGTGGTCTGTGTTTGAAGGTTGAACAGCGCCACGCTATTCGCTCCACCCAAGAGCGCATACAGAACGTTACCGTCGTCGGAGATCGCCATCTTCGTAGGTTGGCTGCCTACAAATACCGGAGTTCCCACGGTGCCTGTGTCTGGCGTTATCTGAGCAATGGAATTGCCCTGAACGCCGCTCGATCCAGAGCCCACGCTCGCATAGATTTCGCGCGAGAATGGCTCGTACAGGATGTGGTTGACACCCACGGTAAGGACCTGAAAGACCGTAAGCGGCAGCGGAGCAGACGCGCCGCCACCGGGAGCCGGGTTCGAGACCGTAATCGCCGCCCATCCCAAGTTCGCGAGTTGCGCGGCCGGTACCGTCGCCGTCAAGGAGGTGCTGCTTGTGTAGCTGGTGGTGAGCACCGTGCTTCCTATTAAAACGCTCGATGCGCTGCTAAAGCCTGTGCCGGTTATCGTGAGGACCGTGTCGCTGGCGCCCGCTTCTATCGCCGCCGGGCTGATCGCGCTCAAGGTCGGCGCCAGATTGTAGGTTGAGCCGGTTACAGTCACCGTCGCGGCTGCCTGATTGTTTGCTGTGTTGGGATCGTTCTCCGAACCGCTCACTTCGACGTTCATGGTTGCGGTCCCAGCGCTTGTCTGTTGGACAACGAAGGTTACGGTGGCGCTGCCACTGTTAGCCAGCCCACCCAGATCGCAGCTCAACGCGACTGAAACCGTGCAAGTCCCGGCCGACGGCGTTGCGGAGATCAGCACGCCCGTCGAGGGCAACTGCGCGGTCAGCGCGATGTTGGTGGATGCGGAAGGCCCGCCGTTGGTCACCGTTGCGGTGTAAGTCGCGTTCGTGCCGGTTGTGGTTCCGCCGCTCGCCGTCATGGTCACGCCGAGGTCGGCATTCACGGCAGAAAGGTCCTGCACTCCGTTGGATCGTAGGCTGATGACTCCAAGGCCGTTGCGGAATGCCAGTCCGTTCGTCCCCCAGCGCGTCAGATGCGAGGGGCCGGAGTTGCTCCCCGCGCTGGACGAGGGCACACTGACCGGAATTGCGGCGCTCCCGGTGGCAGCGTAGGTGGAGAGGTTAAAGGACTGGATCTGGTTTCCGCTGTTGTAGCTGTACCCCGACGAAGTATCGAGGATGAATACCAGCCCCAGCGTCGTGTCGGCTACCGTTGGTCCCTGTGCGGTCGTAGTGCCAGTCACATAGAAGCTGCCAAGCAGCGAGCCAGCCTCCGCGTCGTAAACCGTTCCGAAGTCCGTATAGGCTTTGCCACCCGCCACCTGCAGGTCATCGCCGGAATAGCTTCCGTACGACCCGTTGGAAGCTGTGCCCTTTTGAGTCAGCCCGCTCGCCGAGTACGTAAAGACCCCATACGATCCACTCTCTGCCGCGTAGATTTCATTCGTCGCCCCATTCACTTGTAGGGCGCCGGCAGAAAAATTGGCTCCCGACCCGCGCAGTACGCCGCTGTCATAGATTCCCAGTGGCGGCGGCGTGGAGTATGAGTTCTCGCTCGTCGCCACCACAACGGAGTTGGGTGAACCGGGCAGGGCGGCAAGGGCAAGAACCGTTGGAGGTGTTGCGTAGATGCCGCTGTTTCCGCTGAGCGAAAACTGCAACCCGGCCGTCCCGGTTGTAAGATTCACCTGGCGCACGGCTGAAGCCTTGTCGAGCCCCACCCAGAGAATGGTGCCATCGGAAGAGATTGCCAACCGGTCCGGCTCGCTTCCCACCTGAATCGGCGTGCCCAGTGCGCCGGTCTCCGGATCTACCGATACAACCGAGTTGCCATAGGGGGCTCCCGCCGCGCTCGGCACAGAGACGTAGAACAGCCCATTTACTGGGTTATACACCATACTGTTGTTGGGAATGCCGATATACGCGGTGTACGGGAGCGGAGCTGTCGTTCCCCCGCCCGGCGCGGGCGTGGTGACCGTAAAACTCAAGTTGCCGGGCAGCGTAACGCTCGAGGCGGGAACTGCAACCGTAAGCTCTCCAGAATTCACGTACGTGGCAGCGATGTTGGTTCCATTCATCTCCACCGTCGAATTCGCCGTGAATCCTGTCCCATTCAGCGTCACCGTTGCGCCGGTGTTGATCGGTCCCCCGCTCGGCGAGATCGATGTCAGCGTCGGCGCGGGAGGATTCACGATGGTCACCGTCAGGGCGTTCGACAGCGCCGGGCTCGACTCTGGATTGCTCACTGTGATGGTCACCGGGCCAACAGTTGTCAGCAAGCTGGCAGGGACCGCGGCCGAAATCGATTCCCCGCCGCCGCAGCCGTTGCATTCGCTCGGGTTCGCCAGCGCCGTATCGTTCCACAAAATGGTTGATTCCGAAGACACCAGAGTTGAGCTGCCTTGCGGGAAAAGGTTCGTGCCGGTCACGGTGATCAGCATGTCGGTTGACCCAACCACAAGTTGCGACGGCGAGACCTGTGCAATCACCGGTGCAGGCATCTGCTGATAGATGATGAGGGTTCCATAGCCGGTAGTGCCGCCTCCCGGAGTTGGATTCACCACGCTCACGAGAATCTGTTGTACCGTCGCCTGTTGAGCGGCTGTGAGGACAAAGGTCAACTGCGTCGCGCTCACATACGTCGTCGGGACGGCCACGGCAGTGTTGGTGCTTCCAAGAATCGATCCGCCCAGCTGAATCGTCGACGCTGGAATGAAGTTCGTTCCCGTAACCGTAATCGTGGCTGGAGTCGTGGCTCCGGTCGCGATCATCGATGGCGAAAGGGTGACTACTCCCCCAGGCAGGGGATTGTTGACCGCAACCGTTGCGGCAGCTGACGTAGCTCCGCCAGGTGTCCCATTCACCGCGGTCAGCGACAGGCTTCCCGTAGCTGCCACATCGGCCGGCGTCAGAACGACCTCAACCTGTGTAGCGCTCACATAATCTGTCGACCGCGCCTGGCCGTTCACGTCAATCGCCGTAGATGGAACAAAACCTGTACCCACCAACACAACAACCGGGGACGATGCCCCCAACATCACTATCTTCGGGAGTGGCTGCGCAATCGTCGGCGCAGGGTTATTGATGGTGATGTTCGCGCTTCCCGAATTTCCGCCGCCAGGCGCCGGACTCGTCACCGTCACTGGAATGGCCTGCCCATTTGCCTCATCATTCACTGTGAGCTGAAATGTCAATTGCGTCGCGCTCACAAATGTCGTCGAGCGACTGACACCGTTCACTAGAACCGATGACGAGGGAACAAAGCTCGTCCCGGTGACCGTCACGTTGGTCGGTGTCGTGGTTCCCGCGGTTACGCTGCTGGGCACAAGCGTAATCGTCGTACCCGGCGCAGGATTGGCGACGGTTAGCGTCGTCGCTACTGACGATCCGCCTCCTGGCGCTGGGTTAACAACCGTAACTGGGATCGGTTGAGCCGCTGCTTGGTCGGCTACCGTAAGCTGGAACGTCACTTGCGTCGCGCTCACATAGGCTGTGGCGCGTGCTGCTCCATTCACCTGAACCGTCGACGCCGGAAGGAAGTTCGTCCCAGTTACGGTGACCGTAGTGGCCGTCGTAGTACCCACCTGGGCACTGCCTGGAGAAAGCGTGATGACGGCCCCGGGCGCGGGATTGTCGATCGCGACCGCTGCGGCCGCCGAAGTTCCTCCTCCGGGTGTTCCGTTCACGGCTGTCAACGCCAGGCTGCCCACTGTGGCCATGTCCGCGGCCAGCAATGTCACATTCACCTGCGTGGCGCTCACGAAGGCCGTCGTCCGTGCACTGCCGTTCACGTCAATGGCCGTCGTTGGAACGAATCCTGTGCCCGTCACGGCCAATGTCGCCACAGCGCTTCCCGCCGGCAGCACTGCAGGAGTCAGCGCCGAAATCACCGGCGCGGGGTTCGCCACGCTCAAATTGATCGCCGTGCCCGATCCGCTGCTCGCCGTCCCGTTCAGCGCGATGATTGGCAGCTGCCCTCCACTTGCCAACTGCTCCGCTGTCAATGTCGCGGTCACCTGGGTAGCGCTCACATAGCTGGTCACTTCAGCCACGTCGCCGGCCTGAATCGTCGTCGTATTCTGAAAGCCCGTCCCGTTAACCGTCAGTGTGAGCGGCCCCGATCCTGCCGTGGCCGTCGTAGGGCTGATCGAGGTCACAGTGGGCGCAGGTGTTGTGGTTGTCGTTCCACCGTTACTCGCCGAAGAACCACCGCAGCCAGTTAAAACTGCCGACGCAATAAGGCACAGAATAGCAACAAGATAAATGGCGTTTTTCATGTCGGGTAAGTTTAACCCGGCGTTTTGGGATTCGCAGTGATATGCTGACGAGCTCTCCCCAATAATTTTTTCACGAACGTCGCTCCACTCCCACAAGCATGCTCTGTGAAGCATGTGTCCAGACCCTCCCCTGTTACTCGTCCTTTGCTCCTCGGTAGACATCGCGATGGGACGGGTTGACGCTGGTGCATGTCCCGTCGGGCCCCCCGGCACGGCGGGGGTGCGGCCGGGATCCCCAGCGTATTCCACGGTGAGCGCTCCGGGTTATGCGCTCACCAGCGGATGCGCCGCTGTGTTGGTTGGTAGCATCATGTGCGGAAAGTGTGGGGCGAGGCCGAGCTAAGCGAGGAATGGTATGAGGGATGGTATAAAGCACGTTAGACGCGGAAAAGTCCTGTCTGATCTATTCTGAAATCTAGACCATTGGCTTAAGTTATTGATTTTAAATTGGGGCGGCTAGTGGGGATCGAACCCACGACATCCTGTGCCACAGACAGGCGTTCTGCCCCTGAACTATAGCCGCCATATTCCTTTGCAATTGTAGCATTCAATCGGCTTCGCCTCCAGTCCTGCGCTATGCCCGGATCGGCCGTCCCGTACTGCAGAATGCGATCGGGCCCGGTGAGGGCGGCTGCGTTGCCAGGGCCGGTCGGCCGGGAGCAGGACAGCAAAAGGGATGCAATCCGCGCTACAATCGAACAAGGCCGTCGGGGCGTAGCGCAGTCTGGTAGCGCATCTGCTTTGGGAGCAGAGGGTCGGGGGTTCGAATCCCTCCGCCCCGACCATTCTTAAATGATTGATAAATATAGCAATATTGACCATTCCTGCCACGCATCCGCTTTCGTGCCGCGACAGCACTGCAGTTGATTCTCTGGCGGTCGCCATCACCAAAGAAAAATGCAGGAACTCCAAACTGATTCCCCGCAGTTCGTTGTATTCATATTCCGATCAAGTTCTTTGCATTGAATAAAAGAACGCGATCCACTGAGAACCCCTAAAAAACTTCCGCAGCGAGATCCAGAAGCTACATCTTGAGACAGCGCATATTCAGTCTTGAGGAGAATCACCTGCCGAGATCGGCGGTCCATCTGAGTGACGGTATAAACTCAAGCGCGTATCTCCAGTTTTGCCTGGACAGGGGTCATTATGTATCCGCTCCGTTCATCGACTACGGCCAGACAGTTGCAAAACGCGAGAGGCTAGCAGCGGCGGCCATCGCCAAGCATTTTGACTCTGGGCGAACGCCTGCGGAAACCGGTGTCCGGATGTCTCCTTCGGCGCGCCGCACCTGCCTGAGTCCTGCCCGTTCCGCGGCATCTTCCGTCAAGTGGCACTCTTCCTCGGAGTCGCCGCCGGATAAGTGCAATCGCGATGGTTCAACAACCGACTCACCACGAAGATGCAAGTGCGTCGGGCATTGCAGTTCCCAGCAGCGAGGGCCAACAATCCACGTTGGATTTGCATACCCAGATTGCTTGTCTCTTGCAAATCCGCATCCAGATGCGGCGTCGTTCCGGTCGAGAGGACCTTGAAATATGCGAATTATTGTGCTTTCGATGAACAACCCGCGTTGGACGAGTACATCGGTCTTGCCATCTGATCCTTCCAACCCACCCGACAGGGCATCTAGGGGCGATCGAGCTTCTGCCGCATCGTTCTGTTGCTGTCGCCATCTTCCCCAAGTTTGAATTGCCCCACCAATTGTCTGAGGTCCGAAGCAAAACTCGATATCTCATCGAGCGTCTTCGAAGACTGCTGCGCCGCATCCGCGCTTTCTGCAACAGTTCTGGCAATAGCATCGATGTTTCGATTGATCTCTTCCGTGGTGGCCGCCTGTTCGGTCGCCGTCGTAGCGATCAACGTCACCATGTCGCCCGCCTCCTCGGAGGTTCGGATAATCTGCTGCAAAGCCATCCCGGCTTGACTCGTCGATTCCACGCCGATTGCGACTTGTTCGGTTCCGCTATGCATCGCCGACACCGCCTCTTTGGTTTCGGACTGGATGCCCTTGATCATCTCGGAGATCTGCTTGGCCGCCGCGCTGCTACGTTCCGCCAGCCTTCGCACTTCTCCCGCGACAACAGCGAATCCACGGCCATTCTCTCCCGCGCGGGCCGCTTCAATGGCCGCATTCAGTGCCAACAGGTTCGTCTGATCCGCGATTCCGTCGATCACCGCGCTGATCTGTCCGATCTCCTCCGACCGCTTGCCGAGTTCCTCCACCTTCTTCGCCGACTCTCCAACCGAGTTAGCAATAGCCCGCATTCCGGTGAGCGTGTCTTCGACCACCTTGCCACCCTGCCGTGCCGCTTCCGCGACCCTTCGAGAAGCGTCCGCCGCGGCATTCGAGTTCTCTGAGATCTGAGCTACCGTAATCGACATTTCCTGCATCGCGGTTGCGACCTGATTGGTTTGATCGCTCTGGTCATCCGCGCTTTTCGCTTGCTGTTTGGAACTCGCCGAGACTGCCTCGGTGGCCGACGCGATTTGATGGGTGTTCTCGGCAACCTGAATGACCAGCCCCTGCAGTTTGTCCATGAAAATATTGAACCACTTCCCCAACTCAGCTACCTCGTCGTTGGAGCTGATTTCGATCCGCTTGGTCAGGTCGCCTTCGCCCTCAGCCACATCCTTCATCCTCCCTATTACGTCATCCAGGCGGAGAAAGATCGAACTCGATACCTTTTTCGATACGACAAGCAAAACGATTAAACAAACGACTCCAATACCCCCGGCCACCTTGCCGTTCGCCAGCCACGCCGCATCGATGTCCTGAATGTAAACTCCAGTCCCGACAACCCATCCCCAGGGCTCGAACTCCTTGACATAGGAGAGCTTCTGGACGGGCTTGTCCTTTCCAGGCTTCGGCCATAGGTAAAGCACATAATTGCCTTCCGGCGTGCGCGCCGCGTTGACGAATTCGACAAAAATAGCCATCCCAGTAGGGTCTTTGACTTCGGTCAGGTCTTTCCCATTCAATTCGGGTTTTGTCGGGTGCATCACCATGGTTGGATGCAGGTCATTGATCCAGAAATAGTTGTCGCCCTCATAGCGCATCGTCCGGATGGCCTCGATGGCTTGTTTCTGAGCTTCGGCGCGAGTAATCTTCCCTTCTGTTTCAAGCTTGTACTGCTCGACCAGCACCGAGTAGGGGATGTTCACCAGATTCTTCGTGCTTTGCATCCGCTCGGACAACAGGCCTGAGCGCTCGCTCTTCAGCCACAAACCCGCAAGGGCCAGCAAGCCTATTGCGGCCACCGCGACAATGATTCGAATCCTACCCTTTAGGCTCATCTGGCACACCTCTGCGAACGGCTTTCTTCATTGCTATCGGCGCGGATGGCAGCAACATCACAAGTGTCTTTGTTGATTGGATTGAACCGGCTCCGATGCGGGAAAGAATATTTACGCATTGCGCCTTCACCTGAAGGAGGCGTTGTTACCGGTGAACGAGTTTTGTGTCAGACATTTAGGGTGTTGAGCAGGGCTAATATTGAGAAACTTCCAATCGGAACAAGAGCAGATACAACTCAAGAATTGCAGCAGAATTGTCGATTGAGTTGGTGAGTCTTCAAAAAGGGACGATCGAGCTTTCTCACATTGTCAAGATGGTCGGTTACGAAATGATCACGCGGTCTTCAGCAACGCTCGTAACCGGGCATTATCTGCAAGTTAGATCCATGTGAGCCATTTCAGAACTCATTCTGTGTAGACGCGTCATGTTCCGGGACTTCCGATGAGCCTCCGGTTTTCGGGAGCAGACAGAATGTGGGCTTGGGATGAGTACGCAACGCAGTCGGCAGCGACAAGCAGGTTGCCGACCCGGCACGTCTTCACGCGGACGCCCTGCTTTGCACCTCGAAGATCGAAATACGTCCCCGCAGAAACACGGACGAATTAGCCAGGCCATCTCACAGGAGATCTTAAATGGGGAACAACATCAGGATTGGAACCAAGCTGATCGGCGGGTTCGTCATCGTGGCACTGATTGCAGTGGTAATCGGCCTAACGGGTATCCTCTGCCAGAAATCGCTGGCAGGCGCGAACGTCGATTTGTATCAGAACTCTACTGTGCCGGAGGGCCAACTGATTGGCATGACGGCGTCGTTGCAGGGATTGAGGCTGGCTTCGAGGGATGCGATTCTCAGTCCCGACAAGCAAAAATATGTCAACAAAATCAATAGCCTTAAAGACGATCTTACCGCGCAATCGAGGGAGTTTGAAAAGTCGATTGTCTCGGCGGAAACGCGGAAGCACTTCGACGATTTCAGTGCGGATCGAAAGAAGTACGAGGTTTACCTCGACCAGATGGTCTCTCTCGCAGTGGCGGGGAAAGAGAAGGACGCTGCACAAATCATGTATCAAGGCGATGCTCTCGCAGCAGTCGTAGCGGTCCAGGACTCCTTCAACAGACTGCGCGATGACGAATTGGCTGCGGCCCAGAAAAGAATGCAGGAAAGTTCGGCTCTGGCATCCAAAGCCTCGGGCATCATGATCGCAGCTATCGTTGCGGGCCTCGCGCTCGCGCTTGGATTCGGCTGGGTCCTGACACGCTCGATCACCGGCCCGGTTGAAAGGGTAGCAAATGCTCTCAAGGCTCTGGCTGCAGGCGATCTCACCCAGCGCATCGAGGCCAACTCCCATGATGAGATTGGCCAGATGGAGCAGTGCCTGGGCTCGATGAGCACAAGTCTGAAGAGCACGATCATGGAGATTCGCAGCATTGCTGGCGAAGTTTCCGCCGCGAGCATGGCCATCAGTTCCGCATCGGTCGAGTTATCGAAGGGCGCTAGCGCACAGGCTGCTGCTGCGGAAGAAGCCTCTGCTTCGATGGAAGAGATGGTCTCGATCACCAGGCAGAATACAGACAACGCACAGCAAACCGATAAGATTGCAACCAAATCGGCCACGGACGCTTTGGCCAGCGGCAAGTCCGTACTGGAGGCTGTTTCTGCCATGAAGGAAATCGCCAGCAAGATTTCCATCATCGAAGAAATAGCACGCCAGACTAACCTATTGGCATTGAACGCAGCCATTGAAGCGGCGCGCGCCGGAGAACATGGCAAGGGCTTTGCCGTCGTTGCATCGGAAGTACGCAAACTCGCCGAACGCAGCCAGAGAGCCGCTGGAGAAATCAACCGTCTTTCGGACACAACCGTCAACGTATCGGAGAGGTCCGGTGCGATGCTTGAGAAGCTGGTGCCGGATATTCAGAGGACGGCGGAACTGGTACAAGAGATATCCGCGGCCAGCAAAGAGCAGGACACCGGTTCGGATCAGATCAACAAGGCGCTGCAACAACTGGAACGGGTAATTCAGCAGAATGCTTCCGCCTCAGAGGAAATGGCTGCCACCACAGAGGAGTTGACCGGACAATCCGACCAACTCGTGAGCGCTTTGGCATTCTTCCGCACCGGTGATGAGACGCATGCTTCGGTGCGTCCGCCGGTCCGCTCAAAATCGGTGCGCCGCGGGGATGGAACGCCGGGAAAGGCCGTAACGGCGAGCAGCCACACAGATCAGAAAGATGGCGTTGCGCTTCGGCTCCGAGAAAAACAGGACGATCTGGACGGAGACTTTGAACGGTATTGAACATAGGTAAGCTACAGCCGAAGAGTCAGGAAAACTGGGCGGAATATTGGGGGCAGGCCATTCGCCCCTGATATCCCGGGGGCAGCCTTCCGCTAGAGCGAAGAAGCGGGCATGCGGGATAGACAAACGCTTCAGCTGGCGTCGCAACCGTCCCGCATTTCCTGCAAGAAATCCTCTGAATGGTCCGTTTAATTGCCCAGCGATGCCGCATCGATGCCGCCACAAAGCGATTCCCTGCCTTGTTCCCGAGCAGAGATCGTTGAAGAAACCACTGATATTCATACAGATTCCCTGCAAATTGAGTTCTACCGGCGAGCGCCATATTCATGTAAAATTAATCTCGCTTTAACATTTGTCAGAAGAAGCGAACTCAGCGAGGCCACAGTTGAAGTCGAGCGGTCCGGACGGCATTGCCCCCGCGCCTTTGAACGGCGCAATCCTTCGTTCTCCCATGTATCGACGCATTTTATGGATCGGGGATAAGCTTCGCCGCTGCTTGGAGAGTCGGTTTTTCGTCTTCCTGATCTTCATGGGAACGCTCTCCGAAATCCTGAGCAGACGTAGCGGGTTATGGCCGCTCCGTTATCACCTCTGGGTTGAAGCGCCCCTTCTACTCGCACTTTATTGGGCCTTCAGCTTCGCGCTCCGCCCAGGCAAGCTATCTGCTTTCGTCGCCGCGCTTCCGTTCGTGGTTGCCTATATCGCCTGCGACATCTTCTTCATCGCCTACGGGGACGTGCTGCGCGTCGTTGACCTGCAAAACCTTCCCGAGCTTCTGAAGATACTGCATTCCGCCAAGACGATCGGGGTCTTGTTGGCCCTCGGGCTGCCGCCTGCTCTGCTGCTTGGTTTCGCCAACTATCGAAGATACTGGCGCCTGTTGACCATCGTCGGACTGGCGCTCCTGGTGGCCGCGGGAGTGAAGTACTTCCCGGATGCGGTCCTCTCAGGACTTCGGCTGGCGCGTCTGGAAGTGGCGACCTATTCCGATGCGCAGAGCGTGAATGACAATGGCCGTCTAACCATGATGTTGTATTTTGAGGCGTCGCGGAGGGTCGCAATCGAGCAAACCGACGCTTATCGCAAACGCGGCGAGTACGACCAGGAAGTTCGCGCCACATCGGATTTCATCCGCAACAACGGTAATCGTCATAACGTGTATCTGGTAGTACTGGAGAGCTTCCTGGATCCAACGCTCCTGCGCGGGGTCACCTTTTCCAGAGACCCTCGGCATCCCGATTTCTCACAGTTGGTCGGAGATAAGCAAGGGTTTTCCATTTCTCCCGTCTTCGGCGGAGGTACGGCCCAGGCGGAGTTCGAAGCGCTATGCGGAGTGCCTGCTCTGGGAGAGCTTTCCGAGATCGAATTTGACGATTTTACAGGGCATGCGGCGGGTTGCATGCCCGGCATCCTGCACCAGGCCGGTTATTCCACCTATGTCAGCAACGTCTTTGAGCCGGACTATTTCAATAGCACCAAAGCCTATACCGGCATCGGGTTCGATAAGATCTACTACCCTGCAGAATACGCGCACGATCGCGAGACCTACCTCACTGTAGGGCATGCATCGAAAGACGAAACGTACTTGTTCGATGGAGATCTATTCAATCAGAATCTCGCCTTTGTCGCCCGCACGCTGCGCGAACATCCAGGGCGGCCGATCTTCAACTACCTGCTGACCATGTATGGTCATGAACCTCACGATATCGACACCGATCTGCGGCCACTGGTTCTGTCGATGAAAGGGCCACACGATGACCAGCAGTTGCTGCGGTCTGCCAACCAGTATTGGTACCGCACCCAAGCAATCGCCAGCTATATTCGTGCCCTGATCAAGCTCGACCCGAATAGCCTGATCATCCTGATGTCCGACCATGTGCCGCCACTTGATGAGGGAGTGCAGAGTTACAAGGATTTTCGCTACCTGGATAACAGCGACGATAGTATGCACATGAACCGTATCGTCGTGGTGGAGAATGGCAGCGTGGTGCGGCACAAGACCATCCATCACTACGACGTGCCCTCGCTCATCTTCGACTACCTCACCAGCCAGAAGTTCTGCGCACAAAACAAGTGCGAACTATCCAGCGCCGAGCGAGAGAACAAGTACATGTTACTCATCTCGCGCGCGGTCGGTCCGAGGTAAGTCCCTGGGCGCGATGATGGTCAGATAATTGCGGGACCTAAGGGGCCTCTGATCGTGTCCCGCCTCCGCATTGCGATTGGATAGAGTTGCAGGCAGCGCAAAAACGCGATGAACCGGATAACTTTGCTTGCCAGCCTAGTTTTGAACCGTTTGCCCGCGCCAGCCCCGGACACGGTTCTGTGCGGCATCAGCATGGACTGCCATAGAAAAGTGGCCATCGATCGATCCAGTAGTCGAAGTCCGCGCGGGCCATGGGTTTGCCGATGCTGTAGCCCTGGGCGCTCAAGCAACCGAGATCTTGAAGAATCTGCCAGGATTCCTTCCGCTCGACACACTCGGCGATAACTTGAATGTCGAATCCATGACCGAGTTCGACGATGGAGCGAACGATCGATGCGTCGCGACCGGTCGCGGTCACGTTCCGAATGTAGAGGCCGTCGATCTTGATCTCGGCGACCTCAAGATCGCGCAATTGCTTGAAGGAAGTGTAGCCCGAGCCGAAATCGTCGATGGAGAGACGGAGGCCCGCCTCCGACATCTCGCACAGTGTCGTCCTGGCCAAAGCCGGAGCGGAAAACAGAGCCGTCTCAGTCAGTTCGAGGATGAGGCATTCGGGCGGCAGGTTTCGTTCATTGAGCATCTCCAGAATCCTTGCCGGAAGAGCTCTGTCATCGAGTATTCGTGCGGAAATATTGACCGATACCGGGACGGATAAGCCGCTCGCCCGCCAGCTATGCTCTTCGTCGAGGGCCATCCGCAAGACCGCGTACGTCAGAGAGATGATCGCCGTCGACCTTTCCGCGGCTGGAATGAATTTATCCGGCATGATCATCCCTTGCTCCGGGCTTTGCCATCGGACCAGCGCCTCCTTGCCCACGATCTCGCCGGTGCATAGGTCGACCTGTGGCTGAAAGTGAACCCGCATTTCTCCGTTGGCAACTGCACGCTCCAGGCTGCCGGCAAGCAGAACGGAATGGCATTCGGTCAGGTTGAAATCGGGGGAAAAAACCTGCAAGCCACTGGAACCCTGCTTGGCCTGGTACATGGCTTGATCGGCCCGCTTGAGCAGGCTCCTGCTGTCGCGGCCATGCAGTGGAAATTGCGCGATTCCTATGGAAATACCAACCGTGACCGTCTCGTTGTCGACGTTGATCGGCGCATGAACGGCCGCAACAATCTTCTCTGCAATGTGCATGGCGATCTCCGGAGTAGCGGTCTCCGAGCAATCTAACAACGGTAAAACGCATGCGAATTCGTCGCCGCCAAGCCGCGCCATAGTATCGCAGGTGCGCACCGTTGCGGCCAGGCGGTGGGCAATGATGCGCAAAACCGAGTCGCCGGCGTCGTGGCCCAAGGTGTCGTTCACTTCCTTGAAGCCATTCACATCCAGCATCATCAACACAAACGCTTCACCGTTTCGATCGCTCATCCGGATCTGGTGTTCGAGGCGATCGAAAAGCAGCGTCCGGTTGGGCAAATCGGTAAGTGAATCGTAGAGGCTCAGATGCTGCATCCGCTCGCGGGCATTTCGCAATTCAGTCTCCCGTTCGGCCCAGTTGAGACTGCTCGCGATGGCGTGTTCGAGTTGCTCGGTGTTCAAAGAGGACTTGGTGATGTAATCGTAGACACCCTTGCGCAGGGCCTCGACCACCAGGCTTTCGCTGCCGCTGGTCGAAATCATGATGATCGGGCAAATCTCCGCGCGATGCTGCACGATCAAAGGAATCATATCCAGGCCGCTGGCGTCGCCCAAGTTATAGTCGAGAAACACGCAGTCGTATTGGGTGCTCTTGAGCATCTCCTTGCCTTCGGCAAAGGACGAGGCTTCATCGAGTTTGATCGGCTGGACAAGCTTGGCTGTGAGCCGGCGGAAGGACTCCCGGTCCACGTCATCGTCTTCGACATTCAGTGCGCGAAGTATATTCATAGCAGAATCTCGGATACCCCTAATTCTTCATGCGAACGTTCTCGGCGTATTCGATCAACATCTTCGCAATTTGTGAGAACTGCGAGCCCACGATGGTTTTGACCATGTATCCGGCTATGCATTGCTCGTATGCCCGGGAGATATCCGTTTCCGCATCGGAAGTGGAAAGCACGAAGACGACCGAACCACGGAACCTGGAATCGGCCCGCAGTTCCCCGAGAAATTCGAAGCCGTTCATGCGCGGCATATTCAAATCCAACAGCACAATGAACGGCTTTTCAATTTGCTTTTGAGAACTTCCCCGCAGAATATCCAATGCTTCCTGGCCGTCTTCGGCGGGGATGACGCGGAAAACGCCGCTGACCTTCTTCAAGCTGCGTTGCAAGCTTTCCGCAGTGAGTTCGTCGTCGTCCACGATCAACAGATCAAGGATGGATTCAGTCATCGAGATCGCTCCTCATGAATTTCGGCCACCAAACCTCGAAGATGCAGCCCGGCTTCTGCGCGACCGAGGTCAATTCGATGCGTCCACCGTGGCTTTCGGTGAGCCGCTTGGCCACCGCGAGGCCCAGGCCGCTTCCTTTTCGTTCCGCAGTTGTCAGCGTCTGGAAGAGACGGAAGACCCGGCCTTGGGCGGATTCCGGAATGCCCGGCCCATCGTCGATAACCGAGATGACGCAATAGCTGCCCACCTCTCGCGCTTGAATCGCAATGTGTCCGTCGGGCTTGTCGTGGTGCTTGATGGCATTGGAGTAGAGATTCCGCAACACAGTTTGCAGCGGTATGCGGGCGCCTTCGATGGTTTGGGCGCAGAGGTCCATGCTGAGCTTCATACCCTCCGGCGCGGGTTCCAATTCGACGATTTCTGCCGCCAGATCGGCCAGGTCGATCCTCTCAGTCTTCGTCGAACGGCGTCCGGAGCGGGCATAGTTGAGTAGATCGCCGATCAGTTGATCCATGCGCGCCAACCTTGAGGCCATGCGTCCCATGTTGGTGATCACTGCCTCGGACGCTGCAGAACCCAGATCCTCCTTGATCCAATCCAGCAAGGTGACGATGCCCCGGATCGGCGCACGCAAATCGTGAGAACTGACATAGGTGAACTCTTCCAGTTGGGCGTTGGCTTCGCGCAATTTGAGCTCGGCGCGCTTGCGCATGGTGATGTCAACCACAGCGGCCAGGGTCATGGGTCCGCTCTCGGTCATGATCGAAGTCAAGCCAATCTCAACCGGCATCTCGCGTCCATCCTTGCGCAGTCCGGTCAGATCGCGGCCAACTCCCATGAGCCGCTTGGAGGGCGAAGCGGAGAACCCGTCCCGAAGGGGAACATGGTTGACTCGGTGGCGCTCCGGCAACAACATCTCGATCGGCTGCCCGAGCAGCTCCTCCTTCCCATAGCCGAACATGGCGCATAGATTCTGATTGGCCATAGTGATTCTTCCCAGAGCGTCGGTGGTCAGCATTCCATTGGGCATAACATCCACGATCGCGCGGAAGCTGTCCTCCATGCGCCTGCGCGCGGAGACGTCAATCACGCAGGCTACTGTCATCCTGCCGGCCGTGGTCTCCATGGGGCGCAGTCCAACCTCGACGGGGAATTCGCTGCCGTCGCGGCGGCGGGCATAAAGCTCGCGCCCCTCCCCCATATGCCTTTGGGATGGAGCCGCCACGTAGCCTTCGCGGTGGGAGACATGCACGGCGCGAAAACGCTCAGGCAGCAACAGATCCACCGATTGGCCCAGCAGATCGCCCCGCTCATAGCCGGTCATGCGCTCCAACTCGGCGTTCACGAAGACCAGATTGCCCAATGAATTGGTGATAACGATGCCGACAGGGACTGCATCCGCAATAACGGCTGCGTTGGACTCGGCAAATCGGCTGAAGTCGTTGAACATTCGGGGGCCCTACAGCGAAACCAGAGTTGGTGCATCCCGAAAGCACTTTGCCAAAGTCGACGCGACCATCAGGACCGGGGTCCCCACGGACAAGTCTTCGTCCGTGGGGTGAAGCGAGCGGCGACCTTGCAAGAAACTGGCCGGGACACAGGGAGTATGGTTTCGCTCTAACAACATTCGAGAAACAATGTTTCCAGGAGGTTTCCCTGGAATCCCATCGCCTCTCTCCAGCCTTCTTGTACCGTCCACGCCCGGACTGTTGAAGTTGCTCTGCACGAAGCGGGGAAGACCACGGCCAAGAGAGTCCGACCGATTCAGTCCGCATTCATCGTACGCCCAAACGACAAGCCCGGTGAAGAACAGTTGGATCTCAAAAATTGCCGTTGTTCTAATATGGGAAAGCTGCCGAAGGAATTTCCACAAACAATTTGGGGTCAGGGGCCACCGAGGTAGTTTGAAAAGCTAGCTTCGCCTTCAAGGCGTACTGCGGCCGGGTGCGCAAAGCGGCCTCGCAGCCAGCCGTCTGCAATGGCGCTTCGAGCAGGTCAACAGCGCCTTTCTCTCATTCAACTGTGCCCTTGGCTGGAAGATCCTGAATTGTGCTTAAGTCAGTACTATCGTGCGAAAAATGAATTTGACCGGTGGAGGGCGGCCACGGTAGGGTGGATGCGTCTTCCGGGAAGACAACCATTCGGATGTTTGCGCTTGTTGCAGACATCCGGATTTTCGTATGGGCCTGTTTTTATTTGTGAAAGAGTAACTAGTCCGACGCGTTCGCCTGGCTTTTTACCGAGAGAGATTCCGTCATGAAATCCGCCTTTCGTTCTATCCTTTCTGCGCACTTCTCAGTTATGTCCAATCGTGTTTTCAGCCATCCAGCAAAACTGGCCAAGCTGACTTCGTTGCTCCTCGTAATCGCAGCTACGGCTTGCGGCGCGTGGAGTTTCGCCGCCGCGCAGGAGAATGCGCCAAGTACCACGCGCTATGTGCGGAACCCAGCAGGCGCACTGTTTGCTTGGCCGACTCAGCACTCACTTTCAGCAAGAGCGGCAGTCAGAACACAAGACTCCAGCTCCCCCGCCCCTGGCCCTTGGATCTATACCGTAGCTGGCGATGAAGTGGCAGGTTACAGCGGCGATGGAGGACCTGCGACCGCAGCCGATCTCAATGATCCCTTTTCTGTTATTGCGGACAGCAGGGGCAATCTCTATATCGCCGATTCAAGCAACAATGTGGTGCGCAAAGTGGCTGCGGGAACCGGGATCATTTCCACCTTTGCCGGCACCGGAACGGCGGGATATAGCGGCGACAATGGACCGGCGACGAGCGCAGAATTGAATTCTCCCCAAGGCCTGGCCTTGGATAAAACAGGAAACCTCTTCATTGCCGATTCGAGCAACAATGTGGTTCGAGAGGTTTCGGCAACGACGGGGGTCATCACCACCATTGCGGGAACCGGCCTCGGCAACTTCAGCGGCGACAATGGCCCGGCTACCATCGCGACACTGTACACCCCGTTGGGATTGGCTTTTGACGCAGCTGGCAACCTGTATATTGCCGACTACTCCAACTTCAGAATCCGCGAGGTTGCCGCGAGCACGGGAATCGTTATAACCGTGGCTGGGAACGGCACGACGAATAATTCTGGAGACGGCGCGCTGGCCATCAACGCGGGAATCGGCTGGCCAGCCGGAATGGCGGTCGATCCTGCTGGGGACATCTACATCTCCGATAACGGCAACCATGTAGTTCGTAAGGTGACGGCCAGCAGCGGATTGATCTCGACCGTCGCCGGCAACGGAACTTGGGGATTTGCGGGAGATGGCGGACCGGCGACGGCTGCCGAGTTCCGCGGGAATTCCGGGTTGGCTCTGGACAGCGCAGGCGATCTGCTGGTTGCCGACACAGTGAACGACGTCGTGCGCGCGATCTCTGCAACCACGGGAAATATCAGTTCAGTTGTTGGCTGGATGTGCTCTCCAACGACAGGCGACGGCGGCTCGGCGGCCTGCTCAAACTTGATGCAGCCTCAAGGAATCAGCGTAGATAGCGCTGGCAATCTGTACATCACCACCACTGAAAATGTGGTGCGCGAAGTTCCAGCCAGCACGGTCCCTCCGACATCGACAACCGCAGAGCCCACCTTCAATGCCGCTGCGGGGACCTATTCCGGCACCCAAACGGTGGTCATCGGCAGCGCAACGCCGGGTGCGGCCATTTACATCACCTTTGACGGCAGCACGCCGACCACTTTTTCTCACATGTACAACGGCCCCTTCCAGGCCACGGGATCGGTGACGATCCAGGCGATTGCGTTGGCGCCCAGCTATCTGGCCAGCGCTCCGGTTACGGCGGCCTACACCATCACCACACCACCAACCGCTGTGATGTCGACTGTGGCTGGTAATGGAATCGCTGGATTTGAAGGCGCCAACGGCCCTGCCACCAGCGCCGAACTACGAGTTGGATCCTCCTTCGCATACTATTCGGAAGGAATCGTGCTCGACTCCGCCAATAACCTCTACTTTTCCGACCCAGGAAATAGTGTGGTCTGGATGGTGGCGGCCAAGACGGGAATCATCACAGTTTTTGCAGGGGACGCCACTGCTGGATACGGTGGAGATGGCGGTCTGGCGACAAGCGCGCAGCTCAGCGCTCCGAGCGGCCTGGCCATGGATGCCGCAGGCGATATTTACATCTCCGATGTCGTCAGCAATGTCGTTCGAAAGGTGACAGCGAGCACTGGAGTAATTTCCACGATTGCCGGAATCGGGCCGAAAGGGCAGGCTGCTTCGGGCCAACAGAATTTCGGTGACGGCGGCCCGGCGACTTCGGCTGTGTTGGACCAGCCGATGGGGCTGGCAGTTGATGGCAGTGGTAACTTGTATATAGCCGACAGCGAACACAATTTGGTTCGTATGGTGTCCGCGGCGACTGGCAACATCAGTACGGTAGCCGGTGGAAGCACGAATGGGCAAACAGGCGACGGCGGCCTGGCCGTTGACGCCACAGTCTGGAACCCGACCTCATTGGCTTTGGACAGCGCAAGCAACCTTTATATTTCCCAAGACATTTTTGGGTTGGTACGCAAAGTCACCGCAGCCACGGGGATCATTTCGACCGTTGCGGGATCGGGTAGTTCGACATTAAATTACGGTGACGGCGGTTTGGCTATAAAGGCTGGCCTCTATCCCGCCGGCGTTGCAGTCGACAGTGCGGGCAACTTGTACATCGATAGCTGGCAGGATGAAATTTGCAAGGTTTCTGCAAGCACGGGTATCATCACCCGAGTTGCCGGAAACAATTACATCGGCTACAGCGGCGATGACGGTTCGGCGACGGTCGCCGAACTCCATAGCCCGACGGGATTAGCGATCGACGCCTCCGGAAGTCTCTATTTTGCGGATGCCGGAAACGATGTGATCCGCAAAGTAACCTTCCCGCCGCCAGCGGCTACGCCGACGTTCACTGTGGCTGCGGGTATCTTCCAGACAGCGCAAACTGTCTCCATCTTGGATAGCCTGCAAGGCGCAACCATTTACTTCACCACCGACGGCAGCACGCCGACCACAGCATCCGAGGTATTCACAACCCCGATCACGATTTCTGCCACGACGACACTGCAGGCCATTGCGGTAGTGAGCGGCTATTCGGAGAGCGCCGTTACTTCCGGTCTTTACACCATCCAGGTGACGCCGACCATCACTTGGGGCACGCCTGCCGCAATCTCCTATGGCACGCCGCTGAGCAACACTCAGTTGGACGCAACCTCGTCGGTGGCCGGAACCTTTGCCTACACTCCTGCGCTGGGAAGCATATTGACCGAAGGAGCGCAGACGCTCAAGGTTACCTTTACGCCCACCGACGCCACCAACTACACCAATGCAACGGCGACTGTCACGTTGACCGTGAACCAGGCAACCCCCACCATCCAATGGTCAACTCCAGCAGCCATTTCTTACGGCACAACTCTCGGCAATGTGTTGAACGCCGCCGCGCTGAATGATTCAACTGCGGTAGCGGGAAGTTTTGCTTACACCGCAACCCCCTCGGGTGGCGCAGCTGCGGCTGTGACGGCATCAACCATCCCATTGGTTGGAAGCTATACGCTCACGACAATCTTCACGCCTACCGACACCACCGACTACACAACCGCGACGGCGTCCGTTTCTCTGACGGTCAATCAAGCAACTCCCACCATCACCTGGGCCACACCAGCAAACATCCCTTATGGAACGGCGCTGAGCGCAGCACAGTTGAACGCAACCACGCCTGTTGCGGGAAGCTTTGCCTATACACCTGCTTTGGGGACGGTTTTGCCGGTGGGAATGCAGACGCTCAAGGCCACCTTTACGCCCACCGACACCACCGATTACACCACGGCGACGGCCTCGGTGCAGTTGAGCGTTGGGCTGGCAACTCCCACGCTTGCGCTGACCTCCTCGGCCAACCCGGCTTACGTCTCCAACTCGGTCACCTTTACGGCGACGCTGACCTCGACGGCCGGCACGCCGACGGGCACGGCCAACTTCTATGACGGGACCACCAAACTCGGCACCGGAACCCTCGCGGCGGGCGTGGCAACCTTTGCCACTTCCTCGCTGACCTCCGGGGCGCACTCAATTACCGCTGTCTACTCGGGAGACGCCGACTTTGCAGCATTGACCAGCACGGCGCTGACGGAGACCATCGAGGACTTTACGTTTGCTCCTCCGGCCTCGGGATCGAGTTCGGCGACGGCGTCTGCGGGCGGTCAGGCAATCTATCAACTGTCCTTTGGCGCGGTGGGCGGGACTACCGGCGCGCAGCCGATTACGCTGAGCGTAACCGGGCTGCCAACCGGAGCCACGGCTACCTTCTCTCCCGCCTCCATTCCGGCCAACTCTCCGCCCACCAACGTCACTTTGACCGTAACGCTGCCCTCCCAATCGGCGTCCCGCCAAACCCAGATTCCGTTTGGTCGCGCCGCATTTCCGGTGGCCTTGGGATTGTTGCTACTGCCCTTTGCCGGCAAGCTGCGGCGCGCAGAACGACGCTGGAGCAAGCTGGCTTGCTTCCTTCTGTTGACCCTGGCTGGGGCATCCATGGCGGTGGGAATCACTGGTTGCGGTGGCGGCGGCGGTTCGAACTCTGGTTCGACCACGCCCGTGACGCAGACCTACACGCTCACCGTCTCCGCAACCGCCGGAGCGGACGTGCACACCACCACGCTGACGCTAATAGTGAACTAAATCGGTTGGCAGGCAGGCGACGCCGGCACGATCAAACAATACGAAAGAAATGCCCCCGACCGGTTGGCTGGGGGCATTTCTCTTTGGACTCTCGGAGCAGGCAGGCCCTCCCCCGGAGCCGGTTTCAGCGGATGGCCAGATTGTCTGTCACCGCGATTTTGGAATCAGCGCCTTCAGAATTGGCTCGTTCCACTTATTCTTCTCCACGTCGAAGACCACAAAATTCGAGTCGAACTGCCAATAAGCCCAGCTGAATCCGCGATCCTCGCAGATCTTGCGGACGTAGCCATCCCAGCGCACGCGTCCTTCGGTGGGAGCCTTGTCGTAGGCGCCGAATTCGCCCAGCAGGATGGGCCGATGATGCTCGTGGCCCCATTGCGCGACGCCATCGAAGTCGCGATCGACGATGAGCATCTCCTCGGGCTTTCCCCAGTCAATGTCGTGGCCGCTGCGGATCTCGTCGCCGGCCCAGGAAGCTCCCTGGTGGGTGAAGCGAAACGGATCGTAGTAATGGAAGGTCGCGATGATGTGTCCGTCGTCGCCGGGAAGCACAAGGTCCTTCAGAGCGTTCTTGCTGTTCCACACCGCTGGCCCGATGACGACGTTACGGGTCGGGTTGCTCTGGCGGACGATATGCAGCAGCGCCGCGAGCAGGCTATTCCACTCCGGGTTGGAAATCAGGCCGTGCGGCTCGTTCAGCAGTTCGAAGGTGATGCTGTTGGGCGTGTCCTTGTAGTGGGGCGCAACCTGCTGCCAGAAGGCTATCAGTTTCGGCTTGCACTCGATATAGCTCTTGTCGCCACAAAAGCCGAAGTCGTGCTCGTCGAGAATCACCTGCAAATGCTGCTCGGTGGCGCTGGCGACGACCCAGTCGAGCATGCGGAACCAGGAATCGGGCAGTTTGTCGTTTGCCGTCATGTACTGGAAGGCCTGCAGGTTGACGCGTACGGTGGTGAATCCGGCCTCGTGGATCTTGCGAAAGTACTCCTGTTTGAAACGCCCCTTGGAGAAGTCGGCCCAGATGGGGTCGTAGCCGAGGATATTGACGCCGCGAACCATGAGACCGGTCTGCACAAACGGATCGATGGTGCTGAAGCCCGCAGGCAGTTTGACTTCGGGGGCAAGGCCCTGGGCGTGGCTGGAGGCAGCCATTGCAAGAAGGAGAATCAAGGCAAAAAGCGGCCGTGCGAAACCGGCCAAGCGGAAGCGATCAGGCATATTGTTTTTCACTCCGAAGCCCTTCCCTGGATGCAGGAAGGTACCGAGCAATTGTATGGGAACAGGGGTTAGGGATCGGAGAACAGGAATCAGGGAATAAAGTTCAGGGATCAGAGATACAGGGCTGAAACGGCACTCGTCCTATCCCCTTCGACGCAGGTTCTTGCGGACAACACAGGATGATTATCGAAAAGCCGAAGGCTCCTGGGATTTTTTGCAGGGCTTGGCGGTAGTTTTCCTGGTTCCCTCCCCCTATTCCCTGCTCCCTGCTTTTCTGATCCCTGACCCCTGTTCCCTGATCCCTGTCTTTCTGATCCCTGTCTTTCCTCTTCCTCACCGGGGTGCGGACACTTTGTCCTCATCCCTTCGCGAGGGCCCGCTGCGTTCGGGAGCGGTGGGCAAAGTTGAGGAGACGATTTGGTCTTCGCCTTCCAGTCTCCCGGAGCGAATGATTGCGGCAGCGGCGACGGGGTGCACAGGCCGCGAAAAGAAGAATCCCTGGATCACGTCGCAGCCGCCCTGGTGCAAAGTATTCAGCTGTTCGGCTGTCTCCACACCTTCCGCCACGACGCGCAGGCCGAGCGTGTGAGCCATGGAGAGAACCGCCTCGACGATGGGACCGGTGCCGTCTGCCTCATGCATGTGCTCAATGAACGAGCGGTCTATCTTGAGCACATCGATGGGCAGCCTGTGCAGGCAACTGAGAGAAGAGTATCCGGTTCCAAAATCGTCGATTGCGATCCGAATTCCCAGCAGCTTCAAGCGCTCCATCTGGCGGGCGGATTCGGTAAAGTCGTTCATCAGAATGCTCTCTGTCAGCTCCAGGATGAGCATTTCCGCGGGCTGTCCGGTCTCCTCAAGGATATGCGCAACGGTATCGGCAAAGTCCTCTCGGGCGAACTGCAAAGCCGAGATATTGACCGCCATCGAGAACGGCGGATAGCCGGCATCTTGCCATTCCTGGCTCTGGCGGCATGCCTCGCGCAGCACCCATTCTCCCAACGGTAAAATGAGTCCATTCTCCTCGGTGATCGGGATGAAGTCGCAGGGTGGCAGATTACCCAGGCGGGGAGAACGGAAGCGCAGCAACGCCTCAAATCCGCTCAGAGTGCCATTGGGCAGGCAAATTGGCTGGTAAGCGACAGAGAACCCATCGCCGTTTTCCAGGGCCAGTTTCAGCTCCGCCTCCAACTCGCGGCGTTCGGCTGGCTCGCGATCCATTTCCGGAGTAAAGGAGCAGATCCCCTCGCCACCGAATTTGGCCGCATACATCGCCTGGTCGGCATGCTGAGAAAGGGTGTCGCCCGTCTGGCCATCTTCCGGATAAAGCGAGATGCCAATGCTGGCGGTAATACTCAATTCCAACTCGTCAATCTGCATGGGCGCCGACAGAACTTCGAGCAGACTGGCGGCAATGGCCTCGGATGCCATCCGGCTGGAGGTTCCTTCGAGGATGACCATGAACTCATCGCCGCCCATACGGGCGAGGGTATCGCTGGTGCGGAGCCTGCCGGAAAGCCGCTGCGCCGATCTCTGTAACGTAATGTCGCCAACCGCGTGCCCGTATTGGTCGTTGATTTGCTTGAAACGGTCCAGATCGATCCACAGAACAGCCAATCCCTGATTGGATCGAGAGGCCCGGTGGATCGCGCTGGAGATACGATCTCTGGCCAGACGGCGGTTCGGCAATCCTGTCAGGCTGTCATGATAGGCATGATCGATCAACTGTGTCTGCAGCCGGTTTCTCTCCAGAACCAGTGCCACCATGTGGCAAGCCATCTCCAGCATTTCGAGATCGGCGGAAGATGGCTTCCACTGCAACAGGGTGTAGACGCTCAGGGTCCCCAGCGCGGCCGAGTCGGAGGCAAAGAAAGGCGCCGACCAAACCGACAACAAGCCATTGGCGCGAAGCAGTTCGCTCCATGGCAAATGCTCCGCGCCTAGATCTTCGATCTGGTACGGTGCTCCCGTCACCATCGCAACGCTCTCCGGGGCGCCGGCAAAGCTCGTCGATATCGAGCGCAGATGCTGCTTCATCTTGTCGCTCAACCCGGAACTGGCCATCAATTTGAGCGATCCGGAGTCCAGGGAGTGAACCGCGCAGGTCCAGGTTCGCCGGAATTCGGCTACGGTCTCCGCCAGCACTTTCATAATTTCGAGGACCGGCTCATTGCGAGCCAGCATCTCCAGCATTCGATTGCGGCCGCGGTTCAGGCGCTCCGCTCGCTGTCGTTCCTTCACTTCCTCTTCGAGGGCCGAAGTCCGCGTCTGCACCCGCGCCTCCAGCGCAGCCCGTTCCCGATTCAGTTCCGATTCCATGAGGAAGCGAATCCGATCCTGGCGTCGCAGGTGGCGCTGAAGGCTGATGGCGGAAACGAAAGAAAAGATGATGAGAAGACAGGCCAGCGCCGCGCAGGCGATGCTCCAGACACTGATCAGCCGGATATCGTGGATGCGGCTGAAATTCTCCTCATCCTGCCGGTCCACTCCGCTCCGCAGCGCGCCCAGGGCCACCTGAAGGTGAACAACAGCGGTGGATAATTCAGCTGCGTCGCGCGGGTGCGCCAGGTCGCACCGGCCCTGGCGGCACGCTAGCCAGGCGCCATTCAATGCGGCGACTGACTGCTGCACCGCCTCTGTTTCACCGGGAAGCTCACCGGGAAGCTCGCTCGCAGGGTCCAGAAGAGATCCGGCAGAATCGGTCGTGGAATCGAGATCCTTGAGGTCCGCCCCACCCGGCTTCTGACTTGCCGTAAGTGCCGTGAGAACGTGATCAAGTTGACCAGTGAAGCGATCAATCTGCTGCCGACTATGGGCCAGACGTTCATGGCGGTCGACCATCTCACGGCCCATGGTGTAAATGTGGCTCGATACGACGATGCCCAAAGCAACCGCAAACAGCTGAATGCCAATTACGATGAGCCGCCGCTCACTCGGAAGAGACGAGGGCGGCTGATGCAACTCGGCATCGGTGAAGGTGTGCACTGAATTCGATCCTTTTTATCTGTTTGATTTATAGCTCAAGCATATGAAAAGGAAGTGAACAGCGACGGCTGGCTCGCGACGCGACTTACCACTAAAGTTGTAGATCGGACAATTCGGCGAGGTCCAGTCGAAATCTCCTGAATTCATGCCCAAAAACTGGGTCTTCCTGCCCTGATCAAGGCTTGCCGGGGCGAGTACAAATACGGCGTTAGGCCAGAAACCACTTCCACTGCTCTTCGGTGAGGGGCACCACGGAGAGGCGTCCGATGATGATGAGGGGCGAAGCGGCAAAGATGGGCTCGGCCTTGATCTCGGCCAGGGTTCGGGGATGCTTGAGGGCCTTGCCAACCTTGACCTTGACGATGGGGATCTTGGGGTCGGCAGGATCCACGCTGAGGACTGAGCCGGTGCCCACAGCGCGGCGCTCGTCGCCCGTGTGGTAGAAGATCCACTTGGTTCCCGCCTTCATTTCACGGAGGTACTTGACGGCCGTGGGGTTGGTCACGTTATCCCAGATGGTCTCCTGATCGCGCAGAAAATCATCGAAAGAGTACACTTCGGGCTCGGTCTTGAAGAGGAAGTAGGTCATGCGAAAGATGGTAATCGAGGGAGAAGGGAATAGGGAATAGGGAATAGGGAATAGGGAACAGGGATCAGGGAACAGGGATCAGGGATCAGGGATCAGAAAGACGGGACTGAACCCGGGCCGACCTCCACAACGCAGATTCTTGAAGGCCGCACGCGACGATTTTCGGGAATCCGACCTTTCTTGGAAGCTTTGCGGGCCAGAGCGATGCTTTTCGCGGTTCCGCGCTCCCTACTCCCTACTCCCTACCCCCTGTTCTTCTGATCCCTGTTCCCTGTTCCCTGTTCCCTGCTTCTCTGATCCCTGTTCCCTGCTCTTCTCCCCCTTTCCCGTACAATGAATAAGATATGATTCGTTTCTCAACAGCCGGGGAGTCGCACGGCGAGGCTCTGATCGCCCTGGTCTCCGGACTGCCGGCGGGCGTGCCCGTGGATGTGGAATATGTGAACCGCGAACTGTGGCGTCGCCAGCAGGGATATGGGCGCGGCGGCCGCATGAAGATCGAAACCGACAAGGCGCACATCCTCAGCGGGGTGCGGCACGGCAAGACGATCGGCGCGCCGATTGCGATCGAATTGGTGAATCGCGACTGGAAAAACTGGGAAGAAAAGCTCCCGGTGGAAACGGGCGACGCAGCCAAGCACCAGGCGGTGGAATCGCCGCGCCCGGGTCACGCCGACCTGGCGGGAGCGCTGAAATACAACTTTCCCGATGCGCGCTATGTGCTGGAACGGGCGTCGGCACGAGAGACCACCTCGCGCGTGGCCGCCGGGGCGCTGGCCAAGCAAATGCTGCGGGTTCTGGGCGTCGAGGTTCTGAGCCACGTGGTTCGCGTCGGCCGGGCTGAGTTGGAACGCCCAGCCACCTGGGCGGAGATTGCCGCCTTGGCCGCTAAAGACGAAGTTGTCCTGGGCTGCGTAGACCCCGAGGCCGAAGCTCGCATGAAGGAAGAAGTGGAAGAGGCTGCGCGCACCGGTGATACGGTGGGCAGCGTCTTCGAAGTAGTGGTGCACGGGCTCCCGGCGGGAGTGGGCACCTACGCGAACTGGGACGAAAAAATGGATGGACTGCTGGCCCAGGCGGTGATGAGCATCCAGGCTGTGAAGGCCGTGGAGATCGGGCGCGGGGTGTTTGCAAGCGGCGCGTTCGGCTCCAAGGTGCACGATCCGATCTATTACGCGGCCGAGGCAACGGACAGGCCGACCCGCTTTGAGCGGCATCAGAACAACGCCGGAGGCATCGAAGGCGGAGTTTCCAACGGAGAAGACATCGTAGTGCGCGGGCACATGAAGCCGATTTCGACTCTCCGGCGTCCGCTGGAGTCGGTTCGCTTCGACACCCGCGAGGCAACCAGCGCCAGCTACGAGCGGAGCGACATTTGCGTTGCGCCCGCTGCCGGAGTAGTGGGCGAAGCAATGGTGGCGCTGACCGTGGCGCGGCTGGTGCAGGAGAAATTTGGCGGCGACTCGGCCCTTGAATTGCAACGAAACTTCGCAGGGTACATCGAACAGATACGGAAGTTCTAGTCCGCGCAGCTTCTGTGCGGGTTCCAGTAGATTCGATTCGGCGGTAAAATGGACTATGCGAGGAGAATGGTATGGACGGTTTGAATTTTGATCCGTGTATTGGCCAGGAAGTTCGTGTTCTGGGTCGACCAGGAGTATTCAAGATCCTCCGTGTTTATCAGCCTGGCGAAGAGCATCCAAATCCAAACCTTCGGATCACGGAAGGACTGTCGGGCACTGTAGATCTGCGGCAAGAAAAAGATGGTTTTACGCTGCCCGCTATTCCTTGGTACAGGTTGAATTACGTCGATGAGACGGGTCCGGTTTATCATGCAATCGAAAGGCTCAAGACCAATCCAGACGGCAAGAAATTTCCTGACTATATCGTCGATTACGAGGTTGAAGCGAAGAACGACCAATCGGGGAATCCATCCATCTACGTGCTTTTTTTGGTCGCTGAAGAATACTTCTATGAGAACGACCGTCCGGCTCGCGAGAGAATTGCCGCATTGAGCAAGTTTACCTTTGATGTGGAGCAGGTTTTGCTCGGACTTGACCTGGATCGCTGGATATACGTAGGGTCTGGGGTGGCGCGGAGGGCGCTCGATGTCGCTAGCTGAGGAACTGCTCGATCACGCGCGGTTCCTGGCGAATCTTGATCCGCGCAACACTTCCCAAGCGCATATTCGGCGTGCAATCTCGGCAGCCTATTATGCGGTTTTTCATCTTCTCGCCGCTGAAGTTGCGGAGCAGGTGAGCCCCGATTCTCCGACAGGATTGCGAGAAAGAACGCAACGCGCTCTGGAACACACACATATGGGCAAGGTCGCCAAAGCCTTCTCTCAGGAAGGGGCAACACGAGTCAAAGACCTTCCCGACGACGTCGTATTGCCCCATCCCGTCTCCCAGAGTCTTGCGTTGATCGGAAGCAGATTCAAGCGTTTGCAAGATAAACGCTCTGCAGCGGATTACGATGTATCGAAGCAGTTCAATCCGGCCGACGCACTGACCGAGGTGCAAGAGGCGGAGGAAGCCTTCAAGGATTGGAAGATCGAAAAGAACTCCAGCAACGCCACGGTCTTTCTTGCCTGTCTGATGTTTGGCAAATCCTGGAACAAGTAGCAAGCATTGCAACGAAAGGTTGTTCGTTCAAACACCAACATGATTCTGAAGATTGTGAAATATCCCGAGCCGGTGCTTTCCAAACCCGGCGAACCGGTAACCGAATTCGATGCCGACCTGCGGAAGCTGGTTGCGGATATGTTTGAGACGACCTATGCGGAACAGGGGATCGGGCTGGCCGCGCCGCAGGTGGGCGTTTCCAAGCGCCTTGCGGTAATCGACCTGAGCATGGGCAAGGACCCGAAGGACCGGCTGGTTCTGGTCAACCCGGAGATCATCCAGCGAGAGGGCAAGCTCTATGAAGAGGAAGGCTGCCTGAGCTTTCCCGACATCCGCGAGAAGGTAGTGCGCGCGGCAAAGGTGAGCATACGTGCCCAGGATGAAAACGGCAAGTGGTTCGAGATGGATGGCGAAGACCTGCTTTCGCGGTGTTTTCAGCACGAGATCGACCACGTGGACGGGATGCTGTTCATCTTCCGCATGAGCGCGTTGAAGCGCGACCTGAATCTGCGCAAGATTCGCAAGATGATCCGCGACGGCGAGTGGTAAACGAGGCAAGCCCTTTGAAACTGGTTTTCTGCGGCACCCCGCAATTCGCTGTGCCCAGTTTCGAGGCTCTGCGCAAGGCAGGCCACGAGATCGCGCTGGCGGTGACGCAACCCGACCGGCCGGTGGGACGACATCAGCAAATGACGGCCCCGCCGGTGAAGGCTGCAGCGCTCGAAGCGGGCATTCCGGTAACCCAGCCGGAGAAGATCCGCAACAACGCTGAATTCCGAAGCCAACTTGAAAAGATCGCCCCGGACGCTATCGTCGTGGTTGCGTACGGGCGCATCATTCCGGCGTGGATGCTGGCTCTGCCCAGGCTGGGCTGCATCAACCTGCACGGCTCACTGCTACCGAAATACCGCGGAGCAGCGCCGATTCAATGGGCCGTGGCCATGGGCGAAGCGGTTACCGGCAACACCACGATGCTGCTGGAGGAGGGTCTGGATACCGGGTCGATCCTGCTTCGGCAGGAAGTGGCTATCGGACCGGAGCTGACGGCGGCTGACCTGTTTGTGACGCTGGCCGAGGCAGGCGCGCCGCTGCTGGTGGAGACCCTTGCCGGGCTGGAAAACGGGACTATTCTTCCCCAACCTCAGGATCACGCGCAGGCGACGCTGGCCCCCATTCTTACCCGCGACGACGGCAGGATGGACTTTTTCAGGCGCACGGCGGCTGAGCTCAAGAACCGCTGGCGGGGATTCCAGCCGTGGCCAGGAGCGTTTACCGAGCTCGACGGCAAGAAACTGATTGCGCATCGGATCACGGTGACAGATGGAGCCGGGCTACCGGCCACTTCCCTTCCCGGCCAGATTCAAGTCGAGAACCATCGGCTGTTTGTGGCCTGCGCCGCTGGATCCTGGCTGGAGTTCCTCGAAGTCCAGCTCGAAGGCAAGAAGCGGATGAGCGCGGGCGATTTCCTGCGTGGCAATCCGCTGCCCGCGACGGCAAGACTGGGAGCGGCGACGTTCGAGACGAAGGACCAATGAGCGAGATCAAAAAGGGCCCGGGCAAAACCGGCGTACCCAGGCAAGCGCCCAAGAACCGGGCGGCGGATCTTTCTCCGGCGCGCAAGGCGGCATTCGAGATTCTGCAGGCAGTGGAGCGGGGGCAAACGCACTCCGACGAGTTGCTGCGGGGACGAGCCGTGGAGGGACTGTCGGCCGCCGACCGCAACCTGGCCACGGCGCTGGTGCTGGGCGTGCTGCGCTGGCAGATTCAACTGGATCGTGCGTTGCAGGGGCTGTTGAGCCGCCCAAATGCGAAGCTCGACACGGAGGTTCGCATTGCGCTGCGCCTGGGGGCCTTCCAGATTCTGCACATGGACCGCATTCCGGCGCGAGCGGCCATCGATGAGAGTGTGGAACTAGCCAAGCGGGTGGGACAGCGCTTCGCCTCCGCCATGGTGAACGCTGTTCTGCGAAAACTGGTTACTTCGCGCACAGGCACTGCGCGTGCTCCGGGTATTGCTACGTGCACGACGCATGCCGACGGGGATTTGTGGTCGGAACAGTCGATCACCGGCTCCCATCCGGCATGGATGGTCGAGCGGTGGACACGCTTCTATGGCGAAGAAGCAGCCGCCGGAATCTGCCGCCACGGTCAGTTGCAGCCCATGTCCGCCGTGCGGTTGGCCGAAACCGAGGTTGAGTCCGAGGTCGAAGCAGAGCTAAGCGCGGCGGGGATCGAGTTGGAGCCGGGAGAATTGCTCGCTCGTGCGCGCGTGGTGCTGGCCGGCGATGTCACCGGGTGCGCGGCGTTCCGCGAGGGCCGGGTGCGGCTGCAGGATGAAGGCTCGCAACTGGTGGCGGAGCTGGCAGCCTTTGCGGACGGAGACTTGGATCGAGAAGCAAAGAGCATCCTCGATGCCTGCGCAGCGCCGGGAGGCAAGACGCTGATTCTGGCCGAGCGAAACCCTGAGGCGCGGATTGTTGCCTGCGAATCGAGCAAGCCGCGGCTGGAGCAGATGCGGAAGCGGTTCTCCGGTTTGGGTGAGCGCGTGGAGTGCCGACTGCAGGATTCGGCGAAACTTGCCTCGGCGAAGCTGGGTGCGACCAGTCTGGACGCGCCGGAAGCCTTCGACACCGCCCTGGCGGATGTTCCCTGTAGCGGAACGGGCACGCTGGGGCGGAATCCGGAGATTCGCCACCGCCTGCGCGCCGAGGATCTGGAACGGCAGGCGGAGCGGCAGCGGGCGATTCTGAAAGCGGTTCTGTGTGCGGTACGGCCCGGTGGAAAGGTGTTCTACTCCACCTGCTCCCTGGAGCCGGAAGAGAACGAGCAGGTGGTTGCCGCTGTGCTGGCGCAGACGCCGGAGGCGCGACTTATCTCCCTCGATGGAAGGCTGGAGCAACTCGCAGCGGCTGGGATCCTGACCGCCGGAAGTGCCGAGCGGCTGCGTGGGGCGCTGACCGCGGAGGGATGTCTGCAGCTGCTGCCGGGGCGCTTCGGGACCGACGGGTTCTTCATCGCGCAGATCGAGCGGCCCAAAGCCGTTCCGCAATAAACGTGCCATTTGCAGCGCGGTAACAGGTGTCTTTTTCGCGAGGAAAACGAGACTTCAGGCCACCGCTTCCAGGTTACAGAAACGGTGGAACCAGTGCAGCCCTTCTGCAACAAGCATATTTACTCCAAAACGAAAATAGACCACGTCACACCGCCTGCGCGGGTAACGTGGTCCATTGTGTTTCGATTCTTAGTGGATAACTTCTGTGAGCTATAGAACAGCTGGTTTTCTATAAAGCGAACGACGCCGGGGCGCTCCGAATGTCGATCGCGTCTTTTGCGGTCTCGATGATCTCGTCCGCGATGGCCAGGGCCGCGGTTGCCGCGGGGCTTGGAGCATTCAGCACATGCAATGCGCGCGTTTGACGAACGAAGTAAAAATCCTGAACGAGTTCACCAGCCGAAGTCAGTGCTTGCGCTCGTACACCGGCGCCTCCTTGAGCCAGGTCGCTAAGTTGCACATCGGGCACAAGCCGCTGCAGTGACCGGCAGAATATCTGTTTGCTAAAGGAACGTTCGAACTCATCCCAGCACATCCCTGGATAGCGAAGAAGGAATCTCCAAAATCCGCGATAGGTCAACGTCTCGACCACGTCGCGCAGAGAGACGTCGGTCTTTCGATACCCCTCGCGAGCAAAGGCCAGAACAGCATTGGGACCGGCTTCAATTCCACCGTGGATCAAGCGTGTGAAATGCACTCCCAGAAATGGAAACTTGGGATCAGGCACGGGATAGATGAGGTTTCGAACAAGGTGCTGGCGCTCCGGCTTCAGCTTGTAATACTCTCCCCGGAAGGGCACGATCTTGGTTGTATCATGCGCGCCGGCCATTCGGCTCACCCGGTCACACTGGAGCCCTGTGCAGTTGATGAGAAAGTCGGCTTCGTAGTCTCCGCTGGTAGTCTGGACCGTCCATCGCCTTCCTTCGCGAAGCCTGGTCACTTCAGAGGAGAGCTTGATTTCGCCGCCTCGCTGCTCGATCTCCTTGACCAACGCGTCGCAAACTGCGGCATAGTCGACAATGCCCTCCCGAGGAACCCGCAATCCAGCCCGTCCGGAGGCATGCGGTTCGAACTCACGTATCCCCTCGGAACTGAGCAACTGAAGCCCTTGCACTCCGTTGGCTATCCCGCGTTCCATCAGCGCGTGCAAACGGGGAATCTCCTCTTCCTCGGTTGCCACAACAGTTTTGCCGCATAACTCATAAGGAACATCGTGCTTCGCGCAAAATTCGACAATCTGCGCAATTCCTCGCACCGCCAAACGCGCCTTCGTGGATCCCGGCCTGTAGTACAGACCGCAATGCAAAACACCGCTGTTATTCCCTGTCTGGTGCCGGCCGGGTCCGTCCTCTTTCTCGATAAGAATCAGTTCAACGGAGGGGAACCGCCCAAGAAGCTGGTGCGCTGTTGCCAGCCCAACGATTCCACCGCCGATAATTGCAACTTTCATCTTTGCCCTCTTCGTGATAACTCAAACGGAATCTCAGTTCATGGCCCTGTGCCCAAGAGCGACATTGAGCCACACGAGCGGTGCTTGCAGGTTCTTCGCCACCTGTCTCGGCCGGTGGGAGGCTTACGTAGCGTGGGCTCCGGCGGCAGCGGCTGCGGAGGAGACGGAGCGGTGATTCGAAAACGCGGCCATAACCAACGCGTCGGTTTCATCCTTATGACCCAGGCTTCCCAGAGCTTTGAGATATCTTTGGTTGTGGTATCGAAGGTCCATATAGTTGGTGATCCGCCCTTCATCCAGTGCATTCCGGAGTTCCTCTACTCCATCGCGCAAAGTGTAACTCGCCCGGAAACCGGTGAGGTTTCTGATTTTGTCGAAGTTGACTCTGTAGTTACGCAAATCGTTGTTATCTACATGCTCGACCCGAACGCCGGGAAAGACCTCTTGAATGATATCCGAGATATCGGTCAGGGTATGATTCAAGCGGCTGTCGCCAACATTGAAGACTTCGCCGCCAACCAGTCTTACGGGTGCGTCCAATATTTGGATGGTCCCCTCAACGAGATCGCGCACATGGATGAACGGACGCCATTGCTGCCCATTGTAGATAGTGATCAGGCCCTCCTGGTAGGCCTTGGCGGTGAGTAGATTGACCACTAAGTCGAAACGTGGGCGGTATCCGAGACCAAAGACTGTCGCAAAGCGCAGTACCGTGGGATGGAACACGTCGCTCCTGGAGGCAAGAAGAACCTGCTCGGAATCAACTTTGGTCCGTCCATACAGGGAGATCGGCTGTGTGACCGACCTCTCATCCATCTCGATATCCGTTGCGCCATAGACGCTGCAACTCGATGCAAATACCAGACGTTTGACTCCGTGGCCCTTTGCGATCTCGATCAACATGCGTGTAGCGGCGTAATTCGTTTCAAGCGCGGACTCTTGGTCTTGATTACACGCTGGATCTCCAACGATAGCGGCCAGGTGGACAATCGATTCGACTCCGCGAACGGACCTTACTACATCCTGAATGTTGCGGCAGTCCCCAACGATCAGCTCGAAATTGACATGATTCCGAACCGCTCTGAGCGCGTCATCGCCATATAACAGGCTGTCCAGAACCCGGACGCGGCAGCCCTTTTCAAGAAGGCGCTCCACCAGAAGCGAGCCTATGTACCCTGCGCCCCCTACCACCAATACCCAGTCGGAAGGCCGAGCCAGCCAGCGAGTCGACTTGGTCTTGAGGAAATATCCTTTCTCTAGGAAGTCCTTGAGTATTCGCACTGCCGCAACACCGCCTGCGGCAAGAGCCATAAACGGCAAGGCGACGCTGCGCCCCACCTTCTCGTCGCCGAAGAACAGAAGGTTTGCAACAAAGAAGATCAGAGCGGCCATCGTTACGCCGCGAGAAATAACCCAGGCTTTGTAGCGGCCGACATAGGCGCGCGATTTCGTATAGAAACCGTTGAGAAGAAACACCAGTGGGAAGATCGGAGAGATGACCAGAAAGAACGCCGTGTAGTATTGCGAAAACCCGGCGAAGACAGCTTGAGCCGCAACGGCGTTTCCAATTCCTGTCTGATACACCACCGAAATAGCTAACGCAGCGATCATACTGAGATGCACAATCAGGAAGTCCGCAATTACGCGGGGGAATGCCTCCTGCCATCTAAAGCTTCTAAGCGATTGCAACACTTATGACTCCTTTCTCGCCAATGCATTTGCTGTGCTCGCCAACGAGGTCCCGCACAGCCTCAATCACGTCCGCGGCATCCTGGTTTGTCATCTTGGGATACAGGGGAAGAGACAGCAGTCCTTGATAGATCTCTTCGCAAACGGGGAACTGTTCCGGTTGGTAGCCGTATTGCCTGCGGTAGAACGGGTGCCGATGCAGTGGGATGAAATGAACGCTCGTGCCGATGTTCCGCGCACGCAACCCATCAATGAAATCCGATCGGCTTAAACGCGAGGCCCCCGGGTCGAGGCGGATCGCGTAGATGTGGAATGTGTGATTTCTCTTCGGAAGTCGCGCTGGCAGCAGGATCTCGCGAAGATCGGAAAACGCGCTATCGTATATCGCTGCGATTTCCTGCCGACGCCGAATGAAGCCGTCCAGGCGGCGCAGTTGGTGGATGCCAAGCGCGGCCTGGATGTCCGTCATGTTGTACTTGAAGCCGGGCTCCAGGACCTCGTAGTACCAGGATCCGGCCTCCGTGTATCGCTTCCACGCATCCCGGCTCATTCCGTGCAAGGACAGCAGGCGAAGCCGCTGAGCGAGAATATCGTCGTTCGTGGTAATCATCCCGCCCTCGCCGGTCGTCATGTTCTTGATGGCGTAGAAGCTGAAACATACCGCATGGCCGTGGCTCCCGATCCTGGCCCCTTCGTATTCAGCCCCGGCCGCATGTGCCGCGTCTTCAATCACAGGGATCCCATGCGCGTCCGCAATGGCCAGGATCTCACTGAGGTTGCAAGCTTGTCCGGCGTAATGTACCGGGATGATTGCCTTCGTGCGTGGGGTGATCGCCTGGCAAACAGCCTCGGCGGAGATTTGGAAATCTTGATCGACGTCCACGATGATCGGCGTCGCCCCCAGATGGACCACCACATTGGCAGTGGCGCAAAACGTCAGCGTGGGCACGATGACCTCATCCCCCGGACCGACGGAGAACGCGGCCAACGACGTGTGCAGAGCCGCTGTGCAAGAGCTCACCGCAATCGCATGCTTCGCGCCGACGTACGCGGCAAACTCCTGTTCGAAACGTTTAACTTTCGGGCCGGTTGTAATCCAACCGGAGCGGAGGCTGTCGGCAACTTCTGCGATCTCCTCCTCGCCAATGAACGGGAGACAGTATGGAAGAAACGAGTTGCGCATCAGAGAACCTTTCGAAAGGTTAGACTTGTACGAATGAGCCGGAACCCCATGCTTTGGTAGAGGCGGGCTGCAGGAATATTGCGAAGTTGCGTGCCAACCTCAACGGTCTCCATTCCTCGGTTCGCAAACCAGTGGAGAGCGGCCAAACTCGCTCGCCGGCCGGTTCCTCTCCCGCGCGCCCATTCAGCGGTGGCGACGAGAATGACGACCCCGCGCTTCGACTCGCGATCCGCCTGGCACGTCACATAGCTGGCGATGCGACCATCTTCCTCGGCGATTACAACCGCGTCGGCAGCAGTTCCAAGACAGCAGTTGCGGGTCCAGCTTTCGTTGACTTGATCGGCGACGCGCAAGGAAAGTGACGGGTCGGCATGAAAGCGGTCGAAGACGAATGCTGTCCTGCCGATATCGAGGACCTCGAGCAGATCCTTGGGTTCGAACAGGCGCGTGCCAAACGGTGCCGAACTATGATTTCCATCGAGTGAAAGCAGGAAGGTCTGGATCCCGTCGATCATCTCAAAACCGGCTCCCTCCAGCGCATGGATGGCAGTGAGGTCTCCGGTGTCAACGCGGGCCAACAAGTGGTGGATGCCGGCTTCGCGGCATTGATCGAGCATCAACGCAATCAGCTCGCTCTTCTTGGAACGAGCCTCGGCATAGGAACCGGAGGCATAGAGGAGATCCACACGCGCGGCGGGAGTCCCGAATTGTTCGCTGTCCCATTCGAGAAAACGCCACTCGGCGACTCCCGCCAAAGTCTCAATGCGAAGCAGATGATCGGGGGCTTGAATGATGGACATTGGTATTCACATCTTTCCTGAAGAGCACGTAGGGGAAAGTCTTGGCCAAGATCGCAAGGTCGAGCCAGAAGGACTTGCGATCGACATATTCAACATCGAGAGCTTTGCGCCGTTCCCACGGAATGTTATTGCGGCCGCAGATCTGAGCAAGTCCGGTAATGCCTGGCTTGACGTTCAGCTTTCGCTTCTCCGTTTCGGTGTAGTAGCGGAGTTGGTCCAACTGATCCGGACGCGGGCCCACCAGACTCATCTCGCCCCGAAGGACGTTGAATAATTGTGGTAGTTCGTCCAGGCTGGTCTTGCGGAGCACACGCCCCACGCGCGTAACGCGAGGGTCGTCTTCGCCCGTGTAGGCGGACCCATCCAGGTTCCGCACATCGGGGGCGTTCTGATACATGCTGCGGAACTTCAGCAGAAGAAACGCGCGACCTTGATAGCCTAACCTCCGTTGTTTGAAAAACACTGGCCCCGGAGAAGACCACCATACCGCCAGCGCGCACAGTACCATCACCGGCGAAAGCAACAGCAGCAACGTTGAAACAATCAACAAGTCGCGGAGACGGGCCATGCGATCACACCATTACAACGCTGGCGAGCGCCACCTGATTCGCGATCCAGGCGTAGGTCTTTTCCAAGCCCTCACGCAGAGGCCGTGACGGCGCCCAATTCAGTCGTTCCCGAATCACCCGATTGTCGGAGTTTCGACCGCGCACTCCCAGAGGTCCCGGGACATGCTCGATGTGCAGGTGCTTCCCTGCGATATCCATAACTGTCTCGGCAAGTTGGTTGATCGTGACCATTTCCTCCGAACCGATATTGACCGGACCGGTGAAATCGGAATCGACCAGACGGCGGACGCCATCCAGGCACTCATCGATGTAAAGAAAGGAGCGAGTCTGCTCGCCGTCGCCCCAGATCTCGATACTGTCGCCGTCATCGACTTGCGCGACTTTGCGGCAAAGCGCCGCGGGAGCTTTTTCGCGCCCTCCCGTCCATGTGCCCTGGGGGCCGAATATATTGTGGAAACGTGCAATGCGAACTTCAATTCCGTAGTTCCGCATATAGGAGAGGTAGAGGCGCTCGCTGAAGAGCTTTTCCCATCCATACTCGCTATCGGGATCGGCGGGGTAGGCGGAATCCTCGGAACACTTCGGGTTCAATGGGTCCGTCTGGTTATAACTCGGGTACATGCAGGCAGAAGAAGAATAAAAGAACTTCTTCACGCCTGCTTTCTGACCAAAATGCAGGCAGTTCAAATTAATGGTTGCGGAGTTGTGCATCACATCCGCATCGTGCTCGCCGGTGAATATGTATCCAGCTCCTCCCATGTCGGCAGCAAGTTGGTATATGGTATCGATCCCGTCAACGGCTGCGCAGACCAGCGCGGGATCGCACAAGTCGCCCTGGATGAACTCGTCTGCGGGCGGCTCGCAAAACTCATGCCGTTTGATATCCACGGCGCGCACCCAGAATCCCTCATCTTTCAAGCGTTTGACGAGGTGGCCTCCGATAAAACCGCCCGCGCCGTTTACCAGCACTCTCTCCATTTCAGCCTCCATATTCTTCGACTTATATAACTTCGTAGGCGCCGTCCGCATGCGTATCCGCGCACGCCTCGGCCAGCGCGGCTTCGACTTTTGAAACGCAAATTCGTCGGCTGCACGTTTCTTCCAGGTAGGCCCGCCCGCGCCGTCCCATAGCGGCGAAATCCTCGCGCCGGTCGAGCGCCTGACGCAATGCTTGAGCCAGGCCGCTGCTGTCGCCCGGCAGGACCAACACGCCGCAACGCGCGTCGATGATCAGCCGGCTCAACTCGTTGCCATGGTTTGTAACTGCGATAATCGGCCGCCCTGCCGCCATCTGTTTAAAAATTTTCGACGGGACCGAGGCGAAGGTTGCAGCCGATTTCAGCGCGATCAGCGTTACGTCTGCCGCAGCGAGCACCTCTCCGTAGCGTTCAATCGGCTGGAATGGGTAGAAGCGAACCTTTTCCAGCTGGGCAGCCGCGGCCTTTTCCATCAGGGCCTGCTTCTGCACGCCGTCGCCCACAATGGCGAAGCGCACTGGGAGACCGCGCAGTTGAGCCGCCGCGTCGAGCACCATTTCAAGATCGGCATTGTGCGTAAGCCCGCCCGCGTACAGCACCAACATCTGATCGTCGCCAGCGCCGGTCTCGCGACGGAAATAGTTATCGGAGGGCCCTGGGAGAATCTCGTCGGGATCGGCCCAATTCGAGACCACGCGGATCTTCTCATCCGGGACGCCCTTCGCAAGAAGATTCTCGCGAAAACCTTCCGAGATGACCACAATGCGCTCACTCCGCCGATAGATCCAGCGCTCCATCCTGCGGAAAAGCGCGATGACCACCGGATTCGCTAGATACTTGAGCGCCACGGCGATATCGGGGTAGATATCCTGGACGTTGACAACCAAGCGCGCTCCGGACGTCTTGGCGATCACCCATGCCGCTACGCCGAGCGGCATGGGCGGCAGAATGGCATAAACGACATCCACGTTGCGCCTGTATCGCAAATACCCGGGCGCGGCCGAGAGACAGAATGCGCCGAAAGCAGCGAAGCGCGCCAGGAACGACTTGCCCGGTGTGGCATAGGTGAAGGTTCGAATCACCTCGATTCCGTCGATCGTCTCACGCAGCGCGAACCGGTTTCGATAGCCCTTGAAAATCCGGCCTTGCGGATAACTCGGGAACGAAGTTACAACTGTCACCTCGTGGCCACGCTCTCGCAGGTCTTTGGCCAGCTGCGTAACCCAGATGCCGGCGCCGACCGACTCTGGATCGTAATAGTTGCTGAGAATCAACGTCTTCATAGGCAAGAACCGGCCTTCGAAGGCGGCGCTGCCAATAGCGCGCCACGCAGCCCTGCGCGAACCAGAACGGAGTTCAAGCGCTCCAGGCGTGCAACGTAGTTTCTCTTCCCGGTAATCTTCTGAAGGAAATCGTCGCGGCTATCGGAAGCGTCGATCATCACTCGAGGGATTTCGTACGGCTTTGGAATCGAGGTCAGGCCGGACTGCAAAGTAGTGAACGCGGCCGTATATCCAGATTCGGCCGCGGCGGCCATTGCTCGCCGGTCGTAATCGTGCGGTTGGCCAAAGGGATACGCGAGCAAAGTTACACAGCTTCCGGTTTGGGTTTCCAGGATACTTCGGCTTCGCGTAAGCTCCGCGCGAATCTCAACCGTCGCGCACTCGGAAAGGCGTGCGTGCGAGTGAGTGTGAGAGCCAACGTGACAGCCCGCGGTCATCATCTCCCGGACCTGTTCCCAAGTGAGCGGGTCAAGACCTGCGTAATGCGGGGACCAAGCAAAAGCGTCGCAATCGGATTCCAGGAAGCTGGTCGCGAGGAAGACGGTGAAGGGTAGGCGATGCATGCGAAGAATGGGAAAAGCGCAGAAATATAAATCCGCGAAGCCATCGTCGAAGGTCACGGCTGCGAGCCGCTCGACGCCAGCTTGCACAGCCTCAAGAAGGCGAGGGAGCGCGACCACAGTAAAACGCTCTGACAGAATTCGCATCTGCTCGTCGAATGTCTCGATGGGTTGCGAGAAACGGCCGCCGGCGCCGATCGAATGATAGGTCAGGATGACGCTGTGGCTGCCATTCCGCAGAGACAGCGAGGAAGCCGCGCGCTTCAAGGCGCGCTTGAAATTTATTGGGTCCATGCGCGTTGAATTGCTTCCAGTGTCTCTTGGGCGCAAAGGTCCCAGGTGAAGTGATCGTTGGTCAGTCGCAAACCTGCTGCAGATAACTTTTTGTTTTTGCCAGGTGTAGCCAGCAGCCCGACGATGGCGTCGGCGCATCTCCGTTCGTCGAATGTCGCGTAATAAACCGCCGCATCGCCGCAAATTTCAGGAAGTGGCGCGGCCTCCGCCGCCACGATGGGCGTTCCAACGGACATGGCCTCTAACAATGTGATCGGGCAGTTTTCGCCAACCGCAGGGAAAACCAGGCAACGGCAGGTTGCATAGAGTCGGGCTAACTCGTTGCTCGCCACGCCGCGGCCGAGAGTTACCGATTCTTCCAAACGCAGACGGCGCACCAGCTCCACCTGGCGTTCGTAATAATCGACATCGTACGGCACGCCCTGAACCAGAAGCTTGATCGGCCAACCCAGCGCGCCCTGGACCTGAGGCCAGGCGCGGAGGACAACGTCGATGTTCTTGTACGAAAAATAGTGGGAGACGAGAAGTACAGTGTCCGCGCCTTCGCCGCGCCACTTTTCGCGAGCCGTGCGGATGCCGTGATGAATAATTCTGACGCGGGATTTATTCACGCCTTTCAAGCAAAGCACATCTTTGGCGTGGCCGGAAAAGGCGATCACTTCCTCCGCCCTCCGGGCCGATTGGATGGTCAGCCTCCTCAGCGTATGCTGCCGCCAGCGCCGGACCGCGCTGCGTTCCGTGTACCATTGCGGCTCGTGGAATGGCAGCAGGTTGTGGATCGCGAGAACAACCGGGACCCTCATCGTCCGGAACAATGGCGAAACGAAATTGGCGGTGCTCAACAAAAGACAGGGGCGATGCAGAAGTACGTCGCAGGGCAGCACGAATTCGCGCCACCCCAGCTTGGCCACCCCGGCCGCCAGCAAGGAATCTGTCGGCGACGGAAAATGAACGTTTCGAAATTGCACGCGATCGTAAGCCGCCACTTTTGCGAGTTCGGGAGTGACCTTACCGTAGACGATCCATTCGATATCGGGAAGGCCATCGATCAGCCGCGGTAACAGTTCATCTACGTAGACCTTGCCGCCTGACGTGCAGGCAGTGGCATCGACCACGATGCGCGGCGGTGCTGAAATGTTGGAATGGTTTTTCATGGTTGAATTAATGCCGGAAGAACAGGTAGCTGATGTGCGAATCAAACAAGGAGCGGGAAACCTGATTGACGGCCTCGTGAAAGGTCAGCGTGCCGGTGCTGCCGCCAAGAGTGATGGGATCAATGTAAAGCCAAGCGCCTCCAAATGCCATCCTCTTCATCGTGAATGCCATTTCTTCCGATTGTCCATTGAGGGCAATCCCTACACGGAGGCGACGGGATGGAGAGTGCCCCTTGCGGTCAGCTCAGCATACAATTGCTTCAGCTTGTAGGCGTTCTTAATGCAGTCATATTCTTTGGATATGTGAGCATATAGGCGATCCGCCCGCCGCGCGCCCGCCGCCGGATCGGCGAGCGCCGCCTGAACAGCAACTACGAGTGAGTCCATGTTGCGGACTTCCGCAAGAAGTCCGCGGTCGCCCGCGAGCAAAGCGGGAACACCACCCACCGGCGTTGCCACCACGGGTAGATGCGCGGCCCCAGCCTCCACAAGTACTGTTGGCGTCCCCTCGGTCTCCGATGGGTGCACCATCAGATCGACCGCGTTGAGGTAACTCGCAACTCGTGTATTGGAAACGGTCGGAACCCAGGTGCAGCGCGGACTGCTGCGGATTTGGTTGCGCACTGGACCGTCTCCGACTACCACCGCGTGCACACCGGGATCAAGCCGATCCATGAGTGCGGGAAGTTGATCTACGCCTTTCGATTTCTGTAGTTGACCTACGAATAAAAGAAGCTTCTTGTTCATAGGCAGCCCCAGCTGCCGCCGAAGCTTACTCTTTTCATCGCGGCGGCGGAATTGCTCCAGACCAACCCCGATCGGCCAGAACTGGGCCGTCCGGCCTGTCAAATCTCTGGTGCGGTTTACAATGTCTTCGCTCACTGCCAGGACGTGATCGGCTCGGAGGATCGCGTGTACGAAACGCCTGCGCGCCGCTTCCGATTGATAAGGAAGAACAGTTGCGTCGCTGCCGTGAAGCGTGAGCACGACAGGTACGCGCCATCTACGCCGGAGTTCTATTGCGGCCGTGCCATAAGGATATGCATAGTGTGCATGAATGAGGTCCGGCTTTTGATCAATCGCGGATTCAACAGCCCGGGCCAGAGTGATAGGCAGGCGTTCGCCAATCAGAGCGTGAGGCAGACGTAGATACCTGGGAACGAACACCGGGATTCCTTCGAATTCGTAATTTCTGGGCAAAAGTGCCGCCCGCTTGGTCCGCGCGAAAAAGCGGCCAAGGATTCCCGGTACATAGGGAACGGGCATCACGGCCAACGCCTGCAACCCGGCGTCGCACAACGGCTTTACCGCGTTGTGCAGGAATGATCCGTCGCCTGGAAACTGCAGCGAAGGATACGCAAAGCACAAGTGAAGTACTCGCATCGGCCTCATTTGGGTTCAGGACGCAGCCCGAAGTGCACAGGACTACCGATCCACGCGCGGCCGCGCGATATTGGCATTTCCGCAGCGGCTATGGTGAGTCCAATGATTAGCCAATACACTTTGACGTGATACCACTCGATCCCGCAGGAGATCGCCAAAGTAGTACTCAGTGCGGCGAGAGGCGTCCATCCCAAGACAGTGCGACGGAGCCGCAAGGCGCATTTCCAGGCTGTGCCGAGGACATAGAAGAATGGCGCAGACCCCAGGATCCCCAACGACGTCAGGGCCCAACCGAAGGTGTTTTCCGTGCTTCTTGTCCCCTTGCAAGCGCCCACTTTCGAGCAAAGCTCAACTCCATTCTGAACCGGCCCCCAGCCGAGTAGCGGTTTGGCCATTATCATTCGGAGTTCCTCAGGGTACACAAACTGTCTGCTAGCCATATCCCCGGTTGTTAGCGCGCTTGTCCATCGCGTCGCTGTTAGAGTGGACCCTCCAATCCCCCAGATCAGCGTGCCGCTTGCGGCAATCACCAACGCAGCCCGACGGAAGCGAGACAGCCCCTTGCTTGGCATGATGGACGAAATCCCGAGTACGGAGATTCCCACCACAATGGAAGCAAGGCCAGTTCGCGAACCCGACTGTAACGCGGCGGGAACGATCATAAGACAGACGAAGCTGAACGTAACGATCGGGAGAAAGGACAGATGCTTCCACCTCAACGCCAACCCGGCTGCGAGCACGAATCCAACGGCGAGCTTTCCGCACCATGTGTTCGGATCCTCGCCAATCGCCGCTACCCGCACCTTGTCAACAACATTAACGGCGAAACCTAACCCAAGCAACTGCAGGAATGAAGTCACCGCGCAACTGACGGCGAATATCCAAGCAATGCGCTGATACATATACGGGCGCTCTGAAACCACGCCGATAATGAGCCAGATCATGATAGTCATCTGCAGCAGGAGAAGCGAAAAGTGATTTGACATATCGCGAAGAAAGGGATTAATCGGCAAACTGAAGCCGAAGTATACGATCGCGAGCAACGTCATTGCAATGAGGACAGGTGGAAACCGCTTCAGCTTTACGCGCGTGTCCAACACGCTCGTTATCGCCCACAGAATCCCAAGTGCCCAGGAGATCGTCGCATCGACCGCGCCTCCATTCCTGCTCCCAATTGTCTCGAAAGGGATTGACGCAATAAACGCGTAGAGCGGGAAATCGAGCACACGAAACATGGGTGATCCGGGACGCCTCTCGAATTGACGCCGGAGCGGAAATTTCGGACAAGTCATGATGAGTCTAATCACGCGCGCCCCTGTTGTCTCGTCTTCGCCACGGCCGATTGAAAGTATTCGAGACCCATTTTCAGGTCCCCCTCTGTGAGAATGTAAAGGTGGCTCAGGGGCATCCCCGTTTCCTTCTTAAATACAAAGACGCTACACGCAGCAGCAAATATGTAGGAGAAAGAGGATATTACCGAGGCTCCGTAAAAGCTCCATACAGGTACTACCAAAGCATCCAATGCGATGGTTATCACTGTTACAGCAATGGAGATCGCCATATTAATGTGCGGGCGCCCAGTACCGGCGAAGTACGCAGCCAGGACGGTGGTCGTAATAGAGATTGCGCATCCTGGAACCAGAAGAGCCAAGCTCACCGCCGTCGCAGCAAACGCCTTGCCGAACACCAACGGTACGACTATCGGTCCCGCAGCCGCTGCTGAAATAGCGATGAGAGCGCCAACGGAAAACAATAAGCGATGGGCGCGCGCCACGGTGGCGACAGTCTCCTTACGCGACAGTCGACCTGATGCGATCGTGGGAACGAGAATTCCCTGCACTGCGCTTGGCAGGAGGCTGATGGCTTGGCCTATCAGCCCGGCAGTCTGATATATGCCGACGTGTGCCGCGCCGTGATATCGGTAAACGAAAAACAGGTCAATCCGGTTGTTCAAGTATTGCGACGCGTTGGCAAGATACGCCGGCATTGCGAACCTGAATGCGCAGCCGAGACCCGTATCGCTCGCGCCGGAGTTATCCTGCGGCACTCTGCTCCCATAGTTGACGATGGTGACGGCCATAACAACCATGCTCGCCAGAATCGTCCAGTGCAAAGGGTTTATGTGGGTGAGATGCTTGATCGGGTACAGCGCCAGAAGGAAAGAAACTCCAAGCACCTGTTTGGAAACATCGCCGTAATTGGCTTTGATAAACTGCCGATACCCTACCAGAACAGCACGATAAAAAGTCGATACCGAGACCAGGAAAACCATGAGTGCGATGGCCGGAACGCCCGACGATCCGAGTTCAAAAGGAACCAGTAAGCTTCTGCAACCGATGAAGCCTGCGGAATACATTACAACAAACACAGCTGCGGACTCCCCGGCCCCGATGAACGCAAGTGCGCGCAATAGCTTGAAGGAATTTACCGGCTGGGATGCGACTGTGTAGGTAACTCCGGCGTTCAATGCGAGGCTCAACAAGACAGCCAGAAGCATTGAGGTGGCCAAGTACATATCGTAAATCCCCTTCTGCAAGGGTCCTAGGAAACGGGCCAAAAGCGCCGCTGTAGCAAAGCCTCCGAGAATCTGGAGGACGTTTGTGCCGACTGCGAAAACGCTTGCCTTGCCGACGGATACAACCTCGACGCCATACGGCATGGCTGCGCGACTGGGCTCTTCGACGAGGTTTAGAGGAGATGTCATGAATCGAGCGAGAGGTGGACGTCAAGACCATGCTTGCGGCTGAGTGTCACGAGTTACCGTCTGGCGCCTTGAAGGAATACTCCACGCCGGTTCAAACTGCCGCGCGAGGCGCTGCCAGCAGAGCTGGGTCTCAATTCTTTCCCGCGCTTTCCGCTGGATGGTACCCAGCAGGCCGGGATCGTTCAGCAGCGCGACCAGCTTGGCTCGTATATCGCCCGGGTCGCCTGTCGTCAACAGACCGGCGCCGCCCGCTACCCGGTCGCGCAGGCTGTCCTTATCGCGAATGACGATGGCAAGTCCGCAGGCCATCGCCTCCAGATGCACAATGGACTCCGACCCGGGCCAAACGCCAATATCGGCCGCGGCCAACAGTTCGGGAAGCTCTCTGTTCGACACTGCGGGATGAAAGCAAACGCATCCGGTGGGCAGAGTGCCCGCCAGCAAATGCAACTCGTCGGCATACTGCGCAGGACCTGAGCCGATGAGCAAGAGCTTGAGCTTTGGGTTCTCCGCCGCCAAGGGTTCTACGGCGCCGATGAGTTCGAGCAGGCATTTTTCCGGAAGGAACTTACCGGCATACACGATCACGATGGAGTCCGTCGTCCATCCGAGGCGTTGGCGCACCGCCGCGCGCGCTACCGGATCGGGACGAAAGAGATCGGCGTCAGCGCCGAGTGGCACCAATCGGACTAACTCCGCCGGAATTCCGTAATCAGACAAAAGCAGGGACCTGGTTTCTGGAGTTACTGCGACGAAATCGCGGCAGACGCGCGTCAACCAGGGCGTAACGAGCAGGCGAAAAGCGCGATAAGCGGCCGACCCTATGAGATCGGTTCTCCGGTAGCTTAGAACCGTGTGGTCGTCGATCGTCAGTATCCCATCGAATCGCCGTGTGAGGCGGCCGATGCCCGCGCGAATTGCGCTCCACGTCATCAGGCAATGCACGATCACCCAATCGGGTTTGATCTCGGCCAAATGGCGCTCGATCCCTCTCATCCAAAGCCGCCCTCCAACGCGCACAAAGGCGAGCCGGCGCACTTCCACGTTTTCTTCTGGCAGCGGACTCTCGCATTCCAAGGCCATTGCGGGTTTGGCTGTGGAGGTAATAACAACTACCTTGTGGCCCGCGCGGGCCTGCGCTCTGGCCAGATGCACCTCCTGGTATCCCAGGTCAGGTTGATAGTGGTCGATAATGTGCACAATCGTCATTTTCTCAACCTGGTTTTGGAAATGCATCTTCTGGAAGTGCTTCGTCAACCGCGGCCAAGACCTCGGCCTTGATTGTAGTGAATCGCGCTTTCAAGTCGAGCAAAGGAAAATTTACAGGAGGGTTTCCTGCAAACCCGGTTGCCCTTTGAATTCGTCGTAGGTTTTACAGCCAGTACTCAATTCCGCTGGCAACGGAGAATCTTCATCGAGATCGAGACACTGGACCATTCCTGGTCCTACCTCCGCATAACGAAATCCGCTTTCCGGACAGCGCGCGATGCGGCACGAATCGTGGAATGCCAGTCGATGACCGTGTCGGCTCATCCAGCCGATTTGGCGCGCGGGGTTTCCGACCATCAGCGCGTAGTCGGGAACGCTTTCGACGACAACCGCCCCCGCACCAATGAAACAGTAACGGCCGAGTTCGATGCCGCAGACGATGGTTGCATTCGCCCCTACCGTTGCGCCGCGTCGGATAATTGTCGGTTCGTACAGCGAATGACGATTCACCTGGGAGCGAGGGTTCGTTACGTTGGTGAGCACGCATGACGGACCCAGAAACACATCGTCCTCGACCACCGTTCCGGAGTAAATCGATACGTTGTTTTGAACCTTTACATTATTCCCAATGACCACGTTCTCGGCTACCTGACAGTTTTGGCCGAAGACGCAACGCTCCCCGATCTTCGCGCCCTTCAGGATGTGCGAGTAGTGCCAGATCTTTGTTCCAGCGCCGATTTCGCACGGCTCGTCCACCACCGCGGTCGGATGAGAGAAATAGAGCCACTTCGGGTCCTCGGGGTTCGTGGAGAGGGAAACCGCATGGTGACTCTCCATCGCCTCTTGACAAGCGTTCAAGACCCGCAAAACTCGAAGACCCTCGCGACCGTCGGTACGTGGCGCGCGCCTCGACTCCATGCACTCGAGGAATTCGCGGCACTCATTCCGCAGAGGCTCCGATGCTTCGATGGGCACAAGCACAGCCTCGGCCTTCACTGCATTCGGGACGCGATCTTTCCACTCCACGCGGTGGGGATAGACAACTAGCTTGTCGTCGGCCGCATCGTCGAACACCGCCATCTGTTCGGAGCCGACAACAACAAGGCGCTGTTCTTTGAACGGGTGAAGCCAACTGACATAAATGTGGGCGCGCACACCGTTCGCAAAGATGAACTGGCTGAGTGTTACATCGGCGATGTCCTGGCTCAGATAGTATCCGCCTTCGCAAGTCGCCGATTGCGGATCTTCGCCAAGCAGGCAGAGCAGGACACTGATATCGTGTGGCGCGAAGCTCCAGAGGATGTTTTCCTCGGTGCGGATCTTCCCCATGTTGAGGCGGTGCGAATAGATGTACTCCACGCGGCCAAGAGAGCCGTCCGCAATGAGTTCCTTCAGCTTTCTCACGGCTGGGTGGTACTGCAGGATGTGCCCAACCATAAGGATGCGATTGCTCCTGGCTGCGAGCTCGACCAACTCCGCGCCTTCGGCGACCGTCAGCGCTAAAGGCTTCTCAACGAAAACATCCTTGCCAGCCAGCAGGGCGCGCTTTGCCATGTCGAAATGCAATACTGCCGGTGTGGCCAGGACAACCGCATGGATTTTGTCGTCTGTAAGAACGCCCGTATATTCCCGTCGATAAGTTAATTGCGGGTATATTGCCCGAACCCCCGCCTCAACGAGGGGGTTGGGGTCGCACACCGTGTGGAGTGCGCCAAGCTCGAAGAAGTTTCGGACAAGGTTTTTGCCCCAGTATCCATTTCCTACAACAGCAATATTCAGCGGCATTGTCCCTCCGGTTTCGCGAGAGAATGATTTTCTTGGTCGATGGAAATATTGCAAGCGGCGTACAACGTGTTACTCCGACTTCTGATAGTGCCCGTAGCGGTAATACCCGTAGTAGGAGTAACCATCCGATGAAGTGTTTTGGCTGACCTGGTTCAAAACTACGCCAACGATATTGGCGTGCAGCCGATTGAGTACAGAGATCACCTCGGCAACGGCCCGACGCCTGGTCTCTCCGGCCCTACTGATAATGAGCACTCCGTCTGCGGCGGTGGCCATCTGGAGACACTCAGCAAAGCCGAGCAGGGGCGGCGAATCCAGAATCACCAGATCGAATTCCTTTCCGAACTCATCAAGAAGAGTTGCGAGGCGCGGGCCGATCAGGTCGGCTGCGCGATGAGACCCTGGCCCTGCGGGGATGACACTCAGGTTGGGCCTGCCCTCTACCGGTATTACAACATCCTGCCAAGGAAACTCGCCGGTCAGAACATTGGAGAGTCCCTCGCGCGCGCTCAACCCGAATTTTGAATGGAGGCTGGGGCGGCGCAGATCGCCGTCGACAATCAGCGTCTTCTTGCCCCTGTCGGCATTGGCGATCGCGAGATGAGCGGCGATGGTCGACTTCCCCTCGCTGGGGGCGGCGCTGGTGAGCACAATCGAGCGCAACCGCCCCTCGAAGTCGGAGAGCAGAATCGTATTGCGTATGGTGCGCACGGCCTCTTCGAAATCCGTAGTTGCGCGATAGTATCCCTTGCGATTTCCGTTCTGAGCGGCTTTCGCAACGATGGTTGCCGGTGCGACAGGCGCCGCGCTTTTCGGCAGTTCAGCCGCGCGGCGGTCGACAGGCATCGTCCCGATGACATCCGTGCCGAGGAACCGGCTGGCTTCCTTGGGATCGCGGAGTGTCGTATCGAGCGTATCCTGCAGCAACGCCGCGCCTACCGCCAGCAGCGTTGAAAAGAGAAACGCCAGCAGCAGATTGAGAGTTATATTGGGAAACACCTGACGCCACGGTGGCCGAGCCACATCCGCGATACGGATGTTGTTGTTCTGGAAACCGGCGTTGATGTCCGCTTCACGAATCTTCCGGATGAGCTCGTCATACAAGGTCTTGTCGGCTTCGGCTTCCTGCTTCAATTGCCGATACTCAAAAGAACGGGAGTTGATTCGGTCCCATTCCGCCTTGGTCTCGGCAACCGCCTTTTGAAGCATCTGTTCGCGATTCTGCGCCTCGCGATACTCAACCTCGATTCGCTCGGCAATATTGTTGCGCGTATTCTCAAATTGTCTCTCCACCTCTGCCAGTTCGGAGGCCGCCTTGCGATACTCCGGATGGGTAGGCCCGAAAGTCGATTTGACAAGTGCAAAGCGCTGGCGCGCCTGATTGAGAGTCTGATCGAGCTGCGCGAGTTCGGCCCCTTGAGAGGAAACCTGCGCCGCTTCCAGCGACCCGGACTTCATGGCATTCCAGGCCGCTTCCTTGCTCACTCGCTCACCCTGGGCGCCGGTGTACTCCGTATTCAACTGCAACAGTCGAGACGAGAGGATATTCGTCTTCTCTTCGGGATTGATGACATCGAGATCCTTCTCAAATTGCGCCAGAGCAAGACTGGATCTCTCCATTTTCGCCTTCAACTCGTCGAGTTGTTTCTCCATGAAAGACGACAGGCTGGCCGACGACCGAATGCGAATGTTGTAAGTGTGATTCAGATAGGATGTCGCAATCGCGTTCGCCGCGTCTGCGGCGAGGCCTGGATCGGGAGAGCGGTAGCTGATAAGCAGCAGATAGGTATTCGGAGGGCGGGTAACCTTCAAGCGCTTCAGCACGACTGGAGCTCGCGCGGTTGCTTGCGCCTTCTCCGCGCTCATTCCCTTCAGTTGTCCTTCAATGCTCAGCAGATGAAATTGCTCTGACACTGGGCGCAATACAGCATCCGACTGGATCAGTTTGACCTGCGTTGCCAGGAACTGGTCCGCGTCGTTGGGAGCCGATGAAGCGCGAGTTGAGTCCTGACCGACGACCTCCGACGGAGCCTGCCGGTCGACATCTACCGTAGCTATCGATTCATAGATAGGTTGAAGCCGAGCGGAAACAACCACCGTCGCCAGGACACAGGTTGCCACGAAGGCGACGATTTTCCATTGATGACGCCGCAGAATCCATAGATAGTGCGACAAGGGAACCGCGGGAGCTTCCGTCTCGAAGTCCTGCTGCGGCGCAATCGGCGGGTAATAGGCTACCGAAGGCAAATTGCTGGATTGTCCATGGGGGATTACTTCCGCCAGGCGCGGTTGTTCAGGCATAAGTCCTCTTTTGTGGATGCTACCGGCCGTAGATGATCAATGCGGAGGCTAGAGCGGTTCCCACCCCCACGGATGTTTCCAAAACCTTTAAGCTAGCTCTCATCCCAGAAGCATTGGGAATATACAAGATGTCGTTTGCCATCAGGGGAACGTCGGGCGTTTTCCGATCCATGATCTTGTTGAGTTCGATTTGGATCTCGCTCCTGCCCCCGCTGCCGCCTTCAAGACGATAGATGTAAGCCTTATGGGCGGAGAAGGTATCCAGTCCCTCTGAAAGAGCCAGCGCCTTCATCACGCTACTCTCGGAACCATCCGTAATGTAGAATGCGCCGGGCTTCTTCACATTGCCGACAACGAAGACTCGACCAGCCTCGGGAATACGGATTTCTTCTCCGCCTTCCAGATGCAAATTCAGCGTCGGATCTTCCGCGCTGATAAGACCGTGTACCGGGATCCGCTGTATCGGCGTGACCGATTTGTCGTTCGCATCTGCAGGCGGACGAATAACCAGGATTTCCGATCCTGCATTTTCCGTGAGCCCTTGCGCCTGCGAAATGGCATCCAGCAACGTCACCGTGCCGGTGGCCTGGAAGGTGACCGGGTTCTTCACTGCACCGGAAACGGAGATGGGCCGGCTGCGGTATTCGACAACAGACACAGTTACAATCGGGTCAACCAGAACATTCTCGTCGACCAGTGCCTTGGTAATGGAATTCTCAAGCTCGACTGGGTAAAGGCCTGCTGACTTGACGCGTTGTCGAAGCATCGGCAGACGAATGTCTCCCTCTGAGTCCACTCGAACCGTGCGCGTCAATTCCGGTGCATCGTACACCGTGATACCGATCAGATCGTCCCTGCCAATCTTCGCCACCGGAAGGTTGGATGATTCGCTGAGGGCAGTTGCTCCATTCCCATGGTTCGGAGCGGCCTGCTGTTGTGCCGAGACTGAGGCCGCCACGGCGATTGCCAAAAGCGAGATTGTGAAGCGTCTCATAGACAGCTCCGGAAATACCGCTTGTTCCATCCTGATGTTTCCATGCACCCTGTTCCTCGTTCCCTACAGAAATTCTGCGATCTCACTTATTGGTGATTGTTCGCCCTGGAGGTTGTGATTTCCGCCGCCAGCTGCTCTATCTTTCTGTCCAGGCCTCTCAGCTGAGCGCGAAACTCGTCCATATAACTCCCGGGCAGTTCCTCGCGATATTCTCCGTTCAGAAGCATGCGCATGGCGTCGCGCGCGAGGTCGGAAACGCTTCGCGCGCCGGCGACTACACAGAGCCGTCTCAGAGCCGAGTACTCCTCCTCGGAGAGACGAACACTGATCATTCTCGAACGGGGTTTCAAGACTGTCATTGGAGTTCGGATACCAGCCAGAGGCTCTGGACAGCATCGGACCGTCACAAGCGCCTGGCGATTGATATTTGAAGGAGATTGCTTTGGAGGGGCAACTCGGAAGAAAGAGACTTGGAGGTGAATTTGAGACAGGCTTCGCCCCTCCCGGTCCCATAACATTGGACCGGAAACTAAACAGGTTGCACTTATTATCCGGGTAAGTGCAATGGAGGATCTTCTGGGGCTGTGTAACTTGGTTCTAATTCTCTCTGTTCATCTAAAGCATAATCGACTTCGAACCAACAGTAGCATGCGGGGATTGAGGATGCAAGAAAAAATGTGAGACTTATGCAACACATTCGTTACTTTAGAAACTGTCCTCGATGTGTCCTGTGTTCAGTAACTTGCCGCATTTGTCCGCTCCAGACGAAATCGTACGTAGGACGCGATACGCCATTCGTACGACAATCTTCTTCTAATCACGCAAGTGCCTCCGCAGCCTTCGGATAGCCGTAACGACGCTGCGCCTGGGAGGTGTAAGGCTCACCAACAACACGGTTTCTCCTGGCAACGATGGTCGGTTTTCTCCGCCTCGATTACCGCTGGATGTCCAAGAGTTTTAGCATCTGCTCAAGATATTTGGCGAAAGAACTTGGTCGGACGCTGCCTATGGCTGCAGGGCTTGGCCGTCGGTGGTGAGTTCGTAAGGAGCAATGATCCCGCCATTTTCCAATGTGAATGAGAGCATGAGGCGAGTGCCGGGTCGGGGCGCTTCGGCGGACGCGGGTTCGTCGATGCAGAGCGGTCCGTTAGCCGCTTGGCGGGCGCGTTCGTGGGTTTCGTAGTAACTGCGGTCGGCGGCGGCAATTCCGTCAAAGGAATCAATCGAGAAACAGACCCGCAGACGGCTTCCCGGCCGGTTGGGATCCGCAGGCAGAGCGGCGACGCTGGCAACGGTCACCGGTGCCCGCTGCATTGATTTGTGCTGCGCGGCGATGGTCATAGAGGAGCGAAATGCGGAATCGAACCAGCGCCAGGCCATAAGGCTCGACGCAAGGCAAATGAGGCCAAGCCAGATGCCGATGGAGACGCGCAGAGGGACTGTCATGTGAATTACTCCGCAGGCAGCTTGAAAGCTTCGTAATCCCGGCCGAGAAGACCGCAGAGCGCTTCGACGACGAGTTCGTGATCGGCGCGCTGCGGCAGTCCTGAGACTGTGACGCTGCCGACGACTCCGGCGCCTGTTACGGTAATAGGGAAGGCTCCGCCGTGGGTCGCATAGTCGATGAGGGGCAGGCCGCTCTGTTCCTGGAGGGTCTCATTCTTGAGCTTCAGCTTTAACCCGACGGCATAGGAACTCCGATGGAAGCGGGCCAGAACGTTGTTCTTGCGGCGCACCCACTCAATGTTATCGGGCGTGGTTCCTTCGAGGGCGGCGTAGAAGAGGGGCTGCCCGAAGCGGCGCACGTCGATGACCACGGCGAGGCCCATCTCCACAGCCAGAAGGCGGATGCCGCTGCCCAAATCCCACGCGGTTTCTTCGTCGAAACGGGGGAAGACAAGCTCCCGCTCCTGCATTTCAATCCGTTCCAGGTCTTCACTCAATCCCATTACGCGCTCCTCTTTCCGGCGGCGGCCAGCGGACATTCGATCCCTGACCATCCTAAACCGGCAGGGCGGGAACGCGTCCTTCAGGGGCTTCGAAACAGGCTGCTGGAAACCTCGATCGCGTCAGGCCTTGTAAAAGGGCACGACTTTAGTCGTGCCGATCAAGCCAATAAAATGAACCGGGCTTTAGCCCCTGCTAAGGCCCATTCCGGCGCCGTCCTCGAATTCAGCCCTCGTTCCGCAGCCCGCAAGCCCGATCCCTTTCGTTGCGGATGAACTGCCAATTGTGGGACCGAAAACGTTATTTAACCTCGGTCAGGGCGTCGGTTTCCTTGCTCATCTTGGCGGTGCGTTGCAGCTTGTCCCAGTTGAAGGGTTTGCCGTCGATGGCGCGCTTGGCGGTCTTGAATAGGACGATGCTGAAGACCTGCCGGTAGGCGAAGCGCTGCAGCCAAATGTGGAAGAGGAGCCATCCATCGCCCTTGTTGGCGGGGTGACGGCGCTCCAGACTAAACGCAATTGCGGAAGTCGTGAAGTCGATCAGCATGAAAGCGCCGAAGTAGGCCAGCAGTTCTTCAAAGCTGGCGGCCGAGGCGGCTTCCGGATGGTAGTGACGATCGACGAAGAACTTGGCGATGCCCATCAGGAACATTAGGTCGATGAAGGGCGAGACCATGGGCAGGATCATTTGGAAGACGATGATGTTGGGCAGGGCAAAGAGCCCCATGGCCTTGTTGCGGACGAAGGCGGCGCGGTGCTTCCAGACCGCTTGCAAAGTCCCAAACGACCAGCGGAAGCGCTGGCGCATCAGGCCCTGCGCGTCGATGGGGGCCTCGGTAAAGGCCAGCGCCCGGTCCTCGTAAACGACCTTGAACTTCTGTTCGAGCAGGTTCATGGTGAGGTCGGCGTCCTCGGCGACCGTGTTGATGGGATATCCTCCCGCTGCCTTCACCGGGGCGGTGCGCCATGCGCCAATGGCGCCGGGAACCACGGTGACGACATTGAAAAGGTCGAGTGCGCGGCGCTCGAAGTTCTGGCTGGTGATGTATTCCAGGGCCTGCCAGCGGGTCCAGAGATTGACGCGGTTGCCCACCTTGGCGTTGCCGGCGACGGCCCCAATGGTCAGGTCCTCGAAGTGGGGGATGAGCTTGCTGATGGCGTCCGGTGCAATGACCGTGTCGGCGTCGATCCCTACGTAGATCTCTTCGTGGAAGCGCTCAAGCGCGAAGTTGAGTGCCGCGGCCTTGCCGCCATTGGGCTTGGTCAGCACCTGGACCAGGCCGGAAGCGATCTCCGCCTTGTAGGCGCCGCTAGCGACTTCGACGGTGCGGTCGGTCGAACCGTCGTCGATGACGATGACGTGAAGGTTCTTGTAGTCGGAATTGAGCACGGAGCGAATGGTGCGGACAATCACCGTCTCTTCGTTGAAGGCGGGGATGAGAACCGCGACGCGGGGGTTGAATCCGGGTGAGGCGGCGCGATGGGGGCGGAGGAGGCGGTCGATGATGGCCAGGGCGCCGATCAGCAGCAGGCGGGCGCTCATCAGGACATCGCCGACAAAGAAGACAAAGACCAGAAACTTGCCGAAGAGCGCCAGCCCGCTGAAGGCGAGCGAGTCGGGCAGGGACTTGAGGCGGTCCCAGAATCCGATGCGGGGCATCACTTCCGCGGTGGTTTTGCCCAGCAAGGAAGAGACGGGGACGATGGTGTAGCCGTGCGCTCTCAAAGTATCAATCAGCATGGGCAGCGCCGCAACCGTCGCCGAGCGGTCTCCGCCGCCATCGTGAAGCAGGATGACAGAGCCGCGGAACTGCGGCTTGGTCTTCATGGTCTCCAACTGTTCCAGGATCGATTGCGTCATCTCCGCGGGCGTCTTGCGGGGATTCTCGTTCCAGTCGTTGGTGTCGAGCTTGCTGCCGACGATGGTGTAGCCGTCTTGCTGGATGCGCTCCACGGGAGCGGCCTGGTCGTCGGTGTCCGGGTCTTCGTCGATGTCGTAAGGCGGACGGAAGTAGAGCGGCTGAATCCCGAGCTTGCTGGCAAACAGCCGTTCGGTGACCTTGACTTCGATGTCCAGTTGGCGCTTTGAGATTTCGCTGATGTCCGGATGCGTGTAAGTGTGATTGCCGATCTCGTGGCCTTCGCGCACAACGCGCTTCATCAGGCTCACGTTCTCCTGAGCCTCGTTGCCGATCATCATGAAGGTTCCCTTGACTCCCTTGTCACGCAGCACATCGAGTACCTTGGGCGTCCATTTGGGATCGGGGCCGTCATCGAAGCTGAGCGCAACCTCGTTGGCATGGTAGCCGTACTGCTGAATGACATAGGTGCGGGGATAGGTGTCCATATGCTCATCGATGATGAGCTTGCGCCGCGGATCCTGCTCGTCGGTGTCGACGGTGACCGTACGCTTGCCGGGCTTCGGCAGGCCGATGACGCGGATGATGTCGCCGTCGCCCTCGGTATCGACGTCGTGTCCGGGAAGCACTGCGGCCAGGGCCTGCAGCGAATCGGGGCTGCTGGGTTTGTCCCAGATGTTCCACAGCGAGCTGTCTTCCTGGCCGAGACGCCACAGGGCGAAGGTCTGCAGGCCGAGAGCCCGGGCCGCGCGCAGTTCGTTGAGCACAGTCACACTGTCGAGGAACCACACCACGTGGCGCTGGTTGTTGTCTTCGTCAATGTACTCGAAATGGGGATTCAGGGAGTTGTAATCGAGATCCAGATCGGCGTCGGCGTCGGCAGCGCGCTGCCAGGCGTCGGAGACCGAGAGCACGTCTGTATTGAGGACGCGGGGCACGAACGCCTTGCGGGTCTTGCGGGCCTTGGACTCGGGCATGCTGAGCGTCCAGTCGTAGCCGTAGTTGCCCAGCGCGCAGATGATTTTTTCCTTGGGAACGACGGATAGGATGCGACGCAGATTGGCAACAAACCAATCCTGGCTGGCGATGGGACCGGGGCGGCTCTCAATCTCGTGCTCGTCGTAGTTCATCAAGAGGATGCCGTCGGAGTTGGCAGAGATGATCTTGAGGTCGTCGTTCTCGGTGGATACGGCGGTGTTGACATAAAGACGAAGATTGCGGGGATGCATGTCGGCGTAGAGTTCTTTGATGAAGCTGATATAGGCGTCGTCGGCTTCATCGGGCAGATTTTCAATGTCCAGCGAAAGGCCCGGATAAACCCACTCGCCCTTGGGTGTGCGAAACGCCGTAAGGAAGCGGACAATCTGCTGGCGCAGCACGGCGCGCTTGGCCGGATCGAGAATGACGCTGCCGATGTCGGAGTCGAAGGTCTGGGTGTGGGGATTGTAGCTGGTGAGGTGGGGATAGATTTCGGTATCTTCGCGGGCCGCCTGGATGACGTGCTTGATGCGGTTATCTTCATCCGGGTCATGAACGGTCTGGCCGTCGACGATGGAGTACTCGTGGTTGTCGGTGGTGGAACCCATCAGCGTGCCGGCGGGGGCGTTGACATGCAGCCACTCGGGGAAAAGCATGTCGAGCTGGTGGACGTGCTCCTTGAAGGAGGAGTAGCTGGCGGCGTCGTCTTGCACGTAATAGGCGGCGCGCAAACCCTCACCGGTGTTGAAGGGGATCTGAGAAGCCTTGCGCTCCGTCTTGCGGCGCGCGGGGCGAGCCGTGCCGGCCGCGCGCGATGGAGCGGGACGGTCGGGCAAAGCCTTATAGTTGTGATGCGGAGTGGCCAAAAGCAGCTCTGGCAGCTGCTGGTTGCGCAGGACGTTGAAGAGGAACCCGGCCAGGACTAGGGTAAAGACCACGGCACTGATGTCGAAAACGCGGCGCAAACGCTTCCAGCGCTTTCGTTGAGGGTCGAAAAATATCTGTCTATCTGGCATGTAGGGGTTTGATCGCTCCTGCTGGCTGGCCCAGAAACCTTAAAATCGGTCGAAGGCGTACAAGTCGAATCGTATGGAAGCTATCCCCGAGAGTCAATTGCGGTCCGAAATGCCGGATTCCAGCGCAAGGCAGGCGGAAACCGCGCCGGGAGGAAGCCGCGCCCTGCGGGCCGGGTTTTCCGCGCCAGAAGCGGCGTCCGCGGTACTGGCCCTTGCTGCGGGCCTTTGGCTGCGGCTGTGGATGCTGGGCAACTTCTTCCAGGTCAACGGGGATTCGCTGATCTACGGGGGGCTGGCCAAGAGCCTGTTGCTGCACGGGCGGTATGCGCTGGCGGGAGCCGGTGCAGAGATCTATCCTACGCTGATCCGGCTGCCGGGGTACCCGCTGTTTCTGGCGCTGGTCTGGCGAATCCTTGGGATGGAGAATTACGTCGCTGCCGCCTGGGTACAGATTGGACTGGAGCTGGCTGGGTGTGTTCTGCTGGCGGATTTCGCGCGGCGGATTGCCGCGGATCCGTGGAAGCGCGGAACGGCGCTGGCGACGCTGTGGCTGGCTGCGCTTTGCCCGTTTACCGCCATCTATGCCGCGCAGCCGCTCACCGAAGCGCCCACGCTCTTCGCCCTTGCCGTTGCCCTGAACGCCGCGGCGCGGTTCCGACAGCGGCCCCGCTGGGGCAGCGCGCTGGCCTTTACCTTCGCGGTGACCTGGGCGGCCTTGCTGCGTCCGGATGGAGCGCTGGTGGGCCTGGCGCTTGCACCCGCGCTGGCACTCGGGTTATTGCCCCGGGCCAAAAACTCTGAATCCCCCACCTCCGGCTGTCATCCTGAGCGACCGAACCCTGAGCTTCGCGAAGGGGGAGGGAGTCGAAGGACCCGCGGTTCGGTTTTGCAAAGCGCAGCGGAGTCGAAGAACCCGCCGCATACTTCATTGCGACTGTTTTGGGATTCAGCGCTGCATTTTTTTCGTTCCCGATCGATGAGAAAGAAGAATGAGGCTGACCAGGCAGTAGAAAAACTCGGTCCCTCTGGCTTTGTATCAGGGCCCGACTTAAGTCGTGCCGATAACGCCAATAGAATGAACTGGGCATTAGCCCCTGCGAATGCAGATTCAAGCGATTCACTCCAACGTGGGCCTTTTTCCGCAACAGTTGGGCCAATCTCGCATAAAAAATCCCTTCGCATGGCCCTGACCTGCCTGCTGTTGGCGCTGGCGCCGTTTGCGGTGTGGACTTGGCGAAACTGGAACGTGTTCCATATGTTCGAGCCCCTTGCGCCGCGCTACGCGACCGATCCCGGCGAAGACACCTGGCCCGGCTGGCAGCGGTGGACGAAAACCTGGTGCCTGGACTTTGTTTCCACATACGACGTCTATTGGAATGTGCCCGGACAGACGCTGGACCTGACCAAATTGCCCGCGCGGGCCTTCGATTCTCCGGCGCAATACGCCGAAACCGCCGCGCTTGCCGCGGACTACAACGCAGGTGGACAACTCTTCACTCCCAGTCTCGACGCGCGATTTGCGAAGCTTGCCGCTGACCGCATCCGGGCACATCCCATGCGTTACTACGTGTGGTTGCCTCTAGGACGGTTGGCGGACATGACCCTGCGGCCGCGGGTGGAGAACCTGCCCATCGACATGGACTGGTGGGCCTATTGGAGGCACCGCGCGGAAACACGCTTCAGCTGGTTTTATGCCGGGTTGAATGCGCTGTACTTGCTGTTGGCGGTGGGCGGGCTGTGCCTGCGGCCGCGCTTGTGGCCCTGGATGGCGCTTTACCTGGCACTGCGCGGCGTGCTGCTGATGACCATTGAGGGTCCGGAGGCACGTTACACGCTGGAGTATTTCCCGATTTTTTTCGCGCTGGGCGGCGTCTTTGCCGGCTGGGCAATGACACGAGCAAGGCATGCACATCCCTAGTTGGGCGCCCCATCCTGGCCGCGCCGTTGTCCTTGCGGCCAGGGTGGGCGAACACGAACTAAAATGGAAACAACCGGCCTGGTTGGTCCGTCCAATGAACGCATCGCCCCGTGCTCGCTCGGGACCCCAGGCAATGAGCACATCGGAGAATGATTCATGGCATTGATGAAGACATCGAATCCAGTACTCGGCAACGACACCTTCCGCAACGTTTCCAGCGGCCAATATGGCTACACCATTGACGCCACCGATCGCATGACGTTGAGCGGCACGGTGAACAAGACCGGCATCCTGCTGCTATTCGCATTTGGGACCGCGGCCTGGACGTGGCACAGCTTCGTGGCTTCAGGTGATTTCGCCTCCGTGTCGGGCCTGTTGCTTCTGGGCGGCATCGGCGGATTCATCTGTGCCCTGGTGACCACCTTCAAGAAGGAGTGGTCGCCCATTTCGGCCCCGATCTATGCCCTGCTGGAGGGCCTGGTGCTGGGCGGACTCTCGGCCATGTTCGAGGCCCGCTTTCCCGGCATCGCCATCCAGGCGGTGGGCCTCACCTTCGGCACGCTGCTGGCGCTGCTCATGGCCTATAGCTCCGGCATCATCAAGGTCACCCAGAAGTTCCGCATGGGCGTCTTCGCGGCCACCGGCGGCATCATGATCTTTTACTTGATGCAGATGGTTCTGGGCATGTTCGGCGTGCGCTTCATGTCGGTGAACGGCTCGGGAATGATGGGCATCGGCTTCAGCCTGATCGTTGTGGCAGTTGCCGCTCTGAATCTGGTGCTGGATTTCGACTTCATCGAGCAGGGCGTGGCCTACGGCTCGCCCAAGTACATGGAGTGGTACGGCGCATTTGGCATCATCGTCACTCTGGTGTGGCTGTACCTGGAAATGCTGCGGTTGCTCACCAAGCTGCGCAGCAGAAACTAGTTTCCCACCCGTAAATTCCGCCTCCGCCAAATGGGTGCCCCATCCTTTCCGCGTCTTTTGCGGAAAGGGTGGGAAAGATGAACGATCCCGGCCCCGCCCAGCCCAGCCCTGCCCTGTCCTGCGACACTGGAAGCATGCACCCTTCACTCCCTGCCCTCATCTTCGACCTCGACGGAACCCTGACCGACTCCAAACCCGGCATCCTGGGATGCCTGGGCAAAACCATTGCGGCCCATCGGATCGAATACAGTGGACCGCTGGACCACTTCATCGGGCCCCCTGTGGAACAGTGGACGGTGGAACTGCTGCCGAACGGTTCGGACGAAGAGCACGCCGCCGTGGCGCGTGACTACCGTGCCTGCTACGACCGCGAAGGCTGGAAGAACAACTCGGTCTTTGCCGGGGTGCGCGAAATGCTGAGCCACCTGCACGCACAGGGATTTCCGATGTACGTGTGCACCTCCAAACAGCAGCATTTTGCGGTGCGTATTCTGGATCTCTTTGACCTGACGGGCCTGTTCACCGCGGTCTATGGCGACAAGGCCGTATATGCCAGCCACGCCAAAGAGGATCTGCTGGCGCTCCTGGTGAGCGAATGCGGCCTGGACAAGAGCGCGACGTGGATGATCGGCGACCGGATCTTCGACATCGAAGCGGCGCGGGCCAACGGGATCCGCTCGCTGGCGGCCGGGTGGGGCTATGGCACGGCGGAGGAGTACGCTCTGGCCGACGCAGTTGCGGAAACACCGGCGGAATTGGCGAAACGGGTGATGGTAGAAAAGCGCGCCTGACCGCACATCCGGCAAGAGAATGGCCGCGCCCGAGAAAAATCGGACGCGGCCAGAGTTCGGAACCGTATTATTCCGTTGAATTTATTTACGTTCGCGCGGCGCGATGCCGAACGTGACCGAAATCGCGAAGCTGCGGCCGGCCATCGGGGTCGGATTATCGTTGCCGTTGATCGCCGGAGCAGTGGCGTTGAACATGTCGCTACACACAGCGGTGCCGCAAACCGTTCCCGGAATCGTGGCTGGGACCGGCTTGCCGGCCAGCGTGAGGCTCTGGATGCTGTGCGAGTCCAGCAGGTTGGTGGCGCTCAACCGGATCTTGGTCTGATCGAAGATCGAGTGGTTGCGCACCGTGTAGTTGATGTAGCTGTCGACCGTGCTGAAGACCGGGATGAGGCCCATGTTGTGGTAGGCGTTGGAAAGTCCGTTCACCTTGGCCGAGGCGTCGATGCGCTGCTCGCCCACGCGATGGTTGAAGATGCCAAGGTCAAAGCCGTGCGAGTCGTAGGTCAACCCCTGCATCTCGGTATCGGTAGGGGTATTGGCGACCCACAAGCCCGAGGGCGCGTCCTGATAGACCGGGGTGCCGTTGGCGATGTTGAGGTTCGCGTTCATCTCGCCGTGATAATAAGCATTTCCAGCAGTCCCGTTCAAGTAGAGGTTCAATCCGGGGGTCAGAACCACGGTGCTCTCGAACTCCACACCCTGGGTAGTGGAGCTGGGCGTTAGGTAGTAAATGGTGTCGCCGTTGTTGGTGTCGCCGCTGATATCGGTCACGCCCGTGTAGCCAGCCTGGAAGTTGACGTGATAGATGTCCGCATCCAGGGTGACCCGCTGGCCCTTGTAAACCATGCCGGTCTGATAGGTGGTGGACTTCTGCTGCTGCGGCGGAGTGGCCAGCGTGGGCAGAGTGCTGGTGTTCGATGTTTGCAGGTAATCGAAGGTGGCGGAAGGCGGCACAATGCTGCCTTTGGCAACCTGGACGTAGGCTGAAAGGTTGGGCTGGAAGCGGTAGTTGAAATCCAGCGAGGGCAGGAAGGCGGTAAAGCTGCCCTTGTCCTCGATGGTGGCCGAGCAAGCGGCGGTGGTGCTGGCGCAGGTCAGTTCGCCCACCGTGGCGCCGTCGTCGGCGTGGTGCAGAACGTCGATGGAGTAGTAGGCCAGCTTGCCGCCGCCGGTGATGTTGAACTTCGGCGTCGCGTGCCACTCGTACTCTGCATAGGGCTGGTAGGAGTTGGTCCAGAAGGTCTCGTTGAACTTGGGCAAAGGCTGATCGGCCCAGCCGTTGGCCGGATCGCTCGGATACTGATGGCGGTTGGTCTTGGCCCATTCATACCACAGGCCGGTCCGGAAGACTCCCACGCTGGAAGTCTGGGTCAGCAGGAAGGATTCGCCGTACTTGCGGTAGCTGTTGTACTTGTCGATGCCGCAAGGCAGGGCGGTGATGCCGCTGCTGGTAACGCCGACATTACAAGGCGCGACCGCGATGCCATCGTAATACGGCACCGGATTATAGCCTTTTGCGCCCGGAGCGACCGTCGAGGCCAAGTAGGAACCCGGAATCGTCGCCACCGTGGCGTTGTCGGTGATCGCCGTGGCGTTCGAATACAACTCGCCGTTGTCGTAGTTGTACGTGTAGGGCTTGATATCCACATACCAGCCCTTGCCAAGCTCGGACTTTAGGCCGACGTACTCGAAGTCGGTGGGAACCTGATAGCTGTTGTATTGCTGATTGAACCAGCTCGCCGGATCGCTGTTGTTGGTGAGCAGGAACTTGATGCCCGAGCCGGTGTGGGCGTAGGGGACGGCAGTGGAGGTGGTGGCGCCATTCACAAAGAGGGTCGCCTGGGTGCAGCTATACGCGCTGGTCGGCGAAGTCCCATACAACTGGCAGCGGTTGGACGAGATGTTTGGGCCGTTGGAGTTGAGCCGCACCACGCCGCTGAAGCCGGTCAACACCGTCTTCGGCGAGAACTGGTACTGATAGATCAGCGAGCCTGCGCTGCGCAGATTGTAGTTGTAAGACTGGTATCCATCGGAAGACATGTGGTGCCAGTCGACGAAGATGTTCGACTTGGCTGCGCCGCCAAAGATTCCGAAGTTGCCCGTGTTGAATGCCGCATCGTACAGCTTGGTGTTCCATGTGCCAACCGAAGCAGTGCCGCGCAGGTCCATCTCGGTGGTCATCGGCTTCGAAAGAAGGTGAATGGAACCGCCAAAAGGGGTCGGTCCAATCGTCGAGGCCGACCCAGGGCTGCGGTCGGAGTCCACGCCGCCAATCCACTGCGCGGGGAAGAAGGACCAGGAGTGGTGGGTCGGGGTGTTGGTGTCGTAGAACGGAATGCCATCGAAGTCGACGTTGTAATCGCCATCCGGGAAGCCGCGGAAGTAGGTCTTGCTCTGACCCAGGCCCACGCCGTTGGCGGAGGTGGTAAAGGTGCCGGGAACGGTCTGCACGATCTCGCCGTAATCGGCGATCGGCGCCGTGAAGTTCTCGATATAAGTGTTGGAGACAAGCGACTGCGCGGAACGCTCTTCCAGGAAGCCGCCGCTGGGTGCCGCAGCAGCAGCCAGCGAATCGATGCTGGCGTTGACCGTGACTTCGTCCAGAACCGTGCTGACGTTCAGCGTGAGCGTCACCGACTGGGTTTGTCCTGCGGCCAGTTCGACGCTGTTCCTGTATTTTGTTTCGAATCCGGTTGTCGATGCTTCCACCGTATAAGTGCCTGCAGGCAGGCCGCCAACGTTGTACTGACCATTGCCATCGGTGTGAGCGGTCTGGACTACTTTGGCGCCGTTTTTCACCGTAACCAGTGCATTGACGAGCGCCTTGCCCTGTGCATCGACAATGGAGCCGCTGAGCGCGGAAGAGGCTGGCTGCGCGCCGAGCGCGGCGGAGAAGAACAGAACGACAACCGACAAGGCCAAAGTGGCCAGACGGGTGCGCATGCTCAAGTTGGAATGAGTCACAGGTGATCCTCCAGAAGGGGTTAGCAGTTTTTGTTTTTTCGTGAACGCTGAATCGTCAGGGCGCAGATCGATCCACGCATGCCCAGAAACTAGCAGTCGATTGTGAAGAGGAGATTAGGCGGAGGTTTCATTTAGGTAACACGAATCGTAAAACTCAAATAAAGGGGATAAACCGCTCTTCCTGTGCCGAGGGCGCGCCGCCTTTCGCGCCTTGGGCAAGAAATCAACCGTACATTCACACAGCATGGATCCTCAGTCCGGTAGCATAAGCACAAAATGCCGGCCGCGCTCGCGCACAGTCGGCATCCCCAACTTCTTTGATGTCTCTATTTCAGATAGGCGCGCACAAGGTCGATCAGGTCCTCGGCGAGCTCTGGAGCAATCTGCTCCTTCGCGCCGTCCTCCAGATGGAACCGGATATGCGTCTCAAGCACCTCGCCCATGAGCCCGTTCACACCTCCGCGCACTGCGGCCAGCAGCATCAACTGGCCCCCGCAGTCTTCGTCTTTTTCCAGCGAGCGCTCCACCGCATCCAGTTGACCGCGCAGCTTTCTCAGCCGCTGCAACAGTTTGACCTTTTCCCGGTCCTGATGAGACATGGCTTTTCTCTCCTTGACCACACCAACGCAACTCTTGACTATACCCACCCGGGGTATGGTATAAACCGAGTGGGGGTATAGTTGCGACTCCATTCTATCCCCGCATCCCCCGTTTCCGACAGGACGATCCAAGCATGAACCGCTTTGCAGACTACAGCCCGATCTTCGTGCCCCGCTGCCTGCAGGCGCTGTTCTGTTGCACCGCCCTGCTTTTTCTGACCACCGCCGCTTTTGCCCAGGCAACGGACTCCCTGCCCTCCGCGCCCGAGGCCGCGCGGGTTCAGCTTCGCTCCGCGGTCCAGATAGCGCAAAGCGGCCCGGCTGCCTTGCTCGACTCGCAACATGGCGGCATTGGGCGCGCGCCGGGAGACGTGAGCCCGGTGGGTCGCGAGCCGCAGGATGCGCCCCTGGTCAGCATGGCGCCGCATCCGGAGGACAGCCGCTACTGGATCTCTGGGCAAGCCAACATCATTTTCCAGGGGGATCTGCCCTTCCATTCCCCCTACGAAGGGGCCAACAGCTTCCGCAACGCGGCCGAGTACAAGACTTCGCTGGTGGGCACTGTTTTCACCGCACTCCGGCCCACCCGATCCATTCGTTACAACACGGATCTGATCCTGGATGTTGAAAGCGCGGGCGGACGTGGCTTGAGTCAGGCGTTGGGACTGGCCGGTTTCACCAATCTGGACGTGGTGCGCAACCCCACGCTGAGCACCGTTCCCTACCTTGCACGCTATGGTTTTCATCAGGTGATCGGGTTGACGCAACAGACGACCAGCCAGGAGCCCGGGCCATTTGCACTTGCGCCCAGCGTACCTGTGCGCCGTTTCGAGTTCCGCGCGGGCAAGATGACCCTGCCGGATTTCTTCGACATCAATGGTCCCGGCTCCGACAGCCACCTGCAGTTCATGAATTGGACGGTGGACAACAACGGCGCGTGGGATTACGCGGCCGACACCCGCGGCTACACCGTGGGCGGAATGGCCGAATACGACGACCGCATCTGGAGCATCCGCTACGGACTCTTTGCCATGCCCACGGTGGCCAACGGTATCGACCTGGACTGGGCCTTCAGCCGCGCCCATGGCCAGAACGGCGAGTTTGAGTTGCGTCATAGCCTTGTGCCCAAGCGCAAGGGCGTGACGCGTGTTCTCTTCTATGCCAACCGCGCGCACATGGGCAACTATCGGGAGGCTGTGCAGGCCTTTTTGAACGGGACGGACCCGACGCCGACGATCACGCTGCACGAGCACTTCGGCGCGCTCAAGTACGGCCTGGGCTATAACACCGAGCAGGAGATCACCGAAAACCTGCGCGTCTTCGGGCGGTTCGGCTGGAATGAAGGTCAGCAGGAGTCCTTTGCCTACACCGAAGTTGAACAAACCGTTGAGGCCGGCGCGGATTACGCGGGAACGCGGTGGCATCGCCCCATCGACAAGGTTGGCTTGGTGGTGGTCTCGAACGCCATCAAGCGCGATCATCAGAACTATCTGAAATTCGGCGGCCTGGGATTTCTGCTGGGCGACGGCAACCTGAACTACGGACGCGAGAACATTGTGGAGAGCTATTACAACTGGCATGCGTGGCGCGGACTGTTCTATGCCGTCGATGTGCAGCACATCGACAACCCCGGCTATAACCGCGACCGTGGGCCGGTATGGGTTGGGGCGGTCAGGGCGCATGTAGATTTCTGAGGGAAAAGGGACTGGGGGATTAGGGAGTAGGGAGTAGGGACTGGGAGACCAGGGGGATTTGTCCGAAAAGTCGCAAAAGCTGCCTTTTTTCCAAGAGCCCTTTTTAATAGATTCAGGAAGCTGCTCAAGAACGCCCCGATCCGGATCCTCCGGCCGCTGTGCGGTAGACAATAATTCTCGAAGAGATGGTAACTTCCGGATAGGCGATCAACCGACCTGTTACTGTAAAAAAACGGCTTGCTGGGTGGCTCGGTTCGAGCCTCGTCGATCTTGAAGTAGTTGAGTATCGAACCGAAGATATTCGATAGAATGCTTCCTATGTCTGCTGAGGACTGGTTTCGCAATAAGGAATGGAATCCGGCAATCGAGGCCAAGTTTCTTGGGAGGCTTCATCGTGCCCGAGACAAATCTCAGTATTTGAGGATTCAGGCTGGGTACCTAACCAAACTGCGCCCCAGAACCGCATTAGCTCTTCTCGACAAATACTTTGCGGTAGGCGAGCATTTCGACCATTCCCAGGCATTCCTCGACCAGGCGGACGCTTATTCGTCGCTCAGTGAGACGCAGAACGAAATCCAATCCCTTCAGAAGGCGCTCGAACGCGAACGTGATTTTCCCAACCTAAAAACGCAAGCCTGGAGCCGCTTTGCACTTCTGGTCGCAACCGAGCGCCAAAAGCAACTCTACGATGATGCGCTGAAAGTGTTGGAAGAGCACAAGCAGGACTCTACATTCTTCCCCGCAGACGGATTCCTCTGGAACGCGGCGAATGCGTTGATTGCCGACGCTCAGGGGAAGCGCACGATGGCGCGGGAATTCTCGTTTAAAGCGTTGCAGTTTGCTGAGATGAAACACTCTGGATTTCGGTACCATCCGGACGCGGGACTGGTTGGTAATCGCCACGAAAAGCTCAAGGCCACGCTGTGCCACATGGCAAATTGACGTAATCAGCCCAGCTGGGGCGAACGGTTCTGAGTTCCGCCTGGATCGTTGCCAATCCGGGCACGACCTCTTCCCAGGATCCCACCAGTGCCAGGAACGACATTTTGGAAGCGTTGCCGGTCACTCGAAGCGTATAGACATGTCCGGACTCTATTTCTTTCCGGTTTGTCCTACGATTTGAACTTGCGTGGCGTACTCTCCGGCGAGGTGAAGAATTCCTTTGTCGAAGGTCGATAATACCAACCCGTCATGAATTGCCATGCCGAGCAAGTACGCGTCAGTCACCTGGTTGTGGCCGTGCAATCGCCGGAAAAATGGTTTGGTCAGAGTGCGCCAGTTCTGCGCGCAAGAATGGTAGTTATAGCCGGGCTGCTGGGCTAGATCGTCGAGCAGCCCTGTGGCCTCGCTCATGCTGAGCCGGTTGGGCTGCGTTGCAAAACGAAGAAATCCAGCCTCCGTCCACGGACATAACGCCCACTGAAGACCTGGAGCACCAAACCACTCGGTTGCCCGATCATGGTGCTCATGGTTCTCAAAGAGGCGGGCGATCAGGACGTTGACATCGATCAAGTGGAGATCTCTATGAGACAAGATCGTCCTCCGACTCACTCCGCACCATTTCCGAGGTAATGACCGAACCCGTTGCTTTCACAATCAGGACGCCATGCTGGTCCCTGCGGAGTCTCGGAGATGCACTGGGAGGCAATTCGTGGGCTTGCTCGGCGCGCCGAATGAGTTCACTGATTGCGGCGCCCAAAGCAAGTCCCCTGGCGGCTGCGTACGCGGTTGCAACGCTGTACGCATCGTTATCGAGGTTGACGTTTGCGCGTGTTTTCATATCGAGATTATGCACCGGAGCGACTTCTCTGTGCAAGAAATGCTATGCGGTGCGGTTGCGGCATGTCGGTGCAAGGTTCCTGCGCAAAACCTGACCAGGGACTGGGGGCTTGGGGACTGAGGGACTGAAATGCGGGCAGTGCGCCCATCCGGCCCTTTTTGATCGCAGGGTGGTTCGCGCCGCTATTTGGCTGGCGTAGGCGCGGGCGGCGGCGTCTTCTTCGCATCGGGCAGTGTAACGATCACTTCGCCGGGCTTGGCATAGTGGAGCTTTTCGCGGGCTTCGTGCTCGATGGCTTCGGGATCCGTCTTCAAGCGCTCGATGTGCGCGCGCAGGCGGGCATTCTCCTGATCCAGATCCTGGATCTCCTTGCGGAGTTGCTGATCTTCCGCGCGCTGTTTCTGCCAGACCGACAAGCCGTGTTTCCCGTTGACGACATGCCACATGAGCAGCCCAGCCAGCGCCACCGCAACGGCCGTCGCACCGGGACGCCATGCGCGCTGCATCCAGGCCAGAATACGGCGATGCAGTGGAGCGGAGGAAGCTTCTGCTTCCGCCCGCTCCATGGCCTCCAACGCGTCGATTCCGGCTTGCTGGTGTCCGGCCTGCTGGTTCTCGTGGGTCATTCAACCTCTTTAGTTTAGGTCAGCACAAACTGCCGGGCTGCGGCCTTCAGTGCTTCCATGCTCTCTTCGCTGCGCGCTTCGGTATAAGCCCGAACCACCGGCTCGGTGCCGGAAAGCCGGTAGCAGACCCAGGAACCATCCGCCAGGATCAGCTTCAGACCGTCGGTCCGCACCACCTGGGCGACCTTGAGCCCGCCCATGTCCGTGGGATCGATCTTCAACTTCTCAGTGAACGCGGCCTTCACCTCCGGGGTCAAGTGGAAGTTGTCGCGAACTGGATAGAAGGAACCAACCTTGGCAAACAGCTCCTTGAGCTGCGCGCCCAGGCTCTTGCCGCGCCGGGCCACCATCTCGGCCACCAGCAGGCCGGCCAGCACGCCGTCTTTTTCCGGAACGTGTCCGCGAATGGTCAGTCCCGCCGACTCCTCGCCGCCGATGGCGATCTTGTCGCCGATGATCAGTTCGCCAATGTACTTGAAGCCGACCGGTGTCTCGTAGAGCTGAACTTTGTGGAAGTCGGCCAGCGCATTGATCAGGTTGGTGGAGGCTACGCTCTTGGCCACGCCGTTCTTCCAGCCGCGCGTCTCCACCAGGTAGTCGAAGAGCAGCGCGATGATGTAGTTCGGCTGGATGAACGTTCCATCCTCGTCCACAATGCCGAAGCGGTCGGCGTCGCCGTCCGTGGCAATGCCGATCTGCGCGCCGATCTCCTTCATTTTGGCCTTGCAATCGCCCAGCAGGTGATCGTCCGGCTCGGGCGCGTGGCCGCCGAACAGTACATCGCGGATGTCGTGCACCGTTTCGCATGGGACGCCCGCATTGCGCAGAATGTCGGAGCTGTAGCCGCGGCCTGCGCCCCAGAACGCGTCATAAACCACCTTGATGCCCGAGGCGGCGATTGCCTTCAGATCAACCAGCTCGGCAAGGCGCGCCAGGAAAGCCGGCTTGACGTCGGCAATCTCGAATCCGCCCTCCGGAACCGGGGCCAGGGGTACAACCGCTCCGCTGGCCTGAAGGGCCGAGATCGCGGCTTCAATTTGCTTGGTCACTTCGGGGAGCGCGGGCGCGCCATCGTGAGTGGAAAACTTGATGCCGTTATATTCCGGCGGATTGTGCGATGCGGTGAAGTTGATAGCCCCGGAGGTCTTCATGGTCATCACCGCAAACGCAATAGCCGGGGTCGGGGCGGCTTCCGTGATGACAATTGGCGTGATCCCTGCCGCGGCCAGCACGCGGGCCGCCTCGGCTACAAAGCTCTCGCCCAGGAAGCGCGGGTCCCTGCCCACCAGCACGCGATGCGGCGCAGGCTGGGTCTTCACGTAGGCGGCTACGCCTGCGACTGCCAGCCGAATATTGGCCAGGGTAAAATCGTCGGCCACAATCGCCCTCCATCCGGAGGTGCCAAACTTGATTGCTGTAGTCATCTTCCTTCTCCCGGCGCGAAATATTCCCGCATCAAAATCATACTGCCTCCCCGAACTGGAAAAGCGAAGTACGTTCGCGAGCTGGCCTTGGAGCGTCTGCATTGCGTGATAAGCGGCGGCGGCGCTGCTTCGTGCTGCCTTCGCTGGCCCGGTCCAGTGAAAAGGCGCGGGAACCAAGGCATGGAGTTTCAGCATTTCTGGGCCAGTTCAATCCAGATCAATATTGAGACAACGCCACTTTGCCAATCCTCGCCAGAGGGCAAACCTCGTACACTGAATCTGGACAACCCATGCTCGATTCGCAGCCGCCCCTCCATCTCGTTCTGACCACCGCCTCGAACATCGACGAAGCCGCGCGCATCGGGCGCAAGCTGGTTGAGGAGCGCCTGGCCGCCTGCGCAACGCTGGTGCCGGGCGCCGAGTCCATTTATCACTGGCGAGACAAGATCGAGCACGCCTCCGAGACCCTTCTGCTGCTCAAAACCGGGCCCGAACAGTTGGAGGCACTGGAAATACGTCTGCACGAGTTGCACACCTACCAGACCCCGGAGTTCATGGTTCTGGCTGCCGATGCCGCCAGCCGGTCCTACATGGACTGGCTCCAGGCAAGCCTGCGGAAACCTTGAACCGCACCGCGCCGCGGGCTCTCTGGTATTCTTTGCCTTAGCGGCTTCATTATTTTGCCCCCGTCGCCCCCTCCATTCAGGGCCGGGAATCCTGAAGAGCTGCTCCTGTTGGGTGCGATGCGCTGGTTAATGATTCTTCTGCTCGTCTCGCTCGTCGGGCTGCTCATCGCAGCCGCAGGGGTTGCTCGCCATATCTGGCTGCATGCCAGAAAGCTCCGCCTCGAGCCGCCGGCGGATACAGGTACGTTCCTTGCTCCGGCCCTGAGTGCGGTCAAGGAACCGGATGGAAAAAGCAAGATTTAGGGCCTGACCCTCAAAGGATCCCACTGTGACCAAAGCGTTCTCTTCCCCCTTGGCCCCCGTAGCACGTCTCGCAGTCTGGCTGCAGGCCAGCGGGATTGTGCTTGCTGGCAGCGCCTTTGTCGCCGTCTGCGCGCAGTTCGCGTTGCCCCTTTACTTCACCCCGGTTCCGCTCTCCATGGCGCCCTTCGCCGTGCTGGTTCTGGGCCTTCTGCTTTCGCCGCGGCTGGCGGCGGCCACGCTGGCTGCCTATCTGGCCGAAGGCGCTCTTGGCCTGCCGGTCTTTGCTCCCGGACCGCTAGTGGGGATTGCTCACCTGATGGGACCGACGGCCGGCTACCTGCTGGCTTATCCTTTTGCCGCGGCACTGGTGTCATTTGTGAACCGCGCGGGCTTGGGCCAGCGCGGGTTTTCCTCCTCAATGATCGCGGCAGCCGCCGGCACTCTTGCTATTCTCGCCTGCGGAGCCTCCTGGATGGCTGTTTTGACCCATGCTTCGGCCTCCAGCATCTTCTCTCTTTCTGTGGTTCCCTTTCTGCCCGGCGACGCGCTCAAGGTTGTCGCTGCAGCAGGGCTGGCCACCGGTTTTCGGAGACTGCGCAATCGCAGACCATAGGGCTTCGATCTTCTTAGGGCCCACCACTTGCACGTCAAGATTCAGCTTTTCCATTGAAAGGAACTCTCCCTAGTGAGCATCCAGAAATCGGCAGTGAACACACCTGCAGCCATTCAAGACATCTCTATTGCGCATAGTCCGGACTCCGATGACGCTTTCATGTTTTACGGCCTGGCCACCAACAAGGTTCGTGTCCCGGGATTCCGCTTTACCCATACATTGACGGATATCGAGACCCTCAACCGCAAAGCGCTGGACGAGGCTTTCTACGACGTGACGGCCATCAGCTTTCACGCTTACCCCTACCTGCAAGACAAATATGCCCTGATGGGTTGCGGTGGGAGCGTGGGCGAGGGCTACGGCCCGATGATCGTCTCCAGCCGCCAACTCACCCACGACGACCTGAAGAAGATCAAGATTGCCGTTCCTGGAGCCCTGACCACCGCCGTCCTCGCGCTCAAGATTTTCAACCCCGAGTTGGAGACCGAGGTCGTTCCCTTCGACCAGATCATCCCCGCCATCCAGGCCGGGAAGTTCGATGCCGGTCTGATCATTCACGAGGGCCAACTGACCTATGCCGCCAGCGGCCTGCACAAGATCCTGGATCTGGGCGTCTGGTGGCGCGAAACCACCGGCCTGGTTCTGCCCCTCGGCGGGAACGCCGTTCGCCGCGGCCTGGGTCTGGAAACGATGAAAATCGTTACCAAGGCCGTCCGCGACAGCATCCAGCATGGGCTCGATCACCGCGAACAGGCGCTTGAGTACGCCATGCAGTTCGCCCGTGATCTGGATGCCAACGAGGCCAACCGATTCGTCAGCATGTACGTGAATGAACGCACCATCGACTACGGCAAGGACGGGCGCGCCGCCATCGGCAAACTGCTGGAAATGGGACACGAACGCGGGATCATTCCCATCGCCCCGCAGCTCGACTTCGTCGACTGAGCAGCCCTTTGAATCGCCGTGCGGCCGCAGGGCCGGCGCAAAATGAGTCCAAAACGGAACGGCCGGGGCCACAGCCTCGGCCGTTTCGTTTTGAGCGCCAATCCATAGCGTGCTGGCAGGGGACCGACCGGAAGGTCCTTTCTTCTTCAAATCAACGAGATAAGGCAGCCACGGCCTCAATCCGGATGCTTTTGGTCCTTATTATTGAGTTTTCCTAAGAATCTTTTCCCAAGATTCTAAACAAATTCCAATCTCCGCCGATGCATCAGTTATAGAGGTAGCCTACGATGCTCGCTAATAATCCACCTACGTTTCTGCTCGCATCGCCTGATCCTGCCCTGCTACACGAGGTTGAACCGGTCCTCATCGCCTCCGGAGCGCGCGTCGAGATCGTACTTTCCGCTGAAGCCGCGCTGTCCGCGATGTCCGCGCCGAATCCTCCGAACCTGGTGTTGCTGGATGTCAATCTCCCGGGCATGGAGATCGGCAAGTTGCTGGCAGAAGTTCGTGCAGAAGCAGGGGGCCGCCGTTTTCCAATTGTCCTGATTTCTGACAATATTACGCAAGAATGGACCAACCGCCTCACCGAAGGCGTGATCGACGATCTGATCCCGCACGCCGCCGATTCCCAGTACTGGCGACTTCGTTTGGACTTGGTTCTCCGTTCGCACCACCGCATGAGAGAACTGGAACTGCTACGCGAAGCAGCGGCGCTGAACGCGCAAATGGATCACCTGACGGGAATCTTCAACCGCGAAACCATTCTTTCCATGCTGTTTCGCGAGACCGACCGGGTGCAGCGCCTGAAAAGCTCGCTGTGCATGATCCTCTTCGATGTGGATGACTTCGGCCACTGGAACTCGCGGCTCGGCTCGGATGCGTGCGACGAACTGCTCTGCCAGACCGTGGAGCGGACGATGCGCCTATTGCGCAGCTACGATCTTTTCGGCCGCGCCGGCAAAGACGAGTTCCTGATTGCCCTGCCCGGATGCAGCACCGTAAACGCCGTCATGCTGGCGGAACGGATTCGCGTGGACGTCTTCTGCACCCCGTTCCTGGTAGCGGGAGAGGCCATCCGTCTTTCCGCCTGCTTCGGCATCTCATCGAGCAACGGTCGCTCGCCGGTTGTTGTTCTGCGCGATGCGGAACAGGCGCTGCGTGAAGCCATGAACGCCGGGCCCGAGTCGATCCAGTGCTACGGTGATTTTCCGAAGTCCAGCGCTTCGCCGGTCACTTTTCTAACTTCCAATTCCGGCGACGAACTGCTCGCCTGGTAGCGCTGCCGCATCAGACCCAGATGGACGCCCGGATCCCGGCTTTGGGATCCGGGTTTTTTCTTGGTCCGGCTATCAGGGATTCTTTCAGGCAGTACTCGCCAAGACGGCCGCGTCTTCGAGGAATTCTTGAAAGACTTCGTTCGAAAGAAGCCGCCCGCGATCGGTCAGCCGGACGATGGTCCCGGTGACGGTCAGCAGCCCGTCGGCTGCGAGCCGGCCTACTGCTTCCATGGCTTTCAACGCCCGTTCCCGGCCAAACTCCCGTTCAATCTCCGCCGCATCGACCCCGGCATTCATGCGCAGTCCGAGAAACCAGGCCTCCTCATGCTGCCGATCAGCCGATAGCCACTCAGACTCGACCGGCTGCGGGCCTGCCAGATAGGCCCTCAAATCGTCGCTGGTTGTAGTGCGCAGGATGAATCCTTCGCGATTGCCCGCCGATTCCCCTCCGGGCAGCGCGGACGAGGCGTCGAGCCCCAACCCCAGGTAGGGCCGGCGGTTCCAGTAACGGAGATTGTGCCTGGATTCAAACCCTGGGCGGCTGAAGTTGGAGATTTCGTACTGATTCAGCCCCGCCTTTCCCAGGCGCTCAATGGCGACACAATACATACGGGCGATGGCGTCGTCCGAGGGTACCGACTCCGCGAAATAGCGCGCCCCGCCGGCAAGCACTTCACGTCCAAGGCGCGAATCCTCGTCCACTTCCAGCATGTAGACACTGGCGTGCGGAACATCGAGGGACGTGAGAACAGCAAGCGACTCGTCCCATGAATCCTCGGTCTGCCGGGCGAGCCCTGCAATCAGGTCGACACTCAAATTCGAAATGCCTGCGGAACGCAGCCGGGCAATCGTTTCGAGCACCGAAGCGCGGGAATGCAGGCGCCCGCTCACTTGCGCTTCGCGGTCGATGAACGATTGCACGCCCAGGCTGACGCGGTTCACCCCCACGCGCACCATCGCTTCGAGCGTGGACTCGGCAATCTGGCCCGGCGCGCACTCAACGGTGATCTCCGCATCGGCCTGGAGATCGAACTCCTCCTGAATAGCAGCGAAGAGGCGCTCGATCAGCTCAGGACCGAGCAAACTGGGGGTTCCACCCCCCAGGTAGACCGTGTCCACGTGCCCCGGCAGGCAAGCGCCCACTAATTCGGCCCAATCCCGCGCAGAGCGCAGATCTTCGATCAACCGCGACACATACCGCTGATGGTCGCTGGCCGGGTAAACTCCGGAGGCGAAATTGCAATACGTGCACTTCGACCGGCAAAACGGAATCGAGATGTAAAGGCCAAGTGCCTGGCCCGTAGCAGCAGGCATAGGGAGATTGTTTCACGAAGCGAGACCGTGCGTCGGTAGTCACTCTATTCCCTACTCCCTACTCCCTACTCCCTATTCCCTATTCCCTGTTCCCTGCCTTTCACTCCCCTTTCCGTGCAATCATGGAAGCAAGGAGACCGCGCTTGAAAGCCTGGCCATTCCTCGCAGTCGCAGTCATGCAGGCTCTTTTGCTGGCCGCCCATTGGTTTCTCTTTCGCACCGCCGTCGCATTCCTCCCCGGCTTGAGTCCGCAGGCCGTCGATTTGCTGCGCGTCTCACTTCTGGTGCTTGCTTTCAGCTTTATCGTCACGGCGATGGTGGGGTTCCGGTACTCGAATTTACTGGTCCGCATCGTTTACCGCATCGCTTCCGTCTGGTTGGGCTTTCTGAGTTACTTCTTCTGGGCGGCCTGCATTTGCCGCGTTGCCGGATTCGTTCTGAGCCTGACCCCGCTGGCTGCTGACCTTACGCTGCGCACGGTGATGGCTTCTACGCTCTGCTCGCTGGCTATCCTGGCGGGCCTTTACGGAATGGCCAATGCCCGCATGGTCCGCGTCCGCCGCATCCCCATTCAGATGAGCGGCTTGCCTGCCGCCTGGAGCGGGCGCACGGCTCTGGTGCTCAGCGACCTGCATCTGGGCAATGTTTGCAACATCGGCTTTGCCCGTCGCATGGCGACACTTGCGGCCAGCCTGAAGCCTGAGATCGTGCTCATCCCCGGCGACCTTTTCGACGGCTCAAAAGCCGATCCAGACCTGCTGCTCACACCGTTCCTGGACCTGAACCCACCCTTGGGCATTTACTTCTCCGCAGGCAATCACGACGAGTTCGGCGGCTCTGCGCATTACACCGCCGCCTTGAAGCGGGCGGGTATTCACGTCCTCGAAGATCAAAGCATCCTCGTCGAAGGCGTGCGGATCGTCGGCACGCCGTATGGAAGTTCCGTCCATCCCCTCCACCTGCGCGTCTTCCTGGAAAGCCTGCACCTGGACGACGGCACGCCCAGCATTCTGCTCAACCACGTGCCCAACCGCTTGCCTATCCTGGAGAAGGCCGGCGTAAGTCTGTTGCTCTCCGGCCACACCCACGGCGGCCAAATGTTCCCTTTCAACTGGGCTACCCGCCGCATCTTCGGCAAGTTTACGCGTGGGTTGCATCGGTTTGGGCGTCTTACGGTATACACCTCGACCGGTTGCGGAACTTGGGGCCCGCCAATGCGCCTGGGAGCGCAGCCGGAAGTGGCGCTACTCACCTTTGTCGCGGCATGACGGAATGGGCCTGACAGATATGTGCTTTGTGAATGTTCTGTGATCCCGCAGACATTTTTTTCCCTTGACGTGGGCTAGCATAAAGGCTCAAGCAGCTTCATTGCAGTCATTTTTCGCTCATTTTGCGTCGAGTTCAAGGAGATCCGCCGTGGCCACCCATACCTTGCCTGAAATCCAGCCCAGCCGCTCCGTCGTATACACCAGCCTCTCCGGTGTCGATTTGCTCTTGAATCCCCGGATGAACAAGGGCACAGCATTTACCGAATCCGAGCGCGACGCTTTTCGCCTGCACGGCCTGCTGCCTCCCGCCGTGGCCACGCAGGAAGAGCAGCGCGAGCGGCGCATGAAGCAGTTGAACAACCAGATCAACAGCTTTGGCAAATATTCGATTATGCGCGACTTGCAGGACTCCTGCGAAACGCTGTTCTACTCGCTGATCGAGCACAACATCGAGGAATTGCTGCCCATCGTTTACACCCCCGCCGTGGGTGAGGGCTGCCAGCGCTTCAGTGAGATATGGCGCAAGCCGCGCGGCCTGTTCCTGAGCTATCCCGACAAAAGCAAGATCGACCAGATCCTCGCCGATCCGCGCTACGACAACGTCCGCTGCATCGTGGTCTCGGACGGCGAGCGCATCCTTGGCCTGGGCGACCAGGGTGCGGGCGGCATGGGAATTCCCATCGGCAAGATGGCTCTGTACACCGCGCTGGCGGGAATACCGCCGGAACACTGCCTGCCCATTCTGCTGGACGTCGGCACCGACAACCAGGCGCTGCTCGACGATCCGATCTACATTGGCTGGCAGCACCACCGCATTCGTGGCCAGGAATACGACGACTTCATCGAGACCTTTGTGCGCGCGGTGGAGCGCCGTTGGCCCCACGTTTTGCTGCAGTGGGAGGATTTTGCGGGTGTGAATGCCGCCATCCTGCTGAAGCGCTATCGCGATCGCCTGTGCACCTTCAATGACGACATTCAGGGCACAGCAGCCGTGACCACGGCGACGCTGCTGGCCGCGGTCCATGCCACCGGTATTCCGCTCTCGCAGCAAACCATTGCCATGTTCGGTTCCGGCTCCGCGGGCATCGGCATTGTCGAGCTTCTGGTGGCCGCCATGCAGCAGGAGGGCCTGACGGAAGAACAGGCGCACCAGCGCATCTACTCCTTCAACCGATACGGGCTGCTGGTGGAGGGTTGCCAGGGAACCCGGCCCGGCCAGGAAAGTCTGGTTCGCAAGCGCGAAGATGTGGAGGGCTGGCAACTTTCCGGCGGCGATCCATGCGCGATTTCGTTGATAGACGTTGTGCGCAACGCGAAAATCACCGTGCTGGTGGGCGTTTCGGCACAGCCCGGCGTGTTTACCGAAGAGGTTGTGCGCGAAATGGCACGGCAAACGCCGCGCCCGGTGATCTTTCCGCTTTCGAACCCGACTTCGAAGGCCGAAGCCGTTCCCGCGGACCTGATGCGCTGGACCGATGGCCGCGCGCTGGTGGGCACCGGCAGCCCTTTCGCGCCGGTTGAAGTGAACGGGAAGATGGTGCGCATCTCCCAGATCAACAACTCGTACATATTCCCAGGGCTCGCACTGGGCATCCTGGTGTCGAAGGCCACGCGCGTGACGGACAACATGATCATGACGGCTGCCCGCACGTTGGCCTCGCTTTCACCTACGCGCACCGACAAGAATGCGCCGCTGCTGCCGCCGATTGGCGAATCCCGCGACGTCGGAATGGTGGTGGGCGAAGCCGTTGCGCGGCAGGCGATTGCCGATGGGGTTGCCGGGATCGAGGACACAGAGACGCTCAAGGAGCAGTTGCTGGCCTACGTGTGGAAGGCCGACTATCTGCCCTACGAGCGGGTTCTTTAGAGCGTAAAGGGCAAGTGTCTTAAGCAGGCGGGGCTGCGGCTCCGCCTCTTGCGTAATGCGCTGCGGAAGACAACAGACATACGATTGACTCTATTTCGTCCACAACAGATCCGGGGTGGATTTTCCGGCGTCTTTTGGGCCGGTTCCGGCGTCGAATTGATAGAATTGGCTGATCTACAAAAACGTTTTAGGATGGGGGATTCATGATGCATTTACTACGCCGTGCAAAGGTTTCGATCTCGGTGACGGCGCTGTTGTCTCTTTCTTGTCTTGCAGTTCCGGGCTTCTCTCAGTGGCAGCGCCAGGCTAAGCCCACCGGCCCCTGGTTGAACCCCAGCCTCTCTTCCGATGAACGCGCCGACCTGGTCATGAAGGAAATGACCCTCGACGAGAAGGTCGGACTGCTGCACGGGATCGGAATGCCCACCGATGAGCCGGTCACGCTGATCAATGCCCCCTCGAATCGCGGAGTCGGCTATACAGTTGGGATTCCCCGGCTTGGCATTCCCGGAATCGACATGAGCGATGCTGCCTACGGCGTTCGTTCCAGCGGCGTGAATGGCCGCTATTCCACTGCACTGCCGGCGAACGTTGCCGCCGCCTCCAGTTGGGATGTGGATGCCGCCTACGAGTATGGCGCGCTGATCGGCCGCGAACTGCGCGCGCAGGGCTACAACATGACCCTCGGCGGTGGCGTGAACCTTACGCGCGAACCCCGCAACGGCCGTACCTTTGAGTATCTCGGCGAAGACCCCATCCTCGCCGGAACGCTGGTGGCTCGCCTGATCCAGGGCACTGCCTCGGCGCACATCATCAGCGACATCAAACACTATGCCTTCAACGACCAGGAAAGCGGACGCAACTCGGTCAACATCACGATCGGCAAGCGCGCGGCTCGCGAATCGGATCTTCTGGCATTCGAGATCGGCGTCACACAGGGTCATCCCTCCGCGGTGATGTGCTCCTATAACCGCGTCAACGATGACTTCGCGTGCGAGAACAACTTCCTGCTCAACGAGTTTCTCAAGAAGGACCTGAAGTTCCCCGGCTTCGTGCTCTCCGACTGGGGCGGCACGCACAGCCTGGAAAAAGCTTCCGCCGCGGGCCTGGACAACGAACAGCCCGGTGCAATGTTCTTCGGCGACAAGTACAAAGCGGCAGTGGAAGCCGGCAAGATCCCCATGGCCGAGTTGGACGAGCATGTGCACCGCATTCTGCGTACGCTGTTTGAATCCGGTGTGGTCGACTATCCGCGCGAACGCAGTGTTGTGGATCCCTTCGCCGGGTTGGAAACCGCCCGCAAGATCGAAGAGGGTGGCATCGTCCTGCTCAAGAACAACAAGTCCGTTCTGCCGCTGGAGCCCGCGAAGCTGCGCACGATCGCGGTGATCGGCGCGCACTCGGATGTGGGCATGATCAGCGGCGGCGGCTCCGCGCAGGTGGACCCCATTGGCGGCAATGCCATTCTGCCCCCAGGCAAGGGCGCGACCCGCTGGATGGAACAGATCTGGTTTCCCACCTCGCCGCTGAAGGCGATCCAGGCGCGCGCTCCCAAGGCGACCGTCAAGTTTGACCCCGGCACCGACCCAGCCGCCGCGGCCGAATTGGCCAGGAGCGCGGATGTCGTGATCGTCTTCGCCTATCAGTGGGCAAGCGAAGGCATGGATTTGAAGGACCTTTCGCTACCTGAAAACCAGAACGACCTGATCGCTAAAGTTGCAGCGGCCAATCCGCGTACTGTTGTCGTGCTGGAAACGGGCAACCCGATCACCATGCCCTGGGTGGATGCCCCGGCCGCCATTCTGGAAGCCTGGTACGCAGGCAGCGACGGCGCCAACGCTCTGGGCAACATTCTTTTTGGCTCGGTGAATCCCAGCGGCAAGCTGTGCAACACCTTCCCGAAGAGCGAGGCAGATCTGCCTCACCCGGTCATCACCCAGCCGCCACCGGAGTCGCGTCATTTCTCTGGACCGGCCTCTCCCGAACAGTGGGCCGCCGGTCTGCCGCCCTTCCAGGTGGTTTATGACGAGGGCGTCAAGGTGGGCTACAAGTGGTACGACGCGGAGAAGAAGCCCGTCCTCTTCCCCTTCGGCTACGGACTTTCGTACACCACCTACCGCTACTCCGGCCTCTCGGTGACGCAAGAAAAGACGGTCAAAGTCACCTTCACCGTGGCCAATACCGGCACGCGCTCCGGCGCGGAAGTCAGCGAAGTGTACGCCAGCCTTCCCGCCAGCGCCCAGGAACCGCCCAAGCGCCTGATCGGGTTTGCCAAGACCAAGCTGGACGCCAAGGGCAAGCAGACCATCACGGTCGAGGTCGATCCCAAGTACCTGTCGATCTTCGACGAACAGAAGGACGACTGGACGCTGCTTCCCGGCCAATACACGATCATGGTCGGCGGATCCTCGCAGGATCTGCCACTCAAGGCCACCATCGACCTGAAGTAGTTCCATAGTGAACGAGCAGCACAAGGAACGGCCCGATCCGCGGCACCGGATCGGGCCGTTTTCTGTTGCTGCTCTGATCGACCATGCACAGCACGACCTTCTCGCTGGCCTTCTGAGCGAAGCGTGCGGAGTGGGAGACCGGGCATTCTGTCTCTCCACCGCGAACTCAAAAAAGTCAGAATCTTCGCAGAGAATCTGAACGGAGCATCACAAACGGAGTCATAATATAGGAACGTTTCTACATTCAGGGGGGGGCATAATGGCGATCACCACACTTTCCAGCCGCGAATTCAATCAGGATGCCAGCCGCGCCAAAAAGGCAGCCAGCCACGGCCCGGTTTTTATCACGGACCGAGGCCGCCCCGCCCACGTACTGTTAACCATCGAAGAGTATCAAAGACTTACAGGCAAGCAGCAGAGCATCGTAGACCTGCTCGCCATGCCCGAAGAAGATTATTTTGAATTTGACCCTCCCCGTATGGGAGACGAATTTCCTCAACCTGCGGATTTTGATCGATGATGTACCTACTGGATACCTGCGTTGTCTCGGAGTTGCGCAAACCCAAGTTTGATTTTCCCTCTTCCACTCCTCCCCTCGTTCGCAAAGTCGCCAAGGCGGATTCCAATGTAGTTGCCTGGGCCAGTGGCGTTCCTCGGAGTTCGCTTTATTTGTCCGCCATTTGTGTCATGGAACTACAGATGGGCACTTTGATGATCGAGCGTCGCGACCCGGTTCAAGGAAGGATTCTTCGCACTTGGATCGATAAGAACGTGCTTCCGTCTTTCGCCGGGCGCGTTCTGGTGGTTGACACAACAGTAGCTCTCCGCTGTGCCTCGCTGCATGTTCCCAACCCATGCTCCTATCGCGATTCGCTCATCGCCGCAACTGCCCTCGTGCATGGAATGACCGTGGTCACGCGCAATGTTCCGCATTTTGAACGGTCAGGCGTGGCGGTGCTCAATCCTTGGGCTGAGTAGAAGGCCTCTCATCGGAGCATTTGTTGTCAAATCTGGCCGGGTTTATTTAGGCGCTATTCCCCGCCCTGCGGCACCTGCTCCAGCAACCGCTTCCAGGTTTTCTGGTTCTTGCGGAAGCCCTTCTTAAGATCCTCGAGAATGCGTTCGAAATCGGAGTTGGTGCGCAGGTTGTTCCATGCCGGATTCTTCTGGAACCATGGATAGTTTTCGTTGCCGAGATAGATTGCGCGGCGCAGCCAGTGCAGCGCTTCCGACGAGTCGCCTTCGACGGCAAAGTAGGTGGCGAGGCGGTAGGCCATTTCGCTGTCGGCCTCGGCCGCGGCCAGAGTCTCGTCCTGCAGCAGCTTTGCTCCCCGTTCGCGATCACCAGCCTGCACGTAGCACAAAGCAAGTGTTGGCACCGCGATCCTCATCGAGGGATCGTCTTTGATGACCGATTCCAGAATCTCGATTGCCGCGCCAATGTTGCCCAGACGCATTTCCTGATAGCCGGCCGAGGTACGCAGCAGCGGGTGGCGCGGCTCAAGAGACAAGCCCTTTTCGAGTTCGTCGCCGGCCAGCTCGATCTGGTTTTGATAGTGGTACACGCGGGCGCGGTGGTTATACAGAATGGCGGCGTTGGCCGGATTCAGCTTAAGCGCGCGATTGAACTCGGCCAGAGCCTCGTCGTACATTCCGTCGCCCCGCAGCGCCATGCCGGCCACCATGTGCACATTCCAGTCATTGGCCGCGTTCGCCAGCAGATTGGCAACACCGTGGCGCGCCGATTCCTTTTCGCCGCGCGACAAGAGCATGTAAATCCGGTAGAGATTGGCCTCGGTCGATCCCGGGTCGCGCTTGAGAGCCTCGTCAAATGCGCGCCGGGCATGCATCACGTTGATCTGTCCGCCGAATCCGTGGCGTACATACTGCAGTTCGGCAATACCCAGCCCGCTCCAGCCCGCGGCATATTCCGGATCGGTCGCGGTGACGCTCAAGAACAGAGCATGTGCCCGTTCCAGATCGCTGCGTGAACCGGTGCGGGTCATGAACGAACTCAACATGGCACGCGCCTGCAGATACTCTTCGCTCGCCGTGCCGGGCAGCGAAGCCTCGCGTGGGCCGGTACGCGGCGCATCGATCTTGTCGCCCGCGCTCATACCGTGCAGGGTGGCGAATACCTCGTTCGAAATCTCCGTCTGCACCGCAATCAGGTCCAGCGATGCAACGCGGATTGCGCCGCCCGAGCGCACGCTCTGCGCATTCACATCGAGCAGCTGCCAGTTCAGATCGAACCCTTCATCGGAACGCAGAAAGCTGCCCGCGAGGACATAAGTGACCAGCAGCTTCTGGCCCAGCGCCAGCGGATCCATCTGCATCTTGATCAGCGGCATCAGAGTGCTGGAGGGACGCACGACGAGCCCAGGAATCCGCGCCAGCCGCGCGGCAATCGCGTCTGCCAGGGCAAAACCGTAAAGCGGTGCAACCGGCGTTTCGCCCATGTTGGCGAAGGGCAACACCACCAGCGAGTTCTGATGATTGCGCTCCGTGGCCGACTCGCGAAAGCGCTCCGCCAGCATCGACAGAAAGCCGGTGTTCCGCTTCTCGGCTTCCGCCGCAGTGGTGGGCAGGTTGGCCGCGGCTTCGCCGGGAATGCTGCCGGTCTCGATCTGCATGGCCTTCATGATCGTCTTGAGCGACTCGCGGACCTCGGCAGCCGAAGCCGAGCGCGCCCCGGGATTCTTCTCCAGGCAACTCGCGATCACACTCTTCAGCTCCGGCGAAATGCCGCCTGGCACGATGATATTGAGATCGTCGGGATCGGAAAACTGGATGGCGCGAATGCATTGAAAATCCTCCGCGTCGGGGCGCGAGAACGGATGATGCCCGCTCACCAGTTCATAAAGGATGACGCCCAGCGCCCACACATCCGACTGCACGCTCGACTGTCCGGTGACAAACTGCTCGGGCGCCATGTAACGGATGGTCCCTCCGCGCGCCGTATATGTCGCCGCGAGCGATGCATCCTTGGCCAGCGCGGGCTTGGATGGATCGAAGTTGGCGTCTTCCGGGCTCAACCGGCGGGCCAGCCCGAAGTCGAGGATCTTGACCAGGCCGCCATCGGTCAGCATCACATTCTGCGGCTTCAGGTCGCGATGAAAGATTCCCAGCGTGTGCGCGGCCTGCAACCCGTCGGCAATCTGAATGCCTACCGACAGCGCCAGTTGCAGGCTCGCCGGACCGCGCGCAATCAGCAGGTCCAGCGACTGGCCAGGCACATACTGCATCACGATGTACCCCTCGTTGCCGGCCTCGCCTACTTCATAGATGCCGCAGACGTTGGGGTGCTCAATCGCGGAGGCCATGCGCGCCTCGCGCAGCACTGTGGACCGCAGTTGCTGGGCGGAAAGCAGCCCGGGGCGCAGAATCTTCAGCACCACGGGCCGTTGCAACAGCGTGTCGTTCGCCAGGTAGACCACACCGCTGCCGCCGGCGCCGAGCCGCCGGATAATCTCGTATTGTTCGATCTTGCGCTTTGTCGCCACGCTTCAAGTGTACTGGGCGCCGTGTAAAGATCTCCTCAACAACCCCTGAGCCAGTCCTGGTTTTCCCGCTTTGAACCACCTGTGGTGGGGCAGACGCTTCGGCAATTGCACGGAGTTCGGGAATCTCGCCGAACATTGACTTTGAAAGGGCACGGCTTCAGCCGTGCCGCTCACGGGGGCAAATCTCTACGGCTTTAGCCGCCGAGGGATGTCCTGGCGGCCAAACGATTTCCCTCAGTGGCTGAAGCCCCGGACTTCTGATGCTTATTTGCGCGCTTTCTCAGCATTTCTGCGATTTTTCTACCCGGACGCCTTGAAAGCGCGGAACGCCCCGCAGGCTTTACCATCGAGGTATGCCTCCATTCGCTACCGGCCAGCCCCTGCTTGGCCAGACTCTGCTTATCGACGCCGACGACACGCTCTGGGAGAACAACATCTACTTTGAGCGCGCCATCGCCGCGTTCATCGGATTTCTGGATCACCAGGAGTACACGCCCACACAGGTGCGGCTGGCGCTGAACGCCGTTGAGCGCGAAACGATTCTCGCTCACGGCTACGGCCTCACCAGTTTTACTCGCTCGCTGACCACCTGTTTCGAGCGCCTCAGCCCCACTCCGATGACCGCCGCAATGCGTGACCGCGTGGAGGGCTTTGCGCACGCCATCCAGGCCCAGGAGATCGAGTTGCTGCCGGGCGTGCAATCGACCCTGGCAGAACTGGCCGAGCGTCACCATTTGATACTGATGACCAAGGGCAACGAAGCCGAACAGGCCGATAAACTGAGCCGGTCAGGACTAGCACCGTTCTTTGCCGCGGTGGAGATCGTGGCCGAAAAGGACCCGCCGACTTATCGCGAAGTCATCCATCGCCACGAACTCGCTCCGCACACGAGTTGGATGATCGGCAATAGCATCAAGAGCGACATCAACCCAGCTCTCGCCGCCGGACTGCACGCTGTGTTTCTCTTCCACAAAGACACCTGGGTGCTGGAGCACGCCGAACTCGACGCCGCACCAGATGGACAGCATTTACTCGAACTCGAATCCTTTGCCAAGCTGGCCGAGATCTTCTAGCTGCGAACAGGTTGCGAACAACAAGAGCGGCATCCCTGTGTATCCTGGTTGCATGAAATCCAGACTCATGATCCGGCTTCTTCTTTTCGTCGCGACCGGTGCGTTTCTCGGTCAACTCGTCAATCTTGATCGCACAAAGTGGATCATGCTCGGCAGGGGGGCGTTTCTCACCTTTCAAAATCACCAGTTCGACAAGTACATAGCTAGCACAAGGAGCGGCGCTGTCTTCGTAGTCTTCTTGGCCATCTTTGCCTTGGGACTGGGCGCGCTGTTCGAAGGAATCGCCTTCGCAGGGGATAAGATCCTTCATCTTCTTGTTTCACGCAAAGTCGCGGATTCCTAAGGACGACCGCCGCGCATCCAGATCCCTGTTCCCTGTTCCCTGCTTCTTGACTCGCCCTCGTCGCTCTGTTCTACTGCAATCAACGTCATGCGCACCGATCTTGCCAATGCGAACCTCGTTTCGGTCTGGTGCGGGATTCTGTTTCCTCACGAAATTCGAATTATTCAGCACAACCTGCAAGCGGGAAGAAGAGCCTAAAAGATTCGGCAGAGCAGCAAACAGGCCACCTCCCGCACCTGCGGCAGGTGGTTTTTCCGTCTTTTTCACACTCTTTACCCCCGGCAATCTAAAGGAGAAACCTCTTGGCGTCCGTCTCTCTCTCCGGCATCATGGCAGCCCGCGCGCGCATCGGCGAGGCCATTCATTGTTCTCCCTGCTATCTGTCTCACTATCTGTCGGAGATGACTGGTCTGCCCTTGCACCTGAAGCTGGAGAATCTGCAGCGCACGGGATCCTTCAAGGAGCGGGGTGCGCTGAACAAGCTCTTGACTCTGAACCAGGCAGAGCGCGAGCGTGGAGTTATCGCCGCCAGCGCCGGCAACCATGCGCAGGGGGTTGCATTTCATGCCGCGCAACGCGGCATTCGCGCCCAGATCGTGATGCCCCTGGCGACGCCGCAGATCAAGGTTTCATCGACCCGGGGATTCGGCGCCGAGGTAATTCTGCATGGGGCCAGCTATGACGAAGCCTGCGAGGAAGCGATCCGGCGGCGCATCGAAGATGGCTTCACTTTCATTCATCCCTTCGACGACGCGGAAGTCATCAACGGCCAGGGCACCATCGGCCTTGAAATCCTGGAACAGGTGCCGGACATTGAAGCTGTTGTGCTTCCTCTCGGCGGAGGTGGCCTGATCAGCGGCGTTGCCTGCGCGTTGAAGGAAAGCAATCCGCGCATTCGCGTAATCGGCGTAGAGCCGGAGAAGCTTCCCTCGATGCTGCGCGCGCGGGAGGCCGGCTCGCCGGTGACGATTGCTGCCGAGGCCACCATCGCCGACGGCATCGCCGTGCGGCGCGCCGGTGACGTGACTCTGCCATTGGTGGGCCGCTATGTGGACGAAATTGTCAGCGTGGACGACGAAGAAATTGCCAGCGCCATCCTGACCCTGCTGGAGCACGAGAAGACGCTGGCCGAAGGCGCCGGCGCAGCTGCTCTTGCGGCCGTGGTGCAGGCCAAGACCAATCTGAAAACCCGCCGCACCGTAGTCCTGGTTTCAGGCGGCAACATCGATGTCTCGCTGCTGGCCAAGATCCTGGAGCGCGGCCTGGTGAAAGACGGACGCCTGCTGCGTGTCCGCGTCTATCTGCAGGACCGCCCCGGCGCGCTGCTGGTGCTGACCCAGATCCTTGCCAGGGAGCGCGCCAACATCGTGGAGACGATTCACAATCGCGCCTATTACGGCGTCAGCCTCGGCGAGACCGTCATCGATGTGACGATTGAAACGCGCGGCGCGACCCACATTGCCGCCATAAGCCATGCCCTGCGCGAAGGCCAGTTCCGCTTCGAGCGCATCCAGTAGGTGCTTCGCGCACGGCGGATCTTCGTCGCAAATTCAGGCAACAAAAAGGCCCCGGAACCGGAACATGCCGCTGACCCCGGCGTTCCCGATCCGGGGCTTAGTTTCCGTCGACGAGACCGGTTAGATACCCGCGCCGGGAATGTACTTGTATTCGATCTTCTCGGGCTTTTTGACCGGGTCGCCGGTCAGGTCATGGGTGTGCCAGACAACGCTCTCGCTGGCCACCTCGGGATGTTTGCTGAGGAACTCCAGCGCATAGGAACTTGCAGTCGGATCGTCCTTTTGGTCGGCAAATTTCGCGTTTTCGATCACAGCCTTTGGCTTGTCGCCGAGGCGGCGATAGAGAATCGCGAGTTGATAGTGCGCTGCCAAGTCGTCGGGGTCGATAGCCTGCAGAGCCTGGTACGAGGTGAGCGCGGCGGGGTAGTTGTGCTCCTGAAAAAAGCTGAAGCCCAGTTCGCGCAGAGCGTCCTTGGAGCGCGGATACTTCGCCAACACGGCCTGCAGGTCGGTGACCGCCTCCTTCACCTGCCCGGCCTGGCGCTCGACAATCGCGCGGTAATAGAGTGCGCGGGGATCGCCGGGTAACAGCACGAGTGCCTTGGCCAGGTTAGCCTTGGCGTCGCTGTACTTTTCCCACGAGATTTCAACGACAGACATATTGGTGAACGCGTCAGGGTAGTCCGGGCGCAGGGCGGCAACGCGCTCGAAGGCGTACACCGAGGCTTCGTATTGCTGGGCGTCCAGCAACGCGATCCCGTAATTGTTCCAGCGCATCCACTCCTTGTTCTCCGTGGGATCTGGAGGCTGGGAAGCGTTTTCGCCGATTTTGAAGGTCTTGGTCTCCGAGGCCATATCGACGATGGGCATGGGGTAGGGTTTTGGTTCCTTCTGGCCCGTCTGCGTAATCGCGTAGTCGATGAAGTGCTGGTTGAAGCGCCGATAGCGCATGGTCGCCGTCAGCGATATCTGTCCCGTGATGTCCTTGGGCAAACGGAAGCGGTAGCGCACCAGTTGCGAGCGTCCCGACTGAATGGTGTTGTTGTACGCCAGAACGCGGTTGTGCCAGATCTGGTGAAGGTCGTTTAGTTCGCCCTTGTTGTTGATGAGACGGTTGGTGAACGAGTGCGCGGAGGGGTCCAGGTATCCGTCGGGCTTGATGAATCCGCTCTCGGCCAGGGTCTTGCCGCCGCCGTCCTTCACGGTGAAGTCGACCCATGCCTCGTAGAAGTCGCGCTGCTCGGGAATGAAGGAGTGGCCGATGCCCTTGTTCTGAATGACGACGTCGGCCACCAGCGTTTCGCCGGCAGCAAGCGAAAAGGCGGTCAGACCCAAGGGAGCCACCAGGACTTGGTCTTTGGAGGTGGCCGCAGCATTTTCCTTTTCCAGAGCGAAGACGTCGATGTTGAAGACACCCTTGCCGTCGGACGCATTTTTGAGGAAGGCCACCAGCTTCTCGGCTTGCTCATCGAATTTGTAGTATTGGGGTATGAGGGTGTTGCCGCCCAGCCAGCGGTGCGAAACCAGCTTGCCGTCCTTGGCGCCCGGATCGATGGCCGCGGCGGGCATTTGCTCGCGCGCCATGTGGCAGGTCTGGCAGGTGGAAACAACGTCCTTGCGATAGAACGGAAGCGGAGACTGTTTGGTAAAGCTCGCGCCCTGCCATTCGTCGTAGAGGGCGATGGCGCGCAGCCATTTGTAGTCGTCCAGCGAACGGGGAATGGCGGCCTTGTGGCAGGCGGCGCAGAACTCGGCCGTTTGATAGAGAGGACGCATGACCGCCTTGGAATGGCGGTCGAGGTTGGCCAGGATCTCGGCGTCGGTGACCGGCCGGGTGATTGGCTCTCCCTTCTCATCGACCAGCACCGCCGGGGTTCCCATCACGTAGCTCCCGGTGCCGGTTGTATCGGTGGACTGGATCGAATGGCAGGTTGAGCAGGTGAGCCCTTCATCCTCGAAGGGACGTTTCTTGGGCATTCCCTGCGAAAGGTCGCCGCTCAACAGCGCCACCGGATTGTGACAGCCCTCGCAGTGCCGCGAATACTGCACGCCCTTCTCGTCGATCAGCAGGTTCACGTTCTTCAGATACCAGGGCGCGCGGAAGCTGTTCGAGTGCACCGACTGACGCCACTGGCGATAGGCCTCCTGGTGGCAGTGGCCGCAGTACTGGGCAGTTGGAAAGCTCTTGGGACTGAGGAACTGGCCGTTCGACGAGGTGGCGTTCGAGGGCTGGAAAGGCGACTCCTTGCCGAAGGCATAGTTGTAGCGTGCAGTAACGGAATCATGAAACGCCGAGGTCGGCCCGGTAATGCCGGCCGGAGCGCCATAGTTGGTAGAGGGCGCACCAGGGGGCGAAGTTGGGGCCGCGCTTGCGCTGTTTGCCGTGGCGGCTGCTGGGACTGGGTTTTCCGGTCCGCTCGCGGCGCTGGCCGGTCCCGTAATTGCTAGAGAAAGCACGGCAAGCAGCGGCCAGATGCGCGGAACTGCCCAAGGGCGCAGCGCTTGCGGGACCGCCGGCAGGAAGGCGCGGTCAGGCACATGATCGAAAACAGGATCGGAACTACGATCGAAAGGGTTTATGGACATTGTCCGGCGATCTCCCAGCAAAAAAGGTCGAAGTCCAGCAGGCTCATGGGGAAGAAGCTGGATGAAAAAGACCGTAGCAGGTGGAACCGACAGGTTGCTTCCACCAAAAGGTGGAGCACACGAGCTGGGCAGCCGCCAACGTCTGCAACCAGAAGTCCTTCCTGAGAGACTGCGGCCGCTTCGCCGCACCTGAGAACCCCTCCGTGAGCCGAATCACACAGCCTCCGGCGACGCAGGCCTGCTAAAATTTCAGCCGTCATTCGGGGCATGCAGGGCGGGTCTCCCGTGCGGAAGTTGGACGCAAAGTTCTGGCCTGAGCCGGGTTAGGGGTGCGATTTTGCGCGTCTCCGGATTCCCCTCTCAAAGGGGTCAAGGTTCATACCGGGAGCTCAATCCCAGCAGGTGAAACACTATTCACGGCTGGCGGTTCACAGAGTGGGATGAATAGGGAGAGAATAGACCAGAACAGCAGTGCGGCATATCACATCCATTTAGCCAACACACGCCGTGAACTGGTACGTTGTTGAAGAAGGATTGCAATCTTGACCATGGCTTCAAATCCATATTTCTCTCTGGCTGTTCTGTTTGTTGGAGCGCTCGGGTTCGGCCTCGCTCCCTTGGCGCTTGCCTGGCTTTGGGGCAAGGTGTACTCACCCGCCAAGCCGAACGCAATCAAGAACGCCATTTACGAATGCGGACTGGAGTCCGCTGGCGACGCCTGGGTGCAATTCCGGTCGGCTTATTACCTCTACGCCATCATCTTTTTGATCTTTGATGTGGAAGCCGTCTTCCTGCTCCCCTTTGCAGTGGCCTTTACTGGCCTCGGCGTGCAGGCGTGCGTCTCCATGGCGGTCTTTGTACTGCTCCTGATCGAGGGGCTGGCCTGGGCCTGGGTAAAGGGAATTCTGAACTGGGCGTGAGAGAAGCAGAGAACAGGGATCAGGGATCAGGGATCAGGGAACAGGGGTCAGTAGGCTTTTGTGGCCAGCAATTTGTACTGGCTGATGTTGCGGTCTGGTAATGAAGTGGAAGGGCTCATGGAGCAGGCAGGGAAAGGCTTTTCTGATCCCTGAACCCTGATTCCTGATCCCTGGTATCGAACAGGCTCATGGAGCAGGCAGGGAAAGGCTTTTCTGATCCCTGCCCCCTGAACCCTGACCCCGGTGAGCGGAGCGAACAATGGCAGTAGATGAATCACTGAAGATCGAACTGGGCAAACAGGGCGTCTTCGTAACGACCATCGAGGAACTGTACAACTGGGGCCGCCGCAACTCGATCTGGCCCATGCAGTTCGGATTGGCCTGCTGTGCCATCGAAATGATTGCCACCACCATGGCTCGCTACGATCTGGCCCGCTTCGGAGCAGAGGTCTTTCGGCCTTCGCCTCGCCAGGCGGACATGATGATCATCTCCGGCACGGTGACCAAGAAGATGGCACCCCAGGTGGTGCGCCTGTATAACCAGATGGCCGAGCCGAAGTACGTGATCGCCATGGGCGCCTGCGCCATCAGCGGCGGCCCGTTCAAGCAAGGCTACAACGTGCTCAAGGGCATCGACCGTTATATCCCCGTGGATGTGCACATTCCCGGCTGCCCGCCGCGCCCGGAAGCCTTGATTCAGGCGTTCATGACGCTGCAGAAGAAAATCGAAGGCCAGCCCCTGACCGGCGCCGACCGCCCCCGTCACCTGGATGCCGAGGCGCAGGGCGAGTTCCCGGTGCCTGTACAAGGCGAGCACGATCTGGAGCCCACATCCAATCCCGGCGTCTGGACTGTTCCGGTGGTGATCAGCTGATGAAGACAGCGGAAGAAATCAAAGCAGCCATCGAAGCGGGGGTACCCGGCGCCGAAGTCGAGATCGTTCCCAACCCCAGCCCCAGTGGTCAGCACTCGCTGCGCGTCGCGCCCAGCCATGCCTTTGCTGTGGCCCAGTTTTTGCACGACGATCCGGAGATCGCTCTCGATTACCTCTCCAACGCCACCGGCGTGGACTGGCTGGACAAGGAAGTCTCCGAAAAGGTGAAGGCGACGCGCACGGTGACCAAGTTAGTCGATGGCGTGGAACAGTCGGTCGAAGAAACCGTCGAGGAGACCGTCAAGCGCGCAATTCCCGGCTATCTCGAAACGGTCTACCATTTTTTCTCGATTCAAAAGAAGTACGGTCCCGTGATTCTGCGCATGCGCACCGAGAACCGGACCGATCAGGTTGAGTTGCCCTCGCTGACCCCGATCTACCGCTCGGCGGAATTCCAGGAACGCGAGATCTTCGACCTTTACGGGATTGTCTTCACCGGCCACCCGGATCTGCGCCGGTTGCTGATGTGGGATGAATTCAAGGATCACCCGATGCGCCGCGATTACGTTTCGCCGGAAGATTTCGAGTACGAGCCCACGCCGCACGACGAAGTGCTGGTCCGCGCGCAGGCGCAGCGGGCCAAGGAAATGGCGGCCGCTACCGTCCAGGCCGATGGCGCTGCCGTTCGCCAGGAAGGATCGGCGCAATGAGCATTGGAGAATTTGTGCAGGAGAACAAACCCCTGGGCTGGAATCGCCCGCCGCACATCGAGCCCGATGGCGAAGGCGAACTGCTCGAAGTGGCCATGGGGCCGCATCATCCCTCGACGCACGGCGTATTCCGCATGGACCTGGCGCTGGACGGCGAGCGCGTGATCCGGCTAAAGCCCGTTTTCGGCTATTTGCATCGTAACCACGAGAAGCTTGGCGAAGGCCACAGCTACCTGGCGTCGATGCCCTTTACCGACCGGCTCGACTACATGTGCTCGCTGACCAACAACTGGGCCTATGCCCTGGCGGTGGAGAAGCTGGCGGGGCAGGAAGTTCCCGAGCGGGCCGAGTACATCCGTCTGATCCTTGCCGAGCTGACCCGCATACAGAATCACGCTTCGAGCATCGGCTTTCTGTTGCAGGAGATGGGCGCCAGCGGCACTCCGCTGATGTACGCCTTCCGCGAGCGCGAGAAGATCCTCGATCTGTTCGAATCCCTCACCGGTTCGCGCATGATGTGCAACTACATGCGCTTCGGCGGCTGCCGCGTGGACGTTTCCCAAGACTGGGTCAAGAGCGCGAAGAAAGTGGTCGCCAGCCTGCCCAAGTTTGTGGACGAATTCGAGAACCTGCTGGGGGGGAACGAGATTCTGATGGCCCGCACGCAGGGCATGGGCATCCTGAAGCCGGATCTGGCGGTGAATGCCGGCATCAGCGGACCCATGCTGCGCGCCACCGGTGTGGGCTACGACATTCGCAAGGTGGATCGCTACGGCATTTACGACCGCTTCAACTTCCGTGTCCCGCTGGGCGCGGTGGGCGACATTTACGACCGTTATTCGGTGCGCATGCTGGAGATGCGCGAGTCGCTCAAGATGCTGGAGCAGGCTCTGAACGAGATTCCTGCCGGGCCGATCATGGATGCAAAAGCCAAGATTCGCGGCTTCCGTCCCAAGCCCGGCGAAGCCTACGGCCGCATCGAGGCGCCCAAGGGCGAGTTGGGCTTCTATTTGATCAGCGATGGCAGTCCGAATCCCTATCGCTACCGGGTGCGTCCGCCCAGCCTGATTAACCTGACGGTGCTGGAAGACATGTGCCTGGGCCATAATGTTGCCGACGTGGTTCTGATCTTCGGCTCGGTGGATATTGTGCTGGGCGAAGTGGATCGGTGAGAAAAGCAGGGAACAGGGAACAGGGGTCAGGGATCAGGTTTTGAAAGGGCACGGCTTTAGCCGTGCCGCAAGAAGCACAAAAAGATTCGGGGCTTTAGCCCCTGCGGGAACGGTTTCAAGGAACACCGGCTGATATCCCGGAGACCCGGATTTAGCCTCGGTTTTGAAGATGCACTGTTTTGAAAGGGCACGGCTTTAGCCGTGCCGCATGAAGCACAAAAAGATTCGGGGCTTTAGCCCCTGCGGGAACGGTTTCAAGGAACACCGGCTGATATCCCGGAGACCCGGATTTAGCCTCGGTTTTGAAGATGCACTGTTTTGAAAGGGCACGGCTTTAGCCGTGCCGCATGAAGCACAAAAAGATTCGGGGCTTTAGCCCCTGCGGGAACGGTTTCAAGGAACACCGGCTGATATCCCGGAGACCCGGATTTAGCCTCGGTTTTGAAGATGCACTGTTTTGAAAGGGCACGGCTTTAGCCGTGCCGCATGAAGCACAAAAAGATTCGGGGCTTTAGCCCCTGCGGGAACGGTTTCAAGGAACACCGGCTGATATCCCGGAGACCCGGATTTAGCCTCGGTTTTGAAGATGCACTGTTTTGAAAGGGCACGGCTTTAGCCGTGCCGCATGAAGCACAAAAAGATTCGGGGCTTTAGCCCCTGCGGGAACGGTTTCAAGGAACACCGGCTGATATCCCGGAGACCCGGATTTAGCCTCGGTTTTGAAGATGCACTGTTTTGAAAGGGCACGGCTTTAGCCGTGCCGCATGAAGCACAAAAAGATTCGGGGCTTTAGCCCCTGCGGGAACGGTTTCAAGGAACACCGGCTGATATCCCGGAGACCCGGATTTAGCCTCGGTTTTGAAGATGCACTGTTTTGAAAGGGCACGGCTTTAGCCGTGCCGCATGAAGCACAAAAAGATTTGGGGCTTTAGCCCCTGGGGCGTTGCGGGAGGGTGTTTTGCTGGGTGAGGGATTAATCAAAGGGCTTGCGGAGACGGCGAGAAACTTCGTCGGCAGCTATTTCTCCGCGGAACGGCTGACCACGGTGCAATATCCGGAGGAGAGGATCGCGCCGTATGAAGCCACGCGCGACTTTCCATTCCTGGTGTACGACGGCGACGACTGGGAAGCGGGACTGCGCTGCACCTCGTGCCAGATCTGCGAGAAGGAGTGCCCGCCCAAGTGCATTTACATCGAGAAATCCAAGGACAAGAAGCCTGACTTCACCGGCCGTCCGCAGACCTACCCGGCGCGCTTCGACATCGACATTTCGGTGTGCATGAGCTGCCAGATCTGCGTCGAGGTGTGCCCCTTCGAAGCGATCAAGATGGATACCGAGTTCGAGCTGAGCACCACGGACCGCTTTGGCGGACTACTGCAAAACCGCAAGCAACTGGCCAAATCCAACGCACACTATCACAAGATTCATCCCACCGAGGCCGCCGAGTCGGACGCGGGCCTTGCCGCCGAGAAGGCCAAGTTCGACGCCAAGACGAAAGCCGCGGCCGAGGCCGCCAAGGCGAAGGCTGTTGCCGCTGCCCAGGCTGGAGAGGGAGCCTAATCCATGTTCGAAAAGCTCGACCAGATTTTTGTTCTCCTTCTTCATTGGATCCTGGGATGGCTGCCCGCAGGTCTGCGCCCGGTCACCGGTGTTCTGCTCTCTGTAGTGACGATTGTCTGCGTCTTCCCTGCTCTGTTTGCCATCTGTGTGCTGCTTGAGCGCAAGGGGCTGGGACGCATTCAAAACCGGTACGGCCCGAATCGCGTTGGCCCGTTCGGTGTTCTGCAGCCCATCGCCGACGGCATCAAATCGCTCACCAAGGAAGACATTGTTCCACTGAGCGCCGACGCGGTGGTGCACTTCCTTGCTCCGGTGGTGCTGGTGGTTGCTGCCTTCCTGGGTTTTGCGGTGCTGCCCATGGGGCGCAACATGGTGCTGGTGGATATGGACGCCAGTTTGTTGTTCTATTTCGCCATCGGGGCGTCCACGGAATTGTCTGTCTTCATGGCTGGATGGTCCAGCCGCAACAAGTATTCGCTGCTGGGCGCGATGCGCGCTGTGGCCCAAATGATCAGCTACGAAGTGCCGCTGCTGATGTCGAGCGTCGTGGTCGTGATGATGACCGGCTCGCTGTCGCTAGTGAAGATCGTCGAGGTGCAGAACCAGTACACCCACGGCCTGCCGCATTGGTACATCTTTACGCCATGGGGCTTTGCAGCCTTCATCCTCTATGCCGTTGCCGGAACCGCGGAGACCAACCGCTCGCCCTTCGATCTGCCGGAAGGCGAGTCGGAACTGGTAGCCGGTTATTTCACCGAGTATTCCGGCTTTAAGTTCGCCCTGTTTTTCCTCGGCGAATATCTGGCCATGCTCTCCATCTCGGGTTTGGGTGCAACGCTCTTTTTGGGTGGATGGTCCGCTCCCTTCGCCTTCCTGAGCTGGGTACCCTCGTGGATCTGGTTCTTCGGGAAGATGATGACGTCAATCGGAGTCTTTATCTGGCTGCGCGGCACGCTGCCCCGCCTGCGTCAAGATCAATTGATGAACTTCGCCTGGAAGTTCGTGCTGCCGCTGACGCTGATCAACCTTTTTGTGGCCGCGCTTTGGCGCTTCATGGGCGAGGGTTGGCTGCGCTGGGCGGTCTGTTCCGCGATCCTGATGGTGATTTATATCTTGATGGCCCGAGTGGGCATGCGACGCGAACACCTGGGTCCGAGGGAATACCGCTATGCGGAGTAAGAATTGGGGAGCTTCCATGGAGTCGCTGTTGTTCTGTTCCGGGTCTTGTTGCGAGTTGATGACCTTTGATTGCAAGGAAAGGTCGTGCTGCCGATGAGCCTGGCGTTTCTGTTCATCTCCGCGCTAACGGTGGCCGGCGGACTGGCCGCTGTGGCGCTTAAGAATACCGTGCACTGCGCGCTGGCCTTGACCGTGGCATTTGCCGGGCTGGCACTGCTGTTTCTCGATCTCGGCGCGCAGTTCGCCGGCTTCGCGCAGATTCTGGTCTATATCGGCGCGGTTGCAATCCTGGTGGTCTTCGCCATTCTGCTCACCCGCGGCTCCGAAACACCGAAAGACGGCGTCTACAGCAAGCACTGGCCCGCAGGGCTGGTGATTGCCGCTGCTGTATTCGCGGTGCTCGGCTGGGCGATCCTCTCGAGCGCCCCGCAGTTGCCGAATGCCTCCGTGGCTCCCACGGTCACCGTTCTTCAAATCGGCCAGGCGCTGATGACGCGCTATGTGCTTCCGCTTGAAATCATCGCTGTGCTGCTGACAGCCGCCCTGATCGGCGCGGTCATTGTGGCCATGCACGAGAAAGAGGGGGCTCGATGACGCCTCTATCTGGATTCCTCCTGGTTGCGGCACTGATCTTTTCCATCGGCCTGGCGGGCGCGCTCACCCGGCGCAACGCCATTCTTGTACTGATCGGAATTGAACTGATGCTGAACGCGGCCAATCTCAATCTGATCGCCTTCTGGCGTTATGGACCGCATCCCGAGGCGCTTACCGGCATGATGTTCGCCATCTTCTCGATTGCCGTGGCCGCCGCCGAAGCTGCCGTGGGCCTGGGCCTTGTGATTCAGGTTCATCGCCACGCTCATTCCACCGATCTGGACGCCATGAACAGGATGAAGGGGTGAGCCGATGATGCAAGCTGAAATGACTCAATCCTTCGTGCACACGGCATCCTGCTGCAACTCGTTCAGCGGCAGCTTTTTGTGGCTGATTCCCGCGCTGCCCATCGTGGCTTCAGGCGTGATCGCGCTGCTGAAACAGCCGAAACGCAAGACCAGCGCTACGCTGGCCATCGGTTCGCTGGGCATTTCGTTGATTCTGTCGCTGATCGCCTTCGCCCACGTGCTTAGCGACTGGACGCGTGGAATGAGCACGCGCGAGATTGCCGGCTTCACATGGATTCAAGCAGGCGCGCTCAGCGTCGATCTCGGCTGGGTGCTCGATCCGCTTTCCGCCGTGATGCTGGTGATGGTCACCTTCGTCGGATTGCTGATCTTCATCTACTCGGTCGGCTACATGGCGCACGACCAGAACTTCACCCGCTTCTTCTGCTTCCTGTCTCTGTTTGCGGGCGCGATGCTGGGCGTGGTGATTTCGAACTCGCTGCTGCTGCTGTTCATGTGCTGGGAACTGGTCGGCCTGACGTCGTATCTGCTGATCGGCTTCTGGTATCAGAAGCCTTCTGCCGCCGCCGCCGCAAAGAAAGCCTTCCTCACCACCCGCGTGGGCGATATCTTCTTTCTTCTCGGCATGGTCTGGCTGTTTGCCGAGACCAACACGCTGCTCTTTTACAACAACGGCGTGGGTTCCATTGAGCCTTTGGCGCTGATCGCCATGCTGGGCCAACATGCATTGTTCGGCCTCAGCTTTGCCACTGTAATCGGCCTGCTGATCTTTGCCGGCGCCGCAGGCAAGAGCGGCCAGTTTCCGCTGCATGTGTGGCTGCCCGACGCGATGGAGGGCCCCACGCCGGTCTCCGCGCTGATTCACGCGGCCACCATGGTTGCCGCCGGTGTTTACCTGGTCGCCCGCGTCTATCCGCTGATGGCTGCAGGAATGCCGCATCTGGCAGGCGCGACGACAACGGCCCTCACTGTCGTAACCTGGGTGGGCGCGTTCACCGCTGTCTTCGCGGCGCTCATCGCCGTCGCGCAGAACGACATCAAGCGCATCCTGGCTTACTCCACCGTCTCGCAGCTCGGTTACATGATGGCCGGGCTCGGAATGGGCGGAGTTGCGGTGGGCATGTTTCACCTGATTACCCACGCCTTCTTCAAGGCTCTGCTCTTCATGGGCGCGGGCTCGGTCATCCACGGCTGCCACGAGGAGCAGGACATCCGCAAGATGGGCGGCCTCAAGTCGGATATGCCGCTGACCTTCATCACTTACGCGGTCGGTATGATGGCCCTTTGCGGCGTTCCGATCTTCTTCTCCGGCTTCTGGTCGAAGGACGGCATTCTGGATGCGGCGCAGCACTGGAGCGTCGCGAAGGCACCCTTCTACATGCTGGTCTTTGGCGCGTTGCTGACCGCCTTCTACATGACACGGCAAGTCGCCTACGTCTTCTTTGGCTATAACCGCGGCGAGAAGCACGCGCACGAAAGCCCCGCGGTGATGACCCTGCCGCTGGTGATCCTGGCCTTCTTCGCGGTGGTGCTCGGCTTCATCGGCACCCCTGCATGGCCCTGGTTCCACGCCTTTCTGGAAGGGCGCGCGGCGACATTGAACATCGAGCACCTCTTCGAGCCGCTGATGCTGGTCTCGGCGCTGGTTGTCTTCCTCGGCCTCGGACTGGGATGGAATCTCTATGGCGGCAAGACTCTCAAAGCGGAGGAGCCCGATGTGCTGGAGAAATCCGTGCCACTGCTCTGGGGCTGGGCGCGCGACCGCTTCTACATGGACGAGTTGTATGGCGTCACGGTGATCGCATTTTACGGCTGGTGGGCGCGGGTTGCCGACTGGCTGGACCGGCGCGTCTGGGGCGGGCTGGTGACGCTCGTGGCCTGGGTCTTCCGGCAGTTCGCGCAGCTCAATCGCTTCCTGGATACCAACGTCGTGGATGGGACCTTTGACAAGGGCTGTGAAGAGATCTACACCGGCGGCGGCGTTCTTTCGCAGGTGCAGAACGGTCGCGTGCAGGCCTATCTGCGCATCCTCGCACTTGCCGTCGTCGTATTCGCCGCAATTCTTATCTGGAGCAGCCGGTCATGAGCGGTTTTTCGAGCGGAATACCGATACTAACGCTGTTGACCGTGCTGCCCCTCGTTGGGGCGGTAATCGCGCTCTTCGCGGGCAAACACGCGCGCATGGTGGCCATGTTCGCCACGCTTCTCAGTCTTGCCCTTGCCCTGCTGGCATGGACATGGCTCCCTGCCAACGGCGCAATTGGCCTGGTGGAGAAGGCCGCGTGGGCGCCCTCGCTGGGCATTGAATACAACCTGGGCCTGGATGCACTGGGCTGCCTGATGCTGGTGCTGAGCGCCATCGTCGCGCTGATGTCCATCGATGCCGCGCACCGCGTGCATCACCAGCCGAATCTGTATTTCGCGCTGGTCCTGCTGCTGGAGTCGGGCCTCTTCGGCTCCTTCACCGCGCTGAACTTCTTCCACTGGTTCCTGTTCTGGGAGCTGAGCCTGATTCCCGCCTTCTTCCTCATCAAGCTGTGGGGCGGCAAGAACCGTGGGCCGGCCGCAACGCAGTTCTTCATCTACACCATGGCCGGAAGCGTTGCTCTCCTGCTGGCGTTCCTGGCCGTTTTCCTCTGCACCGGGAGCATGGACTTCGGGCAGTTGACCCAGATGGCCTCCACCGGCGCTTTGGACCGCGCGGTAACCGCGCACCTGGGCCCGGTGACGCTGTGGCTGGCGATTGGCGTGCTGGCTGGATTCGCGGTCAAGGTTCCGCTGGCGCCCTTCCACACTTGGCTGCCCAACGCATACGCCGAGGCGCCTTCGCCGGTAACCATGCTGCTGACCGGTGCGATGTCGAAGATGGGCGTATATGGCTTGCTGAGGATCGCAATCCCGATCTTCGGCCACCAGATCTCGCAGATCCGCACCCCACTGCTAGTTCTTGCTGTCATCACAGTGGTCATGGGCGCGTGGGCCGCGGCGTCGCAGAAGGACTTGAAGCGTATCTTCGCCTACTCCTCGGTGAACCACCTGGGCTACTGCCTGCTGGCCATCTTCGCACTGGCGGTTCCGGCCACCAGCGCGGGCATGCTGAACAGCCAAGCAGCCGCGCTGAATGGCGTCATCCTGCAGATGTTCAACCACGGACTGACCGCCGCGGCGCTCTTCTGGTTTGTGGCAATTTTGCAACAACGCTCAGGCGGAGAACGCGGCCTCGATCATTTCGGCGGCTTGCGCAAGCCGGCGCCGGTGCTGGCCGGGCTGATGGGCATCGCGCTCTTCTCTTCCCTGGGGCTGCCGGGGCTCAATGGCTTTGTCGGCGAGTTCCTGATCTTCCGCGGCGTCTTCCCGCTGGCATGGGTCGCGGCCTCGGTCTCGATCCTCGGCCTGCTGGTCACCGCCGCCGTCATTCTGACCGTCATTCAAAAGGTATTTGCCGGGCCGGTGCCGGAACGCTGGGCTGCCTTCCCGGACCTGAACCATGGCGAACGCCTGGCGCTGGCCCCGGTGATCGGCCTCATGCTGCTTCTGGGCGTTTTGCCGCAACTGATTGTGGACAGCGTGAACCCCACGGTTCTTAACCTGCTGGCTCACTGGAGATTCTAGATGTTTTCGAACTTTCATCCGAACCCGGTGACGCTGTTGGCATACACGATCTATCTCTCGTTTGCCGGGGCGCTGCTGCAGGTGGTTCTGCCCAAAGGAAAAAACTCGCTCTCCCGCTGGCTGGCGCTGGGGACGGCCGTCGCCGGCCTCGCGATCGGCGTGGTGGCTTTTGCCACCAGCATCGGCCAGGGGCTCGTAACAATCATCGATGTGCCCTGGGTGCCGAGCATGGGCATTCACTTCCTGCTTGCCGCCGACGGCATCAGCCGCGTGCTGGTGCTGCTGACCGGCCTCGCCGCTGTTGCTGGCGTGCTGTTTAGTTGGAATATAGAAAGGCGTGTGAACGCCTTCTTCGCCTTCTTCCTCGCCTTGATCGGCGGCGTCTACGGTGTCTTTCTGAGCTTCGATCTCTTCCTGCTTTTCGTCTTCTACGAGATCGCGATTGTGCCCAAGTACTTCCTGATCGCCATCTGGGGATCGACGCGGCGCGAATATGCGGCGATGAAGCTGGCGCTCTACTCCTTTGTCGGCTCGGCAATGGTGCTGATCGGACTGCTGGCGGCATACGCCACGGCGGGCAGCCACTCCACCGGGCTGGTCGCGCTGGCCCACGCGAATCTCTCGGTCAGCTTTCAAATGTGGTGCTTCCCGCTGGTGTTTACCGGCTTTGCGATTCTGGCGGGCATGTGGCCCTTCCACACATGGGCGCCAACCGGCCACGTCGCAGCTCCGACAGCAGCTTCCATGCTGCTTGCGGGCGTGGTGATGAAGCTCGGTGCGTATGGCTGCTTGCGCGTCGGCATCGCGCTCCTCCCTCACGGACTGGATCCTTGGGGATTCTCCTTCATCGGCATCGGTTCCTGGCGCGACGTTTTCGCCGTGCTGGCCGTCATCGGAATCATCTACGGCGCGCTGGTTGCGCTGGCGCAAACCGACTTCAAGTTCGTCATCGGCTACTCGTCGGTCAGCCACATGGGCTTTGTGCTGCTGGGGTTGATGACGCTCAATCAGATCGGCATGACCGGCGCGGTGCTGCAGATGTTCTCGCACGGCATCATTGCCGGACTTTTGTTCGCCATCGTCGGCCGCATCGTCTACGAGCGGACGCATACGCGGCAACTCGCGGAACTGGAAACGATGCACTTATCCAAGCGGTTGCCCTTCGCCGCATGGGCGTTCGTGATCGCTGGAATGGCCTCGATGGGATTGCCCGGCTTCAGCGGTTTTGTGGCCGAATTGCAAGTGCTGATCGGGTCGTGGGTGGCCAATCCGTGGTGGACCGCTGCGGCGGGCATCGGCATCGTGGTCGGCGTGGCTTACACCTGGAGAGCGCTGCAGAAGGCCTTCTTCAGCGACGTGCCGGTTCATGCGCATGACCATCCGCATGAGAACGGACACGCCTTTGCGGCCATTACGTGGCCTGAGGTTACCGGCGTTACGCTGCTGGCCGGAGTCAGCTTGGCGGTTGGCATTTACCCGAGAATCTTGCTCGACACCATCGAACCGGCAGTGAAGGCGCTGCTCGCGGGAGGCGCACAGTGAACTATTCCGATCTCTTCCGCGTAACGCTGCCCGAAACCATGCTGGAAATTGCCGCCCTGCTGGTGCTGGTGGCCGATCTGGCTTTCCTGCGCAAGGCTGGACTGAAAGCCCGTGTTTTCTCGGCGATTCTCTTCGGCATTCTCGGCTGCGGCGCGGCTTTCTGGGCGCTGCAGTACTCCGCCGGATCGGGCTACAGTTTCGACGGCGCGCTGGTGCTGGCGCAGGGCGGAACCGCTCTTGTAGCGCAGGCCGGAATCCTGGTTTTGACCGCGCTGACCCTGCTGATCCTCGCAGGAGAAGACTTCACGCGCCACATCGGCGAGTTTGTCGCGGTGGTGCTGATGGCTGCCGCAGGCGGTATGATCGTCGCCTCCGCACAGGACCTGCTTGTTATTTTCGTCGGCCTCGAACTGCTCTCGCTTGGCCTGTACATCCTCACTGCTTTTGCCAAGACATCCGGCAAGAGCGCCGAAGCCGCTATCAAGTACTACCTTTTTGGTGGCATGTCGGCGGCATTTCTGCTCTTCGGATTCAGCTATTTGTATGGGCTCACGGGCAGCACAAACCTGGTTGAAATTCAGGATGCGCTTCTAAGCCAAGGACCAAGCCCACTACTCTATGTGGCGTGGATCCTGGTCGTAGCTGGTTTGGGTTTCAAGGTAGCTGCGGTGCCGTTTCATTTGTGGGCACCGGACACCTATGAGGGCGCGCCCGCTCCAGCTGCGGCGTTCATTGCCTCTGTGTCGAAAGTTGCAAGCTTTGCCTTGCTGATCACAATCGGCGCGTCGTGGCATTCAATTTTTCAATACAGTTTCAATGGCGATTCAGGTGAATATCTACGGCGTTTGCACTCGTACGCCGCGATCTGGTCCAGCACTGCTGCGATATTGCTTGTGGTTGCCGCCGCTTCCATGATCGTCGGTAACCTCGCTGCTCTCGCGCAAGTGAGCGTTCGTCGGCTTCTTGCATATTCAGCCATTGCGCACGCGGGCTACATGTTGCTCGGCATTGCAACGCTCCCGCACAACCTGACGTCACCGGCGATATTCATTGCAGCCTTCAATAGGATATTGGGAGCAAATGGCACTTCCAACGCCGTGCTCTACTACGTGCTCACTTATGGCCTGACCACCATCGGCGCATTCGGCGTGGTCGCGGTTGTGGAACGAGCCACGGGCAGCGACCGCATGGATTCCTTCCTCGGTCTGCACAAGCGCAATCCGGTGTTGGCCGCGGTGCTGCTGATCCTCTTCCTCTCGCTCGCCGGAATCCCGCCGCTGGTCGGCTTCTGGGCCAAGTTCAACCTCTTTGCCGCGGTGCTCGGCGTCTCCGCCGGTCCCATTCCCTTCGCGCTGGTCGCACTGGCCGTGGCCATGAGCGCGGTTTCGCTCTACTACTATCTGCAGGTCCTCAAGCGCGCCTACGTCATGCCCGCCGTGGACGAGACGCCGATCAAGACCCACCCGGTCACGCTGCTGGTTCTGGTCGCCATCGCCGGCGCGGTAGTTCTGGCGGGCGTCTTCCCGACCCTGCTGCAAGGCTGGATCGAAGCCGCTTACCGCTAATGCATGTTAAGGTACCACCGGCTAAAAGCCGGTGGCTTTAACGGACGGCTGGAAGCCGGATCATCAGCCATTCGGCCGATATTGCTGCTTCAACCGTATTGACTCTGATGCCTTAATGACTCACTGGGATGATGGGCCCGGGTAGGGCAAAAAGGCAAAAACAAGAGCTGCCCGGCTAAAGCCGTGGGGTTTTCCGATCCCCGATAGGCGACTCTAAACCCGCAAATCAAAGAGGTCAGTCTCCAGGGAGGCTGGCCTTTTTGTTCAGAAGAATCCGATGAATCTCCCGAACCACCTGCTGCAACAGCTTTGAAAGGGCACGGCTTCAGCCGTGCCGATTGAGAGGACCAAAGAGTACCGGCTTCACAGGCTGCGGAAAAACTCAATCGTGGGCACTGTTTTGAAAGGGCACGGCTTCAGCCGTGCCGATTGAGAGGACCAAAGAGTACCGGCTTCACAGGCTGCGGAAAAACTCAATCGTGGGCACTGTTTTGAAAGGGCACGGCTTTAGCCGTGCCGATAAGGCCAATAGAATGAGTCGGGGGCTTTAGCCCCCGAGGGATGCCTTTCAGCTTCAAAACATGCCTCATGGGCTAAAGCCCAGGACTTTTGAGGCGATCTTGCGGCACGACTAAAGTCGTGCCCTTTCAAAACGGGGGCCAAAACCGTGTTTTTAAGCAGCCTGTGAAACCGTGCCCTTTCAAAGCGAGTGATCGAAGGCTACGAAAGGACTGCCCCCACCAAAGCTGGTTTCCTGAACGTCAAAGTATACGTGTCGCCGTCGCGCAGTTCTACCAACTGCACCTCTTCCATCTCCGGCGGGATCAGATCGACGGGCGGCCTGACCGGCTCCTTGCGGTCCTTCCACATGCCGCCCGGCTGCTTCTCGTAGACTTCCCGCACGTGCTTTTCGGTTTCATCGGAGATCATCAGGAGACTGCCAGGTTTAGCCACGCGAATCATCTCGCGGATGGCCTTGGCGCGGTCGTTGAAGAAGTTGATGCCGCCCACATGAAAGACCACGTCGAAGCTCTCGTCGGCGTAGGGAAGGCTTTCGGCATTTCCCAGGCAGAGGTCGGCTTCCAGATCCCAGCGGCGCAGGTTGCGCTCGCAGTTCGCCAGCATTTCGGGCGAGAGATCGAGGCCGGTCAGCTTGACTCCGCGCGGCAGGTACTGGAAATTGAGCCCCGTGCCGACCGAAGTCTCCAGCACCGCGTCGCCCGGCTTGACCTCCAGCCTGTTCATATAGCTGCGGAAATGGTTGCCCAGGTCAAAGCCCTTGAGGGCGCAGAAGACCCGCTGGATATCGTCGTAGAATCCGCCGATGGTCTCGTAGACGTGGTTGTACTTGCCGTTGTCGCCGGATAGATCCTGCGGGCTGCGGAAGTCGGGGATGCCGCGCCGAATCGGGAAGCGCTCGCCGGATGCGCTGGTCAGCGTTTCGCGACGGCCCTCACGCACCGCCTCCAGCGGCTTGCCGGTGAACGGGCTCCTCATGCGGGCCAGCGATTCAGTGCGATCGGCCCATGGCTGGCGACCGTCCTTGCGCAGCATGGCCCAGATGGCGAGCACGATCAGCCCGGCCAGGCAAAGCTGAGCCTCGAGCGTGTTCATCTCCGAGGGCAGCTTCATTCCGCTGGAGTGCTGAATCAAGACGAAAACTGCTCTGATCGCTAAAACAAGCACCAAGGCGGCAGTGCCTGCCCTGATCTTCGCCTCCCGAAACTCAAGATTCCACCCCCACACCACCAATGCCACAACCCAGGAAACCAAGAATGTTCGCGCTCCTGCCTCCCCCGCCGGCTGCTGAGCAAACGTGAGCAGGTAGGCCGCCAACGTAGCGGCCATCGGAAACGGCAGGGTTGAGACAAATCCCGGCAGACGCGGGCTCAGCAGCCGATGAATCGTCAACGTCAATACACCGACCAACAAGGGAATCAGCACAGCCGCGGCAAAGTCCGGCATCTGCGCCAGCCCATGCGCGCCGACGGTCAGGCGGAAGGTGTGCACAATACCAGCCAGGCCGAAGAGCAAGCCAAAGCCTACCATCCACAAGAAGCCGCGCAGTGGCTTTTGCGACAGGACGAACCAGACAGCAAGAATTGGCCCCGTCCACATGCTCACCGGGTGCCAGAAGAAACCCACCAAAAACAGGCCTGCTATCACCCAGGCCACGACGCGCTGCAAGCTTCCGGAACGTACATTCGCATCCATCTCGTGCACTTCCTTTCTGTTGAAGATCAGACTTGTGGTTTTTTCGGGCGCTCAGCCTTGCGGTGCAAACGGAGCCGGCGGCTGGCTACAGGCCTGCGCGGCTTCCTGCGAGGTGAGCACGGCCATTGCCGACTCGCTCCACTCCAGGCCGGCGCGCAACTGCCCCATGCCATAAGAAAGTGTCAGCATCCAGAACGGCATGCCGGGTTGGCCGGAACCATGCAAGCGGCCCAGCCGCTCCAAATCCTCCAGAACCGCCAGCAGGCCGCGAATCCGCTCCTGGTACTGGTTGATGTGTGCGATGGAGATCTCCGGCGCGGCCTCGCGGCCGAAGAAGAGCTTGAGCAGGAACTCGTCGCGCGGCGGGTCTTCGCGGTATGGGGTGGCGAGCCACTGCTGCAGCTCCGCGTACCCGGCCGCGGTGAGCGAGTACCGCTGCGTGCGCTTCTTGCCCGCGCCTTCCACTTCGGTAGGCGCGATCAGCCCGTCGGCGGACAGGCGCTTCAGAGTGGGATAGATCTGGCCGTAGCTTTCGCCCCAGAAGAAGCCGACACTGTCGCGGACGGTGCGGCGGATTTCGTAGCCGGACTGGTTGGGTTCGATGGCCAGAAGTCCGAGGATGGCGTAGCCGGTCTGAGCGATTCTCATATCTTCAAGATATATCTATAAGATATTTTGTCAAGAGGATTTTGACTGAAATTCAGATTCTCTAGGGAAAAATGGTCCGCCGAGCGTTTTCAGCCGCTGCTTTTGCCCCAAACCGGTCGAATCCATGCAAGATCGGAGTGCGCGGAGAAAGGTGGCGAACGGGGTTGGCGTTGCGCAAAAAAGCAAAGGCCTGAGTTCTCGTGAACTCAGGCCCGTCTTCGGCAATGCGCCGTGAACTGAAACTATTTGCCGGGCTTGGCCGGCGCAGAGGTCTTGGTGCCGTCGAGCACGGAGTGCGAACCGGCGCTGCGGGCGTAGAGCACCGTCAGCGAGATCGATGTGACCATGAAGATCACCGCCGACCAGGTGGTAAGGCGCGTCAGCACATTGGCTGCGGCGCGGGGACCGAATGCGGTCTGCGAACCCTGTCCGCCGAAGGCGCCGGCCAGATCGGCCGAGCGGCCCTGCTGCAGCAGAACGACGCCAATCAGGAACAGGCACACGATCACGTGTACAACGACGACGAAATATAGAAGGATGTGCATAGCTGCTTTCCGAGCCTCGCCCGGTTGGCCCGGACGGAAGGATTCTGGTGCGGAGGAGGGGACTTGAACCCCTATGCCTTGCGGCGCCAGCACCTCAAGCTGGTGCGTCTGCCAATTTCGCCACCTCCGCGCTTGGGGTGAACTAGATGAGTATAGCAAAAGGAGGGCTGGTTTTGGGAAACGCAGGGCAAATCCGTGCTGCCCCGGACTGCTTCCGGAAGTGCCCTGAAGGCGTGGCACTTTTACGGTTCCCGCTACGATTCCAGCCGCGCCATCCAGGCCGCCAGCGCCTGTTCCTCCGCCGTACCACGAGCTTGTGCGGCCTGCACGTTCCGACGCTCCTGCGTTTCACGATTCTGGCTGATCTTGAACTTGCCTTCGATGCGCGCGATGGGAATGCGGAAGGCCACGATTTCCGCGAGCATGGAACGGCGGAACGGCTCCGGCATTGCACGCCAGCGCTCCGCAATCGCCGGTTCGTGGATGCCCATCAGGCCGGTGAGCACGGCGTCCTTGCCGGCCTCGTCCTCAATCGGCGTTGCGGTGCCGTACGCATGGACGGCGATGTAGTTCCAGGTGGGAACCGAGAGCGGGTCGGTATAGAGCAACGGCGAAACATAGCTGTGTGGACCGGCGAAGATCGCCAGTGTCTCGCGTGCGGCCAGCCCTTGCCAGTGTGGATTAGCCCGCGCCATGTGGCCTTCGATGACGCCGTGCTCGCCTTCGTCCTTGACGACCAGGGGCAGGTGCGTCGCCTCCAGCGGCGTGGCTTGCGCACCGTCCGCTGCGTTCACAACAATGGCGAATGAATAGGTCTGCATTGCTTCGATGAGCAGGGCGCGGTCGTGGATACGGTTAAAGCTCGGTGTATACATGCAACTCCGATGGACGCGATCGAGCGAGCAGCTTCCGTGCCCACCAAAAGCGGAATTCCGGTTGCGATCCGGGGCAAGCCCGGAAGGAGGAAGGCTGATTAAAGCATAGGATATTTCCAGCGCGGGTCAGCGCTGACGATTCCGTACTTCGCTTCCAGAAAGCGCTGCAAATCGACCGGGACGTAAACCGCGACTTCCTGCCAGGTCATGACCTTGCAGCGTACCCGCATCTCGGCCATCTTCACCGCGGCCATTACCGCGAACCAAGCCTCGCGCAGATCGGGGCGGCGCGCGTCGTGGAGCACGCAGAAGCTGCAACCGCTCGCATAGGCCGCCAGCACATTGCGGATCAACTGATAGCTCGCGTAGCCGGCTTCCACGCGCTGCCTTCTCAGGCTCTCCAGGCCTAAGCTCTCGAACCCGAGCTTCCGCTCCGCCGTCTCCGCGTTCTCCTCGTACTCTTGCGAATAATCCTCCGGGAACTCGACCGCAGTGCGCCGTCGTGCTGTGGGCAGCTCGACGCGCGGCAACCGCTCACGGTCGAATACAGTGTCGAAATCACGATAGCCCTCCACGACCGCAACGGCGCGGCTCTGAAAGTCCGCTTCCGTGAGCTTGGCCTCGACGAGCAGGTCGCCCCAGCGCATATCAACTTCTGTCCGGTCAAAGCGTTCTCTGCCGTCAAGGCGGGGTGCCAGCGGCACCCGCGCTTTCCAGCCAAAGACCGGCAGCGCATCGGACGCGACTCCGAGGTCCACTCCGAGCGCGTTCCGCACCGCCGCCGACTCCATGACACCGGGGGTGCAGAACACGTTCATCAGCAGCGCATCCGAGCTCATCGAGGAGTCCAGCTCCCGCCATCGACGTCCCGACTCGGCGCGGGGCAATGCCCTTCCCTGAGCGTGGATCTTGTCGAAGCGCCGCACCCACTCCGGCCGGGAGAGAATCGCTCCATAGGCCGCGTCGAGGAAATTTCCGTGCCGGGCTTCTTCCGGCGCATACACAATCACCGGCGGATCCCCGTAGCTCTCAACATGCGGCCATCCGACCGCCCACATGTGGTTGCGCAACCCGATCTCCAGCCGCAACCGGGTAGCATACCAACTGGGCTTATCCAGCATTCGAAAGCTCCGGCATCATTCAAAAGCTACGGCCCTTCGATAAGGTCCGCTCTACCGAGCAGAGTACACCCGCCAGTCACCACCCTTCGATGGAGGCAGCATCGTCCCCTGGGATGCGAAAATATTCCCGTGACCTTTCGCATTCAGTTTCTCCTCTCTTTTTTGCTTGTTCTTCTCGCTTCGCCGCTGCCGGCACATGCTTTGTTCGGCGCCAAGGACAAGGCGGCCGCGCAGGCCGGAGCCGCGCTCTTTAGTGTGAAAGGCTGCGCCCATTGCCACGGCGAAGCTGGAGTTGGCGGCAAAAAGGGTCCCGTGCTCACCGATCTCCGCAAGAACAAGGAGTGGACCCCGGCCCGGATCACCCACCAGATTCTTAACGGCGGCCAGAAAATGCCCCCGTTCGGCGAATCCCTCACCGATGCCGAAGCGGCGGAGCTTGTGGCCTATTTGCGCGCCAAGCACAAGCCTGCTCCGCCCCCGGTCAGCTCCCCGCAAGCCACCCAGTCCGCCCAGTAGTCTGGTTTCTGAATTGCACACGCCGCCTGCCGTCTTTGTCTTCTGTCGCTTCGCCAAAAACCGATCCCCTCGCATATCCGATGTCCCGAGTTGACGAGACCACCTCAGAGGGACGAAGTTATTCCATGGACAGCCGGCGACCTGTTTGACGGAAGTCAGCGGATAGCCCTGAAAAGGTCGGTGGGAGAATCTCCCGGCAGATGGCCAGCAGGCAGAGCTTTCTGGGGCAGTGGTTTTCTGGAGCAAAACTTTGAACGAGCCGCATCTGGTGCTTGGAATTGGTGAGTTGTTGTGGGACATGGTGGAAGATGGACCGGTGCTGGTTGAGCAGCACGGGGTGCCTCCGCGCCCCAGCGTGTCGTTGGGCGGGGCGCCGGCAAACTTCACGGTGATGGCGGGCCGCCTCGGAAACCGTGCCGTGCTCTTGAGCCGCATCGGGCGCGACGAGCTTGGCCGCAAGGCGGTCGAGCAGCTTGAAACAATCCCCGCCGACCCCAGCTATCTGCAGGTCGACCCGGTACACGAGACCGGTCGGGTCTCGGTAAACATGCACTCCGGGCAACCCAGCTACATCATTCATCGGCCCGCCGCCTGGGACTACCTCGAGCTTTCCGACGACTGGGTTCGACTCGCCGAGCGCGCCGATGTCTTCTGTTTCGGTTCACTCGCGCAACGCTGTCTCGAGTCCCGGCAGACCATTCAGACGCTCGCCGCCCAAACAACCTCAAAATGCATTCGGGTCTTCGATGTCAATCTGCGCGCGCCGTTCTATTCGAGCGAGGTCATTCAAGAGTCTCTGGAACTGGCTACCATCCTGAAGATGAACGACGCCGAGGTTCCTTTGGTGCTGGAGATGCTGGGCCTGCCCGTCCTTGACGGACCTGTCACGGACCAATTGCGTCAAGGCGCGGAAGGCCTGCTCAATGAATTCCCTACCCTGCAAATGGTAGCCGTGACCTGCGGCGCGGAAGGCAGCCTGCTGGTTCGCCGCGACGAGTGGCACAAGCATCCCGGGAGGCCGGTAAAAGTGGCCGACACGATTGGGGCGGGCGACGCGTTTACAGCCGCAATTGCCCATTACCTGCTGCGCGGCGCTAGTTTGGCAAAGCTCAACGAGGCGGGGAACCGTTGGGGCGGTTGGGTGGCCTCGCAAGCTGGGGCGATGCCCGCATTGCCCGATGCCGCGCGCGCCGAGATCGAATCGGCCATCGCTGTGTCCTAGACCAATCATCTGGATGAATTTGCAAAGACAAAGATCGTCCATTTTTCCGCAGTATCGAGAGGTGTCGTTTGACTCGTCTCCCGTCAAATCTCCATTGTCTGCATCCAAGTCAATTGTTTAAGAGAGTCCACTGAGGATTTTCGCCTCCTTGCATAGCTGGATCCACGACAGATCCCGGCCACGTCATCTTTCTCCTCTTCTTCGAGTCAGGTGAAAACAACCGCAAATGCATCGACAAATATTTGTGGAATGCGGTAAGGTCACAGCAGATTTCAGCTTCATGTCCGCAAGGTTTCAAGACTGCGCTGGAAAGGTAAATTGATGGTACAGCCGCGCAAGACGGCCATCGCGCTCGCGCCGCCGACGGATCAGGACGACGCAAGCCCTGTAACCAAATATCGCCGCGTCTTCGCCTCTCTTCATGCAAGCATTCAGTCCGGCAAACTGAAGCCCGGAGATCGTTTACCCAGCGAAGCTGAACTCGGACTCCTGTTCTCCGCCTCGCGCATTACCGTGGCCAAAGCCGTGGCAGACCTGCAGAGGATGGGGCTGGTTACGCGCAGACCCGGCGCCGGAACCCATGTAAAGGCCGTCCAGCCGGCCAGCGGGCGCACTTTCGGCTTGCTCATTCCCGAACTCGGGCTGACAGAGATCTTCGAGCCCATCTGCCACGGCATCATGCGTTCGACTTACGCGCGCTCCGACGCCCTGCTGTGGGGGCACGCTTCCACTTCGGTGCAGGAGAGCGCCCGCGAAGCTCAGGTGATGGTCCAGTCGCTGATCACCCAAAAAGTGGCCGGCGTCTTCTTCGCCCCGCTGGTGATGAGCCCCGACAAGGACGCCGCGAATCGGCGCATCGCCAAAGCTCTCGAGCGCGCCCAGATTCCGGTGGTGCTGCTGGATCGCGGCTACATGCCGTTTCCCGAGCGCTCGGCGCACGATCTGGTGGGAATCGACAACCGCCAGGCGGGATTTCTGGCCGCCGACCACCTGCTGAGACTGGGGGCGCGGCGGCTCGCCTTCTTGAGTGGCGAATACACCGCAAATACCGTGGATGCGCGAGTTGCCGGCTTCTACGAAGCCCTGCGGCGGCACGGAATTGTTCCCGCCGCCGATCCAGTTTTGCGGGGAAGCGCACAGGATGCGGCCTTCGTGCGCAGTTTGCTCGACGGGCTTCGCCCGGAAGCAATTGTTTGCGTCAACGACCTCACCGCTGCGCAGTTGATGCAATCGTTTATGGGTCTCGGCGTCCGCATTCCCGAAGATGTGAGGATCGTGGGCATGGACGACGTCAAATATGCCAGCCTGCTCCCGGTCCCGCTGACTTCGATCCATCAGGATTGCGCGGGAATTGGCATGGCCGCGATGACCGCCATGCTTTGCCGCCTGGACCACCCTGAATTGCCCACGCGGGACGTGGTGCTGCCGGCTCGCCTGGTGGTCCGCCGCTCTTGCGGGACCTACCTGCAAAAGCCTTCCGAGGACCCTGAAATCTAAGGCCGCCCGATTCATTCCTCCGCCAGGCCGGGGGCCGGAATTCGACAAGTGAGAAAACGTTCTCCCAGTTGCAATGAATTGGGTCCAACGAGCATAATTGCCTGCGTATGAGTAAACGATCTTTTGCCCTCGCTCTGCTTGCCGCCCTTTCGCTGCCTGTGCTTCTAAACGCCCAGGCGCCCTCGCTCGCCATCCAGGTGGATCAACCGACGGCCAAGGTCAGCCCCACGCTCTACGGGCTGATGACCGAGGAGATCAACTTCTCCTACGATGGCGGCCTCTACCCTGAACTGGTTCGTGACCGCACCCTCGGCCACGACTGGCAGGCCCTCGCCCACTGGACTCTGGTTACCCGGGGCAACTCCGTGGTGAAGGTGTCGCCCGACGATAGCAGCGGCGTGAGTGCCGCGCTGCCGCGCAGCCTGAAGGTCAGCGTGACCGCGGCCACCGAGAAATCCCCCGCCGGCGTGCAAAATGACGGATTCTGGGGAATCCCGGTGCGCCCAATAACCACCTATGTCGGCTCCTTTTATGCCCACACCGATACCCCCGGCGTTCCGGTGACGGTGAGTATTGTCAACGACGCGACCGGCGCCGTTGCCGCCACTGCAACCATTTCCGGCATCACCGGAGACTGGAAGCAATTCAACTACACGCTGAAGACCGGCAACGTTGCCGTATCGGCCAACAACCACTTGCTGCTGACTCTTTCGCGCCCGGCAACCGTCTGGTTCAACCTGGTTTCGCTCTTCCCGCCCACCTATCATGACCGGCCCTTCGGCGATCGCGTCGACCTGATGGAGAAGCTTGCCGAGATGCACCCCAAGTTCCTCCGCCTGCCCGGCGGCAACTACCTGGAAGGCGACCACATCTCCGAGCGCTTTGAATGGAAGAAGACCATCGGCCCGTGGGTCGATCGCCCGACGCATCCCAGCCCGTGGCATTACCGTTCCTCCGACGGCATGGGCCTGCTGGAATACATGGAATGGTGCGAGGACTTGAAGATTCAGCCGGTTCTCGCCGTCTATGCCGGTTACTCCATGGCCCAGGAGCATGTGAATGCCGGCCCGGCCCTGGAGCCGTATGTCCAGGACGCGCTGGATGAAATTGAATATGTGACCGGCGGCGCCTCCACCAAATGGGGAGCCGAGCGCATCAAGAACGGCCACCCCGCGCCCTTCCCGCTTACCTATGTGGAGATTGGCAACGAGGACTGGTTCGACCGCTCCGGTTCGTACGATGGCCGCTTCGCGCAGTACAACAAGGCGATCAAGGCGAAGTATCCGCAGTTGCAGTTGATCGCTACCATGCCCGTCAAGAGCACCAAGCCCGACGTTCTCGACGAGCACTACTACATGGCTGCCGAACAGTCGTTCGCCGACGCCGGCCATTACGACAAGGCCGACCGCAACGGCCCGAAGATCTTTGTGGGCGAGTGGGCCACGCGCGAAGGCCAGCCCACGCCGAACCTGCAGGCCGCACTGGGCGATGCCGCCTGGATGACCGGCATGGAGCGCAACAGCGACCTGATCGTCATGGCCAGCTACGCGCCGTTGTTCGTCAACGTGAACCCCGGCGGCATGCAGTGGGAGACAGACCTGATCGGCTACGACGCGCTGAACAGCTATGGCTCGCCGAGCTACTGGGCCCAGGTGATGTTTGGCAAGTATCTTGGCACGGAAGTTGTGGGCACCACGCTGACCAACGCCGGCCCGCACGTCTTCACCTCCGTCACCCGCGACGACAAGCAACACAAGCTTTTCGTCAAGATCGTCAACGCGTCGTCGGATGAAGTTCCGCTGAGCATTGCTCTGAACGGCATCAAGGCTCTGAAGCCGGAAGCGAAGCTGGTGACGCTGTGCGGCAAGACGCCGGATGCGACCAATTCCATCACCAACCCCAAAGCACTGGTGCCGGTGGAGCACAAGCTTGCCGTTTCGGGCGCCAGGCTTCAACAGAGCTTTGTGCCCTACTCGATCAACGTGCTGGAACTGAACTACTGATCGCCTGGGAACAACCGATTCCAAGCATCGCGAGGGAAGCGCACCAAGCGCTTCCCTCGCGGCGTCTTTGCGCCTCGCCTTCTGGCGCGCCTCGGATTCACACCCTCCCCGTGCCAATTCTGTTAACTTCGTACTGAGCATGAACGGCCTCGGTAGATGGACTTCTGGCGCGGTATGCGCCCTCGCCCTCGCGGCAACGCCCCTGCTTTCCCAACAACCTGTCCAGCCAAATCATTCTCCGGTCCAGAGTTCGCCGTCCGCGCAGGACCAGCCTCAGTCAAAACTCCCGCCGTCCGCGCAGGACTCCGCGCAGAACTCCGCGCAAGACCAGCCGGGCGCAGGCGCGCAGGTGCATACGGGCACCTCCAGCGGCCTGGACAGCGATGCCCGCCTGCGCAACCTGCTTGCCGACCACCAGTTCTTGCGCGTCCGGGCTCAGCTCTCCCAATTGCCGGCCGCGCAGGGTCAGTTCTACCGGGGCATTCTAGCCAACCGCAGCAACGACGCGAAGACCTCTATCGAGTTGCTGGAGCCGCTCGCGGACCAGGTTGCGGCCGGGGGCGACAAGGCGGCGGAAAAGCTGCTGCGCAAGGCCCTCGCCGAGGACTATCTGCGCCTGGGCGACTTTGCAAAGGCCGCCGCGGCCTATCGGTTGCTGGCGACGCGCCTGGAAGGGCAGCTCACTTCCGACGAGCGGGACGAAATCGAAATGCCGGTGAAGCTGCTGCCGCTCGCCAAAGCGAATCCACCAATGACCGTGGAGCCGTGCGAGCCGTTCGTTCTGCAGGTGAGCAAGGATCCGCTCGGACTCATCGAGATCCCCGTATGGGTCGATGCGCGGCCGCATAGCTGGATGCTGGACCCGACGGCGCCGTTCAATCTGATTGCGCGCTCACTGGCCCGTGAAGCCGGTCTCAAGGTCGGCGAGGACTCGGCCACCATCCATACCCTCACCGGACGCCCCATGAAGGTGTACACGGCCGTCGTGCCCCGCTTCACCATCGGCGGACGGCTCACCCTGCGCAACATGACGGTATTCGTCTTCGACGATGCCGACTACCTGTTTCCGCTTTCCGGCTTCCAAGTCCAGGGAGTGCTCGGGTATCCAGCCTTGGCGGCGCTGGGCAGCCTGACCATCACCGACAGCGACACCATCGCGGTCGAGCCAGCCAGTGAGCCCATAGAACAGCCCACGAATTCAGCCACGCAGACCACTCCGGCGCAGCCTGCCACTCCCGTAGGCGTCCCGTTCTTTTTGGATGGGGATCTGATCGTTGTCGCCCTGGGCAAGGAGCCCGACGAGCGCATGTATGCCGTGGATGCCGGCAGCCAGCAAACCTATCTGACTTCGCGCTACTATGCGGAGCACATGGATGATTTCATCGGCAAACGGCAGCAACTGGTGCCTCTGCCCGGCATGCCCGCCCAGCCCGCGTATGTGGCGGACACCATCGCGCTGGAAGTCGGTGAGCGCATTGCGCATGTGCACTTCGTCCAGGTGCTCACGCAGCCGCTCGGCCAGTCCGCTCTTGACGATGTCTACGGCGTGCTGGGCATTGATGCGCTGGACCAATTGAAGGCGTACACCTTCGACTACCGCACCATGCGGTTCAGCGTGCAGCCGGAGTAGGCGAGCTTGATGCGCAGGCGCGAAAGAGCCGCGAAGTACATCCTCAAGGGATAAACAAGCTAGCGGGTTGGCGGTCGACTACGCCGGTGGGAAGCTAGAGAGAGTTTTCGTTCATGACCAGAGCGACGGCGCTGCGCAGACGCGCCTGGTTGCCCTGGTGGGCGGGGCGCAACCTGGGAACGCGAACCAGTGGAATCGCGCGCATAGCGGCCTCGATCAAAGGGCCCGCCAGTGGCCAGAGCGCGGTGATTTCGCCCACCACGACAATCTCGGCCGGAGCCAGAGCGGAGGCAATCATATGCATCCCCCGGCCCAGTGCGGCGCACATCTTTTCGATGGCCTGTACGGCCGCGGGGTCTCCGGATTCGGCCATCTTCAACAGCTCTTCGAACGGCGGGGCGGTCCGGTTGGCGATTTCGGCGTAGTAGCGGATACCCGCCCGGTTGCTGGCCACCGTCTCCCAACAGCCCTTGCTGCCGCAGGCACAGGGAATCCCTTGGGGATCCATCTGCACATGGCCAAATTCACCCGCAGACCCGCCTTCACCGCGCAGGATTCTTCCATTGGCGAAGATGCCCGTTCCCAAACCCTCCGAGACGTTGACCACGACCAGATCGTGCATTCCGTCGCTGTCGCCAAACCAGACCTCGGAAAGCGCGCAGGCGTTAGCGACGTTGTCCACCACAACAGGCAGCCCGGTTGCCTGCTCCACGCGAGCCTTGATGCTGCCGATGGGCCAGTCGATGTTGGGCGCAAAGATCGACTCGTCCAAACTCATATCGAAACGGCCCGGCAAGCTCATGCCGACGCCTTCGAACGAGTGGTCGCCGTGCGCTGCGATTACTTCGCGAATTGCCTCGAGGATGGCGGCGACAACCTTCTGCGGGTCGGAAGGAAGCACAATGAGTTTTTGCGCAAGGATCTGCCCGCCCATGTCTGTCACCGCGAGGGTGGTTTGCGATGGGTGGATATCCAGGGCAAGAACCCCGCGCTGTCCGTTCAGATTGAGGAACGTCGGCCGGCGTCCCCGAGGGGGCCGTCCCATGGAGCCCTCGACAATCCATCGCTCGGCCAGCAGCTCCTCGACGATCAAAGAGACGGTACTGCGCGGCAGCCCGGAGACCCGGGCCAGATCCGCGCGGGAGATGGGCTGGTGCGCGCGAATCTGGTTGAAGAGAAGGTTCCGGTTGATCTGCCGGGGCATCTTGTTCGACGCGCTCTGCTTGTTGGTGAACGAATAGCGATCTGCCGGCATGCTGGTAACTTTCATTTCAGAAAAAGCGAATGGTGCTTTTCCTCGCCTTCACACGGCTGCGGCCCTGGCTACTGATTTAGGGCGCGAACCAGGCGACCTTCCTCCATCAGGAATTACGGTATCCCATGCCCGCCAGGACACCGCGCATATAGGCGAAGCTGCCCATCACCCCCGGCATCGGGTCGTCGCCGTGCACCTCATATTCCAGGTCGACAAATCCCTTGTACCCGGTCTTCACCAGGGCTTCGAAGATCTCTCGCACAGGCATGATGCCGTCACCGACAGTAACCTGACTTTCCTTGCTGGTGAAATTGGTCAGATCTTTCATGTGGACATCGAAGAGCCGTGGGCCTACGGCATGAATGGCTTCCACCACGTCGGTACCGGCACGGACAGTGTGGCCCACGTCGATGCAGCAGCCCATGCGCGGATCCATGCCCTTGACGGCCTTCAGAATGTCGAGCGGAGACGGCCAGACCTTGTCCTCCGGGCCATGGTTGTGGATGGCAATCCGAATGTCGTACTCCTTCACAAATTTCTCAATGCGGGGCAGGATGGCCGGAGTCGGGTCGCCGGCAACAATCACGGAGATTCCTGCTCGTTTGCAGTATTCAAACTTCTTGCGAATGTCGTCGTCTTCGTCTTTTGCAAAGTAAATGGTTCCCGCCGCATGAAGCTTGATGCCGGCCGCGGCATAGTCTGCCAGTGCCTTTTCCTCTTCCGCCGGATCGGTAGGAAGGTGATCCTTGACGTCCTTGGCATTCAAGTCAACCAGGTTCAGCTGCTTCATGAAGCCGATCATTTGAGCGCGAGTGAAATTGCGAAAGGTATAACTTGCCAGGCCGAGATGAATGGGAGAGGGTTTGCCGGATGCGTGAGCAGGTTCGGCGGCAAGAGGCAGAGAGTTCGCCGTGGCATAGGCTGCCGCGAGCAAAGCACTGGACTGGACGAAATTGCGACGGGATAAGGATTTCATCGACGTAGAGCTCCTCGCTCATTTCCGGCAGAAGGGCCGGCTCAATCAATTGTGATGCCAAGGCTTATGATTCCAGCCGGCCGCTTGCAGACCGCCTTCGAGTGACTGCCTGCAAGCGCGGTTCGAGGCTTAAAGATGCGGCTCCCAGCCCTTCTCATACTCGCGGCTCCAGAGCTTCATCGCGGCCGGATCGCCCTGGACTTTTCCGTCCGCCGGGTTGAGCCGCAGTTCGCGATTCATTTCCCAGGCGACGTTGGAGAGTTGAAGCATGGTGACGGCGACATTGCCGATGGAGACGGGAGCGTTGAGTCTCTCGCCCTTGCGAATGCCGGCAATGAAGTTGGCAAAATGCAGGTCGGTCATCGAGTCGCGCCCGGTAAGATCGCCGGAGGATGTTTCCTTGCCGGTATGGAACTCGCCGGTCTTGTTGCCCTTCAAGTCGTAGACTTCGTAACCGTCGCGATCCACGAGGACTGAGCCGGTAGTGCCCATGATGGTGGATCCGCGATCGCGGCCATAATACTTCATTCCCTCGCAGCACTTCCCTTCCCAGGTAATCATCTTGTCGTCGTATTCGAAGCTGGTCACGAGGGTGTCATAGAACTGCCAGTCATCCTTGAAGTGGTATCTTCCGCCCGATGCCGTGATGCGCCGCGGGAAATCAACTCCCAGGGCCCAGCGGCAAACATCCACCTCATGGGTGCCGTTGTTCAGGGTTTCGCCGGTGCCGTATTTTTTGAACCAGTGCCAGTTATAAGGTTGGATGTTGTCTGTGTAAGCCTGACGCGGCGCCGGTCCCTGCCAGAGATCCCAATCCAGTTGCGGCGGGACGGGTACTTCTTTTCCGACCCCGATCGATTTTCTGATGTTGCTGTACCAGGCCTTGGCGAAGTAGGCGCGGCCGATCAATCCGTTATGAATCTTGTCGACGATCTCGATAGTGTGCGGCGAAGAGCGCTGCTGCGTTCCCATCTGCACGAGCTTGCCGTACTTTGCTTGTACCGCAACCAGGAGCGCGCCTTCCGCGGGGTTGTGGCTGCAAGGCTTTTCAACGTACACGTGCTTGCCTGCCTGGACACCGGCGATGGCCATGGGTGCATGCCAGTGGTCCGGAGTGGCGATGGTGATGGCGTCCACATCCTTCACCTGAAGGATGTTGCGAAAGTCCTTGTCCATCGCGGGTGCGGAGCCCATTTCGTGCTCCGTGTCGGCGGCAAATTTTTTCAACGTGTTGCTGTCCACATCGCAAACATGCGAGATGCGCGCATTCGCCTTGTTCGCTTTGAGCGAAGAGAGATGCGCGCCGGCGCGGCCATGAAGGCCGATTACGGCAAAGTTGAGCCGGTCGTTTGCGCCGAGGATCTGGCTGTAGCTTCTGGCCGATGAAGCGATGGCCATGCCGGCAGCACCGGTTGCCAGGGTATTGAGGAATTCACGTCGTGTAGCCAATTTGTATCTCCATCCAACCAAGGTTTGAAATGTACTGCAATCACGATTGAGACGCGCCCTTCCATCCAACTAAAGGGCGCCAGAGTCTTTCAGTGCCTGGTTCATGCCCGCCCAACTGATCCGTGAGGACTCTTCCGGTGTTCCGGCGCCATGCCAGTGGGTTTCCAAGCTGAGGGCATCGTGGAAGCCAACTTGCTTCAGGGCGCGCAGCTGTGCTGTCCAATCGATGATTCCCTTGCCGACCGGCGCCCATTCGATTTTGCCTTCCGCGTTCTTGATCGCATTTTTGCAGTGGCAGTGGTGGATGCGATCCTTGGGCAACAGCTCCCATGCGGTTGGGAATGCATCGAGTTCGCCGCGCATCACGGCATTTGCCGGGTCCCAATTGAGGGCGAGGTTGGTAACCTTGACCGCATTCAGCGTGCGAACAGATTCACGGCCTGTCGCGGTGTTGCACTCAAACTCGTTTTCAAGCAGCAGCAGGACGCCTTGCTTTGCGGCGCGTTCAGCCCAATCGCGCAGCTTTTCGTCGATGCCCGCGCGGAACGGCGCAACGTCGTCCAACCGCCAGAAATCGAAGCCGCGAATCTTGTCGGTCTTGAATTGTTTGGCAAGCGCGATCGATCTTTCGAGGATCTCATCCTGCTCTTTGAAGGTCACTTCCGCAGCCCCATGCAGATCGCCTTTGGAACCGTAAGGAGACTTGGGCGCGCCCGGAAAGTCCGTCTTGCCCAAGGGGCTGGCGATGTCGGTTACCTGGAGTTTGTACTTGGCGAGAATCTTGAGGGCTTCATCGACCTCGGCGGCGCTCAACGCCATGGTGTTCTTGCCCCACATGGAGCGGAGCTCCATCCAGCTCATGCCAAAGTCGTGCGCCGCAACGTAGCAGGCATGGTCGAAGTCCTGGGATATTTCGTCGTTAATCACAGCGACCCGAAATTGCGGGCTTGCAGCCCATGCGGATCTGGACAAAGAGACCGTCGCGAGTCCGGCAGCCGCGCCGCCCATAAAATGCCGCCTGGAAATATTGATCATGGCTTGAACCTTCTCCTATTCCTTCCCCGCTTCGAAGGATTCCACAGATTTGAACAACGGTATTTCCAATTCTCGATTGAGCGTGCGGCTTCAGAAGTACCGACTCAGCGCGTACCGACCGCCCTACGATTCAAAATGGTAGGCTTCCGCGCACTGTTGTGCCATCTCCGCGCTCCCGCTTGTCACCGAATTGCGCGCGAGGCTTCGACCGGTCAGGGCGAAGAGTGCCTGGAAAGTGAGCAGCAGAAAAAGAACGACGAGGCCAAGCAAGAGCGGAGCTGCATTTCCGCATAGATCCGCGTTGAAGTGATGAGAGCCTCCAAGCGTGGTTCAATTTCCAGGATCGAAAAACTCAATTTCCCAACATCGAACCAACGTATCGGTCGCTCTCCTGCCCTGTCAAGGATAAATTCGAAGCTTGGAGGAAATACCGTGCATGTTTCATTTCGGTCCGGTTCGTTTCTTCTGAATCCGGTGTATCTGCTGAAGAGGCGGGCTGTCCCGGAGAATCGATTTACTTTCTAAGATTAATCGATTGATTGGTTTGCAATGATCGATCCGGACAGATGATCGTTCCGGCGAAGCGATTCAACGTCTGCGACGCCGGCTATCGGCCAGCAGGACGTTCGACGATCGCGCTATGCAAACTCCGGGAAGCGAACCACGCGTTGCTCGCCCAACCAGATCAGGCCCACCACGTCGACGAGAGCGACCGCAACGATGCTACGCGGTCTTACAGTCCGCGTTGATTTCATCGTTATTTCCGCAAGAATAGTGATTCTGTCGCGATCGCTCCGCTTATGACCGGCGTTGCGCCGAAGAGACTATTTAGCCGGCGGCGCACACTCGAAGTTTTCGGCCGCGTTGGTGTCGCCGAGCCCCTTGTATCGAGGCGCGGAGGGATAAGCGCAAAGAGGACGGGTGATTGGGACTCCCTTGGATCCGGTCTTGGAGTCGACGCCGGTTGTTCCCGACGCAATGATTGCCTCGGGGGCTACCCCCTGCGTGACCCAGCGATCGAGAGCCAACAGAATGTTGTTGCCTGCATTTGCATTCGCAAAGCCCCGGCCGTCGTTCCCAAAACTCACGGCGCCGGGTCCGCCTAGGCAATGTTGCATACCTGGAACCATGTAGAGCCGGTAGAAAGCCTGAATGTCGGACGGATTGCTGGAACGAGGATCGGGATAATGTTCCAAAAACTGCTTCACCTTTTCATAGAAAGCGATTGAATAGCGCGGTGCGCTGGCCGCATCCTCCCATCCTTGATATTCGATCAGTTTGCCGCCGCGGTCGCGGAAACTACGCAGGTCGGGATTCGAGGCATTCAGAATCGGCGCGGTCTTTTCGTCGGCCAGGCGCAGATCTCGGTCGAAGTCCATCGAGCGCCAGTCCCAGTTCGGGTCCTCGTACACGGCTGCGGAGAAGAAGCTGTTTCCAAGGGACGATTGAGCCGAAGGGCCGACAATGAAAAGCGACCAGCCTTTCGGTTCGGCTTCGCCTCCGGGCTCGTAGCCGGGGTAAATCTGCTGGCCGGTTCGCGGGTTGACCGGTCCGGAGTAAATCTTTTTGAGGGCATCGATCTGAGGTTGCGTCAGACACTCGGAGCTGGGCGCGCCATGACAAAGAAGAACCGAAGGATCGAAGTGGCATTGGCGAGGGTCCGCGATCACGCCATCTCTTACGCCGTCGAGCGCATCGCAGGCGTTAAGCGCTGCCTTTTCGATGGCGGGAAGCTGCTCGACGGCGATCTTGCTTTCAGGCGTGGCATTGAGTGCAATTTCGTTCCAAACGAATCCAGTGAAGTGGTGAGTCCAGCCATTGGAAGGAGCGCCGGCGAGAATGCCGTCAAAATCCTCCGGATAGCGCTCGGCCTCCATGAGCGCTTCGCGACCGCCGTCGGAGCATCCGGAAAAATAGGCGTGCGCAGCCGTCTTTCCGTAATACGCGTCGACGATGGCTTTCGAGAGAGCGGCGGTTTCGTGCACCGCGCGATAGCCGAAGTCGATCAGTTTCTCCGGATGGCCAATCGCCCAGCTTGCGTTTGCATCGGGCGCGTTGCCGGCGTTCTGGTGGCCGTCGTCGGTGGCCGAAACCGCATAGCCGCGCGCCAGCGGCCCAAGAAGGCTCAACGGCTGAATGTAACCGCCCCATCCACCGCTTCCGCTCTGCATGTATTTACCGTTCCACAATTCGCTTGGCGGAAGCCAGAGGGTGAAACGAATTTCGGAATCGGAGGTTGGCCGGGCGATGGCCGTCACCTCGCAATGGCGCGGGACGGTGACAGCGGGCAACTCTTTCAGTCGATCCGCTTCCTGCCAGGCGGCCGAAACAACTACCGCATGCTCAAGCTTGACGTCTTTCAGCGCTTCACAACTCCGCTGCGCAAGAACCGCAACAGGGAGCACCGGCATAAAAGCGCACATGGCGAGCAGAAGACTACGTCGCAGAAACATGATTTGATTCTCCTGACTGTCGCTGTTCAGTCGTTCAAGCAAAACCAGAGTCCCTATGGCCCGGTGAGTTTCATGCGCCCCGGCAGGCGTTTTGGAAGAAACGGGGCTTCCAGAAAAGCGCCCCAAAACTTGGTGCAACGAACCGGCGTCATCCGTGCCGCACGCAGGCTTGGAACGCCTGATAGAAAAAGGACGAATACTCAGGCTTGGGCCTGTTCGCCCTGAGCCTGGCGGCCTTCTCATCGTCCGGCCAATGGCTCTCGTCGGCGTACATCCGCCGGTAGCCTTCGCCAATTTCCGGATTTCCGAGTGTGAACTCGTCGCCCAGGCGCATCCAGCGGGCGACAAGCGCCCTGCCTTCGGCGCTGTCTGGCGGCACCTCGCGATCGAGCGCGCTCTGAATATCGGCGTACAAAGCCCGCCATCGCGCGCCGAGCTCAGCCCCTTGTTCAGGCGTGAAAGCTGCCCGCCGCTCCCGAAGCGCCTCAACGGCCTTCGGACTGTAGTACTTCTCCGTCCAGTCTGTGGCTTCTTGCATTTGTATCTCCTTCAGGATGGTCTGGTAGAGGAGCCACTCGGGTTCCTCCCCCGCAGTTTCCGCCATGTCCTGTGCGCGCCGCTGAGCGTGTTCAATGGCCAGCAGTACGCGATCCAAGCCGTCGCGCCGCTCACCGAGCGCCGCCCGCTGCCGCGCAAGCGTGACCGTCAGTGATTCTGCGCCACGGTCGAGTGGGGTGTTCAGCAGCGCGGCGATCTCGCGCAACGAGAGCCCCAGGTACCGCAGGGCGAGAATCCGCTCCAGACGGCCGAGATCTTCGTGGCAGTAGAGCCGATAGCCTCGCTCCGACCGATGCGCGGGCGATAGCAGCTTGAGCCGGTCGTAGTGGTGCAATGCCCGTACCGTAACGCCGGCAAGCTTTGCAAACTCCTGGATGCGGAAAGTGCTCATGGGTCTCACCTTAAACATCTTTGACCATGACGTAAGGGCAGGGTCAAGCGCCTTTCGAAGAAAGTGATGAAAGTTTCCTTTTCGAGCTTTTTCCGCGATTCTCGGACTCCGAACGATTGACCTGCAACTTCGGCCCGGCGCGACCCGCACTTGACGCCACCAGAGCTTGCATTGGCCAACGGTACACGGGAAGTGCTGCTTGTTTCGATATGTATGTTTAATATATTGACCAGAAAATGTGACCATGGGTCCAAAAAGCAGCCCGTTGGCTGAATATCTCAATGCGAGGGCTCACGGCGCGGGATGAAGAACTTCCCTCAGTGCCCGCACCAACATCTCATTCTGCATGCGCGCGCGCACGCCGATGCGGAAATAGTGTTCATCCAGGCCTTCGAAGTTCGCGCAGCAGCGGAGAACAATGCGATGCTCGACGATGAGTTGCCGCCAGAGCCCCAGCCCACTGCGGCTTTCATCGATTCCAATGAGCAGGTAGTTGGCCTCTCCTGGAAAGACGCGCAGCCCCAGCGCGCGCAATTGCTCTGCCAGCCAAATACGCTCTGTTCTATTCGTCGCGACAGTGTGCGCAATCGAAAGTTGGTCCTGGAGAACCATGCGCGCTGCCTCCGCCGCAATGGAGCCAACAGGCCACGCAGGGATGCTGGATTCCATGGCGGCGCGCATCTGCGGACAGCTCACCGCGTAGGCTACGCGCAATCCGGGCATTGCGAAGAATTTGGTTAAAGAGCGCAGAACGACCAGTCCGGGCAGCTTTGCGGCCCATTGCGCGACGCTGTTTTCAGGAGCGTAGTCGATGAAAGCCTCATCGACGATGACGGTTGCGTCCAGCGCGGAGGCTTGTTCATGCAGCCGGAGTAAATCTTTTTTGCGCATCAGCCGACCCGAGGGGCTTTGCGGATTAGCCAGCAACAAGACCTGTGCGCCTGATTCCTTCAGCCTGGTGACCAAAAGCTCACCATCGAGCAGGAATCCCGTATCTTCTGTTGAGGGGAACGTGCAGCACTCCACGCCAAACTGGCCGAGCACTTTTCGATATTCCGCAAATGCAGGCACAGGAACCAGGCATTTGCGCGGGCGAAGCGCGCTGAGAGCGACGCCGAGCAGCGGCATCACGCCACTATGGACAGAGAGCGCATCCACATCCACCTGCACATAGGCTGCGATTGACTCTTTGAGTGCGACATAGTGCATGTCTGGATAGGCGGTCAGAATAGTGCGCGCGCGAAGAGCGTCGCAAAGGGCTGCAACCACAAGATCGGACGGCGGCTTCGGATCGATGCTGGCGCTAAAGTCCAGCAACGATGTCTCAGATACTCCAAACTCGTCAGCCAATTCGCGCAGTTGTCCCCCATGCGCAGGCATAAACTCTTCATTCATGATTCTTCCCCACCGTAAGCAAAAGCATTCCGCCAAAACCAAGCAGGGAGGCTAAGCCAACTGCCCGCCACGCGCGGCGCGCATCCTTGCGGTTCGGCGGCGAGAATTCCCGTCCTAGATGCGGCGAATCGACCACTTCGCCTTTGTACTTGTTCTTTCCACCCAGCCGAACTCCGAGCAAGCCAGCCATGGAGGCTTCCACTTGCCCGGCATTGGGACTGGCGTGATTGCCGCCATCCCGCAGCCACATCTGCGCGGCACGCACCCCGCTCGCTTGCGGTATCAATTCCGCGGCAATACAGAGCAGGAACGCCGCTATGCGCGCGGGAACGTAATTGGCGACATCGTCCACCCGCGCCGCGACGCGGCCAAAGTAGAGATACTTATCGTCTCTGTGTCCAATCATCGAATCGAGAGTATTGATCGCCTTATACGCCATGGCCAGTGGAACGCCGCCGATGGCCAGATAGAAGAGTGGCGCGATGATTCCATCCGACAGGCTTTCGGCAAGTGTTTCCACCAGGGCGCGGCAGATTTCCTCTTCACCAAGTTCTTCCGTATCGCGGCCCACGATACGAGCAACCCGCAGGCGCGCCCGCTGCAGATCCCCGTGCTCCAGAGCTTGCATGACCTCCCCGGCTTCATCGAGCAGATTGCGTGTGCTAAGACAGCTACTGGCCAGCCACACCTCCGCGGCGGCCGCGAACGCAGATTGATGCCTGCGCAGACGCGTCAACATCACATAGACGCAGAGCGCGGAGAGCGTCGGCACTCCCACTGCGACGAGTCCGCCCATGGCCAATTCAAAGTACTTTCCTGTGCCGTGGCGGCGCAGTGCCCGCTCCGAGGCGTCGATGCTCCAGCCCATGATCCGCACCGGGTGCGGCAGGCCTTCCGGATCGCCGATGCAACAGTCCAGCGCATAGGCGGCCGCGAACTTTCCTGGCTCCATCAAGAGGGCCTCCTCTCGACTTGATCCGCAGAGTGTTTCACAGCCTGGTCCGCGCGACGCGGCAAATCGAGCATGCCGAAGACGGCATTTAAATCGAGGGCGCTGGCAAAGGCATCGGCGAGCATATCCAACTGCTGCCGGCGCAACTCGCTCCACGCAACCATCCCATTTGGAGCATCCATCCGAAGTGCTGCGCGCGCCGCACGCAGGAATGCATGACGGAAGCCGTCTCCGTCGAAGAGACCGTGCAAATAGGTTCCGAAGATGCGTCCGTCCGTGGAGACGCATCCATCGGGCAGCGTCTGCGCTCCGTCACTCTGCCCAGCTAGATATGCAAACGGCGCTGCCCCTTCGAGATACTCCGTCGTGCCCAGGTGAATCTCGTAGCCAGCGACCTCACAAGGTTCGTTCCGTTGACCAAACAGCGCACCGCTGCCGAGTACACCCTGTGCTGGAACCGTGATCTTGTCGCGCGCCAGGATGGTTCTGACGGGAAGCAGGCCAAGCGCCTTTTCGGTTCCCTCGCGCTCCATTCCGTAGGTGTCGCGAATCTCTTTTCCCAGCATCTGGAAACCTCCACAAATGCCCACGATCAGTCCACCTTTACGCGCGAATTCTTTAAGCGCAGACTCAAACCCGCAGGCACGCAGCCAGCAGAGATCGTCGACGGTTTGCTTGCTGCCGGGCAGAACGATCACGTCCGCAAACGCCATGCTGCCGGGGTCGCGAAAATGTTTGAGAGCCACGGATGGTTCGGCGTGGAGCGCGTCGAAGTCGGTGAAGTTAGAAATCGAGGGAAGGGCGATGACGCCGATGCGTAATCTCCGTGCGGGCTCAGCGTCTTGCGTCCACGTGGCTTCCGGCCGCTGGTCGAAGCCGACGCTGTCTTCTTCATCGAGAGACAAGTGTCCAAGGTAAGGAACCACGCCAACACAGGGTTTTCCCAAACGCTGCTCGATCATGCGCACACCGGGCCAAAGCAGCGAGATGTCTCCGCGAAACTTGTTGATGATGAAGCCTGCGATGAGGTCCCGCTCATCCTGATCCAGCAGTTCGCACGTTCCCAGCAAGGATGCAAAGACGCCGCCGCGATCGATGTCTCCCACCAGTAGACACTTCGCATTCGCCATCCTGGCCATGCGCAAGTTCACGATGTCGTTTTCCTTGAGATTGATCTCAGCCGGAGAGCCTGCGCCCTCCAGAACGATGACATCGTTTTGCTCGGCGAGGATGCGATAACTCTCTTCCACGACAGGCAGAAGCTGGGCCATGCGAACTTCTTGATAATTGCGCGCGTCGAGCTTGCGCCAGACCTTGCCCAGCACCACAATCTGTGCAGCGGTATCGCTGCTGGGTTTGATGAGGATCGGGTTCATATGCACCGACGGCGCAACTCCGGCAGCCTCGGCCTGCAGTGCTTGCGCACGCCCGATCTCGAAGCCGTCAGGAGTGGCCGCGGAATTCAAAGACATGTTCTGCGACTTGAACGGCGCCACGCGATAACCCGCTCGCGCAAAGATGCGGCACAGCGCCGCTGTAGTGAGCGACTTGCCCACATGCGAAGCGGTGCCCAGCACCATGATGGCCCGCGCCGTCATCGGACCCTCGCTCCGGGAATACGAATCGGTTCCATCACCACGCTCTCGACCATCGCGGACCTGCCTTTGTATCGTCACGCAAACGGGAATCCACTCCGCATTCGAGTTCGATCTGACGCGCAAACAGCCATATCAAATCGGAAAGGCGATTGATATAGGGAAGCGCCTGCGGATCGATTTCAGCTCCGCTTTCTATCAGCCGAACAACACACCGCTCAGCGCGCCGGCATACGGTCCTGGCCACTTCAAAGGCAGCGGACTCGGCATGGGCGCCCGGCAAAGACCAGTCGGAAAGAATCCCCTCCTTGGCCTCGATGGCATGAACCATATCCGTCAGTTCATCCACATCCGCTGCGGACAACGGCGGGCGCGCCTTCTTGCTCTCCAGCGGGGTAGCCAGCGACGATCCAACGCGAAACAGAGTTTTTTGGATGCCGTGAACAGTAGCGCACAGTTCTGGATTTGTACAGATGCTTCTGGCAAAGCCCAGCGACGAGTTCAATTCGTCCACCGTGCCATAGGCCTCAACGCGCAGATCCGCCTTGGAAATGCGGATGCCTCCGGCAAGACCCGTCTGGCCGCCGTCCCCTGTTTTGGTAGCGATACTCATGGTGCCTCCTGTGAACGTTGGCCGGCCGCGACCGGCTCCTGCAAATGCTGAATTGCCGAAGGAACGAATTGTTGGGGCAACGCACGGCGATAGCGCACCGTCGTCTCCTCAATCAAAAAATCGGTGACCATCGGAGGCTGCTCGGAAAACAGAACATCCTGCGAAAAGAATCGGCTGCCAATAGCACCCATCTGGGCGAGGGATTCCGCATAGACAACCACGCACGGAACCAGGTGCACACTGTGCTTCAACAACCGGTAGGAGCGATGATACCCGTCGCGAAGGAACCACCTGCCGCGAAAGGACACTGCTTCCATATATGGACTCTTGGAAGAGGCATAAAGCGGAAGCGCCAGATTGAGGAGTTGCTGTGCGCTGGCCCCGCGATGGATGGGACAACTATCGGGATATGTGAATCCGATGCGCCGCTGGAAGGCGATGAGCTTGCGCAGATCGACGACGGAAAGCTCCCACTCAAGGTCGGCGAACTCCCCGCTCAACGCAACCGTGTCTTTGCGGATTGCAAGTGCGCCGGCAAGTCTCCGAGTCTGCTCTGCACAGACAGGCGAATTCGCCGCATACGGCATCCTCGTGCTCACCAGCCGATGCGCATCGGCTTCTGCATTCTGTAACAGCGATTGTCCAAGCGAACCGCGATCTACCGGGTGATCGAATCCCCATGCCGCCAGTTCCCAAATGTCGTGGTGTTGAGAGCTCACGAGTGCACCTCACATTCGCACATTTGAGCGGGAACAGTAACCATGGCACAATACGGCGCTGTCCTGGTCCAGGCCTCCTGCTCAGAGAATCCGAAGAATCTTGTGAGTGCATAGCGCAAAACGCCGCGATGTGTGACGATGGCTATCGTCTTCTCTGTCTTTTCCAGCATTGAAGCGATAACTGCGTCAACTCTTGCCGTGAAATCCGAATAGGCTTCTCCGCGCGGCGCACTCTGCAGAGGGAACTCGCGGATCCAGCGACCGGCTTCTTCTGGAAAGCGCTCTTCGATATCTTGCCAAAGCAGGCCCTCCCATAGGCCAAAATCGATCTCTCGAAGTGAAGGCAGATAGTCGACGTCGATACCGATGCGTTGCGCCAAGGCGGCTGCGGTTTGCAATGCGCGGCGCAGATCGCTCGAATAGATCCGCTCGACTTCAAGCATTGCAACTTCCTCCGCGAGACGAGCCACTTGACTCTCGCCCGCCGCGTTCAACTCCGGGTCGCTGTGACCGCAAAAGGTACCAGCCATGTCGGTCTCGCCGTGCCGAATAAAAACAAGAGTGTTCATCCCCGCCACACCCCGCAAATATAAACTGCGAGCAAGGTAACTTGGCTTGTCGCGCCAAAGCAATCTCCGGTGATGCCGCCAATTCGATGCTTGTAGTACAAACCACTGAGGAGTGTCACAGACGATGCCGCGGCAATTGGCCAGAACGCCGACTCACGCAACATGAAGCCCACGGCAGCAAAAGAAATAGTAGTGCCCACAGCAAGGGAGATACCGGAAACGCGGCGGGCAATGCGGGCTCCTTGACTGCCTTGCTCGCCGGCACCAGGCAGCACGACCCCGAGCGGAAGCATAGCCCAACGGCAGAGAACCTCAGCGGAGATCACATAGTACACAATGCTACCGACGGGGAGCTGCGCCAACAACAGCACGCGCCCTCCAACGGAGAAGATCAGCGCAAGCGCTCCAAAGCTGCCAATGCGACTGTCCTTCATGATTTCGAGAACCCGCTGCCGGTTCCATGCTCCTCCAAACGCATCGGCGGCATCGGCGAGACCGTCTTCATGCAAGCCTCCAGTCAATAGCGTTGAGAGGAGCACGATCAGCAGCGCGATAACCGCGATGGGAAGGTGCTTGGATAGCAAGCAGTAGAGTCCCGCGGCAACTGCACCCACCGCAAGTCCTACCAGAGGGAAGTACTTCGCGGCACGCGGCAGAGCGTCTGGCTCGTAGGTGAGCCAGTAGAGAGGCAAACGGGTCAAGAACTGAAACGCCGCTGCAATGTCCTGAAGTATTCTTCTCATTCGCTCGCCGTACTTACTCCTGCCGATGAAAATGTTGCCATCTCGGTGAGCAACCGAACGGAAGACTCGATCACCGGCATGGCCAGAACCGCGCCGGTTCCCTCACCTAGCCTCATTCCCAGGTTGAGAATCGGCGTCAGCCCGATATGACGAAGCAAGTGCAGATGCCCGGGCTCTTCCGAGCAATGGCCGGCCAGCAAATAACCACGAACTGCAGGAGCAAGACCGTACGCGATGGCTGCCGCTGCCGTTGAAATGAAACCATCGCACACAACCGCCATCCGATTCGCCGCTGCACCGAGAATGAAGCCGGTCATGGCCGCTATCTCCAATCCGCCCACGCAGCGAAGAATATCCAGCGGGTTGGGATTGGATTCCATGTTGCCAAAATGCCGTCGCACGGACTCTTCAATGACTTGCTGCTTCTTGTTCTTTCCGTCTTCGTCAAGTCCTGTCCCCTTGCCTGTCAGGGAACCGATCGGCTCTTTAGTCAGGACAGATGCAATCGCACTTGCGGCCGTAGTGTTTCCAATGCCCATCTCTCCAACAGCGACAAGATCAACCCCTTCGTTCTTGGCATCCTGTGCCATGCGAATGCCAGCTTCAATGGCCGCGAGCAACTCGTCCTGTGACATTGCGGGTTCAAGAAACATATTCCGGGAGCCACGCCGAACCTTCATCAGGCGAAGCCGATCCGCAGGTTCGAACTCCGCATCGACACCCACGTCCACCACTGTCAGCTGCACATTGTGCAAACGCGCAAGCACATTGATTGCCGCGCCACCCGCCGCAAAGTTGTGCACCATTTGCGCAGTGACTTCTCGCGGATAGGCACTTACACCTTCCGCCGTCACGCCATGGTCAGCGGCAAACACATAAACAGCCCGATGCAATGGCAGAGGGATTCGACCAGCGATAATCGAGCACATCTGAGCGGCAATCGCCTCCAATCGGCCCAGGCTGCCGAGTGGCTTGGTCAAGTTGTCGAGCCGGAGTTGTGCTTCGGCCAAGCGGCAAGGATCGATCGGTTCAATGTCCGCAACAACGCTCGCCAGGGAGGGAAGAAGAATCTGATTCATAAGGCATGCTCCATTCGATTTCGAATTCGCTCCATCAACCTGGGGCGGTGGTGCGGGAGGCAGTTGAAGGCCATCTCAAGAACCTCGGGACGCAATATCTCTTCAGCGGAACCTTGCCGCATGGGCTCATCCGGGCTCATCAGCCAAACAGAAGAGAAGGTTCCATCAATCAGCGCAAGGTCGTGCATCGAGGCCACAATGGTAATCCCTTCGCGACGCAGCAACTCAATAAGATCGATCATCTCGAACTGACGTCCGATATCGAGGTGCTGCATTGGTTCGTCCAGAAGCAACAACTGCGGCTGCTGCGCAAGACCGAGGGCGATCTTCACGCGCTGGCGTTCTCCGCCGCTGAGTTCGTTGAAGACACGCGACCGCAATGACCATGTGTCCGTCAATTCCATGGCCCGCCGCATCGCCTCGTAGTCGGCGCCGCGCAATCCGCCAAACATTTTCAGGAACGGTGTGCGGCCCTGCTCCACAAACTGCTCCACGGTGAACGAAAACGGAACCTCGACGTTCTGCGGTACAAACGCTACCGATTGCGCAATCTCCCGTTGTTTCAAGAGCCGCAAGTCTCTGCCCTTCAAGGAAACTTCTCCACACGCAGGAGCAATCGTTCCGGCAGCCAGGCGAAGCAACGTGGTTTTGCCGGCACCGTTGGGACCAACCACGGCGATGCATTGGTTCTCGGTGATACGGGCATCAAGATCCCTGATGACGTATCTTGTTCCATAGGCAAAGTCAACATGCGCGAATTCGATAAGAGAGATCATGACAGGCCTCCCTGCTTGGTCTTGCGCAAAAGGTAGAGAAAGAAGGGTCCCCCGATGAGAGCCGTCAGGACACCTACCGGTAACTCAGCCGGAGCAATCACCGTGCGCGCCACAGTATCCGCCACCAGCAAGAAGAGCGCGCCGGACAATGCTGCTGCCGGCAGCAAGCGCACATGGTCTGGACCCAGCACCATGCGCAGCATGTGAGGCACGATTAATCCGACAAAGCTGATCAGCCCACCCAAAGCCACAGCCGCAGCCGTCAAAACCGATCCGATTACGATGACGGCAATGCGGGTCTGTTGCACGGAGAGGCCAAGGTGAGTGGCGTATTCCTCGCCCAACGCGAGGGTGTTCAGGCTTCGAGCCAGCGGCACCGAGCCCGCAAGCCCAATCGCCAGCATGAAAGTCACAATCGCCAACTGCGGCCATGTCGGTTGGGCGATCGTTCCATGCAGCCACGAGGCAAGCACGCGCATGCCTGTCCCGAAGTCGCGATCGAGCACCTCAAGGAAATACGACGAGTAGCTGAGCATGGTGCTCACCGCGAATCCCGCCAGCAGGAGAGCGACCACCGGGGTACGGCCATCCACACGCGCCAACCAATACACGAGCGTAATCGAGCCCAAAGCGCCCACAAAAGCCAGCAGCGCGATTGTGCCGAACCCTGCCGCGGAAATCGAAGGCAACAGGAAAACACCGATCGAAGCACCAAGAACGGCTCCCCCCGAAGACCCAATCACATAAGGATCCGCGAGGGGATTTCTGAACAGTCCCTGGAACAACAAGCCGGAAACAGAAAGCGCGCCTCCCACCAGAAGTGAGGCCAAAATGCGCGGCAGCCGAATCGAAAAGAGAATCATGCGCTGATCTTCGGAGAGCGCTCCGCCACCGATCAACTGACGCGCCAGCAACCAAACTGGCACATGTACCGCGCCCATCCCCGCTGCAATCAGCGCCGCCAAAACGACCGAGGCAGACAGAATCCCAAGCAGCCAATACGGCCGTCGATGGTGTGTGTCCTTGTAGATCGCCCGTTCCTCGGTCACTTCCCTCGCCACGATTCGCCTCCAAGAGTGAACTTCATTCCGAGCCGGAACATGAACGGCAGCGAAGGATAACCGAATGCCTCGCTGTAGTGTTCGTTCAGAAGGTTCTGGGCATTTGCTTCGATGGAAACATATCGGTTAGCGCGATAGCTGGAGGTCAGATCGAGGCGCTGATATGCGGCATCCAGATTGCGATTGGGAAGCAAAAGCGTGGATAGGTAATTCGCGTCATATTCGAGGAAGTCGCTGTCGTCGCGTTTGCCGACAAGTGTGCCACGAAGACTTGCGAAGAGACGGCCATGACGATACCCGGTTTCGAAGTAACCCGTATGAGGAGCGATCCGAAACGGGCGCGCGCCGATGAGAGGAGAATAGATGCCGATTGGAACTGTGGGGAAGGCAGGATTGAAGCTCGGGCCGATTGCGTCGCTCGAGAACGAGCGCTGAATCTGGGCATCGGTATAGGTGTAGCCGGCGCGAACAAAAACATCCCGCGTCGCCTGAAACTCGATTTCTGTTTCGATGCCCTGCGCCCGATATGCGAGCGAGTTCACTGTAGCGCCATAAGGCAGGCCATCAGCTACCGATGCTGAGACCCCAAGATCGATGAGACCTTGCTGTGGGATGTATTCGATGCCGTTCGTGAACTCGTTATGAAAGAGCGTAAGGCTCACGCGGCCGCGTCCACTGTACAACAGTTGATCGACCCCGCCATCGTACGTTCTTGAATTCTCGGGACCGATGGGAGCGACGCTCGAAACGTACTGATGCACCGAATTCAGCTGATCGAAGATCGCCGGCTCTTTGATGCCTTCACCGAAGCTGACGCGCAGTTTTGTTCCGCTGAACAATCTCCCGGCACCGCCCTGCGCTACCCGCCATGCGAGCGAAGCGCGCGGCGTGCCCGCAATTCCAAAGAGACCGTTGTCTTCCAGACCACCGCCAAGGCTATAAAACAGCCGGTCGTGTATATCTCCCTGAACTTGGAAGGTGTAACTATAGTTGCCGCGCTCGATCGATGTCGCTGGGCCACCCGAATACCCTCGTTCGCCTTCGTAGCGAAACGCAACCAGCCCAAGAAGATGGGGATTGAAGCGGTAGTCCGACTGCGCGTAAACGAAGTCCTTGTCCGTCGAACCGGGGTAAGCGTACGGATAGGGAGGTCCATCGCTGGACTCCAGCGCCTGACCGCTCACGGTATATCCGTTTGCCCCTTGGATCGTTACAGGCGCTCCAAGAGTAAAGCCGGACTCCGCAGTCCCCGCGGGCGCGAACTCCGTATACTGCGAGCGCAACCGCAGGCCACCATAGCGCAACAGATTGTGCCAGTCTGCCGTGGCCTTGTCTTCCCATGTGACTCCGAAGTAGGAGTCTTCATTGGCCTGTTTGGCTTGGTTGGGAACGCCATAAAGTTGAATTGCTCCCGGCTGTCCGGATGCGACGCGATCATGATGAATCGTGGCGCGCAGACTGGAGGCTTCCGAAAAACTCCATCCGAAACTCCCGGCCAGGGTGCCATTATGATACTCGTCATTTGCAATCGAATTGCTGCTGTCGAAGCGCGAGTAGTCTGCGAAGTAATCGAACTGCTTCCGTTGGCCGCCAAGCGAGCCATCCTGACGATAAGTGTTGAAGTTTCCACCGTCGGCCAGGTATGTGAGCAGAGGCAGCGGTGTGCTTCCTCGCGCGGTTGTCAGACTGATTACGCCTGCCAGCGCGTCCGATCCGTAAAGGACGCTGTTGGGACCGCGAAGCACTTCCACCTGCGCTACCGCGGAGCTTGCCATGTTGGCGAACTCGACAGAGCCGCCAATATCGTTCACAGGAATCCCATCCATCAAGACCTTGTTCGCATCGCTGCCGCCGCCGCGTATGAATACAGAAGTCGTCCCACCCGCCTGCCCGGTCTGCGTGGCCTCCAGTCCGGGGACAAGCCGTAGCCCCTCCTGAAGGTCGCGCGTCCCCTGGTAGTCGGATCCATCCAGTAGCGTGACGGCCGCTCCCAATTGTGCTTGTGGTGTAGGCGCGCCCGTAGACGTGACCGTAATCTGATCGGAAAGAGACGCGATTTGAAGAACGAAATCGACGGTCGGTTCATGCCCATCTCTCATTGGCGCGATCGCTTGGATGGCCATGCTGAATCCCGCGGCAGAGACGCGAAGACGCGTGCCGGAGTCGGCACTTCGTGCGATATGGTACTGCCCTTTGCCATCGGTGGTGGTGGAGAAGACGGGCACAGCGTTTTCGAGCAGATCGACCTTGGCATTTGGAATTACAGCCCCCGATGGATCGGATACAGTGCCGCTAATTTCCGAAATCGGAGCAGCATTTGCAAGGTCGGTGAAGGAAAGGATCAGGCTGACAATCAATGTCAGCAACAATAGGCGCGAATATCGGAACATGGTTTTCCCCTCGGAAGATTTCAGCTGGACCGGTCTCCTGACTCGCGCCTCAACAGCAGACGGCTGCCTTCCCGGAAACTTCTCCAGTGGCAAACAAGCCGCGCCTCTTCGCTTACAGTTACGGGGTAGTGGCGGAATCGCACCGCGCTTCCCGATCATCCAGCTGTCCTGCGGTTATGGTTCGTTGTGGTTGATACCTCTCACGGATGAATCTGCTTCGCTAACTCCTCCAATGCGTCGAATGCGACCGGGCTCGGAAGATTGATCCGGTCGTCCACGTAAAAAACCCTGTTGTTCGTCACAGCCGGCATGCTGCTCCAGCCTGGCTGCGCTCGAAGTTTTTCAATCGACATTCTCGAACCCCGTATGAGAAGAAGCGCTGCGGGCGCACGCGCCAGCACCGCTTCCAGACTCACTTGAGGCCACTCCTGATCGATGTCGCTGGTAACCGAGTGCCCGCCGGCAATCTCGATCAATTCTGTGATGAAGGCGTGTTTGCCGATGGTGACAATCGGGTCATAGCCCACCGGCATCAGGATGCTCACCACGGGCTTGCCGCTCACTTGGCGTCGCACCGCTGCTTCGCGTGCGCGTAGCCTGGCAATCAACTCTCTCGCGGAATCCTCCCGATTGAGGGCCACTCCCAGGCTTGCAATGGATTCGTATATCCCACCCACCCCATGCGTCGAGACCATGAATACGGTAATGCCAAGCCGCTCCAGTTGCCGCAATGTCTCGGTGTGGCTCATGTCCGCGCTGCCAAGCACCAGGTCCGGATGCAACGATAGGATCGTTTCCATCGAAGGCGACAAAATCGATCCCACACTCGGCTTGGCCTTTGCTTCCGCCGGATACTTGGTGTAGTCGGTCACCGCGATCACATCCGCTCCGGCTCCAAGCGCATATACATCGTCCACGACACTAGGCATCAGACACACCAGCCGATGCGGATGCTCGGGAACCTGGACAGTGCGCCCCAGCTGATCCGTCACCGTGCGTGCATTGCAAGCGGGAACCGCAATGCAGAAGACAAGCCATGCGCAAAGCCTCTTCATCGCTGCACCGCCATGCCGCGAGCCTGCAATGCTGCTGTCACCAGCGATGTGGCAAGCGTTGGATTTCCGCGAAAATGAAGATGGACATAACTGGCCAGAACATTCTTGAATTGATAGCCTTCAACTTCCTCGCGTCCAGAGAGCGTGTACTTCAGCCGATACGCGGTTGGTATTGAGTTGCTCGTCAGGACGCGCGAGCAGTGAAAGCTATGGCCACGCACCTGCGTTCCCTTGTCGCCGAGCAAACACTGCCCGGCAAACTCCACATGGACATAGCCAAAGTGCACCAATCGCGGCGTCATCTCGAACTCCATCGGAAGCACTCCAGCCATTGCGCAGCTGCGTCCGTCGAGAGTTGTCAGAGCCCGGCTCAGATAAATCATGCCGCCGCACTCGGCGTATATTGGCTTGCCGGAATCCGCGAACGCGCGAATGTCCGCGTTCATCGCGTTATTGCAGCTCAATTCACCCGCATATAACTCCGGGTACCCACCGCCCAAATAAAGCGCGTCGAGATGCCGCGGGAGCCCTGCATCCAACAGGGGGCTGAAGTTCACCAACTCCGCGCCGTTCTCACGAAGCAGATCGAGGTTGTCTTCGTAGTAAAACGAGAATGCTTTGTCCCGCGCGATGCCGATGCGCACGAGTGTTTGTTGCGGGCGCGGAACCGGGCAAGCTGCGCTGATTTCCGCCGAATCTCGCCAACAGAGATCGAGCAGCGGCGCGATGTCGAGATGCTGCCGTCCTGTTTGAGCAAACGCCGCCAACCGATTCTCAACCGACGTTGTCTCTTCGGTGGTATGAAGTCCCAAATGCCTCTCGGGAATCGCAAGGGCCGCTTCTTTTGGAAGGCGGCCCAACAGCGGCGTCGTGGTCACCAAGCGAATCGCAGTTTCAAGCAGGCGATAGTGTCGATCGCTTCCCACATTGTTGAGCACGATGCCTGCAAAGCGCAGGTCTGGATCGAAGCTCTCGAAGCCTTTCACCACAGCGGCAATGCTTCGCGCGCTTTTGCCGGCATCGACCACCAGCACAACCGGCAGAGACAGGAGCTTCGCAATCTGCGCCGCGCTTCCATCCTCGCCGCCGCCGGTAACGCCGTCGTAGAGCCCCATCATGCCTTCGACAATCGCGACATCGGCGTCGCGGGCGCTGTTCAAAAAGAGGTCGCGATTCGCCGCGTCATCCAGCATCCAGATATCCAGGTTGCGTGACGGCTGCCCGCAAATGGCGCTGTGGTGCCCTGTGTCCAGGAAGTCCGGACCGCACTTGAACGGCTGCACGCGCAGACCGCGTTCGCGGCACATCGCCATCAGTGTCAGCGCGACCGTTGTCTTGCCCACGCCGCTCGCGGTTCCTGCCACCATAAAGGCGATCATGGCCGCGCTCCGATGCTGCCTTTGAGCGCCAGCGGAAGTCCGGCCACCATCAGCACCACATTGTCGGCAACCGCTGCCACGCGCTGATTCAGTTCTCCCAAAGCATCGCGATAGATTCGGCCTGCTGGATAGGGCGGGACCACCCCGCTCCCTACCTCGTTGGAAACCAACACCACTGAGGCAGGAGCCAGGTTCAACGCCTCTAAAAATGCATCGATACCCCGCCCCATGCTCGCCGGGTCGGTTTCCGCGGCTTCCATCAGATTGGACACAAATACGGTCAGGCAATCGATCAGCAATAGTTCGAAGTTCTCTCCGTGCGCCATGAGAACACGCGCCAGCTCCAGCGGTTCTTCCAGAGTCTGCCAGTGCGCGGGGCGATCTTCCCGATGGCGTCGGATCTTCGCCTGCATCTCGGCGTCGCGCGCCTGTGCCGTTGCAATATAGGCCACACGCTCGAAGTTTCCGGCAAACTCCTGCGCCCAACGGCTCTTGCCGCTGCGAACGCCGCCGAGAACGAGCGTGACCGTTTTGCGGTCTCTCATCTTCATGCATTACCTCTGACCGCGGAATACAACTCCACCGTGGACAGCGGGATTGATTGTGTAGGCAGCTTTCACGTCGCCGGCGCTTATCCTGGCCGACAGGGGAACGCTCTCCAGCTCTCCCATCGAAGCCGGATCAAGCCTAGATTGGCATCTGGCCGGTCTCCTGACTCTCGCTTCAGCGAACCCAGACAGCCTTCCCAAGGAAACCCTCAGTGGCCGGAGCAAGCTCCATGTCCAGTTCTCGGCGATTACAGTTACGGGGTAGTGGCGGACTTGCACCGCCTTCCCGACACCAGATGGCTCGATTGTATATCCGAGCCGACGTGCGGTGTCAAACGCCACGAAACGTTTGTTCACGGCAAAATTGACTCTCACACTATGGAAACAGTCGATTCCGCACCGCACCGCAAGCCTTTTCGAGGGATGCGACGGTCATCTTGGCTGGCCTTCGCGGCGCAAGCTTCTCGCCCGCCGATGATTGGGCGAGGTTCGCGCTCCGATCAGCCGCCCCCCGCCGAGCGCAGGGAATGCGCGGCCGCCTTTACGATCTCGGAAAGGGACGGCCTGACTGGTCCGGACCATTCGCATGGAAGGATCCAGCTACCGATGGGAATTTGAATGGACTCTACGCAACGACCCGCAGCCCTCGATCGTAGACCGCATCCGTTTCGTCCTGATCTATTTCTCTGTCAACTTCTCGGCCGGTCCGCCGACAACTCGCTTCTGACGCTCGGTCCAGTTTCCCTTGATCTTTTCGTAAGTGGCCTGCATCGCATCCAGTTCCATGTCGCTCAATTTCTCGATATCGATCAGTTGGTTCCGAGCCTTGTCCATCGCGCGAATCAACTCATTCAGCTTGAGATTGATCGCACGCGCATCTCGATTTTGCGTATTCTGGATCAGGAATACCATCAGGAACGTAGCGATGCCCGTGCCTGTATTGATGACCTGCGCCCAGGTTTGCGAGTAATGAAAAACGGGACCGGCTGCTCCCCAGACAACGATTACCAGAGCTGCGCAAAGAAAAGCCCAGGTGGATCCGAGCCATGCGCAAGCTACGGTTGCAAACCTGCCAAAGTGCCCGTGAACGGTTCGATCTTTCGCCTCAATCGGGGCATTGTTCGAAACATTGCTCGGAACATTGTTCAAACGATTGCCTCCGGCGTTCGCATTCTCGTTGTCGATGTGAGGTAACGGGAGGGAACATCTGTTCGGAACCCCTTGGAAAGAGATCCCGTTCTGTTCCTGTGAAGGAACGACAATCTGGATTGCGCTTGGACCTCCGTCTTGGTCTGAGAATCCGGTGTGCGGCGCAGCGGCAACGTTCGCGCTGAGCCGCATCGATCAACGGATCTCTGCTCATGGATGGAGATGCCATCGGATACGGATTAACGGCTCTTCCGTCTTAGCACCCAACTGATTGCCGCTCCTGTTGCAATGCCTGCAGCGAATGTCGCGGCAACGGCTTCAATCGGATTCCGCTGAACCCGCCGTTTGGAGTCGTCAAACGCGTCTGTAACAACCTGCCCGCCACGCTTTACTACACGACGAGCAGTTGTCACGCCGTCTTCAAATGCATCCGCGACTGCGGATGCGGCTCGAGAAGCTTTGTGGGCTGTCTCGTCAATTTGCTCGCTCATTTGTTCCAGTACTGATTGTGCCATTCTGTTTCAACCTCTCTTACTTCGTTGTTGATGCCGGTTAACTATTCGCCCAAGGACTTTTCAATCTTGCCGACAAGGCTCTGTACTTTGCCAACAATCTTTTCTGCATTTCCGTCGGCTTCCAAGTCGGGATCATTGCCGATCTCTCCAGCCTTCTGGCGGATTGCGCCTTTGACTTCGTGAATCTTGCCTGTTGCCTTATCGTGAGTGCTCAGTTTCATAGTCAGGACCTCCTCAGGTCTGCGACGGATTGCGTTTGATAACGTTCAGGCGAATGGCAAAATGTATCTGCTCATTCATGTTCCCAAGTGTGTCAACCTGGGCGGGTCTTTCGATGTCTGGTCGATTGCGGATCCTGGGTTATCTAGCGTCTCCGCTCCCGCTTCAATCCCAACATGTTGCAACGAGTATGATTCGACAATGCTCTGGAGTGATGGTCGCATTTGCTCAGTGCACGTTGTTTGGCACTCAGGTGAGAGTGCTCGGCGGTCCACCAAAACGCCTCGGATGAAACGAGATAAATGCGATAAACCGAGCGATCCTCGCACCGGGCAGAAATACAATGGGAGGTCGATGTTTCCGAGCCAATCGTTCTGCCCTTCGCTCTCTCAAGACGAACGGAGAGCGCCGGCTTCTGGGATCGTTCCCCCGCTGATCAATGGCCGATACACTTCCTCCAGTCAATTGGAGCGCAGCTTGATTGCTCCGAATGGCAAGTATCTGCATTTTCCGGCGATGGTGCGCGCGCAATGTTCAGAGGCGACCTTCTGTCTATCCGACAACTCATTCTGAGCAATTCCGCACACCGCACCGAAGCCAGGAATGGCGAAGGTTTGCGGAGTGCGGCGTCAGATGAATGCAGCCTTTGCGGTTTCGTTTCATTCCTGCGTCTCCCGTCCGTACAGTTAGCAGTTGAACAGAATCAACTTTTGACCGGACATCCGTGACCTCGCTCACACGATCCCACGGCTGCAAGAAGGACGAGCCGCCACGCGCAACCTTCATTTCTTGGAATATTGATTGGCGTTCTTCACTGCGTGGGTATAAATTTGCATTCGATCCAATGTGGTACAGTTTCTTGGCGTCACACGTTTCGCCCTTTTACAAATGACCTGCTTGCGGCAAAGCCGATGGATCTCCGATCCGGCTTTGCAGCGAGATTCGAGGAGTGAACAGAATGGCCCCCATTGCAGAAGCTGCCGAATTGACCGACCGTACGTTGAGCGCATACGGAATCGCGCGATCCACGATTCAAGGTGCGCCCCTTAGCGCGGACGAACTGCGCAATACACACGCCTATTGGCGCGCCTGCAAGTATCTGGCGCTGGGGATGATCTATCTTCTCGATAACCCGCTGCTGAAGGAACCTCTAAAGGCGGAGCACATCAAGAATCGATTGCTTGGCCATTGGGGATCGAGCCCCGGCCTCGCCTTCATCTACACGCACTTGAATCGGATGATCAAGAGGCTGGATCTGGACATGATTTTCATGGCCGGCCCAGGTCACGGCGCTCCGGGAGTTCTGGCCCCGGGCTACCTGGAAGGGACCTACTCCGAAGTCTACCCGGAAAAGAGCGAAGACCACGATGGCCTGCGCGAGTTCTTCAAGCAGTTCTCGTTCCCCGGCGGGATCGGCAGTCATTGCACCCCGGAGACTCCCGGCTCCATCCATGAAGGCGGCGAACTGGGCTATGTGCTTTCCCATGCCTGTGGCGCGGCCTTTGACAATCCTGAACTGATTGTTGCCGCCGCGGTTGGCGATGGAGAGTCCGAGACCGGGCCACTGGCGACCTCATGGCACATCAACAAGTTTCTCAATCCGATTCGCGACGGTGCGGTTCTGCCGATCCTTCACTTGAATGGCTATAAGATCAACAACCCCACCTTGCTGGCGCGCATCACCCACGAAGAACTGGAGAGCCTGCTGTGCGGCTATGGCTGGACTCCCTATTTTGTCGAAGGATCGGACCCCGACACCATGCACCAGGCCATGGCGGCCACGGTGGAGCATTGCGTCCACGAGATCCGCGCAGCGCAAGCCGAGTGCCGCACCACCGGCGTGGCCACTCGCCCGCGCTGGCCGATGATTGTGCTTCGTTCTCCCAAGGGATGGGGTGCGCCGCTTGAGGTGAGCGGTCACCGGCTGGAAGGCTCCTGGCGCGCCCACCAGGTCCCGCTGCCTAATGTCAAGAAGGACCCCGCACAGTTGCAAGTTCTCGAAGAGTGGATGCACGGATTGAAGCCGGAAGAGTTATTTGACGAGAATGGCAGGCTGGTGGCCGAACTCAGGCAATTGGCGCCCGTCGGCACCCGGCGCATGAGCGCCAACCCGCACGCCAATGGCGGAGCCGTCAAGAAAGCTCTGCGCCTGCCCGACTTTCGTGATTACGCCTTGAAGATTGACCAACCCGGAGGCATCGAATTCGAAAATGTTCCGCCGTTGGGAAACTTCCTGCGCGACGTGATGAAACTCAACATGAACAACTTCCGCGTTTTTGGCCCCGACGAAAACACATCGAACAAGCTGCAGGCCATCTATGAAGTTGCCAAGAAGTTCTGGATCGCCGAGACCTTTCCGGAAGACGCGGATGGCGGCGAATTGGCTCCCGACGGACGCGTTATCGAGATGCTCAGCGAACACACCATGGAGGGCATGCTCGAAGGCTATTTGCTTACCGGCCGCAATGGGTTCTTCTCTTCTTACGAAGCGTTCATTCACGTGATCGATTCCATGTTCAATCAACATGCGAAGTGGCTGTCGATCTGTAATCATCTTTCCTGGCGTCGTAAGATCGCTTCGCTGAACTTGCTCATTACATCAACGGTCTGGCGTCAGGACCACAATGGGTTCACCCATCAGGACCCCGGCTTCCTCGACGTGGTCCTCAACAAGAGCGCCGCCGTCACCCGCATCTATCTTCCGCCCGACGTGAATTGCCTGCTCTCTGTGGCCGACCACTGCCTGCGCAGCGAGAACTATATCAATGTCATCGTTTCCGACAAGCAGCTTCACCTGCAGTACCTGAACATGGATGCCGCGGTCGAACACTGTACCAAGGGCCTGGGAATCTGGGACTGGGCGAGCAACGATCAGGGGGTTGAACCGGACGTGGTGCTGGCTGCCGCCGGCGATATTCCTACCCAGGAGGCGCTGGCCGCCACGGCTCTGCTCCGCGCCGAGTTCCCGGATCTGCGAATTCGTTTCATTAACGTTGTCGATCTCTTCAAATTGCAACCGAGCACAGAGCATCCTCACGGATTGACAAGTCGCGACTTCGATTCGCTGTTCACCACCGACAAGCCGATCATCTTCAACTTTCACGGCTATCCGTGGTTGATTCACCGTCTGGCCTATAGTCGCACCAACCGGGATCTGCATGTGCGCGGCTACAAGGAGAAGGGCAATATCAATACTCCGATGGAACTGGCGATCAACAACGAGATCGATCGCTTCAGCCTGGCCATCGATACCATTGATCGCGTGCCCAAGCTCCAGAAAATCGGCGGACATGCGAAGGAGAGTTTCCGCAATCGGCAGATCGCCTGCCGCGCCTATGCCTACAAACATGGCATTGACAGTCCGGAGATTACCGGATGGAGGTGGCCGCATCCAAACGCGTAACCTGAGCGCGCCTCACATCCGGCATATGGAAAGGTAACAGGCCAACCAGGTGTTGCGCATGCCCAAAGCATTTGGCGTGTTTATGACTGAGGCAAATGCGGGCGGATGATTCGGATTGCAGCGCCGCAATCCACGATGCATCCAACGGGTGCGGCCGATCTCCCAGACAAATGGCGGGCGACAATTCGAATTGCGAAGGTGTTGCCTCGTTCAGAATTGTCGCCGAAGAATTGTGCGCGTCTTCGCCCGAAATCCTTTAGAGGCGAAACTCGCCCTCACCAGCTCTTCTTGATGAGCGTGTCGAAGGCGACGCCGCCATTAGGATCGCGCGTGGCGCTCAATGCAACCCGCGGGGATATCTGGTACTGCCCCTGGATGGTCTGGCTCTGCGTAGAAGCCACATTTGTGGAGAACGTGACAAACAGATTCCCGGTCACGCGCTGCTGAATCGTGATGTTTGCGCCCGGCGGGCCCTGGCTGCTGCTGCCCGCCAGCACCGGGTTGATGGAGAGCTGAGATATCCCGGCGATCTTTGAAACCCGGCTCGTCAACTGACTTGACACCTGCGACGCCACCAGCGACTCCGCAGCCTGGTTCGTCGGTGTCGCTGTCGCACTGCTTGCCTCGGTCGTTTGGCCAAACGCCAGCAGGTGGATGATATCCGCCGCAGGCAGTGCGGGGTCCGAACTGTACTCGGTCCGCATCTTGTCCACCGGCCCTTGAAAGCGAAGATCGATGCTGTACTGCTGAATCGAAGTGGTCAGAGACACATTCACCACCGGCTGCGTCTCCGACGGATTTACAAACTGAATCGTACCTCCGTTCAGCACAAACCTGTTCCCGTTCAGAATGATGTCGCCATTGGTCAAATTCACACGCCCCAAAACCACCGGGTCCGTCGCTGTCCCGCGCAGTTGCAGATTTGCCGTGCCGCCCAGGCTCAGTTCTCTGTTCGTCAGGTTCACGCCGCTCGTAGAATCCAGCGCCACATTGAGTTGAATGCTTTGCGCGAGGCCTCGCGAAGGAGGCGCTGCCACTCCGCCCCCAAACTGCGCCAGGAAACTGGATAAGTCGAACCCCGGCGTAAACGACAGGTCCGACAGGTGCACCACCCCGCCCAGCACCGCCGTCTCCGTTGTCCCGGAGAGCCGCAGGTTTGCGTCCACGTTCTCCCTCATTCCCTGTGGATAGAGGATCCGCGCTCCCTGTGCGCTCATACCCAGGTCGAACTGGACCGATGGCCGATAGGCAACCCCGCCTTGCGCGGTTACTGTACCCCCTCCGATATTTCCCTTGAAGCTGCTTATGTTCAGCCGGTCCCTGGTTAGCGTCAGAACTCCGTTGCAATGCTGCAACCCCACCGGCAAATCGCTCGAAGCAAAGCTCGCATCGACAATGCCGATCTGACCCGCAAAACTCGCCCCGTCTGCCGGGCCATGGAAATCGATGTTGAACTTCAATTGCCCGGAGCTTCTGATATCCGGATCGAACAACTGTGCCAGTTGCATGCTCACCGAACCCACCAGCATCAACGCCATGGGCCCATCGCCGCTGGCCGGAATGCTTCCTGCGAACTGCAGGTCCGTCCCCGTTCCATGGATCGAAGAACGCTGCACGTCGATTACTCCATCCTTGTAATCGATGTGAATCGGCGCTGACGCTGCCAGCTCAACCGTGCTCCCGTACGCCAACTTCAGCACAGGGAGCGTCGCGTGCGCCTCAAGCTGCTTTTGATTCCGCAGCGGCCCATGCAGCGCTGCATGAACCTCCGTCTCGCCGGTCACTCCCTCGGCCTGCGGAGCATACAGGGCAATGAGCGGACCCAACGGAATCGCTTGCGTATCGAGCGTTGCGTCCGCCATGTAGTCGCCCGACAAATCGATCTTAGCCTTGGCCTGCATCGAAGTATTCGCCGCGGAAGATTGCAGTGTCGCATTCGCCACATGGTTCGAAACGTTTGCCTGCAACTTGATGCCGGTAACGGTTTGCCCTTGCACACTCAGAGATGGGATCTCCAGCGTGGCGTCCATTTGCGGATCGTCGAACGAGCCCCGTCCCTTCGCATGAAGGGACGCGACGCCTGCAACATTCAGGTTTCTCGCGCTCACCGCTTGAAGCTTTGCAAGATCCACTCCGGTCGCGTCCAACTCCGCAGTGTAAGTCCTCTCCCGCGGGCGCATGGTGGCCTTCCCCTTCATGCTCCCCGCAGCAAGCTCCACCGCCAGGTCGCATTGCACTTCGTCCCCCGAGCCCGCAAACGCCAACTTCACCGACTGCATTGGTTGGTCGAATGCCTTAAGGTTCGCCAGCGCAATATTCCCCTTCCCAACCGGATTCAGCTTCGTCCCATGCAGGTCAATCACCGCGCTCAGTGTGCCAATTACTGGAATCTGCTGGCCCGCCAGCTTGGTCAGCTCTGCAATGTCTACTTGCGACGCATTCAGCTTCATTTCGATCGGACTGTTCTCGGCGAACGACCATCTGCTCAGCCCCGTGCTCGCGCTGAACGTGATTTGCCCATGCGACGCAGGTTCCAGATCGGCGTGCTGCAGGCTCAACCTTGACGGGCTCAAGTCCACCGCAGTACGAAATACCTTCCAACTTGATCCATTGAATTGAAGATTCGTCGCAGCCAACTGCCCCGTCAAATGCGGCTCCGCAGCAGTCCCCTGCACATTCCCCTGAAAGTTCGCAGCGCCGGCAAGCCCGAATGGCTGTATTGTTTGTCCCGGCGAAGATGTTCGGAACACCTCCGCAAGCGCATCCACTTCGCGCAAATCGCTGGCCTGCAGCTGAAGGCTCACGCTCGAATGCTTGCTCACTGTGCCGTTCATCGTCAGATTGGTCTGCGGAGTCCTGACATAACTCTGTTCCAGCGCCAATTGCTGATTCATCCCGTTGTAACTGGCATGAATTGCACTCTCAACGGGGAACGTCGCCGGAACCGCGCTGTCCTTCGTCGTACCATTCGGCACTGCCGCCATGTCCGGTGCCCCGCGTCCTCCCTGCACTTCGCCTTTGACGGTCGCATCGGCGTGCGCCACAAGATCGTCGAAGTTCTTTCCCCACGCGGCCTTCGCTTCCGCGTTCAAGGCTCCTGTCAGGGTCACGTGACTCGCCTGCGCCGCGGGCCCAAGCGCTCGAACCAACTCTCCAAGGGAAACTCCGCGCACCTCCGCCGTCATTTCCGAATGCGGTTCACCGCCGATATTCTTCATCGCACCACGCGCAGTGACTACGCCACCCATCGCCCTGGCACGCAGATCGCGTAGCAACACATCGCCATTTGCCAGCGCATAGTGCGCATTTAGGTCGCTAACCTGCACGTGCATCTCCGCTGTGCGAGCATCGAGCCCCCTGCTCTCCAGGCTACCTTCCACCGTCAGCGCATCCAGATCCTTGCGCCCTGGCACGCGCTTGAACGCAATCGTCCCAGCGGTATGCAGCATCCCCGTCGGCAACGTAGGCTCGTGCATCGTCTCGCCCACCTGCTTGCCGTCAAGAACAATGTCGTAACTGCCCTGCACTTCGGGATTGTTGTAGTCCTTCAGCACCGCTGCAAGCGACACCACCGAGTTACCGGCCGTAAGCTTCGCTTGCGTCAGTTGGAATGTCGTCGGAGTCGCTTCGAATTGCACATCCAGGTTGTGCGCCACCGGATGCAGCGCGCCGTAGACCACATGTCCGTTGGAATACGCGACTTTGCCCGTGTATTTCTTTAGCAGGCTGTTGAAGGAGGTCTTAAGTTCCAGGTCATGCAGGTCCGCCGCAACCTCCGCCGGTTTGTCGTTGTAGTAGATCTCCCCGTGCTCCAGCACCGCGCGCCGCACGCCGAGATCGAAGACCGATGTGTTGCTGCTCTGCCCGCTGCTCTTGATCGTCGGGATATTTGAAATCCCCTTGGAGTCTACGAATACACGCACCACTGGATGGTCGATCTCAATGCTGTCCAGGTACCATGTCTTGCTCAAGATCGACACGATGCGCGCGCCTGCCTGCACATGATCGGCTACGAACAGCGGCGGATTCGGGTAAGGGCTCGCTCCATCAATCGTGACTCCATACAAATCCACGCTCAGATTCGACAAATGCACCGCAAAGTTATCGAGTTGCACGCGCACGCCCAGGCTCTCGCTGGCCTGTGTCTCCGCGGTGCGAATCAGGTAGTTGTGAAATCGCGCATTGTTCAGCAGAATCGCAACGCCGATGGCAACGATCGGCGTCACCGTCATCATCCCTACCGAGATCCAGGCCAGCACCTTGAAGACCGGGCGCCGCGCATTCTGCCGGAGCGGGCTCGATGGATTGCGCAGTTCGACAAGTAGCTCGGATAACTTCATCGTGTTCTCCGCTCTAGAAAGCCTGTCCGATGGTGATGAAATACTGCGTCGCACTGATTCCCTGAATCGGATTCAGATTCCGCCCCACGTCAATCCGCACCGGACCCACGGGCGTCGCATAGCGCAGCCCCAGCCCCACATTGTTGCTGTAGAGAGAAGTGAAATCGTGAAGCCCAACCGATGGAAATACATTCCCGCCATCGTAGAAAGTCACCAGGCTCAACCCCTTCTTGATAGTCATCGGGATGCGCGCCTCGGCGTTGATCAACATCAGTTCATTGCCTCCGCTTGGGACATTGATGTAGTTGTTGCAGCCCGTTCCGCCGTTGGAGCAAACTTCCACTGGACGTTGAGGCCCTGCGCCATCCAGTGGAAACCCGCGCAGCGAGTTGCCGCCTCCAGTAAAGAACTCCTCGCTCAGCGGCACACGGCTGCTCGCGTACGGTTGCGCCATACCCACCCGCAAGCTGTTGGCAAACACAATGTGGTGAAAGCCCTGCTTGTAGAAAGCTGCTTGTCCTGAAAACTTGGCAAAATTCACGCTCGATCCAAGTTTCGTCGCATTCATGTCCACTTCCGCCGATTCCAGAACGCCCTTGTGCTCGTCCAGAGGATTATCGCGCGTATCGCGCGTCAGGTTCACGCCCACGGTGGAAAGCCTCACATGCTGATCGTCAACCGGCACCAGGTCCTCAATCAGCAGGCGCGTCAGGTTCGTCTGGCTGAAGCTGTAGCGAAGAAACAATGTGTTCTTCGCTGCTTTGTCCAACGGCCTCTGCAACTGCGTGGTGGCAAGCTCCTGCTGCGATGAAAAAAGCGGGTTCTCTTCGTTGCGATCGGCGGAGATCGATGTGGTTGCCTTCCACGGCGACCAGAAAAGACCCGGCACAATGTAATAAGCTGCAGCGCGCTGGTCCAACCTTCCCGCGAATCCCGTAAAAGAAATCGAGTCGCCTTTTCCACCCACATTGTTGCGCGTGTACTGAAACGTTCCTCGTGGTCCGTAGAACGTTACCTGGCTGGTTGAAAAGTTTGGCGGTAACCCAATCGGCGGCAGGTTCGGTAATGCCACTGTTCCGCTCGGAATGCTTCCGCCGCGGTTGATCACTTCAAATCCGAACCCGTAAGTGATCTGATTTCTCTTCGCCTCGTGCACTCTCACCACCACGTCTTCCGCATTCTGCGTAGTGATTTGCCGCTTCGGATCCACCTCGGCCCAATCGAACACACCGGTGTGATCGTACAATTTGCTTCCCGCCAGCAGCAGTTGCGACTTGGTCAATGGTTGCCCCGGCTTGATATCGGCGGCATCCTGGTCGACCAATCGCTGCTTCGTATGCTCGCGCCCCAGGGTGATAAGACTTCCAGCGATCACCTTCGGCCCTTCGTAGATGCGATACACCACGTTGATATGGTGCGGATCGTCTTTCGATACCACCGCTGCCGTTTCATGAAAACTGGAATTCAGATACCCCGCCTGCAGATAATGCGCAACGATGCTTGCTCGGTCTGCTTCCACGTGTGCCTGCGAGTATGGCTGCCCCGCTGCCACCTTCAACCCACTCGGCGCGAACTGCGCGGCAGACAACGTGTCGTTGCCCTGGACGGTCAGCGCGTTCACCACGTCCCGCGGCCCCTCCGTAACAACAAAGTGCACATTGATATCTCCTCCGCGGTTGGTCACCTTCGATGCCACTTGCACGCTGCTGAAGCCCTCGGACTGATACACCGCTTTCAGACTGTTTACGCTGGAGCGCAGAAGCTGCTGGCTGAAGTTCCCCGGCGAAAGCAGGTGTCCCTTCGTGACAGTAAGATGCGGCGTCAGTTCCGATGCCCGCAAATTGCTGTTCCCCGCAATCTCCACCGAACCAACCTTGTGCTTCTTATCCTTCGTAATTTGATAGAGAACCGTCTTGCCGGTCGGATCCGTTTTCAGCTGGGCGTCAACCTTCGCGTCAAAAAAGCCCTTCGACTGAAAATGCGAGATGAGCGCCAGCCTTCCCTCTTCCACTGACTCATCCTCCACCTGCACACCCTGGTACACGGGCAGCAGCGCCTTCTTCGTCCAGCTCCAGACGTGCGCACCCTCAATCGTCACCTTCGACACCGGTCCCGGCTTCACCGCAAAGTGAATGTCCGCGCGATTGGTGTCGGCATGGTACTCCGCGCCCGCAAGCGTCACCTGTGCTCCCAACTGTCCCTTCTTTTCAAGCTGAGTTTGCAGGTACTGGGTGGCCTTGGTGAGCGCTGAGTAATGGTAGGCATGGCCCGGACGAATCGCGGCGCCCCGGCCGCGCGCCAATAACGTCTGCAGGCTGTGGCTCAGAACCGCGGTTTCTTCCCCGCTCGCGCCCGCAATGTCGAGTTCTCCAAACTTCGCTGCAAGATTCAGCCGGCAGTGGAACAGAATGTTGGCCAGCCCAATCGCGGTGTCCACCTTGACCTCCGCGTCCACTTTCGCTTGAAAGTACCCCTGTTGCCGAAAGAAGGTAATCAGCGCCTGCCGATCCCGCTCTACATCGGCCGCATTGAAGGGCGCTTGCGCCTCAAAGTTGGCAACTTGTACCAGACGCGCATAGTTGAATCGCTCCGCCCCTGGAAATTGAAAAACCCCGAAGTAAACCGCGGGTTCCAGGATGAACAGCACGCGAACTCCATCCGCCTCGGCATCCACTTCGACGCGCGCATCCTCGGCCTTGACCCTGGACTTCAGAGCGGCAAGCGTGCTGTTGACCTTGTCGATCGAAAACGGCTCACCCGGTTTCTGAACAAAAAGTGGCTCGAACTCCGATGCAGCGGATTGCGGACGTCCGGCCACTTCAATCGCCGTCACGTTCTGCCCCTCGTAGCTGAAAAGAATCTGCGCAGCGGTTGCTGAAGCAGTCGCTGGCCTCGCAGGGGCCTGTTTGCCCGATGCCGGTCCGCTTTGCGCAGACAGACCTGAAACTGCTCCAGCAAAAAGACATACGACTGCCGTCGCGCGCAACCATCTCATGGAGTGCTGGCGCGCCAAGAGCCGGCAGCCTGCGACACGGATCGAATTACTTAGACTTGGCAACGGAATATCCGCACGCTCCCAATCGCACAAGGATTTGACATTCACTTCACTGGTTGGTGAGATGCCCATTCACCCAAGTCGGTTTCAACGTCGTTTTCTACCTAACGCCCAGATGTCGATTTTTAATCTCGCGTTTGTCGATGGACGGGGGCCCGGAACCTGATGCATCACCCTAAGCTGGGGCTTAAACGCAATATCCACGAGGCGACGCGGGAAACTCCGCGTTCCTCTGGCCCGGTCCAATACTCTCCAACCACAAAAGGAGTAAATTCGCTGCCATCTTTCTTTTGGTACAAATACTTCGCCAGTACCCCAATCATCCAGGGCTTGAAACCCTTCACAAAATCGAAGCGGAGACCGACGAAATCAAGTTCCTCGATAACCATGCGTGCGTACTCGAACATCGCCGCGTACACGCGAGGATTACGATGACAGAGATGCGGGAAACCACCAAAGTTCTCGCCCCCGATCATGACTCGCTCATACCGGCTTGGATGGAAGCAATTCCAGTCGCGGGGAAACTTCCCGCTCTTGGGATTGAATTTCGTCCAGCCTTTGGTCCCGTTCAACGGGTTGGTTTCTTCCTCGTCCGCATTTGAGTTATGGTTGATCACCATATCTGCGATCGCGCTGATCTTGTGCTCCCGCATCACTTTGATCAGGCTCTCAAGTTCGGCGCGGTTCCCGTACAAGGTCTTTACGGAGCCTTTCTGATCGAAGTCTCCCAGATCGAAATAATCGTACAGATCGTATCCGTTCGAATCCGGATTCCCTGCCTTGCTGAAGGGAGGCAACCACAGCGAATCGAATCCGGCCGCTGCCAGTTGCGGGACTTTTTCCGCAACGAAGTTCCACCACTCCCCGCGCTTGTTTTCTTTGATTGGCGCATCCCAGTAGAATGCCTGCATCATGACGGCCATTCAATATCTCTCCATTATGTTGGTTGCCGCGTTAGATCGAGGGCTTTTCTTCTCTAGCTGGAGTGGCGTCTTCTTCAAACTTCAGCTCTCCCATCGAAGCAGGAGGCGCCTCTTGCATGATGTCTCTCGAAAGCCGAGCGGCCTTGACGGCGAATTCGTCCGCAACTACGGAGAGTTCCGCCGCAGACTTCGGGTCTCCTGACAGCGACTCGTGCTCGGCGGCGAGATGTGCATTGGCAGCCTGCGTATGAAGGTCGGCCGCTTCGGAATGTGTGCACCTTGTCATAATGTCCTCTTTGCGTTGCTCCGATATTTCTCCGTGCAAGTTGACTCCTCAAACGGACAACTGTTTGCACCAAGCAATCGACCCTGCTTGCCTTATTGTGATTGCTATTCTCTGCCGGTTCTGGTCTCGATTGCTCATCGCGAGATGGCGGCGGAGCGCATGATATTGGAGCAAACGTTGAGGCTGCCGGTAAACCTTCGGCGACGCTGCTCTGAGTCTATGAGTGTTGTAGCTATGCGGTACAGGCCTATTCCGACTGTCGTGACAACCTTCTTCAAAGCGTCTTGCCCACTTGAAACCATAGGCGCAGGTCATACTATCGACTTGCTGAAAGGGTCTCTATGTCATTTGGAATTTACATTGCCGGATTCACAATTCTGATAGGTGGGCTCGTTTACGCTGCGCGCCTGGTTCATTTGCCGGTCCACTGGATCGTCGTGGGCGCAGTCGTCATGATTGGTGCAGGCATCATGTCCGCAGTCAAGGCCACAAGACAGAAGGATTCCACAGGCGCATAGGCTGAAAGTATTTGTATCGATCATCGTCGCGTAACCACAGGCCTACCGCTGGCCCGGGCAAGCTCGCTCTCGGGCGGAAGGGTCGTGCCCAGAACGCCCCGGAGTTCCCGAGGCTCAAGCGGCTGACGTCGCTGACCATCGCTGGCTACGATCGGCCCGCGCATGCCCAGCCTCGTCGACAATGAGGCTCGCACCCTCAATCCAGCCCTTTGCGGGATGCGCGTTCCGAGGGCGAGAACCTGCTGGGCAAGCGCTGCTTCTGCGCTCTCTACTTGCCCAGGCGGTAGGTCAGGCCGGCGCCGAGCCTCAGGTCGTTTTGCTCATTGGAGGCGTTGTTGGGCAAGGCGGTGAAGAGATACTCGGCATCCAGCAGTCGCAGCCCCAGGCGCCGGGTCACCGGCATGTTGAGGCCGCCGCCAGCCTGCATGGCGAATGAATTCGCGGTGGCTGTAACTCCGCCGGCCGCCGGATAGGCGCCACCGAATCCGTGAGCGGCGCCAAAGAGCAATTGGCCGAAGAAGTCGAGCTTGCGTGCCGGGTTAGCCTTCGGATCGGCGGCAAGCGCGTGCGTGTAGCGCCCGCCCGTCAGATAAACAATGCGATTGATATCGATGCCCGGCGCAGCGTTGGCGATATGCGCGCCGCTGACGCTGGCCGCCAGGCCGAAGCCGTGGGGATACCGAATCGACGCTTCCATGCTCGCGCCGTTGAGCCAGAAGCATCCGCAGTTACTGGGAGCCAGATTCGCTCGCTCCGCGTTATACGTCACTGCCAAGTCAACCCGCACCGGAGTTACCCGGTTGGTATCGGTTCCCTGCCCCCAGGTGCTCAGACCAAAGATCATGCTTACGCTCGCAAGGAGCACTTTACCGCAAATCGTTCCACGCATTGCTGGTTCTCCTGGTTGCTTTCTGTGCCGCGGGGCGGGAAGCTCGGGCCTGCCGAGCTACCCGCCCGAAGGAGTTACTCGACTGTAAATGTGATGGTTGCCGAGTGCGACAGTGCGCCCGAGGTTCCGGTCACGGTCACAGTATACGTTTTTTGCTGCTGGCTGAAGAAGCCGCCGCCGGCTGCGCAGCCGGTTACGCCGAGCGCCCCAGCCAGGCTGCCGCCGATCAGCAACAACAGCATCAAACCGCGTTGCAAGCGCTTGGATGCGCGCCGTAGACGGCCCGCAAAGGGCAGCAGCAGCAGGCCCAGCGCCAGGGGCATCATTCCCCGGCCCATCCCGTGGACGGGTTGGACCATCGCGCTTGTCTGCGGCAGTTGAATCGACAGGACCACCGTGGTTGCACCCGCACCCGCCTTGAGCACCGAAGGCGAGAAGGTATAGGTCGCGCCCGCCGGCAGCCCGCTGATCGAAAGTGTAACGTCCTGGGCAAAGGTGCCGCCTGCGGGAGGAGTTACGACAAAGGTGAATTGCGCCGTCGAGCCAGGAGTCACCGTCTGATTTGCATCGTTGACCGTGGCGTCGCTGCTGACCGTGAAGTCCTCTACAAACTCCGGCATCGCGCTGCTGGCTGCGCTCAGGAAGTTTGTGTCGCCCGCGTAATCCACGGTGATCGAATGCGTTCCTGCGGCGAGCGTTGCTATCGGCAAACTGGCCGTGCCGTTCGTCAGCGCGACCGTACCCAATGGAGTCGCGCCGTCCAGGAAGCTCACTTTGCCGGTCGGTACGCCCGCTGTGGAAGTGACCGTTGCAGTGAGGGTAACGGTGTTTTGGAGGAACGTTGTTGGAGTGCTGGCCGTCAGGCTCACCACTGGAGGCGCCTGCTGGACAACAATGCTTTCGGCTACCTGCGGCGCAGCGGTGAAATTGGCGCTGCCCGCCTGGTTTGCGACAATCTTCACCGTGCCTGCGCCAGTGATGGTCAGTGTGCTGCCGCCCATCGTCGCCGGACCGGAGATCAGCGTGAAGACCACCGGATTACCCGATGCGCCGCCATTTGCCGAAAGCGCGAGAGGCGCCGTGCCAAAAGGTACGCCTGCGGCATAAGCCAGCGTGCCGGCGCTAAGCGTAATCGACTGCGTGGCGTCGCCGATGGTCAGTGTGCCGGCGGTGTTGGTCACCGTGTAATTGGTCAATGCGCTGCCGGCCAGAGTCGCTGTAATCGGGTAAGTGGCCACCGGAGACGCCGTGGTTGCTGTTGTCGCGTAGGTCGCCGTGATGGCGTCGCTGTTCACAATGCCCGCCAGCGTGCCGGTCAAGGTCGGTACCGTGCCGCCGTAGGTCATCGAAGCATTGCTGGCTGTGACCGAAAGCGGAGCCTTGCCAACCGTAAGGACGCCTGCGTTGTTCGTCACCGTGTAGTTCGCAAGATTTGCGCCACTCAAAGTCGCTGTGATCGGGTAAGCAGCCACCGGAGACGCCGAGGTCGCTGTCGTCGCATAGGTCGCCGTGATGGCGTCGCTGTTCACGATGCCCGTCAGCGTGCCGGTCAAGGTCGGTACCGTGCCGCCGTAGGTCATCGAAGCATTGCTGGCTGTGACCGAAAGCGGAGCCTTGCCAACCGTAAGGACGCCTGCGTTGTTCGTCACCGTGTAGTTCGCAAGATTTGCGCCACTCAAAGTCGCTGTGATCGGGTAAGCAGCCACCGGAGACGCCGAGGTCGCTGTCGTCGCATAGGTCGCCGTGATGGCGTCGCTGTTCACGATGCCCGTCAGCGTGCCGGTCAAGGTCGGTACCGTGCCGCCGTAGGTCATCGAAGCATTGCTGGCTGTGACCGAAAGCGGAGCCTTGCCAACCGTAAGGACGCCTGCGTTGTTCGTCACCGTGTAGTTCGCCAGATTCGCGCCGCTCGGAGTCGCTGTGATCGGGTAAGCAGCCGCCGGAGACGCCGAGGTCGCGGTCGTCGCGTAGGTCGCCGTGATGGCGTCGCTGTTCACAATGCCAGACAGCGTGCCGGTCAAGGTCGGAACCGTGCCGCCGTAGGTCATCGAAGCGTTGTTGGCTGTGACCGAAAGCGGAGCCTTGCCGACGGTGATCTTGATCTGCTCGCTGCCGGTGAAGGGTGCTCCGGTTCCGGTGCTGCTATCGGTCGCGGTAATGGTGAAGTTGTAAGCAGCCGCGTTGGTTGGAGTTCCGGTAAGGACGCCAGTGGCGGCATTCAAGATCAGCCCCGCGGGCAGAGAGCCCGTGGTTACCGCGTAGGCGTATGCGCCAGTTCCGCCGCTGGCCGTCACGCCGCTGCTGTAGCTGGTACCGTAGACGCCGGTCGTGGTGGCCTGGGTCAGCACAATGGCCGGCGCGGCAATCGAGAAGGGATAGTTCTGCGCGGCGTAGGCGTTGGCGCTGTCGGTCGCGGTAACGGTGATGGAGAAGGAACCAGCCGCCGTCGGTGTGCCGGTGATGACGCCGCCTGTGGACATGGCCAGTCCGGCGGGCAAAGCGCCCCCGGTCACCGCGTAAGTAATCGCGCCAGTCCCACCGGTTGCGGGCGTGATCGCGGACGAATAGGCAACTCCAACCTGGCCGTTGGCTAGCGTGGCAACCGGAAGATTGATGACGATGAGGCCGAAGCTGTTGCTGCTTGCCGTCAGCGACAGCGGCGTTTGCAGTGCCGGGTTCAGGCCCACCGTGGCCGTCAATGCCGCGGCGGGAATGGCACTGGCGGAGTTGACAGAATATCCGCTGAAGGTGCCCAGGCCCAGACCCAAGCTAAGCGATGAAGAGTTCATGGTAGCCGGGCTGCTAACCGACACCGCTGCCGAGGAGTTGATGCCGGCGGCAATGCCGCTCTCGCTCAGCGTAACCTGAGGAGCATTCGCGTTGGTGAAGGCTAAGCCCGACTGCACCGTCGCGGGAGGCTGAGTGGTGAAGGCCAGCGCATAGTTGGTCTGGACCGAGCCCGCGTCCACGCACGGGGTGTCGGCTGTGTAGCCAGGGTAGGTGGTGTTGGTGTTGGCCAGGCCGCGCTGGTCGGTCACCGGCAGGAAAGGGTTTCCAAACTCTGCCGCTTCCGAGGTCATCTGTGCTGCGGTTGCCGCGGAGCCGGCGCAGATAGCCGCCCCGCCGGGAAGTGGCATCATGGTCAGCGTCGGCATCGGGGTTGAAGTGACGCCGACGTTGACGACCGGCCCGCCAAAGTTCCCCAGTTGCGCAAGACCGGCCAGCCCGGCATCCACCACGTTGCCGCCGGCATTCTCAAATTGGCCGGAGGCATTGATATCGGGATCGTTGGTTCCTGTGGTGACTGAGTTCCCGGAGACGATGCTGTTGCCCAGCACCAATTCGGCTTCATTCGAATAGACAGCGCCTTCAAAGCCGGTATTACCGGTTATCGTGTCGCGGACCAATACAAGTAAACCCGTGCTGTCGAATGCGCCGCTGCCGGCTGCTGAGGTTGAATTGTTGTTGCCGAAAGTGCTGTGCGCCACGACCGCCAAGCCATCCAGATTGAAGATTGCGCCGGCGTCGGGGGGCCAATCGACTAATCCCGTCGAAGTATTACCCGTGAAGGTGCTTGCGGAGATCAATAATTCCGTCTCATAACTTCCGATACCGCCTGCAACCGCACCGATATTGTTGGCAAATGTGCTGCCGCTCAGGGTCATATCGGCAGGTTGATCTTCGAAGAAAAGACCATAGTTTCCAATGGCTCCTGCAAAGGGTACGGCGCTCGCAGTGTTGCCGTTGCAGCTGGCGGTGCCGTTTTGATCGAACGTCACCGGAGAAGCGCCATTGCAGGCAAAAGCGCTGTTGGTCACGATCATGGCTCCAACGTTCGAGATCCCGCCGGCAAAGCTGCCCCCGTTGCCGTTGAAGATGCTGTTGGTCACGGTCGGCGTACTCATTATCATCGGTTCGGGGCCTATGTTGTTGAGCGTGCTGGCGTTTGCCGCGAAGCTGGCTTTGCCGTTCCTTCTCGACTGGCTCAACTGTTGATTCCAGGCGGGAAAGATTGCGCTGTGCGCCGAAACACTGCTCCTTTGAGCGTTCGATTTGAAGCTGGCGCTAATTGTGTCTTGTCCATCCTCTTGAACGCCCGAGGTCGCAAGGTTGTTGATGGCGCCACCATCTGGGCCCTCCCAACCGATTGACGTATTGCCGATGAAGCTGCTCTGCGTGACTGTCAGAGCTTGCAGGTAGTTGAGAATCCCGCCGGTAAATACACCGATGTTGCTGACGAAGGTGCTGTTGGTCACGGTCAACGACCCGCCACCGGAGTAATCAAAAGGATTGCCATCCGAGGAATCGTTGAAGATGGCTCCGGCGTCGCCATCTTCATAGGGATCGCCGCCATTGGAGCTGTTTCCGGTGAATGTGCTGTTGTTGACTGTCAGCGTGCCGTCGAAGTTGTAGATCGCGCCGGCATCGGTGCCGGTATTGTTGGTAAACCCGCAGTTGTTGACTATCAGCGTGCCGTAGTTATTCAAACCGCCGGCGCCGCCACTGCTATCCAAGCCGTTTCCATCGGCGCCGCCGTTGCCATTCGAGATGTTCAGGTTCGACAGCAGTGAGGGGAATGTTGCGCCCATGAGGCTAAAATTGCTGGTCACCTTGGTAAGGGCGTTGGCCTTCAGCTGGTGCGAGCTATTGGCCGATATTTGGAGCGGGTTTTTTTCCGCGCCTCCGAAAGAAAGGTTTCCGAAGACTGTGAATGGTGTTGCCGCGGAGCCGCCTGGTCCGTTGACCGTTACAAGGTTTGCGCCATTGGCGCCGGTCGGCCCGGTGATGATTGTCAGAGGATAGATCCAGATTGTTCCCTGGACCGCGCTCAGATTGATCGAAGTCGCCGCAGCGAAGACCGTCGGCGAGAAGGTGATGTTGCCGGGGGCTGCCGCAGCCACCGCGGCGCGCAGCGAGCATGCGCTATCGGGCGTGGCATTCGGCAGACTCTGATCGGTGCACTCCAAGGAATTGCCGGCATCGTCGCCCGCCGTCGTCACCACGAACTGCGGCAACATGCTGACGGTAATGCCTGTCTCTGGAATCGAAACGAAACCGGGATAACTTCCCGTGATGCTCTGGCTCGCGCCGCCGGAAGCAAAGGTTGCCGTGAAACTGCCGTATCCCGAAATCACCGAGACGGAAATCGGGGTCGCGCTCTCGCTCGTCGTCACCGTCACCGTGCCATAGAACTGCGAGGCAAGATTGTTGTTTACGTCCAGCACCTGCACCGTGCCCGTCCCCGGAATGCCCGCATAGGTTGTTGTGGGGTAAGAGAGCACCGCGACCTGTGCCGCCGCGCCGATCACCAACTCGGAAGAACTCGCGGGAGTGACAGAACTGTTACCCAAGATCGATGCCGCGTAGGAATAATTGCCGGAAACCGTCAGTGGCACGCTGGAAAGGTCGAAGGTCGCCACGCCGGCAACGGCCGTCGCTGTGTAGCTCGCCGCGTAGCTGTTGGGCCCGGTCACCGTCAACGTAATTGTGTCTCCGGCAGAGGTTACGGTTGAGCCGTCGCTCCCCTCCTCTTGCACCGTGACGGAACCCGCATTGCCGCCAGACGAAATCGGCGTTGCAGGAGACGTTCCGAAGCCAAGCTGTGTTAGGCCGCTCCAGATGTTGAACGTGTTGCTGACAATGGATGAACTCCCGATCGCCGGCGAGGTGATCGTGAACGTATCTCCCGTCCCGATAGTATTCACTGAAAGACCGGAGAAGAGTGCCACCGTGTCGCCGGTGGCTGCCGAATAGCTCGTAGTCTCCGTCAGCAAGCCACTAATTTCGCCGGACCCGCCGCTGAAAGAAAGGGTGATCGGAATGCCGGCTACATCATCCGGGTGCGAATTGTAGCCATTGATCTCAGACACCCGAACCGAAGGAGGAGGCGTCATGATGTTGTTAACAATCGTGTCCGTCGGCGCCTGCTCAAACCGCACCCCTATGTAATTGGTCTGCGCCGCGCCCAGGTCCACGATGCTGCCGAGCTGCCGCGGGAAGCCTCGCTCGTCGCTGGTGATCCCGGCAGGTACCAGCGCCTTGCTGCCTGCGCCGATAGCCGTACTGCCGGGAACAGGCAACATGGTCTGTAATGGAGCGGTCGACGGGTTGTAAGCCAGAATGCCCAGAGCAGGCGGAGCGACCGCAACCGTGGTTGAACTATTGATCATGTTGTAGGTGCTTTGCGTGCCGCAGCCGTCGCAATCGTCGACGTTCATGCCAGGGGCCGAGAGATTGCCCTCTACGATGCTGTTGGCGATCGTCGCCGTGCCCGTGTTGTCGATGCCCCCGCCGGAAGCAATGTTGGCAGTGTTGCCTGTTACGGTGCTGCCGTTCAACGTCAGCCCACCCTGGTTCAAAATGCCGCCGCCTGCGAGAACGGCGGTATTTCCGGTGATCGTACTGTTTACGATCGTCATCTCGGACGAGATGTCGTTATAGATACCGGCGCCGCTTCCCATAACCACTGAATTGCCGGAGATGGTGCAGCCGGTGATGGTCATCGAGGCGTTCTGGTTGTAGATACCGCCGCCGCCGCCCGTTACGGACTGGTTGTTGGTGATGGCGCAATTGGCAAGGGTCAGGCTGCCGTCGTTCAGGATGCCGCCTCCATAGGATCCGCTCGGCGAACCAAGCGAAGCGAGCCCGTTCGCGATCGTTAGCCCCTCGATATAGGTGCTCGCGGTCTGCGAGATCACCAAGATGCTGCCCACTGTGGACGATCCACCTCCGGAGACGGTCAGCAGGTTCGCGCCCGGCCCCATGAGGAACAACGTCCCTCCAATCGGAGGCAGCGCTGCGGTCAGGGCCACCGTTCCGGGCGTAGCGACGGCCGGAGTGCCCGAGGAGAACAGAGAAGAAGCGAAATCGATGTCGGCCTGCCCGGCCGTGCTGGCCATGTTGGACTGCGTCAAGGCGTCGCGCAGTGTGCAGGTGTTCGCTTGGCCGTCCGAGCAACTGGTCGTGTCGATGGTGTTCAATGTGTCGCCGAGGTTGTTGACTGTCAGATAGTTCGACTGCACCGCGCCCGCGTCCACGCACGAAGTGTTCAGCGGCCAACCGCGCTGGTCGGATGTGAGGGGATTGCCGCCGGCGACCGCCAGGCTCGCAACGCCCGCGCAAATGGCCGGACCGCCAGGCAGCGGAAACATGGTTTGCGTCGTTCCGCCGTAGTTGCCCAGCGGAGCCAGAAGCTTGCCCAGCGGAGGCAGAAGGGTGCTGCCGTCGACGACGACATTGCCGCTGGCCCCGCTCAAGCCGCAATCACCATCGTTGACGACGCAATCGGCGCCCGCGTTTTCGGCCAGAATGCTGTTGGTCACGGTGAGCGTAGTGCCGATCTGGTCGATGCCGCCGCCAGACTGGGCGGAATTCTCGTAGAAGGTGCTGTTGGTCACAATCAAACTGCTGTTGCTACTGATGGCGCCGCCGTGAACGCCGGAGTTACCGGTGAAAGTGCTGTTGGTCACCGTCGCCGAAATGGCCTCGGCGTTGATTGCGCCACCGTACCCGGCGGAATTGCCGGAGAAGGTGCTATCGGCCACCGACAACGTGCTTCGGCCGAGGATGCCGCCGCCGGAGCCGCCGAGGGTGCCGGGAGCAGTGGAATTGCCGGTGAAGGTGCTGCCGGTCACCGTCAGCGTGCCGTTGCCGCCGTAGATGGCGCCGCCCCCACTCGCGGCGTAGTTGCCCGTAAAGGTGCAATCGGTCACCGTCAGCGTGGCAAAGTTGGAGATGCCGCCGCCATAGGTGAAATTGTTTCCGTTGGCGATGGTGAGCCCGGAGATGAGCCAATGCATGCTTGATGGCAGCCCCGGAGCGAAGACGAACACCGGATATTGATTGTTGCCGGAGACGGTGAGCAGGTTTTGCCCCGGTCCGGTGATGGTCACGTCTGACGTGATCACCAGCGCGCTCGATAGCGTGATGGTCCCTGTCACGTTGAAGCTGATCGTGGCCACGCCGTCGACATTCGCCGCCGCAATGGCGTCACGCAGCGAACACGTGTTGCCCTGGCCGCTGGTGCAGTCCGGGCTGGAGTCGCTCGTGTCAACCAGTGTGGTCACCGTCAACTGAGCCAGGGAACCGGCAGCCGCGGGCACGCACAGCGCAATCAACATAGCCATCGTCGCCAAGACGCCGTAGAAAACCCGCGCGATCCGCCATTTTCCACTTGCGGGAGCGGCAAACTCGGTGGTCTGGCTGGGCTGAGCCATTGGGCTCTCGATCATCGCGGTCTCGAACGTCTTCGCATCGAACATGTGTCTTCCTCTTCTTGCTGGCGTCGTGGGAGCAATGCCCGGAACAGACGCGGTTTTTCTTGTGTGCGCCCCAAATTGCTTCAGGTCGCGCAAAACGGAGCTACCGCGGCATACACCGCGAGATGAATTCGGCACTCTCAGCGCGGCGACCCCGCGTCGCTTTCAACGGCAGAGCTAAATGATTTGCTGTTCGACTTCCTGAAGCACTCAACCGGGGCCCTGGCGTCGATATACGCAAAGTCGATACGCGCAAATAAAATCGCAAATGAAATATGGAGTTGTCGCTCATTGCGGCTTCTCGCTATGAGACAGGTCTTTTTCGATGATTTGCAGCAATGCATCCGTGCTCATGGCGCGCGCGGGATGGGAGGAAAGCACCATCACTTCGTCGCTGGCCGGGTCGATTCCGACCAGCAGGAGATCGGGATATTTCCTTAGCAGGACCGAGAGCGAATCCAGTTGCACCACGGACAAATCCACGATTACCGCGTGCGGAGAGACGGTCGTCGATTTCGGCCCGGGATCGAAGTCCGCAACTTCTAACTGCAGCACTTCGAGGCCCGCGCAGCCGCGCAAGCTTTCGGCGACGCTGGAGGCCATAAGCGACCTTCCGCAGATCACGATTGTTCGCATAGTTGAAAGTGAGTTCAGTTACGGTTATAGCCTGACGGAAGGGCTTCCGCACTGTCCTTCAGAGACAGTTGAGGTACAGTCGGAGGGGTATAAAAGTACAGTCAAATGACAAAGGGCAGCCTGGCGGACTGGCTCCGTCGCAAGGTCCTCGTCGCGTGGGCTGCGGCTACAGCGGTTCCACAATTGCTGTACCCCGGAGCCGCTGATCCAAAGTGGCATCTTCCTCAAGAAAATGACACCTTGCACGCTGGAGGCAAGGGCACGTTAATTGTGGAACCGCTCTAAGCCAGCGGAATCCGCTGGGCATACTCGATGACCTGGGAGCGATTCTCCAGATGGAGCCGCTGCACGATCTCACCCATGTGATATTTGATGGTTCGTTCCGAAAGATTGAGTTTCGCGCCAACCTCTTTGTACGTCATACCCGACGCGACCATCGCCAGCACCTGACGCTGCCGCGTCGATAGCCCATCTTCCGGCGCGACCTTCCGGGTATCGTCCGGGTGCTCCGCGAACTCCTTCAGAATGCGCGCCGCCAGCCCGGCGGAGAGCGGCGCTTGACCCTCCGCCATGGCGAGTAGCGACTGAAAGAAGACATCGGTATTCTCTGTTTTCAACAAATAACCGGACGCGCCGCTTTTGATCGCCTCAAACAAAGATTCATTTCGGTCATCCATGGTGAGCATGACCACCTTGATCCGCGGCATTTCGGCCTTGATCAACCGCGTGGCGGCCAATCCGTCGAGACGCGGCATCTGCACATCCATCAAGACCAGATCGGGGTTGAGGGAGCGCGCCCGATCCAACGCCTCCCACCCATCGCAAGCCGTGCCCACAACCTCCAGGCCACGAGAAGTAATCAGGTTCTTGAGCCCATCGAGAAAGAGGGGATGGTCGTCCGCCAGCACAACTCTCATCGAGCGACCCCCTCTTTGAACGGAACTCGAACGATGACCAGTGTGCCCTTGCCGGGTTCCGATTGAATCTCTACGCAGCCACCCACTTCTTCGGCGCGCTCGCGCATGAACTTCAGTCCGAAGTGCGGCTGAGCATCGTGCGGAAACTGATGCACATCGAAACCAACGCCGTCGTCGGCAACCGTGATTCGGGCTTTGCCGTCCTCGATGCGCAGGCTGACAAACGCAGCCCCCGCGCGAGCGTGCTTTCTGGCGTTGGTGAGCGCTTCCTGAATGATGCGCAACAACTGCACCTCAACCGCGGGCCCGAACGCGCGTTCGGCTACCTCGGCGGGAACATTCAACTCCGTTTGAATCTGATGACACTCAGTGAACCGTGCAAGATATTGCTTCAGGGAAGCAAGAAATCCGAATTCGGCCGTCATGCCCGCATCTGCGCCCGAAATATACTCGCGCACGTCGGTGTGCGTCTCTTGAGCTACGGAGACGAGTTGCTCCAGGCAGCGGTCCGCCTCGCCCTGCTTTCCCTGAGCCAGAAAGCACCGTGCCGCCTCAGCCTGCATTTTCACGTATCCCAGCACCTGGCCCAAGCCGTCGTGCAACTCCCGCGCGATCCGCACTCGCTCGTTTAATGTGGCCAGCGCATTTTGCTGCTCTTGGAGCTTCGCTTCAGCCCGCCTCTGCTCGGTAACATCGTGAAAAAGAAAAATGCGGCCAAGCGGGAATCCACGCCTGTTCTTCAAGGACGACAGGTGAAGCACGTAGTCACGGCTGCTCCCAGCGGTGTCAAGATGGATTTCGGACTGGCCTGTTCCCTCTTCCTTGAGCCGCGCGCTCAGTGCGGGATGTATTGAGAAAATCTGCAACGCATTGGCGCCCCTGGCGGATGCGACTGAAATCCCAAGGATCTTTGCCGCGGCAGGGTTTAAGTCGATAATCGATTGCTGCGTATCCAGAATCAGCATCCCTTCCCGCATTTGTTCGATCATGGTTCCCCGGGCAATGGGAATGAAACTGAAGAGTCGGAAGCGAAACAGCACCAGGGAATACATGGCGGACAGAAACAGAAGTGCGATAACGAACACGTCACCCCTCAGAAATGGCCCCCAACTTCTCCCGTCCAGGAGGTACACCAGCCTCGGAGCGCCCTGTCCCAACAGGGCAAGCGCAGCCGGCCAGCGATGCAGTGGAGATCGGATGAAGAGCCAGACAAAGATCGCCGGCACAAGCGACATGAGCAGGAAATCATAGGCGGTTACGATTCTTCCGCCCATGGCGATTGGCGGCCGCGCATACACCCCCGGAGAACTGCCGAGCCATATCCAATGATGAAAGCTGTTGGTTAAGACCAACAAAACAAAGATGAATGCCGGGAGTGCCAGCAGCGCAATGGTTCGGCGGGTCAGAAAGCGGCCAAGATCGGCGTACTCGAGCGCAAAGCACAGCCCGGAGGACAAAGCGGGGATTTGCCAGACGGTCTGGAACTTCGTCCAGAAGACCATCGTCTCGGCGTCTGCCGCAAGCAGTTGCAACCCGATACCCAGCACCCAAGGCATCGTAAAGACGATCCCCGCAGTAAAGGGAAGCGCCCCGGGCACCGAACGGTGCCGCCACGCGTAAGCTGCAAGAGCCGTAAACAGGCACAATGCAACGAAAACTGGCCAGATGTGCCAGCTAAGAACGAAATTCAACGTCATGCTCAACTCGTGCAACTGGTGAATCTAGTTTTGACTAGCATTCTCTCACTTAATGCAACAGATCGCAGTTCAAATCTACTATTTCTACCAAGTTACCTAAATACTACCTCAGCTTCCCAGGCAAGCCCGCATTTCAAACAGACGGCGGGATACTCCGTAATGCATGGGCTGACGAGGCGACTGAGGGCCGGGAGGCCAGCGCTATTGTCCTTCGCTGCCCGTGAGAAACGCGGGCCAGATCGGAATACCAGCAAACGTGCCCTTCAAAACCTCACCCTGCCCTGCAGACTCGTCGGATCTTCCCCGGAGCGCATCGACGATGCCAAACAACAACGGCCCTCCGGAAAGATCCGCAGGGCCGCAGTTACAAGCGATGATTGGCTGGCTACGCTTTGCGCGGCTTGTATCCCGAGAGGCCGTAGTAGGCGATGAAGAGGTAGCAGAGTACGGGCAGGATGAACGCAAACTGGAAGTTGATCTTGTCCACCAGGAAACCGAAGAGCGGCGGAACCACTGCGCCACCCACGTTACCGATGGTGATCACGCCCGAACCCTTGCTGGTCATCGGTCCCAGTTCGGCGATGCCCAGGGTAAAGATCGTCGGGTACATGATGGAGTTGGCCAGGCCGCAGAGGACCAGGCTCCAGATGGCGATCTGGCCATGCGTGACCATGGCAAGCAGCATGAGAGCCACGCCCAGAATGCCCAGGACCACCAGCATCTTTTCTGCCTTGATGACGCTCATCAGCGCGCTGCCGATAAAGCGGCCGGCCATGATCAGCAGGTAGTAGACGGTAACCAGGATGCCGGCGATTTGCACATTGTTGAGCCCTTGCACCTTGCAGAATTGAATGCAAATCGCGGCCAGCGAGATCTCCACGCCCACGTAGAAGAAGATGCCCAACATGCCGAGGACGGTGTGCGAATAGCTCCAGATGCTGCGGTCCACCAGCGAATCGCCGTCCTTGGCGGGGCGGAAGGCGCTGGTCAAATTGATGGTGGGCAAATGCATGAACATGACCGCGAAACCCAGCACCAGCAAGCCGGCGGCGATGTAGACATAGGGCATTTCCAGCATGTGCGCCTGACTTGGCGCGTCGGACACCTTGGTGGTATCGGCCAGGATAAAGCGCGCGGCAAACCACCCGGCAATGGCCGAAGCGCCGGAGTTGAAGGCCTGGGCCAGGTTCAGCCGGGCAGATGCCGAATGCTCGGGTCCGAGAATCGCAACGTAAGGATTGGCGGAGGTCTGCAAAGCGCAGACGCCGGTAGCCAGCACGAAAATGGCGGTCAGGGTCAGCGGGAAACTGACCTGATTGGCCGCGGGGACAAACAACAGCGCGCCCGCCACCATGATGAACAGCGAGATCACCATGGTTCTCTTGTAGCCGACCCATTCGATCAGTTTGCCGCTGGGAACCGAGAAGACCAGGTAGGCAAAGAACCAGGCCGAAGTGGCCAGCATGGACGGCCCGTAAGGCAGATTGAAGATCTCTTTCAGCTTGCCAACCAGCTGATTATTCAGGCTGGTGAGGAACCCGAAGATGCCGAACAGTGCGGTGACAATGATGAACGGCACCAGATAGTTGGGCGCGTTTTGCTGCGCCGGGACTGAGGATCGCGTGGCCATGGGTGGTCTATCCTGCTTCCTTCAAAAAAATTTGGGGCGCGGTACTTTCCCGGCAGCCTCGCTTCCCTGCCGGTTGATCGGCAAGCCCGGGGCCAGAGAAAGTTCTGCGCATTCGAACTACCGAAACAACTTTATCGACCGTCGCCAAAGCTCGTCCAGCAAATAATGAAAAGGTTTCCAAATCGTGCCGGACAACCTCGCCCGTTTACACTGGAATTCCATGATTCCCACGCTCGCCTGGACGCCGGAAGGTGTCCGCTTCATCGACCAGACCCGGCTTCCCCTCGAGGAGAGCTACGTACTTGCCACGACTTACGAACAGGTTGCCGAGGTCATTGTGACCATGGTGGTGCGCGGCGCTCCGGCCATTGGCGTCTCGGCTGCCTATGGCGTCGCGCTGGGCGTGCTGCACACAAAAGCCGCCTCCGCCGAAGAGTTTGCCCCCGAGTTCGAGGTCATCTGCGCCCGCCTGGCCGGTACCCGTCCCACTGCGGTCAACCTCTTCTGGGCGATTGACCGCATGAAGGGCTTGTTTGCCAACCTGCTCCAGGCCGAAGTGACCTTCGACCAGCTCAAGCAGCGCATGTTGGCCGAAGCCCACGCCATGTATGGCGAGGATATTGCCGCCTGCAAAGCCATGGGAGCCTTCGGCGGCGCGCTGCTTCCCGCCGAGGGCGGCGTGCTGACGCACTGCAATGCCGGGGCGCTGGCCACTTGCGGATATGGAACCGCGCTGGGCGTGATCCGATCGGCTGTCGAACAGGGCAAGAAGATCCGTGTCTACGCCGACGAGACGCGGCCTTTCTTGCAAGGCGCGCGCCTCACCGCCTGGGAACTGATGGAAGACGGCATCGACACCACGGTTATTTGCGACAACATGGCCGCCAGCCTCATGAAACAGGGCCTGATTCAGGCCGTCGTCGTGGGCGCGGACCGCATCGCGGCCAACGGTGACGCCGCCAACAAGATCGGCACCTACAACGTGGCCATCCTGGCCAAGGAGCACGGCATTCCGTTCTACGTCGCCGCGCCCTGGTCCACCATCGACATAAAGACCGCCACCGGCGACGGTATTCCGATCGAGGAGCGCCCCGCGGTCGAAGTGACGCATCATGGCGGCAAACAGTTGACGCCTCACAACGTGGGCATCCGCAACCCCGCCTTCGACGTGACTCCGGCCAAGTACATCACCGCCATTTTCACCGAGCGCGGCGTGCTGCGGGCGCCCTACGGCGAATCGCTGCACGCCATGGAGTTGGCTGGCGAAAAATGCCCGTCGTGCCCGTAATCCGCGGGCATGACTCCAGTCCGAAACTCGAAGTCCCGATTCTGGGGCATTGAAGCGGAAGAGCCGGGACATTTGTCCCGGCTCTTCCGCTTCATACTGAATCAAAATACTGAACCAAAAGCGTTACGCGCGGCTCATGTAGGTGCCTTCGCTTGTGTCCACCCGGATCTTTTCACCCTCGTTGATGAAGGCGGGAACCTGGACAACGAGGCCGGTTTCCATCTTGGCGGGCTTGGTGACGCTGGACGCAGTTGCCGACTTCAGGCCCGGTTCCGTCTCCACAACCGTCAGTTCCACGAAGGTGGGCAGGTCAATGCCGACGGCCGCGCCGTCGATATAGCTGACTTCGATCTGCAGGTTGGGCGTCAGGTACTCGATCGCATCGCCCAGCATCGAGCCCTTCAGAACCGTCTGCTCGTAGTCAACCGGATTCATGAAGTAGTAGTCGTCGCCGTCGTTGTATAGGTAGTCCATCTTGACTTCGTCGACGGAGACCTTCTCGATGGCGTCCGCCGAGCGGAAGCGGTGCTCGAACATCGAGCCGTTCTTCAGGTTGCGCAGCTTGGCCTGGATGAAGGCGCGCAGGTTGCCCGGGGTGCGATGCTCGACTTTGAACACCAGGTGCAGTTGATCGTTGTGCTTGATAATCATGCCCGGACGCATTTGAGTGGCGGGAATCGCCATAAGAGGTTAAGCTCCTTGCTGGTTTTGCGCTCGGTGCGCAAGAGAATTTGGCCTTGGCCCATCTTTCATTGTATCCCCAACGCGGTCGGCAGATCTGCGGCTTTCAACCAGCCCGGCAACCTGCCGCCCAGCCGGAGGCGCCTTGCTGGATCGCAGATTTGCCAACTCCGCTAGCTCCGCGAACCCCGCGAACTCCGCCAGCTCCGTTACGGCGCATTCTCAATCAAATCGGCGACCGCCAGTGAGCGCGCCCGCGCTTCGACGCGGCGTGCGTGTTTTGACTTGTACATCGCGGCGTCTGCTGCGTTCAACAGTGCGTCTCGCGTAACACCATGCTGCGGATACATGGCAATTCCTATGCTCACCGCGCCCTGCAGCCGGTGCCCTTCGATCACGAACGGATCCACAAAGCAACGCTGCAAACGGATTGAAATCTCCTCCACATCCAGGCGGCTGCGCACGTCTGGCGTCAGCACGGCGAACTCATCGCCGCCCAGGCGGGCCAGCATATCTGCCGACCGCAGTTGACGCTTCATGCGCGCCGTAACTTCCTGCAGGTAGAGGTCTCCGGCGTGATGTCCGTAAAGGTCGTTCACCTGCTTGAACTCGTCCAAATCGATGTAGATGAGGCCAAAAACAGAGGCTGTCTGGTGCGCCTCGGCAATGCAAACATTCAAATACCGGTCCAGCGAGAAGCGATTGTGAATATCGGTCAGCAGGTCGAAATCCGAGCGATGATGCAGATCCGTGTACAGACGCTGCGTCTCGATGGCCAGGGTCGCCAGGCGGGTCCCCACCGAAAGCGACTCCGCTTCGCTCGCGCTCGGCGGGACACCCGGGTCCAGTCCTGCAAAAATGGTGCCCAGCAGCGGTCCGGAACGGGAGGCAATTTCCTTGCGCGCGATCCGGAACAGGCGCTTGTCCGACGGCTCATCTCCCAGCCGGGCGCCGTCCGCAATTTCGCACCAGCACGGCGCTCCGCCCAACTGATAAGAGACCATGTGCACGATCGCTTCCACGATCTCCGCCAGCGGCTGTGTACCGTTGATGTCTTCCAGAATCTGGCTTCGCTGCCGCTGCAGCGTGGCTTCGGCTTCGTTGCGCGCGGCCATCGCCACGCTCTGCTGCCGCACCTTGCGCTCCAGCAGCCATCCCCAGATGCTCACTGCGAATATGCCTAGCAGGAGGAGGCCAACCGCCAGCGTAAGGTTGCGCACGCTCAACAGCGGCGGCGGTGCAATCACCGCGATATCGTCCAGCGACTGCATCAGTATGTCTGAAGCGATGGGGCCGTTGAAAGAGTCCGTGCTGTAAAACATGCCAATGCCGGTCACCCGCACCTTGGCGCCCTCCGGTATCCATTTCACCGGCGGCGGCTGGGGACTCACAATCGGTAGCGGGTGCCGGAAAATCGCCGAGAATACGTGCCCGTCGGCATCCAGCACATACTCATCGGTAGCCGCTTCCCGCACCTGGCGCACCAGCCGCGCCTCGATCGTCACCAGGTTGAATGCGTTGCCTCCGAAACCCAGTTCCTGCCAGTTGACCGGCAGCGGCGGAATCGGCGCGTACACGCCTGTGTCTTTCACTCCCCCGTGGATCAGCCCCACGTACCCGTCGCGCACACTCGGAAAGCCGGTCACCTCCGCGATGTCGCCCACCCGCAGCGGCTGGCTGGTATTGGTGGTGATCCACAAGCTCTTCGAACCATCCTGCAAAACGATATTCGAGCCGGCCTGGTAATAGTTGATCGTGCCCCGTATCCGCACTCGGCGCGAAAGGTCCTGGATCTTGTAATTCCCGATCACATCTTCCAGAGGCGTAAGCGCCAGCGTTCCGGTGTTTTGCGCCGCCGGCTTCAGGATCTTCACATCGGCCAGGCTCTGCACATCGATGCGCGCCCCCGACATCTGCATCTTCTGGTCGAACTTCGCGGTGGCAATGCCGGTGAACTCCACTTCCGCATCCAGCAGCCTGCCCTGTGCGCTCTCGTCGTTGCTGTTGAGGGCCACGTCGATATACCCGCCGTCGGTGAGCACTTCGAGGTAAATGCTCCGCTTCCTCCCGGCATCCACCATCGCCGCCGAGCGCACCACCCCCCGTATCCGAATCCTTTTGCAATCGAGTTCGGCGCGGATAAGAGATTCGAAGCTGGCAGCCACGGGGGCGATCAACGCACCACGGTGGACCACAACCACGCTATCGGGCTCGATGATCGGCCGGAAGCTGTCCTGGGTCTTGCCGATGACCAGCACCCGATCGCCGGGCACAAGCTCCGCGTCCGGCTTGAAATCCACATAGATTGCCGTGTTGCCATCCTGGACAAAAAGATCTGTGTCGGAGTCTCGGTAGTAAGTAACGGTGGCCTCAAAAGCTACCGGCAGCCCTTTGTGGGCCTCCGCGTTGCTCAGGCGGTGAACGGCGCTCAGAGTGGTCAGCGGCGCGGGTGTTGTCGCCCAGGCGCATCTGGCCGCCCCGCACGCGCTCCCCACCATCGCCGCCAAAGATGCGGCGAAGGCAATCGCGTGAGGCATTCTTTTTCGGGCGAACCACCTGCTTGACCCGGATATGGCTGACTTCACGAACACGTCCCTGGACCTGGAAGATAGATGCTTCCATTGGATCATGCGTGCTTGTCGGAGCCCGTCTCCTTCTCGCATCTTTTTTAATTTCATGCGGGTATCTCGCCACACTATCGGGTCATCCTGACCCGAAATGGAACCGCCATTCCTGCGACGAGAAGGATTGCCGAGGCGACCCGCCTGCCCTTACGTCCCGCAGAATGTCTGCGTCACGCGCTCTTCGGGGCGCGCCGGCTGCGCATACTTCTCTAGACCTGGTCTCTCGTCGAACGGGCGCGAAAGCGCCTCCAGCAGTTCTTCGAACGGCGCGAAGTCCCCGCAATCCGCGGCTGCCTTGAGCGCCGCCTCCACCCGGTGATTGCGCGGAAGGTAGATAGGATTCACCTGGCGCATCGCGGCCGCTCGATCCTCCGCCGGCGCCGCTGGCTCTTCCTGCAGACGGCTCCTCCACTTCACTGCCCACGCGTCGAATACCGTGGGATCGGCAAACAACTCGGCCACTGGCCCATCGCCCTCCGCACCCGTCGCAGCGTTGCACAACCGGCGGAAGGTCAGCGTGAAGTCCGCCTTGTTGGCGGCCATGCGTTGCAGCAGATCCTCGGCCAGCGCCCGGTCGTCTTCCCGCTCTGTCAGCAGTCCAAGTTTGCGGCGCAGGCCGGCCAGGTGCGCGGCTTCAAATTGCGGTGCAAACGCCTCCAGCGCCTCCGTCGCCGAGGCAATGGCGGCCTTCTGGTCTCCCGCCTCCAGTTCCAGCAAGGGCAGCAGAGTCTCCGCAAGCCGGGTCAGGTTCCAAAGCGCAATGCGTGGCTGGTTTCCATAGGCGTAACGGCCGTAATGGTCGATGGAACTGAATACCGTTGCCGGGTCGTACTCTTCCATGAAGGCGCAGGGACCGTAATCGATCGTCTCGCCGGAGATGGCCATGTTGTCCGTGTTCATCACGCCATGGACAAATCCCAACAGCAGCCACTGCGCAATCAAACCCGCTTGCCGGGCAATCACTCCATCCAGAAAGGCTCCGATTGGCCGCGCGGCTTTCGCGGCCTCTGGATAATGACGGGCAATGGCATATCCCGCTAATTGCACCAGACCTTCAACATCTTGTCGCGCCGCAAAATACTGAAATGTCCCCACCCGCACGTGGCTCTGAGCGACTCGCGTCAGGACTGCACCCGGCTGCGGCGTTTCGCGCTGAACGTATTCGCCCGAAAGCACCGCGGCCAGCGCGCGGGTGGTCGGCACGCCCATGGCCGCCATCGCTTCGCTCACGATGTATTCGCGCAGCACTGGGCCGAGCGCCGCCCGTCCGTCGCCCGCGCGTGAAAACGGCGTCCGCCCAGAGCCCTTTAACTGAATATCGTAACGAACCCCATCGCGGCCCACCACTTCGCCCAGCAGGTTGGCGCGTCCATCGCCCAGCTGCGGAACGAACGATCCGAACTGGTGCCCGGCATAGGCCTGCGCCAGCGGTTCCGACCCCGACGCAACGCGATTGCCCGCCAGGATCTCCACCCCCTCCCGGCTCGCCAGAGCCTCCGGATCGAGGCCCAGTTCCCGCGCAACCTCCGCATTCAATCGAATCAGACGCGGAGCAGCCACCGGCGTCGGGGCGAGCCGTGCATGGAAGTGCTCCGGCAGACGCGCATAGGTATTGTCGAAGCCGAAATGGACAGCGGATTGCGCGGTTGCGCAGTCGTCAATTGGTGAGGAAGCCACTGCTGCAGCCTCGGATTCATGCGCATTCATGTGCCTTGGATGTTCTCGGAAGACTCCTGGTCGCAGCCATCGAAACATTCCTCTGTAAATGCATGTTTCCAATGCTGAAGAAGATCGCCGTCCCGCCCTGTCGCCTTCAAGAAGAATCGATCTCGCAGTTTCACGAAAGGCTCCTATAATGGTGCCGCTGGTCCATCGCAAAAAGCCAAATAGGAGGCAAGATGTCCAACGAATCGAAATGCCCCTTTATGGGTGGCATGTACGGGCACACGGCGGCAGGCGCAAAAGGCAATCGGGACTGGTGGCCCAACCAGTTGAACCTCTCGATCCTGCATCAGCAATCTTCGTTATCCAATCCTCTGGGCAACGAGTTCAACTACGCGAAAGAATTCAAGACGCTCGACCTCGACGCGGTCATCAAGGATCTGCACACCCTGATGACGGATTCGCAACAATGGTGGCCGGCCGACTTCGGCCACTACGGGCCGCTCTTCATTCGCATGGCCTGGCACGCCGCAGGCACCTACCGCATCGCCGATGGACGCGGCGGCGCGGGACGGGGCGCGCAACGGTTTGCGCCGCTCAACAGTTGGCCCGACAACGTCAATCTCGACAAAGCCCGCCGTTTGCTGTGGCCGATCAAGCAGAAATACGGCCAGAAGCTCTCCTGGGCCGACCTGCTGATTCTGACCGGAAATGTTGCGTTGGAGTCGATGGGCTTCAAGACCTTCGGCTTCGGAGGCGGACGCGCGGACATCTGGGAGCCGGAAGCGGACGTCAGTTGGGGTCCGGAGACCACATGGCTCGGCGACGAGCGCTATTCCGGCGACCGGGAGCTGGCCAACCCGCTGGCGGCTGTCCAGATGGGCCTCATCTACGTCAACCCCGAAGGCCCCAATGGCAATCCCGACCCGGTTGCCGCGGCCATCGACATCCGCGAAACCTTTGCCCGGATGGCGATGAACGACGAGGAAACCGTAGCCCTGATCGCTGGCGGCCACAGCTTCGGCAAAACGCATGGCGCGGCCCCGGCCACTCACGTGGGCGCAGCGCCCGAAGCCGCTCCGATCGATGAGCAGGGACTGGGTTGGAAGAGCGATTACGGCTCCGGTGTCGGCGGAGACGCCATCGGGAGCGGCCTGGAAGGCATCTGGACCAACACACCGACCAAATGGGACAACAGCTTCTTCGAGATTCTCTTCGGCTACGAGTGGGAGCTGACCAAGAGCCCTGCCGGCGCTTATCAATGGAAGCCCAAAGGGGACGCGGGTGCGGGCACGGTTCCGGATGCGCACGATCCATCCAAGCGTCACGCCCCGATCATGCTGACCACCGACCTCTCCCTGCGCTTGGATCCGGTTTACGAGAAGATTTCGCGCCGCTTCTTTGAAAATCCTGACGCGTTCGCCGATGCCTTTGCTCGTGCCTGGTTCAAGCTCACCCATCGCGACATGGGACCGCGTGCGCGCTACCTGGGACCGCTGGTGCCCAAGGAAGAACTGATCTGGCAGGACCCGATTCCCGAAATCGATCATCTTCTCATCGATGAAAAGGACGTTGAAGCTCTCAAGGCCAAGGTCCTTGGCTCCGGCCTCTCGATTTCCCAACTCGTCACCACCGCGTGGGCGTCGGCCTCCAGCTTCCGCGGCAGCGACAAGCGCGGCGGCGCGAACGGCGCGCGCATCCGGCTCGCCCCGCAGAAGGATTGGGAAGCCAATCAACCGGCTGAACTGGCCAAAGTGCTTTCGAAACTGGAAGACCTTCAGCAGGAGTTCAACCACGCCCAGTCGGACAGCAAAAGGGTCTCGCTGGCCGACCTGATCGTCCTCGCCGGCTGCGCGGCCGTCGAAGCCGCGGCCAGGAAGGCGGGTCATGACGTAAAGGTTCCCTTTGCGCCGGGCCGCATGGACGCTTCGCAGGAGCAGACCGATATCGCGTCGTTCGCCGTGCTGGAGCCGAAGGCCGATGGATTCCGCAATTACGCAAGCAAGGGTCTGGAGGAACACGCCCCCTACTTGCTGATCGACAAGGCGCAGTTGTTAACCCTTACCGGTCCGGAGATGACCGTGCTCATTGGCGGCCTCCGCGCATTGAACGCGAACTTCGGGCAAGCCCCGCACGGTGTGTTTACCAAGCGGCCTGGAGCTTTGACCAATGACTTCTTCGTGAACCTGCTGGACATGAACACGAAGTGGCAAAAGTCGGAGACCGCTGCGGGCGTGTTGGAAGGACGGGACCGCCAGACGGGCACGCTCAAATGGACAGGCACGGTGGTCGATCTCGTCTTCGGCTCGAACTCTCAGCTCCGCGCCGATGCGGAGGTGTATGCAAGCGCCGATGCGGGACCGAAATTCGTGACCGACTTCGTGGCGGCGTGGGCCAAGGTGATGAACCTGGATCGCTTTTGAGCCTGTCCGCTTCGACCTGGCCTGAGCAGTTAAGCAACTCATTGATCTGACCAGGATGGACTGAGCGATGGGTGCCCCATCCTTTCCACCGCATCATCGTGGAATGGTTGGGGCTCCCGCTGCATGGATGGGGTGCAAATACTGCTCAGACTGTAGCTTCCGAGTTGCCGGTAATCCTCTCGCGATCACGGTTCATGGCCGGTCATACGACCGGAGCGCACCAAGATCGAATCGGGATCTTGCACCTTCGGTTCAACGAACAACGTGGAAAGTGCGTTTCCAGCGCGTGTCTGGGAAGAAATGCACCAGAACGTGGCCGATCCACGCGAGCTTGTGACCGAATCCTGTTTGTTCAAGTTGCCCGTCTGCGGCCTCGAACGACCAATAGTTGAAAAGCGGACGGCCAAGTATGTTGGCGCGCGGCACGAAGCCCCAGTAGCGCGAGTCCAGGCTGTTATGCCGGTTGTCGCCCATCATGAAATACATGCCGGGTGGAACCACTAAGTCGCCATTCTGGAGATAACTCGGGAAGCTTACCGCCCACGACTCTGTTGCCCCGGGCACCCCGGTTGGAGGCACTGCGGGGAAATCGTCGAGAAACTCGTTGAAGTTATCCGTCGTCGTCGGCTGCGCAAATCCCGCAGGCTGTGCAACACCATTCACAATCACAATGCCGTTGCGTAGATGAATACGATCTCCCGGTACGCCAATCAACCTCTTCACCAGGGGGGTGTATTGTGGTCTTCCGTTGGCGTCGGTGGCATCGATACCAGGCTGATTGACAGGCTTGTGGAAGACCACGATATCGCCGCGCCTCGGCTCGCGATACCTGATGAGCGGCATCCACGAAGCGGGCGGCATGAGCGTGATCTGGTCGACGACCAGGTGATCGCCTACAAGCAACGTGTTCTCCATCGAACCTGACGGAATGACGTAGTTCTGAGCTAAGAAGGTCAGAATGAACAGGCCCACCACCAGAACTGAGCAGATGCTGGCCAGCGCCTCGAAAGGAGTCTCTTCCCGATTGATGTTGGCGGAAGCTGCGGGCTTCGTTGAAACAGGAGAAATCTTCGTCGCTGGACTCATCCAAAGGCTCCTCAGGAAGGCTGGCGAGCCCCAGGGCGTTCGCAGCGGTCACTTCAAAAGGGATGATTTCATGTGCGTTCGACTGTCGTCGAGTTCGCGTCTTGACCAGAGTCTATCAAATCCCTGCGAAACGTAGAACTTTCCGAATGATTCGGCGTGCGAGCGGTGAGTCGGCAATGGTGAAATCACTCAACCTTCCAGTTCAGCCGGGGTCGTTCCTGTATCGTCGCCAACCCGGAAATTACGCCACTTTGAAATCCCAGGGCAGCCGCAGATCCTTCGCCGCCGGCTCACCATGACAACATTTCAGAGCAGCGGTAGGTAGGCCGGGCGGGGTGTTGACGGTCTGTCGCCAACTCGTCCCCAACCCCGCACTGGGCCTTCCCGAACCTTGGAAAGGAAAAACTCGGGGTCCTGTCTGCAATGCCGGGAATACAATCGGGACTCCGCAGGAGCTTATTGAAGAAGCTCAGCGAATGCCTCGAATCCGCTCAAATTGCCCCCTGTTCAGGTCAATGGTCGTGCGGGGAATCCTCCGTGCCATCCGACCACTTGCTGACCGGAACCATAAATATCGTCAATCGATCGCTCCCCACCTCATCTGCAATGATCGGAGAGTCCGCCCGATTCGCACCCCAGGCTTCAGCACCTACCTGTGGAATGAAAAACATCAGGTGGGGATGCCAATGTCCAGCGCGGTCGTTGAGATACCCTTGTTTGGACAGCATGTAACACATCGCGCCCGCTTCCTGCGAAGGCAATTCTTTCTTGTCTAAAGCGGCCTTCAGATTGTCGGCGATTTGGGTCCGCGACTGCCCAGCCAACGCCCACTCGGTCTTCTTGATGGTCAGCGGAAGATAGCTTCGCACGGCCGCCGGGTTGAAACAGATCGGGCCCCGCAGCTTTGGATTCCAGAACTCGGGAAAATCGAATCCGGCCGTCCACGATCGTTCCACCATGCATACAAAACCATTCTTGCCTTTGACGGCGGTCTCATAACCGTGCCGTTCCAGCACCATGACGTCGGCATCCTGCGCAATGGACGGCGGAGCTGCGCTTCGGGCCATGGCGATCTCGGCAGCCCGGTCCCCCATAAGGTATTGCTCAATCGGCGCCATGCTGGCATACGAGGTTTTGGCGTCCTGCGCTCGCGCCTGCCAGGCCACGCCAAGCAATAGGACGGCCGTGAGATTTCTCCTTGTGGCCGTCGCAATGTTCTTCCAAGAAGCCTGCTTCATGAATCCTCCTACCTTTCAATTGGCATGATAAGTTGATATCAACCTATTTTGTTTCTGTCAACACGCGAGTCTTCCCTTGAAGACATCCGTTCGGGTCCGTGATTTGTGCCTCGGTCTTCATGTCCAACGGACGCGGCTACAGCGAAACCAGAGTTGGTGTATCCCGGAAGCACTACACCGAAGTCGGCGCGACCATCGGGAAGGGTCCCCGCGGACAGGTCTTCGTCCGTGGGGTGAAGCGAGCGGCGACCTTGCAAGAGACTGACCGGGACACAGGGACTATGGTTTCGCTCTAGAGCTCTGGTACGGCGTTTCGAGGATGCGCCGTGCCGTGACCCTTGGGATCGACAGACACAAATGAAATCAATCGTAGTCGTGCGAGCCTTGCCGGTTGTGTCTCCAAGGCCGCACGAATGAATCGTCTTCTTCGAGTTCCGGTCGGATGCTCACTCGCCCGGAATATCGGTAGAGAACTCCAACGCCTATTTTGCAAAAGCCGTGTAGAGGCAGGCAATCCGCCATGCCTCTGGTACCTCCCCGGTCAGAGACGTGATCACATGGCAGAGCCGGTCCGCCGGGAAAAGAATGATTTCACCGGCAGGAATAGAGCTATCACCATAAGCAGGAAGATCGAGATTGACTCAAAAACGGCCCGCCACGCACTCCAGGAGAGTGTTACCGGTTTCCTTCCTGCCGCTTCCAATGTAAACTCGGACACCGCCGCCGCCAACCATTGGGGATGCACAACGAACGGCAATATGCCGAGCGGGAACACCAAGCCAGATACCAAGATGAACATGACAAACCAGGTCCAGCGAACTTTGTTCAGGTATCCCGTCCATGTAACGATGAGGCCGATGATAATGAGTTCCAGCAATAGCTTGCCAACATTGCTATCCGAGCGCGCAAGCACCCTTATATCCGGGTTGAGCCCTCTCAAGTCGCCAATGCCTGCCTGCACAAGATTCCATACTCCTGGAATGAGGCAAACAAAGGCGATAGTGAAGAGCACACACGAAGCGAAAACCACATCATGACGGATTCGCAAGTCACACCTCTCTTTCAACCGGTCACCGAGAGAACCGTCGATCATCGGTCCCCCGAATTATATGCGTCAGTGTAGAGGTGAACAGGCTCCATTGGGGCTTTCCGGTCGGATCGTCGGCCACTCGGGCACCATGCTGATTTTCTCCCCTGGAACGTCGATGTCGCCGGCAGGAATCCCCGGTCTCTCCAGACCGGCATTGCTCTCCTTTCCGCCTCGCCAGCGAGTATCTGTCGCCATTGCACAGAATTAGCTCCCGTGGGTGCAGGATAGAGAAATCAAGGACATCTCTGGAAGGCGACTTAGGACCGAAAACGAGTTGGTACCCCCCTCCCCTTCCCCCATTTTTAGCTCATCCCACAGAAAACAAACAGTTTATCCGTGCAATAGTTTTTATACCTATTCAAAACAAAGGACTTACGTCGAGACGATCTCTTTTCTTCTTTCCGCATTCGACCCTGAAAGAACGCCGACGAAGGTGCTGGATCGACTCTTCTCCGATGTGTCCACCTCTGCGCGCGCACGCCGATGCGTATCGGGCGTCACAGGTAAGCATGCGCACACCGATGCCTATAATGGCCAGAATCAAAAATCCGTTCCGACGATTGAGGCTAACTTTGGCACATGTCACCCTGAAAAACAGTTACCGGTCGCTGGCCGACCGTATCAACCTCTTTCCCCAGGGCGCGCCGCCCACCGAGCTTCTCTTCCGCATCCTCGAAACCCTCTTCACTCGCGACGAGGCTGCGCTGGTGGCGCTGCTGCCGATCCGGCCCTTCAACGTCCGGGCAGCGGCAAAGGTGTGGAAGAAGCCGGAAGCCGAGAGCCGCAACATTCTTGAAACGCTGGCCGGCCGCGGCATGTTACTCGACATGGAGCACAACGGCGAGCAGCTCTTCGTGCTCCCTCCGCCCATGGCGGGCTTCTTCGAGTTCTCCATGATGCGGTTGGGAAATACCTACGACCAGAAGCTTTTAGCCGAGCTCTTTTACCAGTACCTCAATGTGGAAGACGACTTCATCCGCGCGCTCTTTGCCGGCGGCGAAACGCAACTGGGGCGCGTCTTTGTCAACGAGCGCTCGCTGCCCGCCTCGCCCGCTCTCACCGTGCTGGACTACGAGCGCGCCAGCGAGGTGATCCACACCGCAGAGCACATCGGCGTGGGCGCTTGTTATTGCCGCCACAAGATGCAGCACCTGGGCAAGGCATGCAACGCGCCGATGGAGATCTGCTTGACCTTCGCCGGGGCCGCACAGTCGCTTATCAAACACGGCCACGCGCGCCGAGTGGACGCGCAGGAAGGCATGGCGCTGCTGGACCGTGCCATTGACCACAATCTTGTCCAGTTCGGCGAAAATGTGCGCCAGCAGGTCGCCTTCATCTGCAACTGCTGCGGATGCTGTTGCGAGGCCATGCTGGCGGCCAAGCGCTTCGCCATCCTCTACCCCGTGGCCACCACCAACTTTTTGCCCGAGGTCGACGCCGACTCCTGCAACGGCTGCGGCAAATGCGTCGAAGTTTGCCCGGTGGAGGCGATGGGCCAGGTCTCGGCCTCCGATCCCCACCATCCCAAGAAGAAGAAAGCCCGTGTGGACGAGAAACTATGCCTGGGCTGCGGCGTCTGCGTGCGCGTCTGTCCCAGCCGCGGCCTGTCGCTGCGTCCTCGCGCCCGCCGGGTGCTTACGCCGGCAACAACAGCCCACCGCGCTGTCCTGATGGCCATAGAACGCGGTCAGTTGCAGAACCTCATCTTCGACAATCAGGCGCACTGGAATCATCGTGCCATGGCGGCTGTTCTGGGCGTGATTCTCAAGCTGCCGCCCATCAAGCAGGCCATGGCGAGCCGGCAGATGAAGTCCATCTACCTGGAACGCGTGCTGGCTACCAAGAACATCGCGCACCGAGAGCAGTAAAGAAGCACGCAAAAACTCCATCCGACAGGCAAGAAGCGTCAGGGCACGACTTCAGTCGTGCCGATAAGGCCATTAGAACGAGTGAGGGCTTTAGCCCCTGAGGAACGTTTTTAGGGCGTTTAGTCCGAAATGGGGATTTTTCCGTAGCATGTTTAGCCCCTACCAAAGCCTGTTCCTGCAATCCACTCGAATCCGTGCCATTTTCCTCCTGAACAAGCCGCCTCTCGGGCTCGTCCCGGAACTGCACTATTGTGCCGAATTCAAAACGGCGGCGGCGCGGTCGATAGCCTGGGCAAGGACCAGGATCTGCCGCGCGGCGCGTGGTGCGTCGTGCGCGTCGAGCGCCTCGTTGACGCCGGGCAGGACGACGGCAGCGTAGCCGGTGTATTCGCCCGGCGCGTAGATGGTGTGACGGAACCAGGGGCGATGGGGCAGCCCTTCCGGAGTGGTGAACGCGGTCTCGGCCTGGCGCAGGACAAGATTCAGAGCACGGTTGTCCCTTGCCGGGCTCGAGGCGCGTGCCTTTTGAAGCTGCCAGACGTGTTGCGCGGCCTGGGCGAAGCGATTGGCAGCGGCTTGCAAGGAACCGAAGTCGAGCGCCTCCATATGAGTATCGGCGGCCTTGTGCCGGGCCGCGTCGATATACGCGTTGATCTCGCGGGCGTAGGTGACGTAGTCGTAAGGCAGCACATCGGCGTCGGCCATGCGCAAGGCCTCCAGGCCGAAGACGCGCGCCATTTCCTGCAGATAAAGGAAGTGCGGGTCCGCATTTTGAACGAACCAGGCATAGTTGTCAAAGACCGAATGGTAAACGCCGTAGGGCCCTTCGGAGCTGATGTCGGTAGAGGGCACCCCGATGTGCTGCAGGAACGCCGAGAAATCGGAGCCGGAACCGAGATCGCCGACGTGGACCTCTTCGCCGGGCATGGCGGGCGCGTTGGAGGCGTGGTCGCTTTCGCCTGCGCTCTTGGTGCGCCATTGCTGGTAGACGGTTCCGCCCATGGGGCTGGGCACGTCGCGGGTCAGCTCGCGAATGAACTGCTTGAGCGAGGGAACGGCGGAGGCTGAGAAATCCGGTCCGCAAACGCCGACGTCGGTGTTGAAGTATGCGACAGCGTGTTCCAGCTCTTTCTCGTGCTGCTCGGCCCACTCTGTAGAGCCGATCAGCCCTTCCTCTTCCGCGTCCCAACTGGCGAAGATGAGGGTCCGTTTGGGCCGCCATCCCTGGCGAAGCAGCGCGCCCACCCCGTGCACGGTTTCCAGCATGGCGGCGGTGCCGCTGTTGGGATCGACCGCTCCGTAGACCCATGCGTCGCGATGGTTGCCGGCGATGACCCACTCGTCGGGATACTGCGTTCCCTTGACGGTTCCGATCACGTTCCAGATGATGCGCCGCTGGTAGTCCTGCACCGAGACCAGGTGTGCGGTGACGCCGCCGGGACCCATGTGATAGTGAAAAGGCAAACCTCCCTGCCAGCCTTGCGGAACTCCTTGCCCCTTGAGGGCTTGAAGGATGGGCGCGGCATCGTGATAGCTGAGCGGGATGGAGATGATGTGCGGCTGGCTGGCGGCCCTCTCCGGCGGCGTGCGCGCGGAGTCGGGCAGGTCGAGGGTAGAGGCGATGCCGGGCGTTTCGGGATCGCCGGGGTACTCAAACATGTATTGGACAGATCCGCGCTGCACGCCTGTCTCCGGCCTCCAGGGGCCGTCGGGATAGGCGTCGCCCTTGGTGTATCCGTCATCCTGCGGGTCGCTGTAGATCAGCACCCCGGCTGCGCCACGCTGTTCGGCAATGAAGACCTTGACGCCGCGGAAGTTCCCCCCGTACCGGCAGAGGACGATTTTGCCGCGCACATCGATGTGCTCGTCGACCAACTTGTTGAAGTCTTCCAACCGGCCGTAGTTGGCGTAGACAACTTCGGCAGTGACGTCGCCCGAGCCGGAGGAACCGTTGAAGGGCATGACGACGTTTGGATTGTCCTGAAAAGGATCGCCGTTGACCTTTTCGGGTGTGGGGCCGCTCATCAGGAGCTTGCCGGCGGGATCGTAAGCCTGCACCCGGACGACCTTGGGCTGGTTCATCAGCACGCGGTAGGGAACAATCTCGGTGTCCAGCCCAGCGGCGCGAAACTTCTGGGCGACGAATTCGGCGGTCTTGTGGTCCTCGGGCGAAGCCGCAAGATGGGGCTGTGCGGTCAGCGCTTTCAGGTGCTGGCCAGCCAGTGCGGCGTCGGGGACGGCGAGGAACCTGGCTTCGATCGCGGCCTGCGCGGTGAAGTCGCCAAACCCAAAGACGGCCTCCGGCTTGGAAGGACTTTGCGCAGCTAAATAGGTGGAAAAGAGCGGCAGCGACAGGAGAAGAGCAAACGGCTTGCGTGCGGTCATCGGTAGGGACCCTCAGTGCTGGGATGGAGCGATATCAATCCAGAACGGCTGTGAGGCCGACCGGCAGCGACTTCACAGCTTACACCAAGGCAGCGGATTTGACCCTGTCCGGGCGGCGCGGCGGGACCAGACGAAAAAAACGGTTGCCTGCTTACCAATCTTGTGTGCTACAGTCAGTAACACTATGACAAGTAACACTACGATCCGTCACGATCCTGCCGAGTTGGGCGAACTGGAGAGAAGCATTCTGCAGATTGTGTGGCGCATGGGGCGGCTGACCGCCGACCAGGCCCGCGAGGAGCTGGGGCGTCCGCTGAAGGACTCGACCATCCGGACGGTGCTGCGACGGCTGGAGGAGAAGGGCTATCTGGCTCACGCGGTGGAGAATCGTACGTTCTTCTACCGGCCGGCGGAGTCGCGGCAGAAGGTTGCCGGGAGGGCGGTGAAGCGGATCGTGGACTGGTTCTGCGAAGGGTCGGTGGAGGCGCTGCTGGTGGGAATGGTGGACTCGAAGGTGCTGGACCGGGCCGAGTTGCAGCGGCTGGCCGAGCTGATTGCCAAGGCGCAGAAGAGTGCCGGCAAGCCGGGAATGAAAGCACCGGGTACGGAGGCATAGCCATGATCGGTTTGCTAATGGAAGGCGCTGTGCGCGCCCTGCTGGTGGCGGGAGTTGTGGGGGCAGGTCTGCGGCTGTTGCGGGTGCGGAACGTGCTGGCGGAAAAAGCAGCGTGGGGGCTGGTGCTAGCGGCGGCGGTTGTGATGCCTTTGTTGACGGTGGCGGCGACGCGCTGGCAACTGCTGCCGGTGGGGGCAACGGTGAGGATCCCGGCGGAGTTGGCGGCGATGCTGCCGTGGCTGGCAAAGAGCCGGGAGACGGCAGTGAAAGTGGCGAACGAAGCGGTTTCGACGAGCGGAACCGAAACGGCTGCGAAGCCAAAAGACGAGACTGCGCCTGGAAAGGAAAGAGAACACGGCGCGGTTTCGAAGACTCGAGGATTGGTGCTCTCCCACCATTCACGCACAGAACGCGCAATGGATGGGGCGCGGGTCCTTCAGTCTTTACAGGTTGGATCCACCGAGACGGCGGCAAGGACGACGGAACCCAAGGACGTTGGAGAGGTTGGCGCAGGTGTGGGGGATCGCTTCCCTGCCCCGGTTATGAACTTCAGGGATGTGATGGCAAAACCAGAGCTGGCGAGATCCGCCGTGCAGGACAGTTGGCTCAAGAATGCGGGTAATCTGGGATGGACGGTTTACCTTGGCATCGCTCTACTGTTGCTGACGCGGCTATTGCACGGGCTGACGACTGCGGCGCGCATTTGGAAGAAGGCCGAGGAGGTTCCGGAGGCGGTGGCGGAGCGCTTTGGAGCGAGGCTGAAGCTGCGTTGGAGCGATGCGGTGGCAACCCCTGTGACAATCGGAGGGGGAGTGCTCCTGCCCGAGGGTTACACAGATTGGGACGAGGAGAAGCTGCGTGTGGTGGTGGCGCATGAAGCCTCGCACGTGCGGCAAGGAGACTTCTATCTGCAACTGCTGGCGGGCGGGTATGCCGCGCTGGTGTGGGTGAGTCCGCTGGGTTGGTGGTTGAAACACAAGCTTTCAGAATTAAGCGAGGCAATCAGCGACCGGGCCGGATTGGAAGAAGCCCGGAGCGGAACGCAATATGCCCAAATACTCATGGAATTTGCGGCTCTGCCGCGCCCAACCGTCGCGGGAGTGGCTATGGCACATACAAGTAATCTTTCAGCTCGCATCGAGCGGCTGCTGAACGAGAGCAGCTTCAAACAGGCCTTTGCGGGCGGGCGGCGCGCCCTGCTGGCCGTCCTTCTGGTTCCGGCGATCCTGGCCGCAACCGTGCTGATTCGAGTAGAGGCCGCGAGTGGACATGATACCGCGATGGCCCCTGCAGCCCAGGCAACCGGGGTTTCGCATCCGGACGAAGCGCCGCCGGCGTCTCCAACAGAGGCCTCGCCTGCTGTTCCGGCAGAGGCTGCGGCTCCAGCTGAAGTACCGGCTCCAGAGTCTTCCGCTTCGCCGGCTGTGGCGCCAGTGACGGATGTAGCGCCCGTGCCGCCCATCGGGCCGGCGAACGTGACCGTGCCTCCAATAGCGCCGCTGATCAACGCGGCCGAGATCGAAGCGCGAGCCGCAGCTCAGATTGCAAGGGACTCGGAGAGGATCAGAGCCCAGGCGGATCGTGCGGAGACGCGGGCAATGGCACTGGCAGCGCGGGCCTCGGCGCTGGCATCCAAACAGCGGGGATACTCCTACCGTTGGTCGGACGACGGAGACGGCTACGCCCTGATTACCGGGAAAGACCAGAAAATGACCTTCTCGGGTAGCTGGTCGGATGACACCAGCAAGGAGATCGAGAAGGCGCGCAAGCAGGCTGGCGGAAAGTTCCTGTGGTTCCAGCACAATGGGAAATCGTACACGGTGAGCGACCCGGCGACCGTGGCACAGATTGAAGCCATGTACCAACCGATGGAATCGCTGGGGCACGAACAGGCGGAATTTGCCAAGCAGCAGGCGGTATTTGCCAAGACAGAGGCTGAGCTAGCCAAGGAATGGGCCAAGGCCAGCATTCCCACCCCGGACGTAACAAAAGAAATGGCGGAACTGAATGCGGCGGTCTCCAAGCTTCAGGCGAGCCAGAGCAAGACAATGAGCAACGAGGAGTGGGCCAATCTGGAAGGGAAGATCGGCGCATTGCAAGGAAAGCTCGGCGAAATCCAGGGAAGATTGGGAGAGATCGAGGGACTGAAGGGAGAGAAGCTGGGCAAACTCGGTGAGTTACAGGGCGAGTTGGGGGAAAAGGAGGGTCTGCTCGGCGAGAAACAAGGCAAGATGGCCATGGAAGCCGACCGCAAGGTGCGGGAGATCATCGAGCAGAGCCTGAAGGATGGGAAGGCAAAGCCGGTGGAGTAGTTTTTCTGCTCAGATGCGCGATAAGTTGGATTCAATTTCTCAGGGGAGGCAAAAGCGACACTGCCTTCCCTGCCTTTTTGCGTTTGGACGAGGCGAAATGCTGTGAGTGTTGAATCTGGCTGGGGGACGTGCGGGCCGGGCTGGGCGAGTGATAGTTTCAGGTCAGGGCGATCCGGCTGCTTGCCGAGATTGCTCTCAAATCAGGATTCCCCGAGTGGAGGCTTCTCCGATGCCGATTGCGCAACGAATTTCGACCGCCGCAAGCAGTTTTGAACGGAACGACAATGTGCTGAGAAAATGTTTTGAAGGGCTCAGCGAAGAAGAGTGGCTGCGCCGGCCCGGCGAGAACTCCAATCACATGTTGTGGATGGCGGGCCATATTGTGTGGGCGCGCAGCGGAGTGATGCGGTTCCTGGGCGTGGAATGGACGAAGCCTTGGCTGCCGCTCTTTGCGATAGGCGCGAAGCTGGGCGATGCGGCGCAGTATCCCAAAGCGGAAGAAGTGACGGCCGCGCTGGCGGAGTCGACCGGAGCACTGACCGCTGCGATGGAGGCGGCCAGCGAAGAAGCGTTGGCTGCGCCGGGGCCAGAGAGAGTCCCGAGCATCGACGGGACGCTGGGCGGGACGGTGTTCTTTGTGGCGTATCACGAGACGGGGCACGTGGGACAGGTGGAGTATGTGAAGAACTGGGTGAAAAAGAGCAGAGTAACGGAGTAGCGCAATCCTGCAGAGCGTAGCTACTGCTGCAACAAAAAGACCATCGCCGCGAGGGCGATGGTCTTTTGCGTTGTTGGAGGGAAAACTAGAAGCCGGCTTCGGGGAGTGAGACGGGGCGGGCTTCGAGAAGCGCCTCGATGGTTCCCAAAGCTTGGAGGACGTCGGCGGAAACCGGAGCATCGACCTGGACGACGGCCAGAGCCTGGACGGGCTTGGGACCGGAGCGTTGGCGGCCAAGAGCGAAGTTGGCGATGTTGACGCCCTTTTCACCGAGAATGGAACCGATTTTGCCGATGACTCCCGGGACGTCGAGGTTGCGACAGACAAGCAGGTTGCCTTCCAGAGGGGTTTCGATATCGATGCCGTCGAGTTGCAGCAGGCGGGGCTGCTCGCCGTGGATGACGGTGGCCGAGGCGTGGCTCTTTCCTTTGGCGGAATGCAGTTCGATGGTCAGAACCGTGGCCGCGCCGCCGCGATGGCTTTCCTGCTTTTCCTCGTGGACGCGGATGCCGCGCTCCTGGGCAACGGAAGTGGCGTTGATGCGGTTGACGTTCTCGGAGCCCTGAAGTAGGCCCTCGATGGCGGCGTTGCGCACCAGGTCGATCTTGGTCTCCGCGAGGATACCGCCGTAGACGAGATCGATGGCCTCGATGCCGCCCTTGCCGGCCTGCGCGAGGAACGCGCCGAGACGGCCGGCGAGATCGATGTAGGGAGCGAGCTGGACGTACTCCTCGTGGGTGAGCGAGGGCAGATTGACCGCGTTCTGCACGACGCCGAGCTTGAGGTAGTCGCGCACCTGGCGAGCGATCTGGATACCGACAGCCTCCTGCGCTTCGCCGGTGGATCCGGCGATGTGCGGGGTCAAGATGACGTTGTCGAGACCGTGATAAGGGGTGTCTTTGGCCGGCTCACTCGAAAATACGTCCAGAGCAGCGCCGGCAACGTGGCCGGACTTGAGGGCTTCGGCGAGGGCTGCGTCTTCGATCAGCTCGCCGCGGGCGCAGTTGATGATGCGGACGCCCTTCTTCATGGTGGCGATGGAGCGGGCATTGACGATGCCGGCGGTCTGGGGAGTGAGGCCGACATGGAGGGTGAGATAGTCGGCGGTTGCAAAAAGCTCTTCGACCGTGACCAGCTTGATGCCGTTTTCGCGGGCCACGGCTGGCGAGACGAAGGGATCGCTGCCTGCCAGTTCCATGCCGAAGCCTTTGGCGCGGCGGGCCACTTCGAGGCCGATGCGGCCGAGGCCGAGAATTCCGAGCGTTTTGCCGCGGAGTTCCATGCCCTGCAGGTTCTTCTTTTCCCACCTGCCGGCGTGCATGGTGGAAGTGGCCTGGGGAATCTTGCGGGCCAGAGAAATCATGAGGCCAAGGGCCAGTTCGGCGACGGCAACGGCGTTGGCGCCGGGGGTGTTCATCACCACAATGCCGCGGCGAGTAGCGGCGGCGGCGTCGATGTTGTCGACACCCACTCCGGCGCGGCCGATGACACGCAGCTTGGGAGCATGAGCCATGAGGGCGTCGTCGGCCTGGACGGCGCTACGGACCACCAGGGCGTCGGCGTCGGCGAGAGCCGCGGGCAGACCGTCCGGAAGCTGGTCGTGGGTGAGTACTTCCCATCCTGGCTCGGCGGCGAAGACAGCCAGCGTGGCCGGGGAAACCTTCTCTGCGAGAACGATTTTCATTGCTTCTCCCTTGGCTTGGTGCGGGGTTTGATACTCATCGAAGTTGATCTTGTGCTGTTCGCAGAGCAGATCGAAGATGCGCTGCACGGCGGCATGCGGCTTGCCCTCGCCCTTTTCGTAGTTGGTGATTGAATTGGGATGCACGCCCAGGCGCTCGGCCATTTCGTATTGATAGAGGTCCAGCTGCTTCCGCGCAATGAGCAGCTTTTCTCCAAAGGTCAGTTCGGCCATGGGGTCCTTCCGGTAAAGCCAGCGGGGCTAGCGAGAGAACTGGTAGTTATCTCATCAACCTTCTTTGAAAGGGCACGGCTTTAGCCGTGCCGCAAAATGCCCAATAAAACTCGGAGGGCTTCAGCCCCTGAGCTACCTCTTCCTTGGCGTCTTGGCATTTGCAAGATCGCCAAATATCAACCAAACAGCGAGTCAGCGGAGTTGAGCCTGGTGCCCAACCCCGCTTTCCTGCTACTGGTTCGCTTCGGCGGCAAAGATCTCCTGCGCGGCGGCCACGGCAGAACCGTAGACGACGGGCAGGCCGAGGGCGTCCTTGGCGATGTGCTCCATGGCGCCGAGGAAGGCGATGGTGTCCAGGTAGTCAAAGAAGCCGAGGTGGGCGACACGAAAGATCTTGCCCTGCATCGTTCCCTGGCCGTTGGCGGTGACCAGACTGAAACGGGCCTTGAGCGCCTTGACCACATCGCCGGAATTCATGCCTTCCGGCACGGCCACGGCGGTAGCGGCGGCCGAGGACGAAGTCGGAGCAAAGAGCGTGAAGCCCAACTTGACCAGGCCGGCGCGAGTGGCCTTGGCGTTGATCTGCGCGTTGTGGATGAGCGCGATGCGGCCCTTTTCCAGATCGCCGCCAGCCTGCCCGGCAATGTAGTCGAGCGCAGCGCCGAGACCGGCGACCAGTGCCACAGCGGGAGTGAAAGCCGTTTCGCCCTTGACCTGGTTCTTGCGCTCCTTGCGGAGATCGAAGTAGAAGCGGGGGCTCTTGCAGGTTTCCATCGCCTTCCACGCCCGCTCGCTGACGCTGAGATAGGCGAGGCCGGGAGGAATCATGACCGCCTTCTGGGAGCCGCCGATGAGGATGTCGATGCCCCACCCGTCGACGTCGAATGTCTGCGTGCCCAGGCCGGTGATGCCGTCGACGATGAGCAGCGTTTCCGTGCCCTTGAGCATCTTGGCAACCGCTTCCACGTCGTGGCTGACGGCAGTGGAAGTCTCGGAGGCCTGCATGTAGACGGCCTTGTGCTCGGGCTTGAGAGCAGCTTTGACGACTTCGAGATCAAAGGTCTGTCCGTAGGGAACTTCCACCACGTCGACAGCGCAGCCGAATGCCTTGGTCAGATCGACCCAACGCTCGCCGAACTTGCCGGCGGTGAGGACCAGAACCTTGTCGCCTGCGGAGGCGATGTTGGAGACCGCGGCCTCCATGGCCCCGGTGCCGGAGCTGGAGAGCAGCAGGACGTCGTTCTGCGTGCCGACGAACACCTTCAACTGGGCCAGGACTTTGGAAAACAGAACCTTGAACTCGGGGGTGCGGTGATGGATGTCCGCGGCGGCCATGGCGAACTGAGCGGCGGGGAGAAGCGGGGTCGGTCCGGGGGTGAACAAGCGCGTCTTGCGAATCATTTTTCTCTCCTTGGTGGTACCCGGAGCGGAACGAAAACGGCCCGGGCGTCCGATCGACAATCACAGAATACACATCTTTGTGGTTTTTGTGGGCTTTATTTCCAGCAGGCGCTCCTTGGTTGAATTTGGGAGTTGGATTGGGTCGTAATGGGATTGCGATACACTGGCAGCCTTGCCGCCAGAAAGGCCGGGCAAAGCGAGAGAAAAACATGAGATTCACGCCAAGGAAGTTCTTGTCCTTCAGCTTCGTGGTGATTGTATGGATGGCCATCGGTGCCGGCGCCCATGCGGAGAGCGGCCCGGGTCCGGAATCGATGAACGCGGCGCTTGCGCGCATTCATTTCCGCATTGATGCTTTACTGAAGGTCGATCAGCCGGAACTCTTTCGTCGCCATCTGAGGTCTTTGCTCGCGCTGGCCGAGGAAGATGTAGTGAATTTCGTGCTGGCCGGAGCGGGCAACGATTCGCAAGAAAAGGAAATGCTGGGAAACCTGCAAAACATTGAGACGGGACTGGAGGGTGAGGGTGGGCTTGCCGCAACCTACCTCTCGGAGGGAAAACGCGCGCTGATCCTGGCGCGACTCTCGAAGAGCGATGGGACGCTTCAGTTTTTTGCGCTCTATCTGCCGCCGCACTGGGATGCGAAGAAGCCTTACGCGCTCCATGTTCAGTTGCACGGACGAGGTCCGGACACGCCGTTGGGGATGGTCAGCGCTGTCCTCACCGCCCAGCCGCCAAGTGATCACCGGAACACCGATCTGATTACGGTGGTTCCGTGGTTGCGGGGCAATGGCGAGTGGAGGAATGAAAACGGCTCCGAGCCTGACATCTGGGAAGCACTCGAGGATGTTGCGAGCTTTGCATCGGTCGACCCGAACCGGCAGTATCTCTCCGGGCATTCATGGGGCGGCGACGATGCCTGGTCGATTGTTCAGCGCACTCCCGACCTGTGGGCGGCGGTTGGCATCATGGCCGGCAACCCGGTTGGTGCGCCAGCTGAGTTGGGGTTGCTGAGCAATGCCGAGCACCTTCCCTTCTATCTTTGGGTTGGGGAGAACGACAAGGAACGAATGGCTTCGTTCGACAGCTTTCGCAACTCCTTGATCGCAGTCAATGACCCGCCGAAGGCTGTTGTTGCGGCAGGAACCGGGCACAACTATCGCCCGGAGGATGCGGCGGCAATGGAAGACTGGCTGGTGCAACATAAGAGGCAAATGCCCCATCACTTCGCATTTATTGTGGACACGCCGCAGCATCGCGGCATATGGGGCGTCACGATCCCGCGAATGTATCCCGATGCCTATCCACAGGCCGAACCGCGCGTGAAATTCGAGTGCTGGATCGACGGGAATGTGGTTCGTCTCCGCACATGGGATGCGAAGAAGGTCGAAGTGAACTTCGGCAAAACCGGCTTGAACCTGTCAGGTGAAGTGAAGCTGATCGTGAACGGAAAAGCGAGGTTCAGCGGAACCGCGCCTGAAAAGCCGCTCGCGCTGGACCTGTGACTTTTGTCAGCAGGTCCACACGCGAGGCGCAACAGCGCTACCTGCAGAGGCTGTTCACATCGAGGCCGGGCTTGGGCCAGGGTGGGAACGGCAATCCTTTCGCCTGCATGGCGCCTTCCAGGTTTTCCGGCTCCTGCGCCAGAGACAGATTGAGCAGGCCCTTGTAGAACGGATCCGTTTCCGCCTGTTCCAGACTGACGAAGGTGAAGCCCTTGTCGCGATAGAGTTGGAGCAGGCGCGGCAGCATGCGGGCGTCGAAGGCTCCCACGTGCATCAGCAGCACATAGGGAATGTCGCGGTTGTAGAGCGCCTTGGACATTGCGCGCCGGAAATCCGCATCGGCGGCGGCAGCGGCCAGATAGCTGGACTCCAACTGCGCGATGGCGGCGAGATCGTTTTTGGCCACGCAGCGGGCGTATGGCTCGTTCCACAGGTAGTCGCCAAAGCCCATGGTGACGCCGGCGATCCGGTATCCATGTGCGATGAGGAATTTGCGGACATCGGCGCGTTTCTCCGGAGTATCTCCCTCGGCCAGGAAGGGGAAACGCAGCCAGTGCCAGTCCGTGCCGGCTGCGTATTTCTGGAGCGCTGGCTCATCCCTCAGCAGGTCGGCTTCCCAGTCGGCCAGTGAATTCGAGTTGAGGTTCATGTGCGACCAGGTGTGATTGCCGAGGAGATAACCGGCATCGCGCCAGTCCTTCAACATCGGTGTCGAGGCGGGTTCGCGCTCCATCTGCACGGCATTGACGAATCCGTAAACCGGGGGCAGGTGCTCGTCCTTCATGGCGGCGATCAACTTGTGGCCGATCTCCACGCGGGTTTCGCCCTGCGGCAAAGCGCTGTGCGCGGGCAGATCGTCCCAGGTGAAGGCGATCTGCTGGGCCCTCGATGAGGTGCCTGCAAGGAGAGCGGCAACCGCGAGTAAAGCGATTTGCAACAGGTGCGGATTCTTCATGGATGTTTGTCCTCGTCCGTCAGTATAGTGCACAAAAAAGATTGCCGGGTACGCGACCGTGCCTTCCCACCCTTTCCGCACGAAGCGCGGAAGAGACGAGGCGCGGGACGCCTGGCGGAGGAACTATAGTGGATGATCATGAAACATTTACAGTTCTCAAGACCTCTTGCATGTGCAGTCCTCGTTGCCCTGGCCACCTCTGTTTGCGCGCAGCAAGCTTCGCCGAAACCCCAAGATACGGAGGTCTGGGAACCGGTCCCCGCAGTGGTGATGCCGGGAACGACCTGCGGAGCGCCGCCCTCCGATGCCATCGTGCTCTTCGACGGGAAGAATCTTGACGAGTGGGTATCTGCGCAGGACCATTCGCCCGCGAAATGGTTCGTCCATGACGGCGTGGTAACCGTGAACAAGGCGCCTGGAGTCGGCAACATCGAGACCCGGCGCAGCTTCCGGGACTACCAGTTGCACATCGAATGGCAAATTCCGGCGAACATCACCGGAAGCGACCAGGCGCGCGGCAACAGCGGGGTCTTTCTGGCTTCCACTGGGCCGGGCGACGCTGGATATGAGTTGCAGGTGCTGGATTCGTACAACAACAAGACCTATGTGAACGGGCAGGCCGGGAGCATCTACAAACAGAGCATTCCATTGGTGAATCCGAATCGCAAGCCGGGCGAGTGGCAGAGCTACGACGTGGTGTGGACAGCGCCTGCGTTCAGCGCCGACGGATCGGTGAAGACTCCGGCCTACGTGACGGTGTTCTTCAATGGCGTGCTGGTGCAGAACCACTTCGAACTGAAGGGGGAGACGTTGTACATCGGCAAGCCGTTCTACAAGGCATTCGACAGCGCGCCCATCAAGCTGCAGGCACATGGGGACCGCAGCGAACCGGTCAGTTTCCGCAATATTTGGGTTCGTGAGCTGAAGTAACGGAAGCGGCAATCAGTTTAAGGGTTCGGCCCAGTCGCGGAAGAGATTCGGGCCGGATCCTTATTCTTTCTTTATCAATATGGCTTGAATCTAAAGTAAGCTTGCGGGAATAGTGTCGCGGATCGCCTGACGATTCTGCAGCAAATCGCATCACCTCCCACATCGTAAGCCCAAGGAGCATCCCTGAATGAGAAGCCGTTCAGTCGCATTTTTGTATTTTCTTCTCGTCTTTTTCTTCGCCATCGGAACACAAGCACAGACCTTCCGGGGAAGCATTCAAGGCACTGTAACGGACGGTAGCGGAGCAGTTGTCACCGGAGCCAAGGTCAAGGTCTATAGCCCTGGCACGGGGCTGACGCGCATGCTATCGAGCAACGATCAGGGTAGCTATTCGGCCACGGAACTTCCTCTGGGAACGTATAGCGTAATGGTCGAAAAGGAGGGCTTCCGCACCCTGACGCTCACCGGGATTCCGGTCAGCGTGGGAGCGCCGGCCCGCGCCGATGCCAAACTCGAAGCCGGCATGGTCCAGGAGAATGTTGAGGTCAGCGCCGAAGTGCCGCTGGTTGAAACGGCCACCAACACCACCGGCGGAACGATCGAAGCTGAAGAGGCGTCGGAACTGCCGGTGAATGGACACGACTTTACCAAACTGCTGGAACTGGTTCCCGGCTCCTCCAGCGACCCGGTTGGCTCGACCGAATCGGCCGGATCCTATGGTTTGTTCAGTTTGAATGGAAACCGGGGGCGGTCCAATAATTATCTGCTCGACGGCACCGACATGAACGACGGCTACCGCAACCTGCCGGCGATCAACCAGGCCGGGGTCTGGGGCTGCCCTTCGACCATCCTCCCGGTCGACGCGCTGGCCGAGATCCCGGTGACCGGCAGCGCCGAGGCCGAGTTTGGCCGCAGTTCCGGGGCTACGGTGAACGTAGTCACCAAGAGCGGATCGAATACTATCCATGGGAGCGCATTCGAGTCCTTCCGCGACGGGGGACTGGCTGCGCGCAACTTCTTCAACACCGACGATCAGCCCAAGAACTCCTTTACGAACAATCAGTTCGGCGGAGCGGTGGGCGGACCCATCTGGAAGGACAAGACCTTCTTCTACGTGGCCTACGAAGGTCAGCGGGAAAACGGCGGCCTGCCCCAGTTGGGCACGGTCCCGGTCACCGACGACATCAACGCTTACACCGCCGCCGGCAACACCATCAATCCGGTCATCCAGAACCTGCTCAACAGCAAGCCTTGGGGCGCGCTGCCCACGTCGAACGGAGCTGAGACCTTCACCACGCCATTCAGCAACGTCAGCGATAACCTGATTGTGAAGGCCGATCACCATGCAACCCTGTTCAGCCCCGGCGATCTTCTGACCGGCCGGTACTTCTACAGCCACGGCCTGCAGAGCTTTCCGCTCGGCATGCTCTACACGGGCAGCAGCGCGCCGGGATACAACACCACCACCCCGACGCACGTGAATATTATTTCGCTTTCCTACACTTCGATTCCCCGCACCAACCTGATTGTCGAAGTGCGCGGCGGCTACAACCGCTTTCTGCAGCAGTTCCTGCCGCAGGACAACACCATCAATCCCAACACCGCCTTTGGTTTGAATACCCTGCCCGACGGCTTCACCTCGCGCGACCTGGGATTGCCGACCATTGACGTGGGCGCTTACAGCCCCATCGGCTCCACCGCCAGCGATGCGCGTGGCCGCATCGACACCAACTACCAGCTCTTTGGAAACGCCTCGCTCATCGAAGGCAAGCACAGCTTCAAGGCCGGCAGCGAGTGGCGGCGCACGTTCATCAACAGCTTCATCAACTCCGGTCATCGCGGCAAGCTGATCTTCAACTCCCTCGACGATTTCCTTTCCGGAACCATCGATGGCGGCTCGTCTGCCGACGGCGACGGCACCCGCTATTCCTATCAGAACGGTGGCGGAGCCTACATCCTCGACTCCTGGCGGTTTAGCCCCAAGGTGACCGTCAACTATGGAGTGCGTTGGGATTATTACGGCGTCATCGGCGCACAGAATAACGCCTTCAGCCTCTTCAATGTGCAATCGGGCGGTCTAGAGACGGTGGGCGCCTCGGGCGCGCCTGCGACGCTCTATCCCAAGAATTGGACGAACTTCGCGCCCCGCCTCAGCATCGCCGATGACGTGTTCGGGAATGGCAAGCTGGTCATCCGGACCGGTGCCGGTATTTACTACGACGGCCCCTCGCAGGACTTCTTTGTCGGTAACCAGGCCTATAACACCAACGCAGGAGAGGCCGGACCGGCCTTCAACGGCATTGGCTTTGCGTCCCCGGTGGTTTCCACCATCAGCTCCGGAGTTCCGGTCTTCGGCGACTATACGCCCAGCAGCGTCTTCACGGTCGCGCCGAAACTGCCTACGTCCACCTACACTTCCTACAATTTCAACATCGAGTCGCAACTGGCCAAGAACGTCGCCCTGCAGGTTGGATACATCGGGTCTCAGGGCCGTCACCTCTTCCATTTCCGCGACCTGAACCAGTTCAACAACGTCGCCGGAAGAATCGTCAACTGCGGGAACGGCCAGACGATCGGCTATGGCGAGCAGTGCTTCCCGACCTACACCAGCGGCGCGTTTGTCGACATCCCGCTTTACTACATCAACCAGATCGAGACCAGCGCTCTGTCCAACTACAACTCCCTGCAGTCCACCCTGAAGTTGCAGAACTGGCACAACCTGACCTCCACGCTGAATTACACCTGGTCGCACTCGATCGATACGGCCAGCGATGGTCTGGACTTCGTGCCCAACGCTTCGCAGCCCGACGACAGTTTCAACCCCCATGCCGAACGCGCCAACTCCAACTTCGATGTGCGCCAGCGCCTGCAGTGGTACTGGACCTACAACCTCCCGTTCAAGTCCTCCCGGCGACTGGTCAACGGATGGGCGCTCGATGGGATGTACAACTTTGCCACCGGCCAGCCTTACACCGTCAGCTATCTCTTTGAAGGCGACTACAACGGAAGCGGCGAGTACTTCGGCCGGCCCGACATCATCGGCAATCCGTATGCCGGCGTCAGCGGCACCAATCTACTGAACATGGCGGCCTTCGCCGCGCCTTGCACAGAGGACGGTAACGGCAATTGCATCAACGGTCATCCCGGTAGCGAGGGCCGCAACGCCTTCAACGCCCCCAACTACTCGAACTTGGACTTCTCGTTGACCAAGACCACGCACCTCACCGAAAAAGTCACAATGGAGGTTCGCGTGGATACCTTCAATATCCTCAATCACCCGAATCTCAGCAATCCATTGTTGCCGGGTTTTGGCATCGATGCCTTTGGCAGCAGCCACATTGCAGGGAATCGCCTGGTGGCGGGTGCCGACCCGACCGTGAGCGGAGCGCAATTTGTTCCCACCACGGCTACACCCGACGTGGCCAGCGGCAACCCGTACCTGGGCGGCGGCGGACCGCGCAGCGCACAGCTCGCGATGCACCTCACGTTCTGAGGGACTGAGGGACTGAGGGACTGAGGGACTGAGGGACTGAGGGACTGAGGGACTGAGGG
>CAZQPY010000001.1:317773-343114 GCA_964595345.1 uncultured Occallatibacter sp.
AGCGGCAAGCCTTCTGCTTGCCGCTCCCGGACGCTCCTGAAGACACCGGGAAAGCTGAAAAGGCCCCAATGGCTATGCCAATGGGGCCTTCTTCGCTTCCTTTGCCAAATTCGCTCGAGCTCATGCCCCGTTACTGCACACACTCCTGCTCATGGATGCGCACGATCATATCTCCGCTCTGGTGGCGGAACATCACCATCAGCGTATCCTCGGTGGGTTCCTTGCCGTCGAAGGTTTCGACGCCGATGGCGGACTCGGGCACGGACATGGAGCAGGGACGGGGCAGCGAAGATTTGATGGTTCCGGCAATCATGTTGGCGATTTCCTTGGTCGCGTCGAGGGCATCGGCTTCGACGACGGTATCCACCGACTGCATCATCATGGCCGCCGTCGCCTGGTAGGCGAGCGCTTCCGTCAGCCGCACCTCAATGCGGCCCTTCCAGTTGCCATGGAGGTCGACGGAGCCCATGACATGGCCAACCGCGGCAGAAAAGCCGAGGGGGGAAGGCATCGGATCCAGGGTCATCGCAAGCATTTGTTCCCAGAATTGTGAATTGGCGTTGATCACGCTCTGTTCGTCTACTTGAGCCCGCATAAAAAACCCCTCCCACCGGGGAAAATTAGTACTTTTAGTACTTTGAAGATCTCTTATCCTTATCGGGCGTTTCGGCGAAACCGTTAAAACAGACGATGAAAATTGAGTTTCCGTCTCAACGACCCTCCTGGTGATTCAGGTCACCTTGAAAGGTGCGCCATGACACATCGAGGCCCCGTATTCGGTGCCAATCTTCCCTTGCAGGCAGGTTTCCAGGGCTTTCCACAGATGCTGCGGGTTAAAAGGGCTGCCGAAGCGGGTTGCCCTCCCCGAAGGTCGCGTCAATGCAGCGGATGTGGCTTCCATTCCACCGTCGGTCACGCTTCACTCAGGATGGTCGCCATGAGGGACTCCATCAACGATCGCTGGAACCACCCGGCCGTCATTCTGGTCGCCACTGATCTGGGCGATCTGGACAGGTTGATTCCCTTTGCGTTTCAGCAAGCCGCAGAGACGGGGGCGCGGCTGATTCTGCTGCATGTGATTACGCCAGGGTCCGCGCTGACGGTGGATAGCTCCGGATTGCCGGCTTACAATCCAATGATTTCGATGGAATTCGCCAGCAAGGCGCTCGATCCGTGGTGCGAAATGGCGCGGTCGAGAAACATCGCGTGCGATGCGCTGCTGCGCGAGGGCAATGTTGCCGAACAGATTTCGACGGCTGCCCGGCAGTTCAGCGCGGACCGGCTCCTGCTGGGAACGCGGAGCAAGGGAAAGCTGGAAAAGCTGTTGCTAGGCTCGGTTGCAGAGCAAGTGCTGCGTTCGGTCTATCTCCCGGTCATGACCGTGGGGCCGGAGGCTCATCTCCCCCTGGCGAATGACAACCCGGAACGGGTTGTGCTGCACGCCACTACACTGCGAGAGGCCTCCCGTCCGAGCGCAGCGCTTGCCTGCCAAATTGCCGCCAGCCAAGGAGCCAAGCTTCTGCTTCTGCATGTGCTTCCGCCTATCGACGAGTTGAATACGAAACGGCCGCCGACTGGCCTGGACTCGGCTGCGATGTACGAACTGAGGCTGCTAGCCAAGGAGGCGGAGTCCCACTGCTGCAGCTCGGTGGAGCCGTATGTGGTGCACGGGAACCCATCCATCGAGATTCTGGCGGAGTCGGTAGAGCGGCATGCGAGCCTGATTGTTCTGGGCGCGACCCAAAGCTCGGCATTGCAGAGCCTGACCCGCGATCGGGTCGTGTACCGGGTGCTGGCCCATGCCCGATGCCCGGTGCTCACGCTGGGCGAGCCGCACTCCCACGCGCCGACGACCCATGGCGAGCCGATGGCGATGCATGGCTGACAAGAAACAAGAAAGCAAATACTCAAAACAAAGCTTGGTGGAGAGCGGCCCAGGCCTGAAGGCCAACCCGATTGAGCGATTGCTTTCATGGGCCTGAGCAGGCTGCGGAAGAACTTCCGAAATTGAGTGAAGCGTTGGAACTTGCCTTAGCAGGGGCTAAAGCCCCGTTCATTTTGTTGGCTTTATCGGCACGACTGAAGTCGTGCCCTGTTACAAAGCCGGACGAATCTGAGTTTTTGCGCGGCCTTTAAAGGCCCATGCTCCCCCCGCCCCTTCTCCCGCGGCAAAGAGAAAACATCCTACGGTCGCTTCATCCACCTTGGGTCGTCATTGGCGGCGTGAGACCAGAGCGAACGCCGACAAGAGCCAGCGTCGCACCCGGAAGCGCATAGAAATCGAAAGGAGTTTGTCGCGAGGTTGTTCTTGGAAACTGAGGGTTACGCTGTCAGTCGTTCCAGCTGATCGGGCTTGACGATGGTCAGGCTCGCGCCCTTGATGGTGATCCACTGATCTCGACGGAACTGATTGAGGAGACGGGTGACCGTTTCACGCGAAGTTCCCGCCATGTTGGCGATTTCTTCGTGGGTGAGCGCCATGGTGAAACGAATTTCAGGCTTGCCAGGGGCGGACGCGCGGCCCCAGTCGAGCAGCAGTCGAGCCAGGCGACCGGCGGCAGAGCCGGAGAGCGCAAGCCGCTTTGCATCGTGGAAAACGGTCAGGTATTCGGCGGAGAGAGACTGCGCGGCGTGCATGCTGGCGATTCCATGACGCCCCAGGAAATCGACAAACTCCTGTTTGCGAACGGTCTTGACCTGACACGGCTCAATCGCCTCGGCGGTAACCTCGTGGGGAACATTGGCCAGAACCGCGCTCAGTCCCATCACATCGCCGGGTCCGGCAATCTTGAGAATCATGGTCTTTCCGTCGCGGGAGGTCGAGGAAACCTTCACCTGCCCGAAGCAGATCACAAATACGTTCCGCGCCGCGTCGCCTTCCGAAAACAGTTTCGCGCCGCGCGCATGGCTCATCATGATGCCGATGCCGTCGTAGTCTTGCAATGCCTCAGGTGTGAGATTGCAGAACATCCGCAGATGGCGGTGCTCACAGTTAAGACAATCTTCCGGAGGGTGATGGGAATGGAATGATGCCATACGTTTGCCGCTGGTCAGACTGAAGTATAACGCACTTTAGCGGCGAACCAGGCAGGGATTTTCCGTCTATCTCCCGGGCGGGAAATAAAAGCCGCACACGGGGAGACTTCATTCGTCAATCAAACATCGGGCAATCGAACTTCAAACAACCGTACTTCTAGCAAGCCAGTGACAGGCCGGTCAAACCAACGTCAGGTCTGTCCGACCAACTTCAAGCCTGTGCCGTCCCGCCAGCGTGCCGGCGGGTTTTCACGCCACACTGCATGCAGCAGGCATAGTATGCACGGGAAACTTCGCGAGCAAGTTCCTCCAACAACTTCATCCGCAGCGGCGGATAGCTTTGAAATGCCTGATTCAGGGCCTCAATGGGCAGCAACAGTACCGAACCAGCAGCCTGTGCGCTCAAAGTGTAAGTGTGCTGGCCGTTGCCGAGCGCTGCGGCCAGTTCGACCAGATCGCCGGGGCGAACCGGCCCCAGGGTGAGGCGCGTCTCCATGCGCTCCGTCCTGCGCACAAAGCGTCCGGAGACAATGACATAGAGCCCCAAACAGGCTCCGGACTGACGAAAGACGACGTCTCCAGCCTGAAGATCGATGCAACGCGTCGAGCCATTGAGCAGGCTTCCGGTCGCCGCCGGGCAGGCCAGCAGTTCTGCCAGCGGATGGGCCTGAACAGCTTCCCTTTGCCCGGATCTTGCCTCAGGTTGCATGGTTCCTTCTCCCTTTGTCCCGACTCAAATCCCGGTCTGGCGGCGTAGGACAATGCCTCGTGCCTGCCAGCCGAATTCGACGGCCATTTCTCAAACCCGCTTTGCAATCAAACAAATTCGTTAAAAAGGCGCCCGGCGCACCGGAATGTTCCCCGGGGCGCCAGACTCCAAGAACAGTTGTTCGTCAAACTGCCAGCGGCGGTACACACATGACTGGTACGCGCGAGCGGGCGAGAAGCGTGAATGCGGTCCCATGCGGCCCCGGCGTCTCGCTGGTCCGTTTCACTCCAACGACCAGAATGCAGGGGCGGTTTTCAGTGATCGCCTGCGCAACTGCCTCGGCGGGCGAACCATCCTTGACCATGCAGCGCACTGGCACCTTCTCGCTAGATTGGATGCCGAATTCCTCCAGGCCAGCCCCACACGGATCCACTTCCGCCCCAATTGTTTCAGCGGCGCGGAGCACCAGCAAGGGCCGCTCAAAAGTCTGCGCCAGTGAATAGGCAGTCGCCACCGCTTCGGCAGCCGCCTCATTACGTTCCATGGCCAGCAGGACGGGTCCGCCCGGCGTAGGACGAAACTCTCCGGCATTCCAGTCGGCAGCCACTGCCATGACGGCACAGGGCGCCAGCCTGACCAGTTGTTCGGCAATTGCTCCGACAACGACTGGACCCGCGCCTTCGGTTCCCTTGGTGCCAATGACGATCAGGCCTGCTCCATATTGCCGAGCCAGATCGACAAGCATCTGCACGACCGTGCCCTGAACCAATTCCGAATGGCTATGGATTCCCTCGCGAATCAGTTCACTGGCCAGTGTATCGAGAGCCGCCTTGGCCTTTTCAGTCAGATCCTGGCGCACCTCGCCGGGGACACGATCCACCGCGGCGAATTCGATGGGATCGATGCCATGAGCCAGAACAATCCGCGCCTCGTAGTATTTAGCTATTTTGCGGGCGTACTCCAAGGCGGCTTCAGAGCGTCCTTGCAAGTCCGTGGCCACGATGATTGTCTTCAGGCCCGTTGCGAAACTCATGCTGCCTCCTGACGACCCACGCCGCCCGATGCTCTTCTGCCCATTGGATTCCGAGTCTGCGCTCCCTGTGAATCGACGATCAGTGATAGCATTCACCCCCCCTTGTGACCTTGGTCACATATTCAATTTATGCCAAATCCAACAAGAGAAAGCATTAGCCATTCCTTTCGCTCTGAAAAAAGCGGCCGGAAGTGCAACGGTGTACAGGCGAACGCCAAATGCTGTAGGCTTTCGGCGTCATGACAAACACACCAAAGACCAAAAAACAATCGATTTTCCCGTTCGGACCTGCATCCCTTGCGCCTGCCTTTCTGGGGTGCGTGCTTGCCATCACCTCTCTTGCCAACGCACAGGCTCCCGGGCCGGATTCGCCGGATCTGGAAGCGAAAGCCCATGCCTTGGTAGCTAAACTTACCCTGGAACAGAAAGTTGAGCTGCTGGGTGGAGTGGACCAGATGTTCACCCACGCTGTGCCGGCTATTGGGCTGCCGCGGCTCAAGATGAGCGACGCGTCGGTCGGCGTGCGCACCTGGGGACCGACCACAGCCTATGCGGGCGGCGTGGCTCTGGCCGCGACCTGGGATCGCGCATTCGCCAAGAAACTGGGCGAGAGTCTGGGCAAGGACGCCCGCGCGCGAAGCGTTAACTTTCTGCTGGGACCGGGCGTCAACATTGCCCGCACCCCGCTGGCGGGCCGGAACTTCGAGTATCTTTCGGAAGACCCCTTCCTGAATGCTTCGCTGGTGGTTCCCTATATCGAGGGGGTCCAGTCCCAGGGCGTCGTCGCCACCGTGAAGCACTTTGCAGTCAACAACGAGGAGTACAACCGGCACAACGCGAGCGCCGACGTGGACGAACGAACACTCCGGGAAATCTATCTGCCGGCGTTCGAGGCGGCGGTGACACGGGGCCACGTCGACGCGGTGATGAATTCCTATAATTTGGTGAACGGTGTGCACGCCACCCAGAACCCGTTCCTGAACCTCCAGGTTCTGAAGGGCGAGTGGGGATTCCAAGGCATCCTGATGTCGGATTGGGATGCGACCTACGACGGAGTGGCGGCTGCCAACAACGGCCTGGACCTGGAAATGCCCGGCCCGCGCTTCATGAACGCCAAGACGCTTTTGGCGGCGGTGAAGGACGGCACTGTCAAGGAATCCACCATTGACGACAAGGTGCTGCGGTTAATGCGCGTCGCGCTTCGCTACCAGTTCATGGACCGTCCGCAATTCGATCCGGCCGACTCCACCTATTCTGTGGCGGATCGCGCGGTGGCGCTGGCGGGGGCCCGGAAGAGCCTGACTCTGCTGAAGAACGAAGGCGGAATCCTGCCGCTCAATGCGGCCAAGGTGAAGACCATCGCCATCATCGGCCCCAACGCGTGGCCAGCGGTAACGGGCGGCGGCGGATCGAGCGAGGCCCAGGCATTTGAGCCGGTCAGCGCGCTGACGGGAATCTCCAACGTAGCCGGTCCGGAGGTGCACGTTCTGTATACACGCGGCCTGCCGGACATGATGTCGGTCTTCCAGAACACGCGCTGGGTGGGCAAGTTGCAGGTGGCGACCTATCCCAGCAAGGACTTCACCGGCACTCCGGAGATGGGCACTGCCGAACGGGTGTCCAACTGGACGCCGGAATGGTGGGGACCGGAAGACAAATCTCCGCGCACCATCCGCTACACGGGAACCTTCAAGGCCGAAAAGGCAGGCAAATACCTGGTTCTGTCGGCAATCAACGGAAACGACGATTCGCACGTAAGCGTCGACGGCAAGCCGCTGCTCTCGCCGCCGCATGCCGAGGGACAGGCGCCGCAATTCTGGACGATCGACCTCGCAGCCGGCCAAACGGTCAAGGTTGTGTGCGACTATCTGCCCGGTTTTGCCGGCATCCGCATGGCGCTCGGAATCGCCTACGAGCCGGACCTGATCTCACCCGAAGTAAAGGAATACGCGGCAAAGGCCGACGTTGCGGTTGTCGTTGCAGGCTTTAGCGGCGGAACGGAGAGCGAAGGGGGCGACCGCACCTTCGGGCTTCCGTGGGGCCAGGATCTGCTGATCGAGACAGTTGCGGCGGCCAATCCGCACACCATTGTGACCCTGAACGCGGGCGGCGGCGTGGATACGCGGCGCTGGCTGGAAAAGGTTCCAGCACTGCTGGATGCCTACTACCCCGGCCAGGAGGGCGGAACCGCGATCGGGGAAGTGCTGTTTGGCAAGCGGAATCCGGAGGGCAAGCTCCCCTTCAGCTTCGACCGCAGCTGGGAGGAAAGTCCGTCCGCGCCGTACTACTACCCTGTGAAGGGAGCCGACAGTTCGCTCCACGTGCTGGAAAACAACCGCCCGGCTGTCGATTACGTGATCCCGCACATGAAGTACGACGACGGTCTGATGGTCGGCTACCGCTACTGGACGACGACCGGCAAGCACCCACTGTTTCCCTTTGGATTTGGTTTGAGCTATACGTCTTTCGAATTCTCGAACCTGAGCGTGCCGTCGACCGCCAAAAGCGGGTCCACGGTTGAGGTCGGCTTCGACGTGACCAACAAAGGCAGCGTTGCCGGAATGGAAGTGGCGCAGATCTACGTTTCCGATCCCAGTTCGAGTGTGAAGCGGCCGGAGCGCGAACTGAAGGGTTTTGAAAAGGTTGGACTGGGCCCCGGCAAGACTGAGCACATGGCCGTCAAACTGGATGCACGGGCCTTCAGCTACTGGGATTCTGCCACCCACAAGTGGACGATCGATCCCGGGAAGTTTTTGATCCTGGTGGGCGATTCCAGCGAGAACACGCCGTTGCACGCGGAAGTAGACATCGCCAAGTAGCGGCTATCGAACCAGGCAGCAACTTCGGCCCGCCGGCAAACTCCGGCGGGCCGCAATCTTTTCGGGGGCATTTTTCCGATCCTTTGGGGTGTTCCGCGCAAGTGCTTGCTCTGGGCCGCATTCCCGCAGCCGCTGAAGAGGCTGCAGAACGAGCCTGAATTCAAGAGTTGCGGCGGACAGGGCCATGGAGGAGGCGGAAGCCCAATTCGTTTTGTCGGCTCGTCCGGCGGGGCTAAAGTCATGCCCTGTTACAAGACCTGGCGAAGTTGACTCCTTCCGCAACCTTCAAGCCAAACCCTTTCAAAACAGAATCTTCATCGCGAAACATCGACTTGACCGGCAGTTCCTTTGAGCAAACAGCCGAGAAACACCTATTGACGAACTCTTGCGATTCCGCTGCCCGTGGACGCAGCCCGCGGAGAGTAAAAGTGCAATCGAAAACCGGGGAAGGACGGCAGGCCCAGGAGGATGAATAGTGTATTGCGCGAAGGGGCGAATGTGCTACACTTCGTTCGGTAAACGCTTACTCTCTGTTACCTGCGGGTCACCGCTTCTTCGACGAACAGAGTGGCAGCTTTTCCAACACGCAGCTTCAAATCCGGCGGGCGGTATTTTGCCGCTTGACAAGAGTCCTAGTAAACCCATTTACTAAGGGGCGAACGTCTATTGCCTCCGCAGACGTAAACACCCTCCTTCAGGTGACGCAATGTTCGGTTTGGTCCCAACCTCTGCAGCTGCCGGCTGTTTGCATTCCATCCCGGCCACACTGGCGTTCAGCACTGCTCCCCTGGCGCATCTGAGCACGCTAGATCTCGCTGTTATCACGATTTATTTCGGCATGGTGATCTGGATTGGCTACCACCTCAAAGGCCAATCGAACACCAGCGAAGAGTTCTTCATGGCCGGGCGTGAAATGACGGCCTGGATCGCGGGACTCAGCTTTGTTTCCGCCAATCTCGGTTCACTGGAGCTGATGGGATGGGCGGGTTCGGCTTACCAGTACGGCATTCTGGCAGCGCACTGGTACTGGGTGGGCGCCATTCCCGCCATGCTGTTTCTGGGCATGGTGATGATGCCGTTCTACTACGTCTGCAAGACCCACTCGGTGCCGGGCTATTTGAAACTGCGCTACGGGCAAGGTTCGAGCGTGGTGGCGGGCTTCAGCTTTGCCTTCATGACGGTGCTGATGAGCGGCGTCAACATGTTCGCCATGGCCGAAGTGATGAAGATTGTCCTGGGATGGGATCTGAACTTCTCGATCATCGTATCGTCGCTGGCGGTGGCAGCCTATGTAGCTCTGGGCGGCTTGCGCTCGGCCATCTACAACGAAGTGCTGCAATTCATTCTGATCTGGGGCGGCGCGCTGCTGGTACCGATCATGGGATTGATCGAGGCGGGCGGCTGGACAGGATTCAAGGCCAAGCTGGCGCACAACATCCAGACCGGTCTCACCGCCAACGGTGATTACACGCATCTGTGGCGCTCGATGGGACACTTCCAGGACAACCCGATGGGCATTCACTGGACGGGCATTGTCTTTGGTTTGGGATTTGCCATCAGCTTTGGCTACTGGACCACCGATTTCCTTGTTGTCCAGCGCGTGCTGGCGGCCAACTCGCTGCGTTCTGCCCGCCTGGCTCCGGTGATCGGGTCATTTTTCAAAATGGCGGTGCCGCTGATCGTGATTCTTCCCGGCCTGTTGGGATTGGTGGCCTTGCAGAATCCAGACGGCAGCCTGATGCACCTGGTGGGCGAAAACGTGGTGGCGGCACACCCCGGAATGGGGCTGCACAGCTATAACGAAGTGCTTCCCTTGATGATGGTGCGCTATTTGGGACCCGGCCTGCTGGGATTGGGGATCACGGCCCTGATTGCCGGCTTCATGAGCGGCATGGCGGGCAACGTGAGCGCCTTCAGCGCCGTCTCGATCTACGACATCTATCAGCCGCTGTTCAAAAGGAACGCCTCGGACAAGCACCTGGTGCTGGCGGGCCGGGTGGCGACGATTGGCGGCGTGATCATCTCCATGGGCGCGGCCTATACGGTGATGCATGCGCAGGGCATCATGGACTACGTGCAAGCGCTGTTCAGCTTCTTTATTGCCCCGCTGCTCGGCGTGGTTCTGATGGGCATGTTCTGGAAGCGGGCGACCAAAGAGGGTGGATTCTGGGGTCTGCTGCTGGGCACGCTGACTTCGGTCGGCTTGTGGGCATGGGTCAAGGCTGATCCTTCGGCGCTGAAGTACGTGGCCATTTCACCCTATGCAAAGGATATGGCGGAGAACATGTACCGGGCGTTGTGGTCGGTGAGCACTTCCATTCTGGTGTGTCTCGTAGTGAGCCTTCTGACCAAGGCCAAGCCCCTTGCCGAGTTGGAGGGGTTGGTCTACGGCGCTACGAAACTGCCCGTGGAGGAGCCGGTTCCCTTCTACAAGAACGAATGGTTCTGGACGGCGATTGCCATCGTCTGCTTCCTGGCCCTCAACATCTACTTCTGGTAAGGAGACTGGGATGAAGAACTCGCCGCTTTCTATCTGGTTTTTTGTAGGGCTCATGCTCACGGTTTACGGTGGATTGATTTTTAGCTACGGGATTTCTGAATTGGTCACCGGGCAGCTTGCTCCCGTGGTTTTGAACACGCTGCACGCACCGATCTGGTGGGGTGGAGGGCAACTTGTGCTGGGGCTGCTGTATCTGGCCAAGTTCCGTCCCGGCAAAGCGTAGTGCCAAGATCTTTTGTGCAGAGGGCCGGCATGGCGCCGGCTCACTGCACCGGTAAATGAGATTACGGGTTTGCGCCGGTGCCGTCCGGTTGCACGTGCAGTTTGAACATCCCCCAAACCTCCGCCAGATCGACGGCGCAAGCGGAGTGGGCAGGGTAACAGGAGCCGCGGAGCGGCAAGAGCTGAAGGAGCAAGCATCATGGCAGCACAGCGTAAAGTCACATTTGGCGTCATCGTAGGAAACCGCGGGTTCTTCCCCGACGAACTGGCCCGCACGGGGCGCGAAGAGATTGTCAGTGTTTTGGAAGCAGCGGGTGCGAACGTCGTCGTCCTTACCCCTCAAGATTCAAAATTTGGCGCGGTAGAGACTTACGCGGAAGCACAGCGTTGCGCCGAGCTGTTCAAGAAGCATGCGGACGAGATCGACGGCATCATCGTGACTCTTCCAAATTTCGGCGACGAGCGCGGCATTGCCGACGCTATCCGCCTGAGCGGACTGAAGGTGCCGGTGCTGGTTCAGGCCACTCCGGATCGCGCGGAATCGATGACCATCGCCGTCCGCCGCGACAGCTTCTGCGGCAAGATGAGCGCTTGCAACAACCTGATGCAATACAAGATTCCCTACTCTCTAACGACCCTGCACACCGAGAGCCTGACCTCGCCGGAGTTCACCGCCGACCTGGATTGGTTCACGCAGGTCTGCCGCATCATCAAGGGCCTGAAGAACCTGCGCATCGGCGCCATCGGCGCTCGTCCGGCGGCATTCAACACGGTTCGCTATTCCGAGCGCCTGTACGAGGGTTCCGGCATCTCCATCGAGCCGATTGACCTGTCTGAAATTTTTGGCCGCATCGCCAAGCTGGGCGACAACGACGACGCGACCCAGGCCAAGCTAGCCGCGATCAAGAGCTACGTCACCACCGGCGGCGTGCCCGAGGAAGCGCTGATGAAGATGGCCAAGCTGGGAGCGGTCATCGACACCTGGATGAAGCAGACCAACTGCACGGTCACCGCCGTTCAGTGCTGGACCTCGTTCGAAGAGTACTTCGGCGTGGTTCCCTGCACCATCATGAGCATGATGAGCAACGACCTGATTCCTTCGGCCTGCGAAGTGGACATTCCGGGCGTACTGGGCATGTACATGATGACCCTGGCCAGCGGCACTCCTTCGGCCCTGCTGGACTGGAACAACAACTACGGCAGCGATCCGAACAAGTGCGTGTGCTTCCACTGCTCCAACCTGCCCAAGCACTTCTTCAAGGAAGTCCGCATGGACTACCAGGAGATCATTGCCGGCACGGTGGGCAAGCTGAACACCTTCGGTACCTGCGTGGGCCGCGTGAAGGCCGGCGCGATGAGCTATGCGCGCTACTCGACCGACGACCGCAACGGCATCATCCGCGGCTATACGGGCAAGGGCGCCTTCACGGACGATCCGCTGGAGACGTTTGGCGGCGCGGGCGTGACCGAGATTCCCAAGCTGCAGAAGCTGCTCAAGTTCATCTGCCGCGAGGGCTTCGAGCATCACGTAGCCACCAACTTCAGCGATGTTTCGAAGGCCGTGCACGAAGCCGCCACCCGCTACATGGGATGGGACAGCTACTACCATGAAGGGGAAGAAGACTAATTGCAGGGAACAGGGATCAGGGATCAGGGATCAGGGATCAGAAAAGCAACTTCCTGCCTGAAAGCCCTTTCTGGCGAGGGCCCCCTCATGGGGGCCTTTGCTGTTTTGCTCGGCGGGCCCCGGCGAACTGCCTGTTTGCCGTTCCAACGAACTGCATGATTTCTGTATTTGATAAAGTGAAGCTGTGCACTACCGCCCCTACAAACCGGCGGATCTTGCGCAGATCCATGCGCTCGAGGAGTTATGCTTTCCCCCCTCGCTACGTTTCAGCAGGGAGTATATTCGGCAACTTGTGAGCAGGGTGAAGGCAGCAACGTGGGTTGCGGAAGAAGACGGAAAGCTGACCGGATTTGCCTCCGCTGGCTGGAAGACCCGCAGGAGCGGGACCGTCGCCTACCTTGAAACCATCGAGGTTTCACCTGGCAGCCGGGGCAAGGGAATTGGCCGGGAACTGTTGCGCTTGATTGAAGGTTCTGCGGCTGAAGCGCGGGCTGCGTCGATCTGGCTGCATGTGGATACCGAGAACCTGGACGCAATTCGACTGTACGAATCGCAGGGCTATCATCACGAGGGAAACATGCAGGAGTTTTACGCGGATGGGCATCCGGCATTCGTTTTCAACAAGCAGCTGTGATGGGAGCCTTGCTTTTGCCCGCAGTTCCCTGCCCGTTCCGGTGAAGGGATCCAACGGCTCACCGCCGCTTTACCGGGCGGTAAGGCGGCGGCAAAAGACACTTCATTGACTACTGCACGGGGACGTCAACGCACAGCTGTGAAAGCGTGCTATCCAGTTCATTTTGTACGGTTTGATCGGAGTGATGCTGATGGCGGATGGCGAAGCGGCCCTTCCCAACTTCGACAAAATCGACATTATCGCCGATTTTGAGCCCAAGCTCTTTGCGAACTTCCGGGGGAAGGGTGATGCGGCCGTTGAAGGTGACCATTGCGGTGGGCATGTGGAACCTCTGAGATCATTGTAGCCCGCGAACCCGGTCCCGCCAAGATGCGAATATAGAAGACGCATGAGCGTACTGACCTCAGAAGCAGTGGTTTTACGCACCTGGCCGGTGCATGAGGCCGACCTGATCGTCAGCTTTTTTGCGCGCGATTACGGAAAAGTGCGCGGCGTGGCCAAGAGCGCACTGAAAAGCCGCAAGCGCTTTGGCGGCGCGCTGGAACCGATGACGGTGGCCAAGGCGTGGTTTGCCGAGAAGCCCGGGCAGGAACTGGTTAGGCTGGATCAGCTGGAGATTATCCGCTCGCCACTTTTGGCCCCGGTGGATCACATCCGCATGGCCGTACTGAGCCTTTACGCCGAATTGCTGGACGAGGCTCTGCCGGATCACGATCCGCAAGAGACTGTCTTTCGGCTGCTAATGGCCGTGCTGGACCACACGACGGTTGAAAGTCCGTGGATGCCGCTGACTTATTTTCAGCTTTGGATGACGCGGCTGATGGGCCTTTTGCCCGACATGAGCCATTGCACGCTGTGTGGCGAGGCATTGCGGCAGGACGAAGTGTTCTTTCATCCCGCCGAAGATGGGCTTCTCTGCGCATTGCACAGGAACGGCAGCGCTGGCAGCCTGGATGCGGATTGCTGGCAACTGGCGCAGCGAATGCTGAGGGCGCCGGTGGCGGCATTTGCGGCCGAAACCTGGCCGCGGCGCCGGGCGCAGGAGTTGCGGCGGTTTACCTTGCAGTCCCTGGAACGGCATCTGGAGCGAAAGCTGCGCTCGGCGGAGGCGCTGGCGCGGCTGGGCGGATGAAACCTCATCTTGCACGCTTCTTGCGGCCTTGCACGCATTTTTGAATCAGCGCATACTTTCGGCATGAGAACCAACGTCAATCTCGCCGACGACGCCCGTGAGTTTGCCGAGGTCTACGCGCACGCCAACGGACTGACACTTGGCGAAGCGATCACGGAGTTGATCCGCAAAACAAGCCAGAATGGCAACGGCGCATCCAAAACGCCCAAGTTCGGCCGGTCCGCCTCCGGATTTCCCACCATCCCGCCCAGGAACCGGATCCTGACCACCGAAATGGTGCTGAAAGCGCAAGAGGATGAGTTTGTCTGAGGCCCTTTACCTGCCCGATGTCAACCTTCTGGTAGCGCTCAGCGATCCCAGCCATGTCCATCATTTGACCGCAGATCATTGGCGTCAGCGAATTGGAATAGCCGGTTTTCTTCTCTGTCCGATCACAGAAAGTGGTTTTGTGCGCCTGATGGCGAATCCAGCCATCGGCGGGCTTTCCATGACCGATGCGATCCTTCTGTTGCGTGAAATCGCTATTCTTCACAACTGCGAAAGCATGCCTATTAAGCACTCCTGGTTGGACCTCGTTCAGCCTCTCGCTCTTCGCCTGCACGGCTACCGACAGGTGACGGACGCCTTGCTGCTTGGCCTAGCCATCCGCAATAACGCGATACTCGTCACCCTCGACCAACGAATCCAGGCCCTTGCCGGCGAGACCTACGCGGCCAACCTGCTCATACTGACTTGAATAGAAAAAGATCTCTCCAGCCCGGCTGATAAAATGGACCTCATTCCGACCAGAGAGAAGCGCCCGTGACGATAACCCAGGTTCTATCCAAACCAAAAGCCACCGCCCTCACCTTTCAGGAGCAGTTGTTCCGTTTGCAGAGCTTCTGGGCCGAGCGCGGCTGCATCCTGCAACAGCCCTACGACGTGGAAGTGGGCGCGGGCACCATGGCGCCGGAAACGTTTCTCCGAGTCCAGGGCCCCAAGCCGTACAAGGTGGGCTATGCGCAGCCTTCGCGGCGTCCGGCCGATGGGCGCTATGGGGAGAATCCCAACCGGCTCTTCCGGCACACGCAGTTCCAGCTGATCCTGAAGCCGCCACCGGCCAATGTGCAGGAGCTTTACCTGCAATCGCTGGAAGCCATCGGCATCGATCTGAGCAAGCACGACGTGAAGTTCGAGGAAGACAACTGGGAAGGCCCGACCGTAGGCGCGTGGGGCGTGGGTTGGCAAGTGATGATGGACGGGATGGAGATTACCCAGTTCACCTACTTCCAGCAGTGCGGCGGGCTGGACCTGGACCCCATTTGCGCTGAACTGACCTATGGACTGGAGCGCCTGGCGGCGTTTCTGCAGGACGTGGACTCGGTGTACGACGTGGTGTGGGCGCGCAATCCGGAGACGGGCGAAGAAGTCACTTACGGCGACGTGCGGCTGCAGGAAGAGTTGCAGTACTCGGTGTATAACTTCGAGACCGCCGATGTGGCCAAGCTGTGGGAGCACTTCAACAGCTACGAGGCCGAGGCGCAGACGCTGATTACGCAGGTGAACGCGGTGCTGGCGGACGAGAACGCGACGGTGCTGGAGAAGCGGCGGTTCCCGCTGATGAGCACCTACGAGCTGGCGCTGAAGTGCTCGAATCTGTTCAACCTTCTGGATGCGCGCGGAGCGATCAGCGTGACGGAACGGGTGGGCATGATTGGGCGCATTCGCAATCTGGCGGTGGGCGTGGCGAAGGCGTACGCGGCGCAGTGCAGCTGCTAGCTTTTAGCTTTTAGCTTTTAGCTTTTAGCTCGATCGTGGCGTTCGATGCATTTTGGGATCAATAGAAACTGGAATATGCGGCTTGCAAGGACGAGCTGGTAGCTAGAAGCTAGAGGCTAGAAGCTAAAAGCTGTTCTGAACCGCGGAAAGAAACTCAACATTATGACTGACTTTCTCTTGGAAATTGGCCTCGACGAAGTTCCCGCCCGCATGATTGCTCAGGCGGAGGCCGAGTTGGGCCGCCGGGTGAATGAACTGCTGACGCGCGAACGGCTGATTGGCCCCGGTGGCAAGGTGACCACCTACTCGACGCCGCGCCGCCTCGCCGTGGTGGTGGAAGACGTGCTGGCCGCGCAGGCCGACAGCGAAGAGAAGCTGACCGGCCCGTCGTGGAAGGTGGCCTTCAAGGATGGCGCTCCCACGGCCGCGGCGGAGGCCTTCGCGAAGAAGGCCGGCGTGGATGTTTCCGCGCTGGAAAAGGTGACCAACGCCAAAGGCGAATACGTTGGAGCGACGGTGAAGAAGCTGGGCCGTGCCGCTGCCGAGTTGCTGGCTGCCGAGTTGCCGAAGGAAGTGCTCGGCCTCTACTGGGCCAAGAATATGTACTGGCGCGCGGGCAAGCCAGAGCGCTTTGTGCGGCCCATTCGCTGGATCGTGGCGCTGCTGGATTCGGCTGTTGTCCCGCTGGAGATTGCGGGCATTCAGGCCGGAAACACCAGCCGCGGACACCGCATTCTTCATGGCGAAGCGCCGGTTGTGCTCAGCAAGCCCACGGAGTACAAGGAAGCTCTGCGCGCTGCTCACGCCGTGGTCGATGTGGCCGAACGCCGCCAGACGATCCGCAAGGCTCTGGACGCGGCAACGCGCACCGTTGCAGGCGCGCGGTGGCGCGAAGACGAGGCACTGATCGAGACGGTGGTTCATCTGACCGAGTGGCCGTCGGTGATCCTGGGCAACTTCGAGGCCGAGTACCTTGCCCTGCCCGAAGAGGTTCTGGTCACGGTGATGCGCGATCACCAGAAGTACTTTGCGGTAGAAGGGCCGAACGGCAAGTTGCTGCCGCACTTCCTGGCGGTGCTCAACATCCAGGTCGACGAGGAAGGCTACGGCAACATCCGCCACGGAAACCAGAAGGTTCTGCGCGCACGCTTCAAGGACGCGCAGTTCTTTTGGAACTTTGACCAGAAGATTTCTCTTCAGGATCGCGTCGAAAGCCTGAAGCATGTGACCTTCAAGAAGGAACTTGGCACCTATCACTGGAAGACGGAGAAGAACCTGGAAGTTGCGCGCGCCCTGGCAGCGACTGTGAAGGCAGCGGGCGTAGAGTTCGACGAAGCGGCTCTGCTGAAGGCCACCGAGCTTGCCAAGACCGACCTGACAACCGAACTGGTAAAGGAGTTCACCGAACTGCAAGGCAAGATTGGTGGACTTTATGCTAGGGCGCAGAAACATAGTGATGCCGTAAGTGAGGCCATTTACTACCAGTTCATACCTTCATGGGCGGGTGATTCGATTCCTCCCACAGTAGAGGGACAGTTGTTAGGGCTTGCAGACCGCATCCAGACAATTACGGCGATGTTCGGAAAGGGGTTTGCGCCTACTGGTTCAAAGGATCCTTTCGCGCTCCGACGGGCGGCAAGCGGCATTGTTAAGATTCTGGCCGACTCGGAATTGCCTCTGACGCTACGTGACGTTTTGTACGCTCCGGGCACGGAGTCGGAACAAGGAATCGGCCCAGACGGCAAATTTCAGCCGGATAGTCCAGTTCGGGCATTCTTGAAAGAACGGTTACGCTTCGATCTTCAGGAATTGCGCGGGTATTCCTACGACGTGGTAAACGCTGTGCTGGCCACAGATGCCGAGGACGTGCGCGATGTGATCGCCCGAGCAAAAGCCCTTACCGAAGTGCGCGGGTCAGAGGATTTTGCGGCAATCTCCGCGGCCTTCAAGCGCATCAAGAACATTTTGAGGCAGGCTGATGAGAAGGAATTTGTGTTCGGTTCGCCTATTGGCGTGACTTTGTCGCCGGAGGCGCAAAAGTTGGCCGACGCGTCGGCCCTGCTGGCTCCGGAAGTGGCGGCGTTGCGCAAGCTGCGCTTCTACGGACAGGCGCTGGAAGCCATCGCCACGCTGCGCCCGGTGGTGGACGCCTTCTTCGACAAGGTGATGGTGCTGGATCCGGATGCGGCGGTCAGGGGAACGCATTTGGCGCTGATCCAGAGCGTGCTCAGCGGGTTCAGCGGGATCGCGGATTTCAGTGAGATTGTTACCGGGTAGAGATTCTCCCGAGCGGGTTGAGATTTGAGGTTTCCCAGGTCCCCAAAAGCGAGGGACCTGGGGCACCCGGCTTCGTTTGGGGGTTGAGGTTTCCCACCCTTTCCGCAGAAGACGCGGAAAGGATGGGGCACCCGGCACTGATCCAGAGCGTGCTCAGCGGTTTCAGCGGGATCGCCGATTTCAGCGAGATTGTTACCGGGTAGAGATTCTCCCGAGCGGGTTGAGATTTGAGGTTTCCCAGGTCCCCAAAAGCGAGGGACCTGGGGCACCCATTTTCTGAGCACTGACGCTAAAAGTTCCACTCTTCAAACCCCATTCCCACATGCGAGCCGGTTGCCTATGCAACTGCGTGTCCACTCCTCCGTCTACAATCAAGGAGAGATGTCTGACACACTTTATTTGAGTTTGTGGTATCCGAATCTGCGCGTGACCTCACTGGCAGAAAAGCTGACGGCGGTTCTGGGCGCCTTTGCCGGGCATGGCGGCGAGGCTAAAGTGTACTCGGCAACCGTGTGGCCGGTGAGTTGGAAAGAGTCCCCCGTCTTTCAACAGGTGTATGGGCGCCGCGTCGGCCGGGGCGACAGCGATGCCGTGGAACTGGGTGCAGAGCCTGGCATGGCCGTCGAAGACGCGCTGGAACTGCTGCACGATGATTACGCGTACGAGTTCCAGATCGGCTGGAGCCTGTGGGAGGCCGAGGTCGATGATCGCAAAGCCAGCTGGCGGCAGCAGATGCGGCTGGTGCGGGTGGTCGGATATGGGCCGCTCTTCGATGACGGAGCCTACGAGACCGAGGGCCACATCCGTGTGGACTTCGGCACCGACACGCCTTTCCTGGAAGAAGAGGTTGAGTTGAACTCCGAGACCGCGGAGCGCGTGGAAGAAAACGTGCGCCAGCTGGTGAATCTGACCAACGCGATCGAGGAAGAGTCGGGAGCGACGGCGCGGCTGTTGTGGAGCGAACTGGGCGAGAGCCTGGCGCATCGGCTGGCGGCGCGGCTCGGGGCGAGGACCAATTGAGGTTCACCATCGAGCGGATGCGAACCATGGTGCTGACGGCGGGAATCCTGCTGGTGGTGGCCCTGGTTGCATTTTTGGCCATTGGTAAGTGGAAGAACCCCTTCAACCGAAGGGATCTGCCGCAGCGCCTGGGCATCGAGATCCGGCAGGAGTCGAACGACGTCACCTATACGCAGGCGCACGGCGGTCACACTCTCTTCAAACTGCACGCGTCGAAGGTGATCCAGCTCAAGCAAGGCAATGCGCTGCTGCACGACGTGAAGATCGAGCTGTATGGCGCGGACGGCAGCCGTGTAGACCGCATCGAAGGCGCCGAATTTGAGTACGACCAGAAGGCGGGAACCGCGGTAGCTGCGGGACCAGTCGAAATTACCCTGATGCGGCCCGGCGTTGCGCCGGCAATTGCGCCCAATGCCACCCCGGTGAAGGTACTCGGCGCGCAGTCCAAGGGCAAACCGATTGCATCGGCGGTGAAGACGGCGGATTCGGACCCCATCAAAGTCAAGACCAGCGGACTGACCTTCGACCAGAAGAGCGGAACGGCGACGACGGTGCAGCGTGTGGACTTCAGCCTGGCGCAGGGCACTGGCAGTTCGATCGGCGCGACGTATGACTCGCAGAACGGGGTGCTGGTGCTGGACCGGATGGTTGAACTGCACACCATGCGCGGGGATAACGAGATTACGCTGCATGCGCAGCACGCCGAATATGACCGCGATACGCAGCAGTGCCATCTGCATGCCGCGGACGCCACGTACAGGGAGGGGAAAGCGACCGCCGGCGATGCGACCGTGCAGTTTCGGGAGGGTGGGTCAGCCGAGCGCTTAAACGCTGTGCACGGGTTTCAGTTGACCACCGCAACCGGCGGACATCTGGCTGCTCCGACCGGGATGATGACGTTCGATGAGCAGAATCAACCGCGGCGCGGACATCTGGAAGGCGGCGTCACAATGGATTCCGACCGCGGCGACCGCAGAACGCATGGGACGTCTCCTGAAATGGAGCTGGAGTTCACAGCGAAGGGCGTGCTTCACCGTGCGCATCTGCATCAAGGCGTTTTGATGCGCAGCGAAGAGGAGTCAGAATCCAAGACCGGCCCGGTGCACCTGACCCGCAACTGGAATTCGCCGATTGCGGATGTGGAGTTCACCCAAAACAAATCTGGGCAAGTTCAGCCGGCCCGGATTCATGGGACCGGCGGGGTGGTGGTAACCAGCGACAGCCAGCAAACAGGCGGAGCTGTACTGCCCTCGAAGATGTCGGCTGACGATCTGACGGCGGAGTTCTCATCCGGCTCGGCGCTCTCGGCGATGAGTGGAGTCGGCCACGCGGCCATCGATCAAACAACTCCGGCGGGAGTGAAGCAGAGCACCAGCGGCGACCGCCTAGAGGTTCATATGGCGGCGACCTCCAAATCAGGGCCGCAAGAGGCCGGCAAGGCGAAATCCAAGACCGACACCGCGTCCGCGGATGCGAATCAGGTGCAGTCGGCCACCGTCGACGGGCATGTTGTCCTTACCCAGCACCCCGCGCCAAAGCCCGGCAGGCAAGAAGAATCTCCACTGCGCGCGACCGCCGGCCATGCGGTGTATGAGGGCGCAGGGGAATGGGTGCATCTGACCATCCATCCCCGGATTGAAGACGCGGGACTGCAGGTGGTTGCGGACAAGGTTGATATTTCGCAGGCGTCGGGCGATGCGTTCGCGCATGGGAACGTGAAGGCAACCTGGCAGAACGATAACAAGAGCAAAGGCGGAGTTCCCGGCCTGGCAAAGCCCGCCGCTGCTTCAGGCACGGCCTTTGGCGGAGAGGGTCCGGCACACGTGGTGGCTGCCGAAGCCCAGTTGCACCAAGCGAGCGGCGAAGCCACCTTCCGCGGACAGGCGCGCTTGTGGCAGGATGTCAATTCCGTCTCCGCGCCGGTCATCGTATTGGACCGGGGCCGCCAGAAACTGACCGCCCACAGCGCAAACGCCAGGGATCCCGTCCGGGTTGTGCTGGTGAGCGCGTCCGAATCCTTTTCCGGTTCAATGCCCGGCCCAGAGTCGAGGGCAAAATCGCAGGGACCGTCAGTGGTCAGCCTGCAAGGCGGCGACCTGGCGTATTCGCAGGCCGAACGCAAAGCGGTGATGCGCGGAAACGCGCTGGGCACCGTGATTGCTGAGACGGGCGAAGTGAAGTCAACCTCCAGCGAGGTGGAAGTGGTGCTTCTGCCACCGGGAAATCACGCTGGAAAGGACGGCGCGGCAGCCCAGGTGGATCGCATGACGGCCCGAGGGCGCGTTGTGCTCACTTCAGCGGAGCGCAAGGGAACCGGCGAGCAACTCGTCTACACCAGCGACAACGGAGAGTATGTGCTGACCGGAACCGTGGCCGTGCCTCCGCGCATGAGCGACCCGTCACGCGGGACGGTTACAGGCGAAGCCCTGATATTTCACAGCCGCGACGACAGCGTGAGCGTCGAAGGCGGCAACGGCAAGACAACAACCGAGGTCAGTACCGAGGGCAGTGCGCCGAAATAACGACGGCCCAAAGAGCGGAAGCAAGGAGCCTTTGATCTAGATGGAGACGCTGATCGCCGAGGGAATCGGCAAGACATATAAAGGACGGCAGGTGGTGCGCGGAGTGGACCTACGCATCTCCCGCGGTGAAGTGGTGGGCCTGCTGGGGCCGAACGGCGCCGGCAAGACCACCAGCTTTTACATCATCGTGGGGTTGGTGCAGCCGGAAACCGGCATGGTGAAGTTGGACGACACCGATATTACCCACATTCCGATGTATATGCGGGCGCGCAACTTCGGCATCAGTTATCTGCCCCAGGAGCCATCGGTCTTTCGCAAACTGACCGTGGAGCAGAACATTCTGGCGGTGCTGGAAGCGCAGCCGCTGGCCAACCGCGAGCGCAAGGTGCGGGCGGAGAGGCTGATCCACCAGCTGAGCCTGGGACACATCCGGACGACACGGGGCTATGCGCTGTCGGGCGGCGAGCGGCGGCGGGTGGAGATTGCCCGCAGCCTGTGCATTCAGCCGAAGTTCATCCTGCTGGACGAGCCCTTCAGCGGCATCGATCCCATCGCGGTTCTGGAACTGCAGAAGATCATCTTTGAACTGAAGGCCAGCGGAATTGGTATTCTGATCACCGACCACAACGTGCGGGAGACGTTGAGCGTGACCGACCGGGCCTATATCATCGCGGAAGGAAAGATCTTCGCCGCCGGAACGCCGCATGAGCTGGGCAACAATTTGGATGTTCGGCGCATTTATCTTGGAGAGGGGTTCTCACTCGGATAGAGCGGTCAACTTTTGTCCAGGTGCCAAAAGTTCACAGATGGCATCATAATACCGGGCAGAGGTTCCGGGAATGGGCGCAGCCCAAAGCGGGAAGGGTGTCTTGAAGCGCGACACTTTCCGCGTTTACATTGTTTTCTTCCAATTACACTTGCATTGAATCCGAACGGGAAACGGTAATTCTATGGCGCTATTGCAACCCAGATTGAGCCTGAAAGTCTCGCAGCGCCAGGTTCTGACACCCGGCCTGATGCAGATGGTGAGCGTTCTTGCGCTCAACAAGCTTGAGCTGAAGGAGATGATCGATGCCGAGATGGTGGAGAATCCCGTCCTGGAGGAGATTGACGAGACGGTTCCGATGCTGGATGAGGTTGCAGGCCGCCAGGAGCGAGCGGAACGCGACGACCGGCTCAACCGGCTCGAGAAACCGGACACCGTGGATTCCCGCGCGGAGGAGCAACCGGCCCCACCCAAGGATTCATTTGAAGAGGTCGATTTCGGATCGTATTTCCAGGACTACCTCGATCCCGGCTATCGCACCCAGCCGGAGTACGAAGAGAGCGAAAAGCCCTCGTTTGAAAACTTTCTCTCCCAACCTACGACTCTGTCCGATCATCTGGCGTGGCAGCTGGGCGCTCTGACGCTGGACCACGACCTGCAGGACGCGGCCGAATATATCATCGGCAACCTGGATGAGGATGGGTACCTTGCGTCGAGCGAGGAAGAGCTGGTGGAGGCGCTCAGCCATTTCCGGGAAGATGCAGCCAGCGAAGAGAAGAATGGGAGCGCAGCGTCGGACCTGGCCCTGATTCACCGGGCGATCGACCTGGTGCAACATCTGGATCCGGCTGGCGTGGGGGCGCGGGATCTGCGCGAATGCCTGCTGATTCAGATAGCGGCGCAGCAGCACGAGTTCAAGCAGCTGTTTGCCCGGCAGGCAAGCGCGGCTCCCGAGGAAGACCCGCATGGGAGTTTCCGCGCGGAAGCGGAAGCGCGTCTGGAAGAGCGCCGGCGGGCCATGGAAACCGCCGCGCTGATTGCGGACCAGTACCTGCCCTTGCTGCAGAAACGGGATGTCAAGGATCTGGCCAAGGCCGTGCAGATCACGCTGGAAGAGGCACACGCGGGCGTGGAATTCATCCGCACGCTCGATCCGCGCCCCGGACGGCAGTACAACCGCGAAACGACGCGGCTGATCGAGCCGGATGTGGTGTTCATCAAGCGGGGCGGCGAGTGGGTGGTGTCCATGAACGAAGAGGACATGCCCAGCCTGCGCCTGAGCCAGCGCTATCGGCGGATGCTGGCGGCGGAAAACACCGACAAAGAAGTCAAGGATTACGTCAAGGAGCGCTTCCGCTCGGCGATGCAGCTGATGCGCAACATTGCCCAGCGCAAGAGCACCATCCTGCGCACCTGCGAAGTAATTGTCCGCCGCCAGCAGGACTTTCTGGAAGTGGGCGTCGACGGATTGCGGCCGATGATGATCAAGGAAGTGGCCGAGGAGATTGGCGTCCATCCCTCGACGGTCAGCCGGGCGGTCGCCAACAAGTATGCGCACACTCCGCAGGGCGTGATCGAGCTACGCTTCTTCTTCTCGGAAGGCTCGAACGGGCCGGAAGGCGCCGACACCACGCTGCTGGTTCTGAAGCGCAAGGTGCGCAAGCTGATTGAGGAAGAAAACGCGCGGCACCCGCTGACAGACGACCAGCTGGCGGCCATGCTGCAGGCCCAGGGAATCCAGCTGACGCGGCGAACTGTTGCGAAATACCGAGAGGACATGGGAATTCCCTCGACGCATCAACGCCGCCGCCGCGATGCCTGAAGCTTCCCTTCTGTGAGAATCCAAGCTCTTGAAGGCCGCACCGAGCGGACAGGAAAAGCTCCGGGCTTTCCCATTTTTGCACAACAAATGGTGCAGAAAACCGGTATTTTGTTGATTTTAAAGTAACCCTTTATAATCTATATCTCGCTTATTCCATTACATTTACTTGAAAATAATGCACCAAAAACAGTGCATGCAGCCAGGAGGGGGGAGGGTATGCATTTTTTGCGTATCTCCTTTCTTTTCAACTGGTTTCGAGAAGGAAAAGGGTCCCAAACCGGCCTTTCAAGCGGTTCCGGCACAGCCATACCCAATTTGACTTCATTCAGGAGCGAAACCGAAGTCCCTGCGGCCCGGTAATTTTCGTGCAAGGCCGCCGCGCGCTGGGGACCACTGCCGACACCCTACAAGAAGCCACGATGCGAATTCAATCAAAGGCCAGGACTGCGTTCTACAGCGGTTCCACAATGGCTGTACCCAGGAACCACTGATCTCAAGTGGCTTTTTCCTTAAGAGAAGGCCACCTTTCGAAGGACTACAAAGGGCACGTGAATTGTGGAACCGCTCTAAAACCATCCCTCGGGGGCTGAAGCCCTAACCCTTCTCCTTCGCCTGCCTCGGCACGGCTCAACAGGCTGCGGGAAAAGGCATGATTTTGGGTGAAATGTCCGAAAATCATACGTCAGGGGCTAAAGCCCCCGGCTCATTCTATTGGCCTTATCGGCACGACTGAAGTCGTGCCCTGACGCTTCTTGCCTTCCCGATGGAGCTTTTCCGCAGCCTGTAAAGCGTGCCCCTTCAAGACATGCCTCGGCACTGCTAAAACCGTGCCCTTTCAAAACGGAAGGCCTGGGTTGAGGATCGTGCTTTCCCACCCTTGAATCCAAGAACGATTCAAGGATTGGGCACCCGGCACGGCTGAAGGCGTGCCCTGACGCTTCTTGCCTTCCCGATGGAGCTTTTCCGCAACCTGTAAAGCGTGCCCCTTCAAGACATGCCTCGGCACGGCTAAAACCGTGCCCTTTCAAAACGGAAGGCCTGGGTTGAGGATCGTGCTTTCCCACCCTTGAATCCAAGAACGATTCAAGGATTGGGCACCCGGCACGGCTGAAGGCGTGCCCTGACGCTTCTTGCCTTCCCGATGGAGCTTTTCCGCAACCTGTAAAGCGTGCCCCTTCAAGACATGCCTCGGCACGGCTAAAACCGTGCCCTTTCAAAACGGAAGGCCTGGGTTGAGGATCGTGCTTTCCCACCCTTGAATCCAAGAACGATTCAAGGATGGGGCACCCGGCCCGGGCTCCCTGCGCAAATCCTCCGGTTCCGTTCCAATTCCGCAGTCGTACTTGCCACGGCAGGTCTTCATCCGGGCCTGAAGGCCATGCGTTTGGGACCTGCATTCGGGGGGTTAACCCCCCCCATAAGCGCTAAGATAAAGATTGACTAGATTACGGCCCAGTATTAGTC
>CAZQPY010000002.1:0-263332 GCA_964595345.1 uncultured Occallatibacter sp.
CTCGTCCCACAGTCTCGTTGCCGCAGCTGCAGCCTAAAAAATGTAGAAACTCCAGCGGCACGACTAAAGTCGTGCCCTGTTACAAGGCCAGACGAAGTTGAGTCGTTCCGCAACATGTAAAGCGCACAAGCTTATTTCGCATCCTGCGGCCGTTCTTCCTTGACCGCGCGCATCCAGTACTTGCCCTCGCTGTCTACCTCGATGCCGTGCACTTCGCGTTCAAAGCCAGGGAAGCGATGGCCAAACTCCTCCATGGCGAGCAGGAGCTTGATCACCGGGGATTCAAAGCTTCCCAGGCGCTCTCCGGGCATGGACATGGGGATGCCTGGCGGATAGGGAACCAGCATCACCCCGGCGATACGCCCAGCCATGTCCTCAAAGGGAATCGACTCCGTCTCCTGTCGGACAAGCTTCTGGTAGGTCTGAGCAGGAGTCAGGACCGGATCGAAATCCTCGTCGCAGGCGGCGTTCACCAGATCGGCCAGTTGCAGATCGACCATCGCCTTATGCATCTCGTCGGAGAGTTCCTTCAGCGAGAGATCGCGATACCGGGCCGGGTATTTCTGCACCAACTCAGGGAGCGCTTCAATCAGCGGCGCTTCCGTGTCGTAGAGACGCTTGAACTCAAAAAGATTCTCCAGCAGGCTGCCCCACTTGCCTTTGGAAGTGCCGACGGAAAAGAGCACCAGAACGGTGTAGTCGCCGGTGCGGGCAATCTCGACGCGGCGCGAGTCCAGGAATTCGGTGAGGATGGCGGCGGGAATGCCCCAACTGCCCATTACCCCTTGCGCATTTACGCCCGGCGTCAGAATCGTGACCTTGGTGGGGTCCAGCATGCAGTAGTCGTCGGGCGAGTCCTGGTCCTGATACCCGTGCCACTCGTCGCCCCGCTTGAGTGTCCAGCAACTGGGTTCGGAGGCGAGCAGTTCGTCTTCCGCATCCTCAAAGAGGATCTTCTCGCCGGTCGCCGGATCGCGGACGTAATCCGGCTGGTAGATGCCGAAAAACCAGCCTTCCCCGGGTTCCGCAGTCGGATGATGTAGCTCCGCGCAGTGCGAGGGCGCTTGAGGGTCCGATTCGTGAAGCAGGCGGTGCGCGACAGAACTCATGGCCTGGCGAAAACTGATGGCGTCGGCCAGCGTCTCGTCCATCAGAGTGGGGCCGGCCGGCTCGTCCATCATGGCCGCTGCCACATCGAGCGAGGCAATCAGCGGATAGAAAGGCGAAGTGGTGCCATGCATCATGAACGATTCGTTGAACTGGTCAAAATCCAAAGAGCCACGCTCACTGAGCTTGACGTGGATCATCGAGCCCATGGAGAAGGCGGCCAGCATCTTGTGCGTCGATTGCACGCTGAAGATGGTGGGGCGGTCAGGCATATCGTCTGGCACACCCATGGCGTAGCGCCCGCGGTAGATGGGATGGAACTTCGCATAGGCGTACCAGGCCTCGTCAAAATGCAGGCGGGCAGCAGATTTCCCAAGCTCCTCGACCACATGATCGACGTTATAACAGAGACCGTCGTAGGTGGAGTTGGTGACCACGGCATAGGTGGGCACCTGCGAGCGCGCGCCGGGAGCAAAAGGACTGCGCGCAATGATCTCTTTCACCGATGCGGGAGAAAAGCGCGTCAGCGGCACCAGACCGATCATGCCGTATCCATTGCGCGTCGGCTTGAAGTAAACGGGACGCGCGCCGGTGACGGTCAGAGCGTGACAAATCGACTTGTGGCAGTTGGCGTCGGCCAGCACGATATCGTCCTGGGCGATGAGCCCGTGGCCGACGATCTGGTTGGAGGTGCTGGAGCCGCCCAGCACATAGAAGGTCCAATCCGCGCCGAAGATGCGGGCAGCGTTGCGCTCGGAGTCGCCCGGAGGGCCTATGTGATCGAGCCACGATCCCAGCGGCGCAGAGGAAATGCCCAGATCCGAGCGCAGCAGGTTTTCTCCGAAAAAGCGGTGGAACTCCTGACCCACCGGGTGCTTCAGAAACGCCACTCCGCCCATGTGGCCGGGCGCGTCCCAGCTGTACGCGGATTGGTCGTTGTATTTGAGCAGTTCGCGGAAATAAGGGGGCAGCAACTGCTCGTGATAGCGCTCGATCGCGGTGTCCAGCCGCGAGGCGATGAAAGCGGGCGTGTCTCCAAAGAGGTGAATGTACTCATACACCTGCTTGATCACTTCGAGCGGCAGTTCGGAGACCAGGGTGCGGTCGGCGATCAGGAAGATGGGGACCTTCTTGTTGCGGTGGCGAACGCCGCGAATGATGTCCAGCGCGGCGCGTTCTTCGAATTGCGAGTCGCCTTCCAGGTCCCAGTCCAGCAGGATGGCCGAATAACTGGGGTCCGAGGTGACCAGCGAGAGTCCGTCTTCCGGCGAAGTGGTGCGAACAACCTCGTATCCCTCTTCGCTGATGGCATCCACCAGACGTTCCATGGCCCGGTCAGAGACCGAATCCGTGCGCCCAACCTCGCTTGCAATCAACAACACCCAGCGCTTTTCGCTCATCCGTGTCCAACACCCTTCGCTCTTCTCAAATGGCCCCCGATTCGGGGAAATACCCGCAAAACGCTTAATGATATCGCAAGCGGGCTACAGGAAGATCAAGCTTCCGGCAGATCCTTTGAATTCAAGACCGGCGCTGCGGAGAATGGAAGAGAACTGCGCAAAGTCGCCTAGCCGGGAGAGGCATTCGACACCGGAAGCCCAGTGAATCCAGCAGGTTGCAGATCCACGCGGCAGCCCGTGGATGTTTCGGCTTCAACCCGTGCCATGGGGCAGCAGCTGCGATTCATTCAGGTTTCCCAATACAACCTGTGAAACTGTATACATCATGAACCTTACTCTTCACCGTGTGACGGACCCGCAAAGCCCGGAATTCGATGCGCTGATTGACCTCTACCTCGCCGCGCATCCCGCCAGCGAGCGAAAACCGGTAGAACTGCTCGCTGCAATGGTCCTCAGACCCAGTTACCTCTTCCTGACGGCGAATCTCGGTCAATCTGTTGCCGGGTTTTCGGTTGTCTGCAGCTTTCCCGAATCGGATGTTTCTTATCTCGAATACATGGCTGTCGCCGAGCAACTTCGTGGGCAGAAGATCGGCAGCTTTCTCTTTCAGCAGATCACCGAATGCCGCGAAGTTTCCGGCCGATCTTTGCTCGTGGAGGTCGATTCCGACAAGCGCCCATCGCCCTTGCAGGCTTACAACACCCGAAGAAAGCTCTTTTACCGCAACCTCGGCTGCCGGGAGGTCGCGGGTCTCGACTACCTGATGCCTCCTGTCACCGAGGAAACGCCGCCCCCGATGGATATCATGGCATTCAAGAAATCGCTTCCGGATCACATTGCGAAGGCTCAACTTCGAGAGTGGTTGCAGGCTATCTACGTCAACATTTACTCAACGCCGGCAAACGATTCGCGCATGGATCAAATGCTCGAAAGACTCCCGCAAGTTATCGATTGGATGTAGAAGGCTGAGGGGCTTCCGAGTGCTCGTTGGGGCAAGATCCTCGCAGCGGGTTCCGGCTGAATAGGCCCGTCGCAGACGGAGTCTTTCAGGGCGGGTTGCGAAGCGGGAGGACTCCGCGCGAGATAAGTCCTTTGTTTTCAGCACACACAAAGGCCTGTTATTTTCATAACTTGTTTGTTTTCTGCGTCCTATGGTGGAAACAGGGGGTAGGGGAGGGGGTGCATCCTTCTCCGACTCATTTTCGGCCGCTTATCGCTCTCGAAAGAGGTCTTTGATTTCCCCATCCTACGCCCATCGGAGCGAATGGTACGCAACGGCGGTAGAAAGGAGGGGTGGGCACTGAAAAACAGCGGTTTCGGGCTTGGAGAAGCCTGGGATTCCTCCAGGTGACATGGGCGCTTTTCATCACCAATCGGTTTTAGCCTCCGGTAGTCAAAGAGCAGTTCTGGCAGAGAGGGCGTATCTTTTCTCGCGCTCAAGGAAAGCCCTCTCGCCCCCTTCCAATATGCTGCAGACTCGCTTCCTCACCCCCAAGACGTCTTCCAGCGCTCCTCCCTCGTAAGTGAAATCTGGAAAAACGCCTGTTGTTCTAGAGGCTGACGCTATGATCACCTGTTCTGCGTCGGTGTTCACGACGAGATTTGGGTTGTGCGTAATGATGATGACCTGTCTTCGCTGTTTAGCTTTTCGGAAGTAAACGGAAAGAAGGCTGTAGATCGATTCGTTGTCGAGGTTCTCTTCGGGCTGATCCACAATTAACGGGCGGGAGTCTTCCATATCCATTGCTAGGTAGAGGATCAGCAGGACAATACCCTTGGTCCCCGGAGAAAGCTTCTCGATTTCCGTTCCGTAATACCGCAGGCCATACGCTAGCGAGACGTGGTCGCATCCGAAAACCCAATCAAGCATCATCGCATGTGAGGTACTTTGTCTCAGGAACGACTCCGCATTGACTTGTCTTAGTTTGGCGAGGAATTCCTCCATTGCGGCCTTCACTTGGTCGGGATCGCCACTCGTCCAAGCCGGGAGCAGGGTAGCCTCGACCGCCTCCTTGAATTTGGAGGCGGACTCAAATGGGTGCCCCCGGCGCTGGTCGAAGAGGGCGTTCCCACGATCAATCCAAGAATCGATATCTACATCCCATCGGATGTAAAAATCCAGCTGCCTCTCTTCATCGTCTCCGGCGTGAAGTTTCTTTTGAACAGGCCTGTACAGGAGTTCGAGCGTTTTCTGCTCATCTTTCCAGAGTGAGAACATTCTTCTGTATGCGTCAAGCCGGTCTGCCCGCAGCTTCTCCTGCCGTTTCAGGGTTTCGAGCTCGGCGGTTAGAATCTCCTTTTGCAATCTCTGCGTCTCTTGCGAATTGGCAGAAATGCGCTTTTGCAGTTGTTGGATCAATCCCCTTTGAATCCTGTCATTGGCAGCTAGCTTTTCAAGGAATCCGATCTCTGCGATCAATTCGGCGATGGATTTGGCTGTGAGCCCCTTTCCACTTTCTAGTTGGGCAATCAGGCCGTCGACCTCACGCCGGCGTTCCACTAAGACTTCCTGTCCGATCACCTCGAACCTGACGGCCAGCTTATTCGGATCGATCCCGAGCGAGGTGGCTCGTTCCGAAAGATCCCTGGCGAACGCCTCAACATTTGAGGAGAACTTTGTGATGCTCCCATGAAGGTCGTCAAGGCCGAGTAGAATCTGTTTCTGCGTTCCCACGTTGCTCTGTTGAACTAGCAACTGCTCACGCAGGGCGGTCAACTCCTTTTGGGCACTCTCTTCTTTTTCGCTCTCGGCCTTTGGCATCTGTTTTTGCAATGAGATCGCCTCTTGCGCGAGCTCGTCGATGCGCAGCTTCTTTGCTGGAATTTCCCGTAGACTACCTCGGAGAGCCTCATCTTCAGCGATCATGGATCTTATTCGAGATCCAACGTCAATGCGCTCCTTGATCAGTTCGCTCGTCCGTAGGGTGCGGAGAGAAGAGAAGCTGGACGCGTTCAGGGTGTCGGTTGGATCAAGGTTTCCAAAGATTACCTTCTCGATCTCCTCGGCGAGTGACGTACCCGCGTAGTCGTCGGAGCAGAGCTGCTCAACGAAGCTCTGTGAGAGGTAACGCACTGTCTCTCGGGTTGGAGGGAGGTTGCCCACGACTGATGAAACTCTGGCACCGTCCCCCCAAACTATTTCGACCGACGTTCCTTTCACAAACTGCTTTGCCCGGCTCAAAAAACTGCGCTTATCTTGCAGTACAGTTGCGCCCCCCACGTATGCGACATAGTCCGCCAAAGCTGATTTGCCTGAGCCCTTAGCTCCGATGATGCTCACCAGGCCGCTGTTGAGTGGGATCGAGAGCGTACCGATACCGCTGGTCGGTGCCCCGACGATGTTTACACGCACAATCACCCGCGACATGTCATGCTGGATCGGAGAGAATCTCCCGAGATAGACCCGCTCCTCGGGCTCGTAAAGGATTGACTTCAATCCTTCGAAGGTCGGGTCTGCTTTGATCCAGCAGAATCGATCCCCAGGCGTGCGGAATAAGGCGCTCATCTTATGAGCATCTGAGCCGCTTATGCAAGGCTTGGGCGCACCGAGCTTGACAGCACCCTCTTTTTTAGACGCATCTTTGCAAAGCCAGAAGTTCCTATTGTTCTCATTTGCTGTTAGGACGATGTGTGATGCCCGCCAGATTTCCTCCTGTGAGACTTCCCATCCGCCATCCCTAAGCCCTGATGGGCCGTCGTTTCCGCCCGATATTGCTACTAGGGAATTCTGGGCGAGCCATACCTCGGAGTCCAACCAATCCATGAAGACTCTGAAGTCGATCTTGTATTGGTTTGTGCCGATCTCTAGTTTTTTCCGATCAGTTGCGGCCTGGGGGTCAAATGCGGCGCCTAGGCGGATAATCTCGGAAGGAGTGCAGGAGTAGTTGACGTCGATGTACTTAATGGACAATCGGCTCAGAGCGGACTCAATCCGCTGGACATGATTGCCTGCGGTTGGATCCACAAGGAGATGGAGGTTGATCGCATTTCCCTTGTCTGTTTGGGGCGTAAGGCGAAACTCAATATTCGGAATTAGGAGGCTTATGCTGCCGAAGGAACGTAAGCGCGATTCGTCCAGAAGCTTCTTGTAGCCCTCGATGGAAAGGTAATCTGTCACTCCGAGAACACATACCTCAGTCTCGTTTGCAAGTGCATTCAAGAATTCATCCCAGCCACCATACTCATTCGCCAACGCCGTCGACGGGGTATGAACATGTAAGTCCCACTTTCGCCACGAAGATCCTTGGTTCATGACACCCTGCTTTCGATTCGATCTTAACGGGTCATTCTACGATAAGGGCCCGCCTCTGGGTCGCAGGCCTTTGTTCAGTTGTGCCAGATGCCGGGAGATTTGCTCCTCGCCATTCGAAGGAAAAATAAAAAGGAGAAGGCGCTCGTTAGGCTGCCATGGACCCATTTTTGACAGAAAATGTGCACTCAGAAGATGGTTCATGCGGTCCGCCTTGGGATGATCGGCCTCTGCAATCGCCATGTGGCGATGCATTTCCGAGATCGGCGACCATTTCATTCTCGACAACTTCTCGCCCTCAACAAATTCTCGTCGCGTGCTCCAGAACCTGCTGAATGTGCACGTCCACCTGCCTCAGCACGGCTGGAGTTACGGCGCAGCCGTCCGTCTCGTAGGTGAGCAGCGGCATTCCCTGTTGAATGCTGAGCGGCTTCAGGATGGCTTCCGAGATCCTGAACGGAAGACAGTTGAATGGCCCGATCAGGATGATGCCATCGTAGCCCTCGAATTCCGCATTCAGGCTCTTGCCTACCGTGGGCGTGATCTCGCCGAAGATTTGCGGCGAGACGTGCTCCGAGCTTTTCTCAAACAGCGCAACGGTGTCGTTGGGCCGGGAGATCAGAAGGCCGGTCTCCAGGAAGATCTCGCGATAGCGCTGCTCGGTTCTGCGCCCCGACTGATATCCCCACCATTGCTGCAGGTACTGCTGGCCGTCAGATTCGAGCACCCTGGTGCAAGCCTTGGCCAGCGCGAATCCTCCCGGCTTCAGGCCCCAGTTATTTGCCGTCCCTCTCATTCCGTCATAGGTGACATAGAGGAACAGGTCGGTTAGATCGACGGGCTTCAGAATGACGCCCCGCGCCGCGTAGAGGTCGCGCACGCCATCCATGAAGAAGGGACTGAAGCGGGCGTAGAAGTCGCCGGTGACCACAACCTTGGGGCATTCGATGGGGTCGCGCGTTCGCGGCAGGGCAGCCAGGCACTCGACGAATGCGGGCAGCTGCTCAGTGAAATCGTCGAGTGTCTTGGCGCTGCTTGCGAATCGCCGCCATGCGCGATGGAATTGTTCGAGGCTGCCCGCGGCTCCCACTACGCGCAGAACATGATCAATCTCGACCAGGATGTCGGCCAGCAGAACCGCGGGCGAAAAGTACTTCAGCAGCGTGAAGGGGTCGAATCCGAGATAGTCGTTTTCCGGCCCGGGATGGACCATGAACGTGTCGGCGAGCCGGTGCTCGACGATGAACCGCTCGAAGTAATCCATGTAGGCTTCGCTCACGCAGGGCGCGCCGCCTTGCATCATGATGAAGCCGGCGATTTCGCCGGGCTGGCGATCGCGATTGATTTGCAAGAGCTGTCCGATGGAGAGCGGCAGCGGCAGGCACTCGCGCCCGGAAGTGAACTGCAAACCCAGATCGAGTTGGCTGCGGCCGATGGAAACAAGCGGGCCTGAATGCAGGCCAAGCCAGTTGAGCGCCATGGCGGTGGACTGCGCATGGAACTCCGAGAAGTTGAGCATGTGCAGTTTGACCCGCGGGTCGGTGAGCGGGATGGCCTCGCTGGTCGAGGTGATAACTTGCCCGCCCTTGATCAGTTTGCAGGACGTGAACGGCCTGGCCTGACTGGGCAGGGCCGCGCGATAGTTTTGCACGATATCGAGAAAAGCCTCCAGCCGCGTTTGCACGCCGGCGTCGGCGGTGTGCGCGTCGATCTCCAGGATCAAATATGGTTTGGCCTCCAGCTCGGAGGCGAGCAGCGAGTGCGTAAATGCATCGATGGTGCAACTGAAGTTACTGATACACAGCAGAAAGAGGTTGGGGTGGCGTTTGCTGAGCGCAGCCGCGTTCAGAATCTGGTTGGCGAAATACCATACCGTCGCGCCCGTCCCGACGGGCATCAGGCAATCGGCGGGGATCACCAACACTCCCATGCTGGAAAGCTTCTTGCTCACCGATTGCGAAGCCTCGGGGGTGTACGCGTTATAACTGTGGCCGGCGAGCAGGACGGCCGGCTTGTCCGCCGCCAAGGCTTGCGCGAGAACCTGCTTGCCCATCTCGATGAGAGCGCATTCGGCTCGTGTTTGCTCGCTGACGGCCGCAGCCCAGGCCTCGTTGGCCAACTCGCGGCTTACGCCCAACTCGCGCGTGGCCATCTCGGTCATGGCCGCACTGGCTGCGAGCGGGTTGGTGAAATCCAGAACCGGAGATAGGAATCGCGTATCGGGAAAAGCCTTGGCCAGGAAATAGGGGCCGGCCTGGGTGATGGGACAGAGATAGGAATCCTTGCCCGTGTCCTGCTGCGCCATGCGCGCCACCTGGGGAAGAAAGACCAGCTTCACCTGCTTTTGCGCCAGGTCCAACACCGCTCCGTGGGCGATTTGCGCAGGCAAACAGAAACCGGAGTGCGAGCGCAGATCGCCGCGCGGATCGACGGCACTCAACACGACCTCCATCCCCAAGGCCGAAAAGAAAGTCGAGTAGAGAGGGAACAGCGAATGCGTTGTCAGCGCGCGGGGAATGCCGATGCGCGTCTCACTGGCGACAGGCTTGCCATTTCCATTGGAATGCCCGAAGGATTCTTCAAGAAACGATCTGGCAGCTTCAATCGCCGGACCGACATCCCAATACGGACGCGGCTTCGACGCCGCAGTCGGCGGGATCTCGAAATGCCGGGGAGAGTTATATACGATTGCGGATCTTTGCTCCACCAGGTCGGGCGCGGGCGCAGTGCGCGTCTTTCTCTTCCAGACGTTTTCGTAGAGGCTGCACCGGCCTCCGAACGGAAACTTCCGGCCGTCCACTTCGAAGCGCTCGATACTGCAATTCATCTTGCACGCCCGGCAGGTGAAACGGCCCACGAGGCTCATCTTCGCCGCCGCCAGCGTTTCCAGATCGGTGACCGCGCCCATGGCTTCGCCGCAGCGGTCCAGCGCCAGCAGTCCCACGCCCAGCGCGCCCAGCAACTCTGGGTTGGATGGGATCAGGACCGGGCGTCCAACGCGCTGCGCAAACGCATGCCCGACTGCGCGGTTCAGCGCCACTCCACCTTGCAGCAGCACCTTCTTGCCCACCGGCCGCTGCCCTTTCACCTTGGTGAGATAGTTCTCCACGATGGCATACACCAGCCCGGCCAGAATGTTGTCGCGGCTTTGCCCCTGCTGCTGCGCGATGCGAATGTCGGAGTTGATGAAGGCCGCGCAGGTGGTCTTGAATTTCACCGGCGCGGGCGCGGTCAGCGCGATTTCGGCTATCTCCGATACGCGCACGCCAAGATCGCTCTGGGCGCTTTCTTCAAGGAACGATCCCGTGCCCGCCGAGCAGGCATTGTTCATGGCATATCCAATGGGTACGCCATTGCGCAGGTAGATATACTTGGCGTCCTGTCCGCCGATTTCGAAGATGGTGTCCACGTCCGCCGCAAAATGAGTTGCTCCGGCGGCATGGGCGGAGATCTCGTTGAACACCTGCTCCGTGCCCAGCCACGCTCCGATGAGTTCGCGGGCCGACCCGGTGGTGCTCACCAGGCTCACCGGGCGATTGCCGACGTGACCGATGAGTTCCTTAAGGCACTCGCGCACCGCGGCCACCGGATCGTCATGGGTGCGCGCATAATGCGAGGCCACAATCGCGCGCGTCGCCGGATCGAGCAATACAGCCTTGGTGGTCGTCGAGCCAGCATCCACACCAAGAACCATCGCGCCCTCAGGCGGCGGTTGCAGGGGAGAGGCTTCCATCACAAGGGCCGGAAATCGATCAAGCGACGGCAGCGTCTCGAAGACTGGCGGATGCGCAATGCGCGGAGTTTTGTAAAGCGGATTGTCGCCGGTCAGCAGCGCCGTTCCCCACGCTTCGAACCACGGACTCTCCGGCAGGGCGATCAGATCAGTCTCGGGCAGCTTCGCCCGCAGGGCATCGAGCAGAGCCGCGTTGCGGGTTACGCCGCCAATTAGCAAGACGCGGCGCAGCCGGTTCTGCCCCTTCTCCAGAAGAGCCACCACTTTGCCGGCCATGCTGTCGTGCAGTGTCTTCAATATGTCCGCGGGCGTGGCCTCGTGGCGATTGAGCTTGTGGGTCACGTCGGATTTGCAATGCACCGTGCAGCGCGAGGCCAGCGGCACCACCGTTCCCGAAGACGAAAGCTCGATGGCCGCGTCAATGTCGAGCCCCATGCGGCCGATCAGTTGCATGAAAAACTCGCCGCTGCCCGCCGCGCACTTGTTGTGCGACAAGACGTTGGTGACCTTTCCCGCTGCGAGGGTGTAAACCAGAAAAGACTCGCCGCCCAAGGAAACCACGGCATCGAAGTCGCCGGGCGTGTTTTCGCGCGCGCGTTCGGGGGCGCTTTCGCCCGCCTCGCGCAAAGCCCGTTTGCGCACTTCGCGCAGAGCCCTCTGGATGGCGGCAAACTCGGTGATGTGTCCCAGGTGGCCGGAAACGCCAAAGTACTCGGCAGCGGCGAACTCCGGGCCGGCCAGCAGCCGCTGCAGAACTTCCATGGGGCGTCCCTGGTGGGCCACGACTGCGGAATCTTGAACGCTCAAGGCTGCATTATGAACGCCAGCCTGGACCGCGACCACCTTGACCGTCAACGCGCCGATGTTGATGCCTACGTAGGACATGGCGGCTCATTCCAGCGGAAACCCGTTGCCGAGGCTTCGCGCGGAGGCAGAAACGGTAAATCCGAATCTGCATGGCAGATCCGCATGCAAAATCCGCATGCCGGACCTGCTTTATAAGGAGCCGCACTCCCAAATGGAGGAGGGCCAGAGTTCACTCGATAAACCGAAGAACGGCCGCCAAGAGAATGCGCCGTATCGCGAATCGCGGCGGTGACTCGCATCACGCTCCTGCGGGGAGGCATTGCGGCACGAGAGTACCCGGCAAGACGGACGCTTTTTCTGGTTCGATCCTCGCCGGCCGCGATTGCGACTGGGATTTCGGGGCTTCCTCGCGATTGCAGACTCGCGGCGCAGAGGGCGCTTTCGCTGTCCGATCTCAAGATTTTAAGGTTTTTCAGGAAATACCTATTTTAAGAATAGGTATTTAGATGTATATTCACTTTCATGGCAAAGAATCCCGAACACCGCGATCTCTTCCCGGGCGCGCTGGAAGTCATGATCCTGCAGTCGCTGCGGATCAAGCCGATGCATGGTTACGCTCTGGTGAAGCACATCAAACAAGTTTCGGACAATCTGCTGCAGGTGGAAGAGGGTTCGCTCTACCCCGCATTGCAGCGGATGCTGAAAGAGGGTTGGCTCGAATCGGAGATCGGTGTGTCCGCCAAGGGACGCCCGACTCGCATCTATCGCCTCACCGATGCGGGCCTTCGCCACCTGGATGAGGAAGTCGTCAGCTTCGAGAAGATGTTCGACGGCATCACCCGCGTACTTGCAATAGCTCGAGCTTAGGAGACCGCGATGCAATGGATCAAGCAGCTTTTCAACCGCCGCCGCCGTTATGACGATCTCTCCGTCTCCATCGAAGAGCACCTCGAAGAGAAGATCGAAGAGTTGATGGAAGGCGGAGTGTCGCGTCGCGATGCCGAGCAACAGGCGCGGCGTGAATTCGGCAACGTGGCGCTGCTGCGGGAGCGCAGCCGCGAAGTGTGGCAATGGCGTGTGCTCGAATCCATTCTTGCCGACCTGAAACTCACTTTTCGCCGCCTGCGCAAATCGCCGGGCTTTGCGGTTACCGTGCTTCTGACGCTCGCCATCGGCATCGGCGCGAATACGGCGGTGTTCAGCGTGATTAACAGTGTGCTGTTGAAGCCGCTGCGGTATCCGGATTCCGGCCGACTGGTTGCACTGTGGCTTAACGCTCCCGGCGCCAACGGGATGGCCGACTTTTCCAATGGCCTGCAGCTTTCGCCGTCGATGTATTTCACCTTCACCGAGCGGAATCAAACGTTCCAGTCATTGGGCGTTTGGACATCGGGCACAGCCAACGTGACAGGAGTTGCCCAGCCCGAACAGGTTCGCACAAAGCTGATCAGCGACGGTGTGCTGCAGACGCTCGCGGTTCCTCCATCCGCCGGCCGCTGGTTCACGCAAGCCGATCAGGATCCGCATGTCGCCAAGACAGTGATTCTGAGCTACGGCTACTGGCAGCGGCGCTTTGGCGGAGACTTATCCGTGATTGGACGCAGCATCCAGGTGGATGCGCAGACGTGCGAGATTGTTGGCGTCATGCCGCGCAATTTCAAGATGGTCGATCAGGACTTCGACCTACTCGCGCCTCTGGCCTTCGATCGTAACAATCAAAAGTTGGCGCCATTTGGTTACGACGGACTGGGCCGGCTCAAGCCGGGTATCTCTCTGGCGCAAGCCGACGCCGACTTGGCGCGGCTGATCCCGGTTTGGATGGATTCCTGGACGAACGGACCGGGGACCAATCCGCACTACTACGAGACTTGGAGGATCACACCCAACTTTCGCTTGCTCAAACAACAGGTGATCGGCAACGTAAGTGGCGTGCTGTGGGTGGTGATGGGAACAGTGGGGCTGGTGATGTTGATTGCCTGCACAAACGTAGCAAATCTTCTGCTGGTCCGCGCCGATGCGCGGCATCAGGAGCTTGCCATCCGGGCGGCGTTAGGCGCAGGCCGCAGTCGCATCGCGCGCGAGTTGCTGGTCGAAAGCTTGTCGCTGGGGCTTACGGGCGGCTTGTTGGCTGTGGGCGTTGCGTACGCGGGCCTCAGGCTGCTCGTCGCGATTGGCCCCGCCGACCTGCCTCGCCTGAGCGAAGTCTCGCTCGACGGCCGCTCGCTTGGCTTTACGCTGCTGCTTTCAGTGGTTTCAGGATTGTTTTTCGGCTCCATTCCCGTGTTCAAATACGCGCTGGGAGACGCCTCTTCAACGCTGCTGGGGACCAACCGCACCGCAAGCACGAGCCGGGCGCGTCATCGGTCGCGCAATGTGCTGGTGGTTGCGCAAGTGGCCATGGCGCTTGTGCTGCTGGTGAGCGCTGTCCTGATGATCCGCACCTTCGCAGCGCTGCGCAACGTCGAGCCTGGGTTCACCGATCCCGCGCACGTGCAGACGATGGGCATCGCGATTCCGGAATTGCTGGAGCCCGATGCGCAGATGGTCATGCACACCCAAAACAATATCGCCGACAAAATTGCGTCGATTCCTGGCGTCACATCTGTTGGGTTCGCGGGCGCTGTGCCGATGGATAACAACGATCCCAATTGGGACGAGATGCACGTGGAAGGCAAGAGTTACGTGGGAGGCGAACCGCCGCTGCGGCTCTTCAATTACGTCTCGCCAGGATATTTCAAAACGATGGGGACACGCATTGTCGCGGGCAGCGATTTTACATGGGACGACATTTACGGTCTGAGAATGAAGGTGATGGTCTCGGAGAACTTCGCGCGCGAATCGTGGGGTTCGGCCTCCGCAGCGATCGGTAAACGGGTACGGCAGTTCAAGGGGCCATGGCGGGAGGTGATTGGCGTTGTCCAGGATGTTCGCCAACACGGAGTGGACGAAGCTGCTCCCCCGACCATTTACTGGCCGGCAATGCTCAACGATCCCTACACCGCGCAACCCACGATCGACGGGCCACGCTCGGTGACCTTCGCGATCCGTACCAACCGCGCCGGGAACGAAAGCTTTCTCAGGGATGTTCAGCAAACGGTCTGGGCGGTGAATGCAAATCTGCCGCTGATATCGGCCGAAACCATGCAGGATTTGTACAGCCATTCACTGGCGCGCACGTCGTTTACACTCGTCATGCTGGCGATTGCGGGGTCGATGGCGCTATTGCTTGGGCTAATCGGCATCTACGGTGTCATCTCTTATGCGGTTTCACAACGCACCCGCGAAATCGGGATCCGGCTGGCGCTCGGAGCGCAAAAGAGCGGGCTCAAGTGGATGTTCGTGCGGTCCGCATTGTTGCTGACGGCGGTGGGCGCCGTCATCGGCGTGGGAACGGCGGCCACGCTGATGCAATTGATGAAGTCTCTGCTGTTTGGCATCAGTCCGCTTGACCCCTTCACGTATTGCACGGTGCCATTGGTGCTGGCGGCGTCCGCAGCACTTGCGAGTTATCTTCCGGCTCGTCGAGCGGCCGCGATTGATCCTGTGGAGGCTTTGAGATCCGAATAGGCCGCGAGAGTTCGACGATGACGAAACCAGAGTAACTGTATCCCGAAGCTTCGGCAACCGATCGCGGAGTCACCTCGGATAGATCTTCCTTCGAGGGGTGGAGAGAACGACGCCCCAGCAATGAACCTGCCGGGGCGCACCGATTCCGATTTCACTCGATGGTAGGAAGCAACGAGCGATATCCCTAACGCAAACTCTTCAGCGCCGGGTAAAGCTTGCGCCACTGCGCGTACCCCGCGGCGTAGGCAGCCTTCTCCGCCGGATCGGGTTCGATGCGCTGCGCCACTTCAATCGCCTGGCCGCAAGCCTCGTCGAGATTCGCCCAGTGTCCCGCGCCCACTCCAGCCATCAGCGCCGAGCCGAATGCGCCGCCCTCTTCCGCAGTGAGAATTTCCACGGCCTGGCCGTAGACGCCCGCCTGGATCTTGCGCCATAGAGGCCCTTTGGCTCCGCCGCCGCCGAGGCGAATCGCGTTGACCGGAATGCCGAGACCGGCAAACAGAGTGAACGTGTCTTGCAGCGAATAAGCCACGCCCTCCAGCACGGCGCGGACGAAATGGGCCGAAGTGGTGGTTGTGCTGATGCCGGCAAAGGCCGCGCGCACCAGCGGGTCGAGGTGCGGGGTGCGTTCGCCCTGCAGGTAGGGCGCCCATTCGAGGCCTTCGCTGCAGGCCGGAACCTTGGCTGCGGCGGCGGTGAGCTGGTCGTAATCCTGCCCGGCGAAGAAGGTCTCCTTCAGCCAGCGGAAGCTCAATCCAGCAGACTGGGTCACGCCCATCACGTGCCAGACACCGGGGGTGTGGCAGAAAGTGTGCATGCGGCCCTGCGGATCGCGGGTCGGCTTGGCCGTGGCGGCAAAGACGACGCCCGAGGTGCCGATGGTGGCGGAAACCGATCCGGGCTGCAAAATGCCCATGCCCACCGCGCCCGCGCCCTGATCGCCGGAACCGGCCACAACCGGGGTTCCGGCAGAGAGGCCGGTGAGGCCGGAGGCCTTTTCGCTGATGCGCGCGCAGACATCGGTGTTCTCGTAGACCTTGGGCAGCCAGCTCTCGGGAATGCCCGCAGCTTCCGCCACTTCCCGCGACCAGCGCCGGTTGGTGACGTCGAGAAGCAACGTGCCGCTGGCTTCCTGCACGTCGATGGCGAACTCGCCGGTGAGCCGGTAACGGACGTAGTCCTTGGGACACATGATGTGCCGGGTCCTGGCGAAGATCTCCAGCTCGTGCGTTTTGACCCATAGCAGCTTGGTCAGGGTGAAGTTGGGCAGCGCCGGGTTGCAGGTGAGCTCGATGAGCTTTTCGTAGCCGATCTTTTCGTGCAGCCAGTCGCATTCGGGCTGGGTGCGGGTGTCGCACCAGATCAGGGATGGGCGCAGCACCGCGCCGTTTTCGTCGAGCAGCACAGCGCCATGCATCTGGCCGGTAAGACCAATGGCCGCAATGGGCTGGCGTGGTTCGGGGGCGGCTTGGAGCGCTCCGCGGATGGCCTCCTGAGCGGCCCGCCACCAGTCTTCCGGATCCTGCTCGGCCCAACCGGGATGGGGCGTGCGAAACGCCGCATGCTCACTTGAAGCGCCCGAGATCAACTTGCCCTCGGCATCCACCACCACGGCCCGCGTTCCGCCCGTGCCCACGTCCATACCCAGGAACCACATAATCCGTATTCTCCCTTGCTAAATCGCTTTTCCCGCGAGGGAAGGATAGCAGCACAGGCATCGGGGAGTACAGCGAAAACAGGATGAGAAGGACCGGAGCAGAGGTTCACATTTCGTCCGGACTCGTTGTCTGGACTCGCTATCCGGACTCGGGCCGGGCCGGGTCCGCCGATGCGGAATGAAACAAGAATTCGCTTGTGCCGCAAGTGAAGGAATCAGCGCAGAGATAGTTTATTGTTCCGATTTCGCGAGTTGGCGCCCGCTGGCGCGGGGATCGCAAGTTGGCAAGTTGGCGGCGGCATCGCGGGGCACGATTTCATTCTTCGGGGTCGGCAGCGGCGCGTGGGCTCTCCCGATGCACCCATAGGGACGGAGAATACCTTAATGCGAGACACCACACCGTGTTGTGATCCACAACACACCCACGGCCTCCGCAGAGGGCGAAAATGGAGTGGTGAGGCCGGTAAGCCAATTTCTGTATCGGCCGGGAGAGAATTGAATGAGCGATCTTGCCCCTTTGGCCGAAGCAGTTGCCGTTGATCCATTGATTGACCATCCGGCCGATTTTCATGTTTTTCACAAATTTCTCGAACGCTGCAAAGCCCTGCCTGCGATCACCGTTGCGGTGGTCTGGCCGCTGTCCGACGTGGCCATGCGCGGCACCGTCGAGGCCGCGCAGGAAGGCCTGATCACGCCGACCTTGATCGGCGACGAATCGGATATGAAGGCGCTGGCCGCACGAATCGGCCTCGACATCAGTCCATATACGATTGCGCAAGCGGACACCGAGCGCAAGGCCGCGGAAATCGGCGTCACCATGTGCCGCACCGGCCAGTCTCAGGCCATGATGAAGGGCAGCCTGCATACCGATGAGCTGATGAAAGTGGCCATGCAGCGCGATACCGGGTTGCGCACCTCGCGCCGCATCAGCCACGTCTTCGTGATGGACACGCCGGCCTATGCGCGGACCCTGCTGATCACCGACGCCGCCATCAACATTGAGCCGGAGTTGGAGGACAAGATCCACATTGTGCAGAATGCGATCGATCTGGCCCACGCTCTTGGCATTCCCGAGCCCAAGGTTGCACTGCTTTCCGCGGTGGAAACCGTGAACCCCAAGATCAAGTCCACACTGGATGCAGCCGCCCTGTGCAAGATGGCCGACCGCGGTCAGATCACCGGCGGCGTGCTCGACGGCCCTCTGGCCTTCGATACCGCCGTCAGCGTTAAGGCTGCCAAGATCAAGGGTCTGGTCTCGCCGGTTACCGGCCTCGCCGACATCCTGGTGGTTCCCGATCTGGAAAGCGGCAACATGCTCGCCAAGCAGCTTGAGTATCTCGGCGGCGCTCAACTGGCCGGCATCGTGCTCGGTGCAAAGGTGCCGACCATTCTGACCAGCCGCGCCGACTCCGCCGCCACCCGCCTTACTAGTTGCGCGGTAGCCGTGCTGTTGCATTACGCCAACAACCCGCAGCCCGAGGCATAGGCTGCTCCTGCCCTCAGAAAGCGATGGCGCGAATCCCGGTTGGGATTCGCGCCATTGCTGCGTATAGGCCGGGGGCAAGCGGCCGCTGTCCCGTGAATGCGCTTATTGAGCCTGACTAAGCTTCGGCGGCGACATGACGATCAGGACTTTTGGTGTCGCTTTCACAGAGAGGCAGAGCGCTGCACAAGAAATGGGCCGAGGCGCCTTGAAATCAAGACAACATCTGGGCCGCTAGGACATGTGATGCACAGCTAATCATGCACTCTTGACGCCTGAATCAATCCGCTGGCTTTCCAGTCGTTGTACTCTTCTGTCCATGTCCATCAAGCCCTTCACGGCCTCGAATTGAATCAGCAGGATTTCTTGACGACTCGACGCCTTGTCCTCCGCCGCACTGAGACGAGCACTGACCGTAGCTTCAAGTGCGCCAAACTTGGAGTCCATTGCGCTGAACTTGGAGTCCATTGCATCGAACCTGGTGTTCATCTTGCTTTCCAGTGAGTCTATTCTGCTGTTCAAGAGCGCGAATTTGCTGTCCACAGCGTCGAACTTGGCAGCAACCGCCCGCAACTCCGGCGCCAGAAAGTCCTGCAGAACTTGGCGGAGATCTTCGACGACGCTCATGCATTCATTCTGGGCGCGGACCAACAGCATGTCAATCCAAGAAGATGTCTCTTACTCGCAAGGTCTGCTCCCGCAGGGGACGGAAGCATGAACGGCGCAACGGACGGCTCCGGGCATGACGCTTGGCGAGAAGCGTTCAAGCCCGCGAAGGCAAGCTCGTGCGGCTAGCACCTCAGTCCATGGACATGGAGAGCTCGTGGCGCACATCGGCGCCGCGCACCCAGAAGATCACATCCGTAGCGATATTCGAGGCGTGATCCGCAATCCGCTCCAGATTCTTGGCCACCAGGATTCCGTTCAGCGCCTGCGAGGTGAACTGCGGCTGCACCTCGATCAGTTTGAGAAGATCATCGTGGGCACGATGATTCATGCGGTCGATCTCATCGTCCATCTCGCGCACCGCTTCGGCAAGGCGCGCGTCGCCTTCCAGAAGCGCCTGCACGGCGGAACGAATCATGCGCCCGGCAAACTCGCCCATCGCGGCAAAGTCCACGGGAAGCTCCACCGCCTCCATGGCCAGCATCGCTTTCGCGCGGCGCGCAATGCCCATCGACTGATCGCCGATCCGCTCAAGATCCCCATTGATCTTGATCACCGCCAGAATAAAGCGCAGATCGATGGCCATGGGCTGCTCTTTGGCAAGAAGCTCATAGGCCATTTCGTCCAGCTCTCGCTGTGCGGTGTTGATCGCCGTTTCATTCTGCTTCACGTATTGGCATATACCCAGGTCGCGCTGCAGATAGGCGTCCACGGCAGACTCCACAGCCAGCTGCGACAATGCCGCCATGGCCAGGAGCTTGTCCTTGAGTTCGGCGAGTTGCTGATGAAAATGGATGCGCGGCAAGCCTGAAATCTCCTATCAACGATTGTGCATCATCGCATGTTACTGCAGGGCGAAATTCAAAATATGCACCATAAAGATCACGGCACGGAACATCGGTTCCCGATTTGACTTGGACGCCAGGGAAACACAAAGGATTCGAATACCTCCCGAACTCTCACCGAATGAGTTCCGCGGGGGCTTTTCGCATTCACTTCTTCTTGTACTGGCCGCGCCAGGAGGGAAGAACCTCGATATCGTCGGCCGTGTCGTAGCGGTCGCGGCGAATCGGACTGTTTCCCTTTTTCGCCCCTTTTGATTCCGGCCCGGCGTCGGGCTTGGGAGGCAGAATCTCGGGTTGGGCAGTTACCACGGTCGGAAAAGCCGCGTTGCGCGCGACGGCGGGCTGCGGAATGCCGGTCCTGGGAGCGCTGGCTGCTGCCCTTTGGACTGCTATGAGCGGCTCTTCAAAGCGCGCAGGCGCGCTCGGCGTCCTCTCGACTTCGAGATTCGACTGCGGCAAATCGACGATGGTGGGCGGCTTCACCGGTTCAGGCGCCTGCCTGGGAAGGTTCTTCAGAGCCTCTGCAAACGAGCGATCACGCAGGCTGCCGAGTTGAGATGCCTGCGTCTGGCCACCTGGCTCGCGACTCGATCGAATCTCGTTTTCCACCAGGCGTGCTGCTCCCGGTCTGGTCGCGTCGCTTGCTGCATCCCCCCACTCCTGCAGGCGAACTTTGGCGGAATCCCGCAACGGTCCTCCTGGAAGGCCCGCATGGAGAGCTTGCGGATCAGGCCTGGCGGCCGGAACGGGTGCGCCAGTTGCAGTGGGTGCGGCAGCCGAAGCCGGCGCAGACGTTGCAGGCGGCGCTTGCACTGGCCCGGCCTTGGGAATCGCACCCTCCGCCCTGGCCTGGGCTGCGGATCGGGCGCGCGAAGCTTCCGTTTCGTCATGATTGGGCGACATCATTGGTCGCCTCGGCATTCCCTGTTCCGGCGACCCGATTTTCTTCCCAGCCTCGGCTTCGGGGCGCAGCGCGGCTTCCCAACCAGCCGGCGCAGCTGAAATTGGAGCCGCTGGAATAGGCCCCGCCTGGGCGGAGTCCCCACGCGGTAGATCTTGCGCGGCCCCACGGGCGCGGGCCGGCATCGGAGCTGGATTCGGAACTGGATGAGGGGCCAGGTTCGGAACCAGATTCGGGACCAGATTCGGGACCGCAGGCGCGGAAACTCCCGGGGAAAGCTCTCCGGCCGAACCCCGGCTGAAACCTTGGTCCAGGCTCGCCGTCATTCTGCCCGCTCCCATTTCCGGCGTAGCTAACGCTGCCTGCGCCCTGAGTCGCGCCGTGATGCGGTTCTGCCCACCCTGGTGCTGCTCCATCGCAACTACCGTGCGCCGGAACGGCAAATCGGCCGTCTTCAAAGCGACCTTGTTCAGAACAAAGCCAACCGCCGCCACATCCAGGCGCGTCAGCGTTTCCGCCGCGGCGCGCAGCTGTGCCCGCGTGGTCACGCCGGATTCCAGCACCACGATCGCCGCATCCACATAGCGCGCCAGGTACTCGGTCTCGGCGGAGATCGCCAGCGGAGCGGTATCGGTGAGCACCAGCGTCTCCACGTCTTCCGCTTCCTCGTTCAGCTGCTGCATCAAGGCGTTCGACCGGCTCGCTCGTTCGCTCGCAACCAGCGAAGTCGAATTCGCACTATTCAAATTGCCCTGCCCCGCGCCTTGAGGCGGATGCGCTTGCGCACCCGAAGCATCCATCAGCACTACCGGTCGTCCCATGGACTCCAGCATCGAGCGCACCCGAGTGGCGATCGTCGTGGTTCCCGCCCCGGTCCCAATGGCCGTAAAGATGCAATTCTTCAGGTTACCCTGCCGGCAGGCATGATCAATCGCAGCGGTCAGCCGCAGCATGTGGTCTTCGGCGATGCCCGGCGAAACTTCCCGGAAATTCGGCAGTTGGGCCATCGGCGCAAAGCCCAGGACCGCCGTCACATCCGCAGCAACATAAATCTTCTGGTCCAGATTGCTGGCGATGAGCGCCGCGGCAATCGCCAGGATGATGCCTCCAAACGCATACATCAACGCCTTCTTCAGAATCAGGGCCCAGGCGAGATGGATTGGAACCGTTGCGACCGCCGAGAAGTACGCGGAACCGGGAGCACTGGCCTCCAGCGTCAGATTGCGCACCTGCTCATCGAGGACTGCAAAGCGGTTCTGCAAGCGAGAGATGCTTGTCGCCAGATCGGCTGCCCGCTGCATCTGCGGCGTTGCGCCGCCGGCCGCAGCCGCCAATTGCGAAAGCTGTCCGTTCAATCGGTCCTGCACGGCGGTCGTCCGGTCCAGATCGGTATGCAGGCGTTGCTCGATCCGCGCCGAAACTTTGCCCCGCAGGTCCTTCATCATCGCGTCGAGCGAAGAGTCGATCTGCGCAAGTTCGGCCGCGTCCTGCTTGTACTGCGGATGGTTCGGCGTCAAATTCGACATTTGCGCAATCAACACCGCGCGCCGCTGATTCAACGCCATCTTCATGCTGACAAGGCCGGGATCGGTGGCAGCCAGTTCGTCCGCTTCGGCGTTCAGCGCCTGCGGAGTCGCCCCTTTGACGGCCTCCATGGTTGCGAGCCGCGCCGCAGCCTCGTCGCGGTTGGCACGGGCCTTGATCAGTTCTTCCCGCAAGGCGGAAATGTCGGTGTCGTAGTGATCGACGGCTCCAGCCCCGATGGAAGCGGTACCCAGCTTCGCGTTCAGCGCCTCCTGCTCGGTCCGGTCGGCGGCCAATTCCTTCGCCACCCTGTCTTGCTCGGCACGGAGCATCGTCAGCCGCTCGGTATCCCCCGACTTTTCCTGCTGCGAAGCGTTCTCCACCAGCGCCATCGCCATGGCGTTGGCCATACGGGCCGCCAGTTCAGCATCCTGAGCCTGGGCCGTGATCATGATCTGATAGCTGGTCGCCAACCGCTTGGCTGCCACAGCCTTCGCGAGGCGAGCCGTCGCGGCCTGCTCGTTTTCGTCCTCGCGCTGGAATCCCGGTCCGATCTTGTGCAATGCGCTCAGCAGAACGCTGGGATGGGAGACCGCCTGCATCTGCTGCTGGATGACCGTATCGTAAGAATTCGTATCGTTCGGCCAGTTCGCCTTGGCCTCTGTCGACATGATTTGCTGCGAGGCCGGTTGAATGAACACCTGGCTGTCGGCCACATACATGGGAAACTTCAACGCCACGCTGACCGCGGCCAGCGCCAGGCCCGCGAGCGCGATCGCCATCGCCATTCTGCGGTGCAGGTAAAGGCTGCGCAGAATATTCAGATGGAAAAAGGGCTGCTCCGATCCACCTGCCGCAGATCCAGTTCGCGTCGCCGCGGGTCCATATCCAGCGTCCCCGGGCCTGTTCGGATCCATCGCTGCGGGTTGACTCTGCATCTGCTTCATAGCGGTCCTATCATGTAGCTGAGCGTCGACAATTGCATCAGCGGACTCAGCCGTTGCAGCACATATGTTGCGCGGTTGAATCCGCTCCGCGGCACAAAGACGATCTCGCCGGGATGCAGAGTTACTTCCAATGTCTTGGCAGGATTCAATACATCCTTGAACGAAAGCAGGCGCGACTTTCCGTTTGCCGGGTCAACAATCTGGATGTGCGGCGTGTTGCCGGCAGTTTCGGTAAACCCGCCTGCGCTGGCCACCACACTGGCCAAGGTCGAAGTATTCAATAACGGAATGGCGCCCGGATTGTGGACTTCTCCAAGCACGGAAACGAAGCGCTCCGCGCCATTCGGGACATAGATCACATCGTCGCGGCGCAAACGGAGATCGGCCATCGGATTGCCGGAATCGATCAGCGCTTTCAATTCCACCCATACCACCTGGTCCTGACCGCGATAGATGGCGCAGCGCTCGGGGATCTGGGTTACCTTTTTGGGATCTGTTTGCAGCCCGCCGATGGAGAGCGCCTTCAGGAGGGTCGGCGCGCCTTCAAAGGTCACCACACCGGGATGATCGACCGCGCCGAGCACCACCACCGTGTTGGCCGTATATTTCGTAACCGAGACCTGCGCCTCGATGTTCGCATAATAGCTGCTCAGCGCTGCCGCGATTGCCTTAGCCGATTCGCTGCGCGTCTGCCCCGCCAATACCAATTCGCCCGCCAGAGGGAGCGTGACCCGGCCGTCCGGGCCCACCACCAACTTTGCCTGCATCTCGGGACGCCCGGCAAAGTCCACCGTCAGCTCATCGCCTTTGCCCAGGCGGTATTCCTCATCCGCGGAGGGCTCGAACTGCTTCAACACATCCATCGGATTTGGCTTCAGCACCGGATCCGCAACTGGCCCCGATGGCTCCGCGCCGACCGCCTGCCGTGCCGCAGCAGGGGTCTCCGGTGCCGCTGTCTGGCAGGCCAGTTTGGCCACGACCGCAAAAAGCAGCCCCGCACACGCCATTGTGTTTCTAGAATTCATGCAGATTTCTTCTCCAGCGCGCCCAACCTGATGCTTTCCGTTTGCGTGTGAACAACACTTTGGGCACCCCATGCCTGATTTGTTCTTTGGAATCGTTCTTCGGATTCAAGGGCGGAATTCCACCGATCCCAATCCGGACAGCGCCGACAGTCCTTCCAATCTTTGGAGCCAAGGGGTCCTTTTGCCAGAATACCCCCTGCTCAAAAATTCTGTATTCCCCAAATAGGGGATCTGGCGGCCTCTTCCGGGTGTGTACATCCTGAAGCAACGGCTCCGCGGCGACGCCGGGTGGCGCGCGCTCACCCGTCACGTTGAGCGAACGAAGCAAGTCGCAAGCCTGCCCTGAGCGAAGCTGAATCGGATCTGCGTCTCATGTTTCATCGCCAGGGTCCAGGGCGAAAGCTCGTTGAAGAGCAAGGAGAGGCAACCGCAGGTCCTTCGACTCCGTTTGGCGCCCGCCCCCCCAGCGACGAAGACCTGTCGCCGGGGGCCCCGGTTACGCGCCAAACTACGCTCAAGATGCAGTGTCTTCTGCTGAACGAAATGGGGACTCGGGACACAAAGGCGGGAGGCAGGAATCATTTCTGCGGCCGGACGGGCTGAGGAAAAACCCCCGAAGTTGAGTGAAGCGTTGGAACGGGCCTTCGCAGGGGCTAAAGCCCGGTTCATTTTGTTGGCTTTATCGGCACGACTGAAGCCGTGCCCTGTTACAAAGCCTGGCCAAATGGAGTTTTTCCGCAGCCTGCGGAGCCATGGATGTCCGAAGATTTTTATATATTTGTTGCAACAAATATCGCCTCGAACCATCCAAGTGTGTACAAGAAGATTTTGCAGACCTCTCTTGGACTTCCCCCATCGACTGAGGCTTTGAGTTTCAGGATTGGGACCCACAAACGCTCACACCGGCGACAACCGTTCTTCTCTGCCGGTGATCAAAACACGTACTCGCGGCCGGCATCGGCCACACCTCGACCAGACCTCGAAAGGAAATATCGACCATGAAGCGCATCGTACTCGCCACTTCCCTGCTCGCACTCTCCGCGTCTTTCGCACTCGCGCAGACTTCCACCTGGACCTCGGATCCCGCTCACAGCGAAGTCGACTTCAGCGTCAAGCACCTGAGCATTTCCAACGTCCATGGGCGCTTCGGCAATGTGAACGCCACTATCGTTTACAACGAAGCCGACGTCACCAAGTCCACTGTCACAGCCACCATCGATGTTTCCACCGTCGACACCGGCATGGCGCAGCGCGACACCCACATCAAGAGCCCCGACTTCTTCGATGTCGCTACTTACTCCACCGCAACCTTCACCAGCACCAGCGTGGCCAAGAGCGGGAGCGATCTGAAGGTTAGCGGCAACTTCACCCTGCACGGCGTCACCAAGCCCGTTGTCCTCGAAGTGGAAGCTCCCGGAGCGCCGATCGATAGCCCGATGGACCACAAAGCCCATCGCGGATTTGAGGCCACCACCACCATCAGCCGCACAGCCTTTGGCATCGGAGCCAAGTTCCCCGACGCTATTGTCAGCGATGCGATCAAGCTCACCATCGAGTTGGAAGTCGTCAAGCAGTAACACGTATCGGTTGCCGATCGGCGCAGGTCAGTAACGCCGCTTGCCGCTCAAGAGTTATCCGATCCCGACGCCTGCCTTTGCCGTCAAGATCGGATAACCTGAGCGATAGTCTGGATATTTCCTGGCCCCAACCAGCCGGTCCAACCGATTGGCGTATTCTACAACCACTTTGGAAGACCTCCGATGACCAGCCTGAAACTCGAGATCGCCCAGGAAAAGCCATTCGGCAGTCTGGAAGAGGAAGCGCTTCTAAACCTCCTGCGCACTTCCGACTGCCTGCAGCGGGGTTTCCACAGCAAGACACGTGACTGGGGCCTCACTTCGACTCAATACAATGTCTTGCGCATCTTGCGCGGCTCGCAACCTCAAGGACTCACCTGCTCGGCCATAGGCTCGCGGATGATCACCGCGGAGCCGGACATTACACGTCTGATGACGCGCCTGAAAGCCCTCAATCTGGTCCGCCAGTCGCGCGACTCCAAGGACCGGCGCGTGGTGTGGACGCAGATCACCGCGGAAGGTCTGGCGTTGCTTCTCCAGATGGACCCGACCATTGAGGCCACCCCAGCCGCACTGCTCGGCCACATGTCGCAGGCCGATCTGACCGAATTGGTTCGGTTGCTCGAACTGGCGCGCAAAACTCCGTGCGGCGCCTCGCCGCTCTAGGAAAGTCTTGAATTTGGCGAGGCTTTGATAAGGTGGGGTTCACAGGCTGCGGAAAAGGGCCCGAATTCGAGTGAATTGCCGAATGAGCTTAGCAGGGGCTAAAGCCCACGTCTCATTCTATTGGCTTTATCGGCACGACTAAAGTCATGCCCTGTTACAAAGCCTGGCCAAATAGAGTTTTTCGCAGCCTGTAAAGCCCCCCACTCATTCTATGGGGCTTATCGGCACCCTTCGGCAGGCTCGGGGCAGACTAGAAGTCGTGCCCTAATAAGATACAAAAATGCAAGTTCAACAAAACACGGCTTGAGGAAAAAGAAGCGCGGGCCTGAAGGTCAACCCAACCGGGCCTCGATTTCAGGGGCCTAAAGGCCCCGGCTACCCTCCGCAAAGGCAGACCATCGTAGGCGTGTTTCATCCATCGCGGGTCGGAAACCCCGGTGCCGGACTGTTACAAGGCCAGGAGATTTGAGTTTTTAGCGGCCTGTTCAGGCCCTGAGGCGTAGATCCCGGACGTATCAGGTCCCTTACTCGGCAACCAGTTTATTCACCAGTTCTTCGGATGCATCCGCCTGAATGATCTTGTTGTGCAGGCAATAAAGAGCCAGTTCCAGCCGGTCCGAGACGCCCAGCTTGTCGTAGATCTTGCGCAGGTAATTCTTGATCACCTGTTCGGTGGTACCTAGCTGAAAGGCGATCTCCTTGTTCCGCTTGCCTTGCGTGATGCAAGCGATGATGGCCATCTCCTTAGGCGAAAGCCGAGGCTGAGTGCGCGGGCTGACCAATGCCGCAGCCTGCGCCCGGTAAGCCTCGATCACCCAGTTCACACTCTGGTTGTCGATCCAGGTCTCCCCGGCAGCAATTCTGCGCACGCAGCGCACCAGCAGGTCGGGCGAAATCGACCGGGAGATAATTCCCCGCACTCCTCTGCGGTAAAGCTCGACGGTCTGGTTCTCATCCGATTGAACCGCCTGCACGATCAGCCGCACATCGGGCGCGCTTCTCAGCAGGTCCGGAATCACATTGACGGTGCCTGCCAGCAGTCCGCCCTCCAGCAGGACGATGTCCGTGGGGTAGCGTTCGATCGCGGCGCGCAGATTTTCAAGCGAATCGGCTTGAGCCACGACGCGCAGGTCGTCTTCAAGTGCGAACACCTTGCGGATGCCAACCCGATAAATTGCCTGAGAGTCCGCAAGAATAATGCGAACCGTCCCAGGACTCACCGGAACATCAAGTACTTCGCCGTCAGAAGAATCGTCCAGAAAATCCATAGTCGGCTGTCGCCAAACACCTTGCTTTCATCGCGCTGAGAACTGGTACTCATCAATCGTGGCAGCCGCCAGATACTTAGCTTGGTTAATGCAGCAGCGTACCACACGACCTACGCAGTGAACCAGAACATCGTGGGGGGTGCCCAGAACCGTCGCCGACATGCAAAGCGAGAAACGGATCTCTCCCCATGCCGGAAGAGGCCAATCCACCTCAAACAGCACTCCGCCTGCTGAAACGTTCCGCGTCAGCGCTGCGAACTCCTCATTGTTCGATGAGAGTAGGACCGGTAGTGCCAGCGGAAATCGAACCGCATAGCGCACTTCCTGTCGGGAGGGTTTCGACTCCATACGGATCTCCGTTCGGATACGCGCCTGCCGCGTTTCGAATTTCAGTGTGTCCATGGACTGCATCCCCCGCCGCATCCGGTCAGGTCACCAACTTCACGAGCCCGGGACCCCCTCCAGCCATCTGCTGCCCATACGGTCCGAGCATTCGGGGAGGCAACTCATTTTAACCCGCGTGGGTCCGCAAAACAACCCATGGGAACACTTCAGTAACCTACTCCTGCTTGCGCCCCCGCTGCGCCTCGCGATTGCCCCACTCAAGAACCCATGGGTGGCCCTGTTTCGGTTCACCGGGACGCGTTGGGGAGCAGCCGCTCATCTGCCGTAGCAGGATTCCGCATTGAACGGCCGCGGGCTCCCTGCGCCTCCCGGCGACCCGCCCATTTCATGGAGATAGCAGGCCTGGGCGGGGTTGCCAAAGCTATGCCCGCGCGGACCCATTCCTCCCACAATGTCCGGGCCGGTCGCAGGGAATGGGAGCGCGCCCCACCAACGCGGTTTGGCTGTCAGGTATAGAGATGCCGGCAACTCGCGGGTAACTCCGCCAGCCCACGCAATCGAATCATCCACGTTATTGAAGTTCCCGTGGATGAAGTTGGAGGAAGAAGTGCCTGCAAGATGACAGGGAGGCGTGCCGCCGCCGCAGCCCGTTCCCTCGCCCGAATCGCTGAATTTTCCGTAGCCGAACGACCATCCATAAGCCACCGTATCGTAGCTCCGCGTGGCTGGATATTCAACTCTTGCGACCTGCGCCGACCGGTGGTTATAGCTCATCAGCGACTGCATCTCGGCGCTCCCGAGCACGTTCCCAACAAAGCTGTTCGACGAACTGAGATAGGAGACATTGACCGCGCGGGCGGCTTGAAATCCATAGCGCCCGTTCTTGCCGGAACAATTCACTGCGCCCCGGCCGCTGTGTGGAGTGCAGACCGGGGTGGTGCCCAGAATCCAGTTGCGGAACGCCGTGGCGTGGCTGGATGTCCCCCATACGGGATCCTCGTCGATCGTCGTTGCCACGTTGCCTTCCAGCAGGTTGAACTGGGGATGCGCGCCGTGAAAGCGAAAACCGCCGATCACCGCTTCGGGAGCGTCGGCGATGAACTCGCCGGTTGTGTAGTTATAGGCGAGAACGTTGCCGGCTGCGCCCCAGTCGAGCTGAAACGAAACGCGGGCGCGCTCCACGATGTTGTTTTCGAAGAGACTGGCGCTGGTCTTGTAGGCGATGTGAATCGAGGAATCGTGCAGGCCCGGCTTGTGCAGAAAGGCATTGGAGAAGTAGCTGTCACGGACCTCATCGTGAAAGCCCCAGGACACCTCGACAAGATCACCGTCGGCATCATTGGACTCCACTCCCTTGATCCAACAATAAGCGCATCTGGACATGCCGAAGCCGGCGTCGTATCCCGTGTTGTTGGCGAAAACCTGCAAGTCTTCCACGCCGGCATGCGATGCGTTCATGCTGAACGGAACAGCGATTGGAGTGAGCGTATAAGCGGAATAAAGACCCGGCGAGATGGTGACCCGGTCACCTTTGATCCCGGTAACCTCGACAATCTGTCCGCGCGCGAACTCGCCGGTGCTTGTCCAGTTGTCGCACCATTTGCACAGCCCGTCGATGCCGGTCGAGGACACATACTTGGGATCGTTGCTTTCCGCGATGACCAGGTACTGGCCGATGCCGATCCCAGATGCATTGCCGAGCAGAATCGCGGCGGAGCCTGCGGTCGATCCGGCGAGGATTCGGATGGGCTGATAAGGAACGGAGTCCCATCCCATCCGGACGACATAACCGCCTCGGGTGCCCGTCGCGTTCAGAATGGTTCTGTTTGCACCGGCGCCACGGAGCGTGACATTCGAAGGAATGTTGACGGTCCCCGGAATCGAATAGGTCCCAGGCGCAAGAAAGACACTTTGGCCTGCGGGGCAGGAGGAAAGCGCGGCGTTGATCCGCGCCAGAGTGGCGGAATCAGTGAGGCTGGCGCAGGTAGTCAGGCGGTCGGGAATCGCGCCAACTCCTGGCTTCGACCAATCGATTGCGCGGCCCGGTTCCAGAATCCGCGCCCACTGCTGTGCTCGAACCCACGCAGGATGCAACAAGAAGCAAAGGGCAAGCAAGAGCGCCATCTTGAATCTCAAGAACTCTCCTCTCCTGCGGTCAGCCGGTCAACCAAGCCAAGATAATCCTGCTTTCTTACATCCCAGTTGTTGCGCGCAATGAACTCGTTGCTGGCTTCCACCATGGCGTCTCGGCGGGAGGGGGTTCGCATCAGATAAAGGATCTTCGCCGCCAGGTCTTCAGCTCTGCCCGATTCGAAGAACTGCAGCAAGTCATCGCTGAAATAGAATTCATCGACGCGCGTTCTGGCCGCCAGTACGGGCACGCCCATGGCCATGAATTCCAGGATCTTGGTGCTGAATGCCTCATTGCCAAACGTATCGGAGCGCTTGGGAACCACGCCCAGGTCGACCGTGGACATGATTTGCGCAACCTCTTCCATCGGTACGAAACCTCTGACGGTGACCCGGTCTTTCAATCCGAGCTTCGCGATCATCGCTTCCAGCCGGGGACGCTCCGACCCGTCTCCGATCATCAGGAACTTGAGATTTGGAGCATCGGTACGAAGGAGGTAAACCGCCTCAATGGCAAGATCGAGGCCCTGGTGCCAGCCGAACGAGCCGGGATAACACATCACAAACTCATCGGATGCGCGAATCGGAGCCGGACGCCGCCAGAAGATGGAAGGGTCTGGATAGTTGATCACAGTGGTGCATTTCTCTGCGCGCACCGAGCGGGCGACAATGGTCTTCTCCCAAATGTGATTCGCGATGATTACCTTGCCGGCATACGCGCACGATGCCTTTTCCATCAGCACCAGAAGCTTGAATAGGATTGAATGGCTCTTGACCTTGAACTTGCTGGCGTAGAACTCCGGCACAATATCGTGCAAGTCAAGAATGACGCGCGCGCCCATCAGCTTCGGGATGGCAGTCGCAAAGACCTCGAAGTCGGGAATGGAGTGCACATGGATAAGGTCGTAGGGCGAGCGGAGATGTCTCACGGTTAGAATCCATGCGGATCGGAAGAAGAACAGCAGCAATTTGACCAGATAGCTGATCGGCCCTTTTTCATCGATCGTCCGGCGCTGGATCCGAAAGACCCGTACGCCATGAAGTACCTCGAAGGCGGGCTGTCCCTCGCGAGCGATTGCAATCGCGTCCACCCGATCTCCGCGCTTGGCCAGAGCCTCGGCATACCGGCGGACGCGATTGTCCGCGTCGTAGAAGGTGTAGGCCACCATGCAGGCTCTCATATGTATCTGTACACTCCTTAAGCAAGTATGCGGCCATTCGAAACGAACACGTTGGCTTGATCGGTTCCAAGGCAGGTGGATCCCGGAGGCAAGACCTCCAGAAGCCGCTCTTCTTCAGGAAGAGGCACCCTCAAGATTGTGCCGGAAGCCACGGTTCCTCTGGGTCCGTTCTAGACAGAGGTTTCAATCTCCGGCTTCCGGCGGTCTCAATACCTGGAGTGGGAAAGCGCTCCCGAGTCCCTATTCACAAACCTCGATCGCAAATGGGAGCAGCATCGGATCGAGAAATAAAGATGCGGCTGTGTGAGTTCATCCGACTTAGTCGAGATTATATCCTTCCGGAATTCCGGTATCTTCTCGGCCGCACCTCCTCAATTCCGGTTCCCAAACTCCGGGTTGGGGCGATCTCCGGTTTTTGTCGCCGCGGCATAGCGGCCAAAAGGGCTAGATGTCTGCCAGACACCGTCACGCCTGCGACGTTTCCGCCTTTGGCGTGCGGAGCGGCACCTAAAGCAGACGTGACGCCCCTGATTACCCGTCGCAGCCTTGCGAATTCTTCGCTCCCCGATATCAATCTAGCCGCTGTCGTTCGATTGCGGAGTGGGCTGTACAGCTTTGAACCAAACTAGGCAACTTTATTCCTACAGGCTCTAGATCCACCGCCTCACGGAGATCCATCTCCTCCATGGAGCGCATTTTATCTTGTTTATTTTATGTCGTTTGCACGTAACTCGCCGCGCGCCTGCGAGAGCCATCGAGGGGAATTTGATTCGTTACTATCGTCCCGTCGACATTTCACTTTCGGGTTATTGCTTCCCCCTCCCTCCGCGCATATGATTAGGCCAATTACTCGAATCTTCAGACTTTGATCGAGCCACCTTCGACGCTCATCCGAGCAAGCTGGCCCGGATCGGATGGCTGTTTTCAGGCTGGCCCATGGTCCGCACTTTGCGGGTTCGCGGCGATGCGTCGGGAAGAAGGAACCTGGCCAATGGCAAAGCGTTGTTCTCCTGGTCACAGAAAAACCGCAAAGCGGCAAGATCGCTTGAGTGCGTGCCTGCCTCGGGAAGTTTCGGAAGCGACGCATGAGGGACGGTAGGGCGGCTGGCTTCCGCAAAGAGACGCCACCCTGATGTGGTACTTTAGTTTCTGCGATTTGCAGGTTGAACCCCGTTGATTTTGAATCGCGCATCAACCATTTGGCGTCGGAATGAATGCATCAGCGATAAAACTTGGGTTTCGACGCGGTTGCTTTCGGTTTCAACAGAGGGCAGAAGCGCCATCGCGATTGTTGCGGCTCAGTCGTGGCCGCGCGGAAGGCGTCGCTGCTGGGCAAGACAGTTCGACTTGGACATAGCGGGGGCTGCTCTTGAATGCCGCCAGAAAGGGTTTCACCGTTAGGCGGGGCCTTTCGGATCTTGCGGGAACAGGACTGAACGTGTCCGAAGCAACAGAGCATCGCAGGATTGGCTGCGGAACAAGTGGGTCGAAGAGTCAATCGGGCCCGAGGGATTTCTAGAGTGCTCAAGAAGGTGCAAGCCATGAGAACGCAAAGCGAAAAGACATCAAGTTTGGTCGGTTCGCCCTTTGATTCGCGCACGGACTTCAGGCGGGAGGCCCTGAGCGAACAGGCATTCTTGAGAATGATTGCCATCGAGCGAAAGAGAACTGAGCGTTCGAAGGAGTCCTTTCTCCTCATGCTGATGGAGGAGGAGGTCTATCCGGGCTCGAAAGCGGCCGATCGGATTCTCGACAGGATCCTGGAGACTCTGCTGCCAACCAGCAGAGAAACCGACGTAATCGGTTGGTACAAGGATGGAAAAGTTGCCGGAGTGATGTTTACGGGGCTGGCAAGCGGTGATCGCAAAGTCGTGCTTGACACCATATTGAATCGGGTAAGTTCCCTGTTGCGCGACAAACTCCCCTTCGAGGACACAGACCAGATCAAGATCTCCTTTCATTTTTATCCGGACGAATGGGATCATACAAAGCCAGGATGCCCGATCAATTCGATATTGTATCCAGACCTCTTTATGCGGAACAGCAAGCAAAAGGCGCTGCTGCTGCTGAAACGCGCGATCGACATTGTCGGAAGCGCGGCGGCCTTGATTGCATGCTTGCCGCTCTTGTATGCGATTGCCATCGCAATCAAGCTGACTTCCGAAGGGCCGGTTCTTTTCCGGCAACGAAGGGTTGGCCAGTACGGAAAGCGCTTTACGCTGTTGAAATTCAGGTCCATGCAAAAGGGAAATGACAACAGCGCTCACAAAGCGTTTGTGATGAAGCTGATCAAAAGCGATGAAAGCCTCGATCCGGACGCGGCGAATGGAGAGAGCGTCTTCAAGATTGTCAATGACTCGCGAATCACAACTGTGGGCAAGTGTCTGCGCAAGTTCAGCCTCGATGAGCTTCCTCAGTTTTACAACGTGCTCAAAGGGGAAATGTCGCTGGTCGGACCCCGGCCACCACTCCTTTATGAATTGAAGGCGTATCAGCCCTGGCACCGCAGGCGGATATTGGATTTCAAACCTGGCATCACCGGCCTTTGGCAGGTGTCGGCCCGCAGTAGCGTTGCTTTTGACGAAATGGTCCGGCTCGACCTCCAGTATGCGTCCTCGTGGTCGCCCTGGTTCGACATCAAGATCCTTTTTCGTACGCCACTCGTGGTCATCAAGGGAGCGGGCGCGCACTGAACTCCGGAATCTCCTTCGGGCAGCTTGATGCAATTGCGAAGGAGTCCACAACTCGATGCTGGACCTACGTTCCATCGAGGACGTATTGACCAGCATCTCCAGGTCTGAAGAACGCGGAGAAGCTTAGTGAATTTCGGTGTGATTGGCTACGGCTACTGGGGCCCGAACATTGTGAGGAATCTGGCCAGCCTGGAAGGCTCGCAGGTGGCCGCCATTGCGGATCTCAGCGCAACTGCACGAGCACGGGCGCAAAAGGCCTACCCTGCAATTCGGGTGACAGCCGATCCGATGGAAATGATCCGTTCAACAAAGATCGATGCCATCGCGGTAGTCTCGCCGGTTTGGACTCACTTTGAACTTGCAAAGGCGGCATTGGAGAATGGCAAGCACGTCTTCGTAGAGAAACCATTTACGAGTAATGCGGCACAGGGAGAGGAACTAATCGAGCTGGCGCAAAAGAAGAACCTGCGCATCATGGTCGATCACACTTTCCTGTTCACCGGCGCAGTCAAGAAGATTCATCAGCTGATTGACGAAGGCACACTCGGAAAGCTCTATTATTACGATTCCACCCGCGTAAATCTCGGCTTGTTTCAGCACGAACTCAATGTGCTCTGGGATCTTGCGCCGCACGATCTCTCCATCATGGAATACGTTCTCCAGATGAAGCCGGAAGCGATCGTTGCAACCGGCGAGAAACATCTCAATGACTATGAAGACATTGCCTTCATGACGGTCTACTTCCCGAATAAGGTCATCGCGCATATCAATGTCAACTGGCTATCGCCGGTAAAAGTAAGAACAACTCTCATTGGCGGCGAGAAGAAGATGCTCGTCTGGAACGATCTGGAAGCCGACGAGAAGGTCAAGGTATATGACAAGGGAGTGACCACGACGAGCCGCGAAGGCGTTTATGAGCTCTTGGTAAGTTACCGGTCGGGCGATATGTGGGCGCCACAACTTGAACAGTACGAAGCCCTGCGGCAGGAACTCACTTACTTTGTCGATTGCATCTCGACTGGAAAGGAACCCTTCAACGACGGATGCGCCGGCCTGCGAGTGGTCAGGATGCTGGAAGCAGCGAGTGCGTCCATCAACAAGAGGGGTGCGCTGGTCTATCTATGAATTCCTGGAACTGTATTTCCAACGACGTCAAGATGGGCAGCGATGTTCGTCTCTCCAAGTTTATCAATCTCTACGGTTGCGAAATCGGCGATGAAACCAAGATTGGCGCATTCGTTGAGATTCAAAAGAATGCGGTAATCGGAAAGCGCTGCAAGATCTCCAGCCATTCTTTCGTCTGCGAAGGCGTCACGATTGAAGATAATGTTTTTATCGGCCACGGAGTGATCTTCATCAACGACAGTTATCCACGCGCAACCGCCGGCGACGGCGAATTGCAGACCGAGGCGGACTGGAAGGTCGAGCGCACAATCATTCGCAAGGGCGCGTCCATCGGCTCTGGTGCAACAGTTCTCGCCAATGTGTCGGTAGGGGAAAACGCGATTGTCGGTGCTGGCAGTGTTGTTACCAGAGATGTTCCGGCAGGCACCATCGTCGCGGGAAACCCGGCCAGGGTACTGCGTACGCTCGATCCGCCCGAAGTGAACAATTCTCCGTCTACGCCTGTTCCATTCCTCGATCTTGTCGCCCCGCATTTGGAACTGGAGCAAGAGTTGGTCGCAACTTTCCGGCGGAGTCTGCACACGGCGGCCTTCGTTGGCGGTCAGGCCGTAGAAGACTTTGAAACCGATTTTGCAAAGTTTTGCGACACCAAGTGTGCGGTGGCGGTGAGCAGCGGTACGGACGCGCTGCGTTTTGCGCTGATGGCCTGCGGAATAGTTGAAGGCGACGTGGTAGTGACCATTCCGAATACCTTCATTGCCACGACTGAAGCTATCTCACAGGCTGGCGCTACTCCGGAATTCGTCGATGTTGATGAGCGCACCTGCAATATGTCGATCGAGCGGTTGAAGGATTATCTCGAGAAGCAGTGCCGTCGCGATGATGCAGGGAAACCGATCAGCCTGCGCAGCGGACGGCCGGTCACCGCGGTGTTGCCGGTGCATTTATACGGGCAAATGGCCGACATGGACGCGATCATGCAACTGGCAGAGGCATATGGGATCGCGGTGGTCGAGGACGCATGCCAGGCGCACGGAGCCGAGTACTTTTCTGCGAAACGGAATCGGTGGCTAAAGGCCGGGTCCGTTGGACAAGCGGCTGCGTTTAGCTTCTATCCAGGAAAGAACCTGGGGGCCTGTGGCGAGGGTGGCGCAGTGACCACGAACGACACGGAGGTCGGTGCAAAAATCCGGCTGTTGCGGGACCATGGGCAGGCGAAGAAGTATTACCACGACATCGAGGGCTATAACGGACGCCTCGATGCGATTCAAGCCGGCATCCTTCATGCCAAGCTTCCGCATCTTGCAGCCTGGAATCAACAACGGCGCGCAAGGGCGGATGAATATCAACGTTTGCTTGCAGGCTGCGAAGATGTGCTGCTTCCTTTCGAACCTGCGTGGTCCAAGGCTGTCTGGCACCTCTATGTGATTCGCGTCGCCGACCGCGAAGGACTCGCCGCGCACCTGAAGAACATGGGGATTGGAACCGGAATCCATTACCCAATCCCACTTCACCTTCAAAAAGCCTATGCGGCATTGAACTACAAGCGAGGCGATTTCCCGGTAACCGAGCGCATTGCAGGTGAAATTATCTCGTTGCCGATGTTCCCCCATCTGTCCGCGCATCAGCAAGCGAGAGTAGCCGAAGGAGTCCTTGCATTTACGTCTGCCGCGGCCCGAGAGCCGCAGAAATGACCAGCCGGCGAATTGGCCGGCGTATGAGAGCCAGCGAGACACAAGCGGCACTGCGCATATCGACCATGGCATTCCCCGCACGGATCACGATCGCTGCTCTGCAACCCATTGAAGTGAAGTTCCCCAATCTGCATGAGGCATTGAGATGTTGACACTACCGACCTACGCGCTGATTACGCCCGCCCGGAACGAGGCGCAGTTCATCGAATCAACGATCCAGTCGGTGATTGCACAAACAGTGCGCCCGATGAGATGGGTGATCGTCAGCGATGGATCGACGGACGGCACGGATGAGATTGTCGGCAGATATGCGGCCCAGCATGAATGGATTCAATTGGTGCGCCTGCCAGAACGAAGCGAGCGACATTTTGCGGGTAAAGTATTAGCATTCAATGCAGGCTTGGCATCTTTGAAGGGGGTGGCTTATCAAGTGATTTCCAACCTTGACGCTGACATCACTTTCGATTCGGGCTACTTCGAATTTCTTCTTGGAGAGCTTGCAAGAGATCTGAGACTTGGGGTCGTTGGAACGCCCTATAAGGACGCTTCCAGCGAGATTTACGATTATCGTTTTGTCAGTGCCGAAGATGTGGCGGGAGCTTGCCAGGTGTTCAGGCGCGCATGTTTCGAGGAGATCGGCGGCTATGTTCCCATCAAGGGCGGGTCTATCGACACCGTAGCAGTCACCACAGCAAGAATGAAGGGATGGAAGACCCGTTCCTTCACCGAAATGATCAGCGTCCATCATCGTAATTGGGGAACTGCGCAGTGCGGACCTCTGAGAGCGATCTTCAACAACGGAATGCGGGACTATGCACAAGGGAATCATCCTCTGTGGCAATTCGTGAGATGCATTTATCAAATGCGCAGGAAGCCCGTCCTTGTTCGTGGCGTTATTCTGGGCACGGGTTACATTTGGGCAGGACTGCGGCGAAAGAAGAGGCCGGTCTCTCGTGAATTCGTCGAGTTTCGACAGCGCGAACAAATGCAGAGACTCGTCCGGATGCTCAAAGGCAAGTTGGGTGCTCACCCCTCGCCCGACAAGTTGCTTCAGAAATTGGAAAGCCGAGATGCAGATGCGAAGCCGTGAAATCGTGGCCGCTAGTAGACAGGTTGATCAGCGTGTTCAAGGTACTTCAATGACCGGGGAATAATAAGCCGTGGCACTGTCTTCAAATCCGAATGTTGACGCTCCAATGTCGCTTCAACTCGGCGGTGGCGCGGTGATTATCAATGCGGACGACTGGGGGCGCACGGTCGAGACCACAGATCGTACACTTGACTGTTTGCGGGTTGGCGCGGTCTCGTCGGTGAGTGCGATGGTATTCATGGCGGATTCAGAGCGTTCAGCGATCATTGCCAAGGAACACAATGTCGACGCCGGATTGCATCTTAATTTCACCACAATCTTCGATGCGCCGAATTGTCCTGAGGATTTGCGTGAACATCAGAAGCGGATTGGGCGCTTTCTGCTGGCGCAAAGGTATGCGCGCGTCCTTTATCACCCGGGGCTTGCGGGTTCCTTTGAGTATGTCGTTGCTACACAACTCGCTGAGTACGAGAGACTTTACGGCCACGCTCCGCGACGGATCGACGGCCATCACCATATGCACCTCTGTACAAACGTAATGCACGGAAGGCTATTGCCTGAAGGCACCATCGTTCGCAGGAACCACTCGTTCGAACCTGGAGAGAAAAGTGTCGTCAACCGCGTCTATCGGAATTGGCTCGACAGCTTGCTCGCGCGCCGTCACCGCATGGCCGATCGTTTTTTCATACTTCCACCCGTGGAACCTCAAAGCCGCCTTCTCGACGTTTTTGCACTTGCCGCCCGGTACGTCATTGAAGTTGAAACTCATCCCATCAACGATGAGGACTATTCCTACCTGATGGGCGACCAATTGAGACGTTGTCTGGGCTCGACAAAGGTTGCGCGCGGATACTTGCTTCATTCGGAGTTAGGCACGGGCGATGGAAAGGAAACGGTATGAACCCAGACGGTCGCACCGACATTCACCAGTACTCGCCTGCAAATGACACCGCAGAAGACGCAATTGCGCGCGTGCTACCCCATATCGCGGTGTGCATTTGCACCTACAAGCGACCGCTTATGTTGAAGAGGCTTCTTAAAGAATTGAATAGGCAGGAGACTGGCGGTCTCTTTACCTACGCGATAACAGTTGTCGACAACGACGCGGAGCGCTCAGGTGAATCCGCCGTGGCCGAATCGCAGCAAGATGCGGTCGTTCCCCTCGAGTACTTCGTCGAGAGCAGGCAGGGCATCGCTCTGGCGCGGAATATGGCGATCGGGAATTCGACCGGCGAGTTGATCGCCCTGATCGATGACGACGAGTATCCTATTCCAACATGGCTTCTGGAGATGTTCAAGACCTGCAACGAATACAAAGTGGATGGCGTTTTGGGCCCTGTCCTGCGAAGCTTTGACGAAACACCCCCTGCCTGGCTGCAGAAGAGTTCCCTGCTGAATCGCAAGGTCGATCCAACCGGAATGAAACTGGAGTGGCGCGACGGCAGGACTGGAAACGTTTTGATGAAGAGGGAATTGCTTCGGGGAGACGCCGCCCCGTTTCGACCCGAATTCATCGCCGGGTCGGATGCGGATTTCTTCCGCCGAAAGATCGAGGATGGTTGTCAGTTTGTGTGGTGCGCGGAGGCGGAAGTTTTTGAAGTGCTGCCGCCTTTCCGCTGGACCAGAACTTACTTCATGAAAAGGGCCCTGCTGGGTGGAGCCATGGAGCCGCAATTGCCGACCTTCGGCATCCGAGATATTATGAAATCCCTGATTGCTGTTCCTCTCTACACGCTTGCGCTTCCCTTCGTGTTCCTTACGGGCGAGCACCATTTCATGGAATTGCTTGAGAAGCTTTGCAATCATCTGGGCAAGCTGCTTGCATCGATGGGGATTCATCCGATTCGCAATCGCTATGTGACGAACTAGGGATGCGGCTCCGCCTTGGTCAGTCACCGGAAATGAATCGGTGCATTGAAGCTGTCCTTGAAGGGTTCTATAGGTATGGCAAATGAAGCACGCCCGCTTGAACAGGGCTACAGCTATGAGGTCGATGGATCGAGCGAGGATGCATGGGGCGGCCTCGTGCGGAGCTTTGCGGATGGAAACATATACCAGACATGGCAGTATGCCGCAGTTCTTAGCGGTCCCAGTAACCTCAGCCACATTCTCTTGAAGAAGGACAGCGAGACTGTTGGACTTGCCATGGTGCGGATCAAGATGCTGCCTGTCTTCAAGGCTGGCATCGCATATGTCTACCATGGACCCGTTTTTCAACGGACTGGGCATGAAGTCGATATCGAGCACTTCCGCCAGGGTCTGCGTGCACTTCGCAATGAGTACGTATGCCGGCGCGGTCTGACATTGCGAGCCTATCCGGCGATCTTCGAAGACGACGATCCAAGTTTCGCTGCGATCCTGGCGGAGGAGGGATTCTCGCTTGCAGCGCATGAGGCGAGCGAGAGAACCATCCTGATGGATCTTACGCCCTCCCTCGAAGAGTTGCGTCAGGGAATGGGGCGCAATTGGCGCAGAAACCTGAAGCATGCTGAGCAAGCGGGATTGGAAATCACCGAGGGAAACGATGTGGAAATGATCGACGAATTTGTGCGGGTATACGCGCAGATGGTCGCTCGCAAAGGTTTCGATGCTTCCGATACGGTTGGATTTTTCAAACGCCTGCAGACTTCGCTTCCTGACGATCTTAAGTTGATGATCCGGATGAGTAAAAGCAACGGTGAAGTCAGTGCGATTTTGGCCACGAGCGCAATCGGAAATCTGGGCATCGACATGTATGCGGCATCGAGCATTGTGGGGACCCAGAACAAGGCGTCGTATCTTCTTCGTTGGATGAAGATTGAGAAACTCAAACAGCTCGGAGTTTCACAATACGATCTGAATGGTGTGAACCCGATAACCAATCCTGGAACATATCGATTCAAGAGAGATCTGGCAGGCAAACACGGGCGTGAAGTCGTCTACCTCGGAAAATTCGATGCAAGTCCCGGGGGGATACGTGAATGGATGGTTGTATCTGCAAACTGGCTGAGGAATTCGGGAAGACGGATGGTGCGCGCGGCCGCTAGAATGATCCGATCGAGATCGGCTTCGACAGGGAAACCCTCATAACTCATTTCAACATTGTTAGAACGAGGCCGGAGTCTGGTAGGGATGATCGCAGCCATAGCGACAATCGTTATTGTAATTCTTATTGCCGGCCTGTTCTATATGGGCCGGGATGAGGATGCGCGCACGTCGAAAGCGCTGTGGATTCCTGTCATCTGGATGTTGATCGTTGGCTCCCGTGCTGTTTCGGAATGGTGGACACAAGACACCGTCAACGGAATGACCGACCGATACACGGAAGGAAGCCCGGTTGACGCTGCAATCTACGCGGCTCTGATACTTGCTGGGATTCTGGTTTTGAACCTCAGATCACGCAAGGTTGCGAACACCTTGCGCGCCAACGGACCGCTTCTGCTGTTCTTTTGCTATTGCGGCCTCAGTATCTTATGGTCCGATGACCCGTTCGTTGCGGCAAAGAGGTTGATCAAGGGTATCGGCGACGTGGTGATGGTGCTGGTTATCTTGACCGACAGCGATCCGGTAGCGGCGGTGAAGCGGTTCTTTTCACGGGTGTCCTTCCTTCTTTCTCCGTTGTCGGTGCTGATGATTGTTGGATTTCCGCAGTATGGAACGCTCTATAACAAGTCGGCGGGAGCTGTCTTTTACAACGGAGTTACAACACAGAAGAACGAGTTGGGATTGATTTGCCTGATTTGCGGTCTGGGATCTCTATGGTCATGGTTGGCGGCCTACGAGGACCACGCACATCGGTATCGCAAACGGCAATTGATTGCTCAGAGTATTAGTCTTTTGCTTGCGCTGGGCCTGATCAAGGTCTGCGATTCCATGACATCCTTCTCCTGCTTTGCGATCTCGGCGACAGTGATGGTTCTGAGTGGTCAGTCGTGGGTGGTGAGGCAAACACGCAACGTGCACCTGCTGGTGGGCGGCGCACTGGCCCTGTCGGTATTCGCGGCCTTCGTCGACTCGAGCGGCGTGCTGCTTAGAATGTTGGGAAGGAATCCAACTCTTACCGGGCGAACGGATATCTGGAAGGCGGTGCTGTCGTTCCATACGAATCCAATCATCGGAACCGGTTATGACAGCTTCTGGCTCGGCGGCCGCATCGAGAAGGTTTGGCAGATCATTGGATACAAGGGAATCTCGCAAGCTCACAACGGGTATCTTCAGGTTTATCTTGAGCTCGGGATGATCGGAGTGGCACTTTGGGCATGGCTGGCAGTCTATGGTTATCGTAATGCGGTTACCTCTCTTCGTGTGAACCCCTTGATGGGCCGGTTCCGGCTGGCGTTCATCACTGCCGGACTGATTTACAGTCTTGCAGAAGCTGGATTCCGGGCCATGATGCCGATTTGGGTTGTGTTTCTGCTTGCAGTTACATGCACTCAGTTTGCGGTGAACGCACGGGAATCCGATCAAACAGCTTCGCTGGTTCATGCGCAGTTAGGCGCCGGTCAACGACGCATGCGGGTTCTGCATTGAGAGCACCTTGCAATTCAGAGTCGGAGGCTGGGTTGTCTCTGCTGTGTAAAGTTTGTCGTGATCAGGAGTCCTGTTGAAGCCATTTGACGCAAATGGGATGTTTGCACCCACGGTTCCGGAGGGCGGTCACGCACTCAGGAAGCTTGCCATTCGCGGCGCCGGAGCCACGGTTTTTTCGGGCATGTTGCGGCTGGCGATCCAGATGGTGGGCACGGTGGTTCTGGCACGACTCATTTTGCCAAGAGACTTCGGGCTGGTCACGATGGTCACAACCTTCAGCGTGCTTTTGATGACGTGCGGATCGAACGGGATCCCGGAGGCAATCGCGCAGCGTGAACAGGTGACGCATGCATTGGCCAGCAATCTCTTCTGGGTCACGGTGGGGTTGGGCGCGTTTCTCACTGCCGGCTTTGCAGCCGCAGGATCGCTGTTGGCAAAATTCTACGGGGAACCGGAACTGGTTCCTCTTTGTGTCGCAATGTCTGCTGCGATTTTGATTAGCAACTGTTCGGTGGTTCATCTGGCGCTGTTGCGGCGCGCGATGCGTTTTTCAACGGTCGCGAAGATCGATGTGATTGCCAGGGTAGTTTCAGTAACTGTAGGAATTGCCTTCGGCTTCGCCGGCTGGGGTCGCTGGGCGTTGGTGCTTGGCTGGTGCGCGCTCTATTTCAGTATGATGGCCGGCGGAATGATCATGTGCCATTGGATTCCGGGGCGTCCCCGGTATGCGTCCGGAACTGGCGTCATGCTTCGCTTTGCCGCACACACGTTTGGCCGGTTCAGCGTTCAATATTTCTCGTCGAACACAGATAATCTTCTTGTGGGCTGGCGCTTCGGAGCGCATGCGCTGGGCTTTTACAAGCGTGCCTACGATCTGTTTGCTCTTTCCGCTTCGCAACTTGTTTCCGCGACAGCCCTGGTTGCGGTTTCAGCGCTGAGCAGAGTACGCAACGACCGCGAGCTCTATCGCAATTACCTGCTTGGCGCGGTTACAGTGATGGCTTTTCTGGGAATGGGAATAGCAGGAGATCTGACCCTGGTTGGGAAAGACCTGATCCGGCTGTTGCTGGGGCCGGGTTGGGAGACGGCCGGGCTGATCTTCACGTATTTTGCACCGGGCATTGGCGCCATGCTCATTTACGGCACGCACGGGTGGATTCACTTGTCGCTTGGCCGTGCGGATCGCTGGTTCATGTGGGGTATTGTCGAATGGTTGGTTACCACTTCGCTTTTCATTGCGGGTTTGCATTGGGGACCGCAAGGCATTGCCGTGGCCTGGGGCGTATCCTACTGGACACTGCTGGTGCCTGCCATGTGGTTTGCGGGAAAGCCGATTGGACTCGGCGCGGGGCCATTCCTTGCTTCGATGTGGAGATTTGTCGTTGCCTCGTTCCTAGCGGGGATTTCCGGAGAGACGATTCTCCGCCAATGGCCCTCGCTGGTTTTGGCAACAGGGGCTCGTGGGGCGGCGGAAAGAGTGGCTTGCGTCTCGGTCTTGTTTGTCTGCATTTACCTGCTTGCGATCATGTTGTTGCACGGCGGCTTTGAACCCGCGCGGAAAATGACTGGCCTCTTGAAAGAAATGGCCTCGGTAGCCAAGAAGCCTGCCGCAGCGATTGCCAGCGAGGGCTGATCATCGAGGATGGCGAGGCGCCAAACGGATAATTACTCATGAGAATCATCATCAACAGCGACGACCTTGGTATCAGCTCGAATGTGAATGAATGCATTCTGGAGCTGATGGAACAGCGCCGAGTCACATCCGCAACTCTCATGGTCAATGGTCCAACGGCCGAAGACGCCGTCCGCCAGATGGGGAAACACAGGAATTGCTCCTTTGGCGTTCATTTGAATCTGACGCAGTTTGCGCCTCTTTCCGGTCACCCCGGTCTGGCCCCGCTGGTCAACGCGAAGGGGGAGTTCCTGGGAATCGCCCAACATGGAGTCTCCACTGTCAGGTTGACCCGGGATCTCAAGAAGGGCATTTACGCAGAGTGGTGTGCGCAGATCGAAAGCGCGTATGCCATGGGCGTTCCAGTGAGCCATATCGATTCGCACCATCACGTTCACACGAGGCCCGGACTGCTGGGGGTGATCAAACAAATCCAGCAGCGGTTTGGCATTCGCAAAGTTCGCCTGAGGCGGAGTCTTTCGGTCGCTTCCGCTCCCATGGGAATCGCCCGCCGGACAGTCAACAGCGCCTGGAATTTTGCCCTGCGCCATTTTGTGAATGCGACGACAACGGACGGATTCCTGGGATTCGCGCACTTTCACGAGCGGTTGCAGGCCGGGATGATCTTTGCCGGCACACTGGAAGTGATGTGCCACCCGGGCGCTGAGACATTTGCAGCAGAGACCGACCTGCTTCGTGGCGACTGGACGAAACAGTTTGAGCACACGGTGCAACTGATCAGCTACGACGATCTGGAATAGAGTTCATCCCGGACGTCGCGGACTTACATTCGGAGTAAGTCTCAGATCGATCTCTCTCATTACGGCGTTGGCTACTTCTTTCCGTTGTCTTTGAAGTTCAACGCAAAGTAGTAGGTGGTGTACGAGTGGCTGGTTGTCACGTTGGTCAGGAACTGGCCACCGCCGAAGTAGGCGATGCCGCCACCCAGGTTAAAGTGCCTATTGAGTTCATACCAGGAGTAGCCATCGACTTCAGCGCCCAGATGGCGGCCGTGGTTGGTCTTGTTGGTCACAATCGCGCTTCCCGAAGTGTTGTAGATCGAGTCCAGCGCGTCGGCCGCCCAAAAGTCCAGCCCTTGCGTGGTGAAGCTGAGCCGACGATGGGGCTCAACGGTGGTTCCCACGCGCACCGCCTCAATGTTTTGCCAGCCGAAGAGGTCGCTGATGCCGAAGCGGTCGTGGGCTGTCGGTTCGATTGTGTCGAATGTGGTGTGCGTGGCATTGTGGGCAGGATTACTATTGCCCGTAGCGTAGTCGTACTGCGTAAATATGCGGGGCTTGGCCGCTGCATTCAGGAACTGGTATGCCGCGCCTGCCTGCGCTGCCGAAGCTCGAATCGACTGCGTTCCCACCTTGCCCGTCTCGATAATCACCTCGCCCCCATAATCGAGCGCGGAGTGGGCTTGCGCCTTGAAGCGCACACCACCAGCCTTCTCATCTTCCTTGCCGGTGGTCTTGGCGACGGCCGCCTCCACAACCTCCGTAGGTTGAACGCGCCACAGGAAGAACGGCTCAAGGTTCGAGTGCGGCACAAGAAAATCGTCTACGCGACCGTAGGCTCCATAGATGTTGTTGCCTTCCTGGTGTGGGCTCACGCCGTAGGCCTGCGGCACCACGGGCGAAGCGGCGAAGATGCCGAGGTGCTCGCGCTTCGCGTTCAGGTTCAACACCGCTGAATCGTAGGAACGGGCCTGGTTGCGCCATTCGGAGTCCGCGACGATCGTATTGTTGTAGTTGATGAGCTGGCGGCCTACGCGCAGGTTGAACCAATGTTTCTCGGGCGCTCCGACCTCGACGTAAGCCAGCTTCAGATCCCAGCGAACGGTGTTCGGCGGTCCGATTGGCGGGGTCTGCAAGCCAGACCGGGCGTCCTGCACCTGCGCTGTGACCCGCAGCCAACTGGCCGTATGCAGATCCACCTGGAACCGGAATCGGTTCAGCACGTAGGAGTCATCGACATTCGCCTTGAAGCTGGAGTTTTTGTACCCCTCGTAGCGAAACCGTTCCTCGGCCTTTAGATCGATCCAAGTGGGTAGCTTTGCGTCAAGATCGGTTGCTGGGGCAAAGTCGTGAACATCGTAGGGCGCCGGGTTGCCGGTGGTGCGCCAAGCCGCGCCATTGAGGAAGCTCAACGGATTCGAGGCCGGCCCGGTGAAGTATGCGCCATTGAACCCGGACGTCGCGTTCCGCGTGGTGAGGTCGTCTTGAGCGGCCAAAGGCAGGCCGGCGGCCACAGCAAACAGGAAAAGCACAGCAGAAAAGGATAGCGGCAGCCGGCGCGGCAAAACAAACGGAACAGAATAGAGAGGCTTTCGCACGTGGATTCTCCTTTGAATTTGAGAGGCTCGATCTCGCCTTTTGGATTTTGGATGGGGTGGGACTTAAAGCCCCGGGACCCGTATCGGGCGGCAGATCTCTATCGACAGGAGGGAAGACAACAGATCATATTCATAGAATGCCCAATGGGAATCGACAGTTGCGCGTGGCGCGGAGTTGCGGATACAGTCTCTTCAAGAGCTTTTCGCACTTGGATACTCCTTTGAGTTTTGGGAAGATTGGATAGGTTGGGACCGTAGGCCCCTGGCCCGCGCGGGGCGCTGGAACTTTATCGACAGGTGGGTTGACAACAGGTCATATTAATTATTTCAGAAGATACCAGCCGATCCTGAAAAAGTCAATTTCAACGTGTTTGCGGTCAGGCGCCGCGTTCGTGCTGGCAGCGCCTTCACTTTTTCTCGCAGACCGGGCTCCTTGCACATCCCTACAAGTGAATCCAACCGCCGCGGATGAGTGCGAGCGATCCCGCCGCGACGAAGAGCCAGAGAAGGATTCCCTGAAGGAGTGGGCGCACGCCGACCTCACGCAGAGTCCTCATGGAAAGCCCTGATCCAATCAGAAAGAGCGTGACGGTCAGGCCGATGCCCCCAAGATGCTTGAGCACTGGATAGGCGGGCTGAAAAACATGGAAGTAGGTATTGGAAACAGCCGCGAGACAGAAGAAGAGAATGAACCACGGCCATTGAATGCGCGCCTTGCTCTTGTTGGCCATCGCGGTTCCGAGCGAAAGCGGCAGAATCCATAAAGCGCGGGCCAGCTTGACGGTCGTGCCAACAGTAAGCGCCACTGCTCCGTACTTGGCCGTAGCACCAACGACGGAACTAATGTCATGAATGGCGAGCGCAGACCAAAGGCCGAATTGCGACTGCGTCATATGCAGCGCTAATCCGATTGCGGGGAAGGTGAGCAAGGCAACCGAGTTCAACACAAACACGGTTCCGAGAGAAACGGCAATCTCTTCCTGGCTCGCATTTGCGATTGGGGCAATCGCAGCAATGGCGCTGCCGCCACAGATCGCCGTACCGGCCGAGATAAGATACGAGATCCTCTGCTTCACATGCAAGAGCCGTCCCAGCCCCCAGCCCAGAAGCAAGGCGATGCTGATGCTTCCAGCTGTATAGATGAACCCGGAGCGTCCGGCTTGCATAACCTGCTGCAAATCCATACCAAAGCCCAGGCCGACAACGGATGCCTGCAGGAGGAGTCTGGACAGCTTTTTTGCCTCTAGATGGAATGGATGAAGAAAGGAGAATCCATAGATGAGACCACCGACAAGCGCCAACGGTGGAGACACCAGGCCGCTGGCCGCGATAATCAACCCAATGAAGAATATGTTTTTGGACATGAAATAAGTTTCGTCAAGATATGTTCAGGTGTCCAAGCAGAAGTACTCATGGCACATTTGCGAATCTTATGGCTTATAGATAGTCTTCGCATATGCATGGTTGAAGTCCCTGCATTCCTGCACGCGTTGTGATAAATCGGCGAGTTTTTAGTAACAAGGTTCTGCAGCTCGGACTGGGATACATACCTTCTCGGCGGGGGGCAACTTTATGTGGGCGCCGGAGCATCAAGCAGTCGCAGCTCACCGTCCGTCTCAAGCGATTTGATCCGGATCTTCACCGCAGACTGCGTGAAACACAGCTTCACAGCGGCCTGGAAAAAGCTGAGCCCCAGCGCAACGGCCAGGAAGACCGGGAGACAGAAGTCCTCCAGGCTCGCTATTCGATGAATAAAACGCCGATCCGCGGCGGTCTTTTAATGAACCGCCGCGGTCGCTGAAAAGCCGTGCTTATGCCGGGCCCGGCTAACTCTTATAGTCGCACTTTGAGTTGAAGCAAACTGGTCAGGGCCATTGTGTCGGAGCAAGGCCCTGCACAAAAGCCGTCCGCTGCGCCGCGATACCAGCCGCCGAATGGTCCTCAAGGAACTCCGAACCCGCAAAGCGCCGATAGACGTTCGTCCGTCCTGCCGAGGCCACTTGCACGAACTCCACAGACTGCGGTTTGTCGGGGATGCGTCCTCCGAACCAGTGCGGGTCGTCGCGTTGCGCCCACGTAACGAGCGCCAGCACTGCGCCGGCAGAATACGCCGCGGCCTTTGGTCTTCCCATTGCAGGGTCCTGCTTGTGCACGTCCTGCATGGCTATGTCATTACCGTAGAGCGTCGCCGTTGTGTGGCTCTTTGGATCGACGTACATTGTGATTGCGCTCCAACCGAGCGGCTGATAAGGAAGGCTCGTGGGCAACGCGGCAGCTCGGTTGTTCACCACTTCGTCGCGGCTGAACCTGACTGCTGTGACCGGCAAGGTGTAGACATAATCATTGTCGCGCATCGGCCGGTGGCAGCCCGTGCATTCGTTCACGAAGTGCGCATCCTTGCCATAGGGCTTCAGATCCAGTCCGCGCCAGCGTCCCCATCCCCAGCCTTCCGTGTCCTTATAGCGCCTGGCGTCTTTCTCCATGAACTCGACCTGCCAGAAACTGCCGGGGTGCAAAAGGCCATCCGGGCCGGGTTCCTGCGGCCAGGCAACCTTGGCAAAGCGCGCTCCGTCCGGCCAAGGCGAGATGTTGCCCGAATTCGCCGCCTTCACGGCCACATCATTCCCGAGGACGAAACGAAAAGAATTATTGTCGCCACGGTCGGTGGTGCTGATCAGCTTCCAGTTTTTGAAGTCAGGATCGAAGGGAAATCCATTAAGGTCCGGCTGCACCTTCGTCAGAGAGACACGCTCATAAGCCCCGGCGGAAACAGCCTGGGTCGCGTTGCCTGACTGGGTTGGAACGGGAGCCCACGGCGCCAGATACGCCTTCAACGTCGCCAACTCTTCGGGCGTCACCTTTGCTTCGGGATGCAGCTTAACGAACTGGGGCAGAGGCATAGCCCCGAACCGGATCATGTTGACTGCCTCGTAGAGCGTCGCCTTTTGCGCGGCGGCCGGCTTCGAGCCCAGCGTGGAAAAGTTGAGGTGCTCACGCGCGGTAAGAATGTCGTGACGCACGAGCCAGTAGCCGGGCACGATTTGGTCGAACCACGACAGCCGCCGCTGATCCGAGTGGCAGCTATAACAGTTCTTCTCGAGAATGTGCCTGACCTCGGGTGGGGCTTGTAACTCGGCAGTCGCCGGCTTCGCCGGGATGCCGGGGCGAAATACCTGCAGCGCCGCAAATACGGCCATTCCCGCAACGATAACTGTGCCTGCTGTGTTCCTCTTCGACATAACACAAGTATTGCCGAAGCAAGCAATCGCGTCCAATCAGAAGTACTCATGCCGCATTTGCGATTCTTATGCATTCCGGCAGGTTATGATCGCCTGCCCCTGACTGAAGTTCTTTGCACACCCGCGCTTGCGATGAGGAATCTGCGGAATTGCTGCGCCAAACCTTGCGGCTCAGGGCCCTTCGCATACGTGATCAGGAACTCTCGCTTGATGCGGAGTCCTTCGATTTCGACGATTTTGAAATTGGTGTCGAGCCTTCGATCTTTGGCGATTGCCCATCGAGAGACAAAACCGACTCCCAGTCCTGCTTCGACGGCAGATTTGATGGCCTCGGTCGAGTCCAGTTCCATGACGATATGCATCGAAGTGCGCTTGATGCCTTGCCGTTGAAGCGCAATTTCAATCACTCTCCGCGTGCCGGAACCTCGCTCTCGCATGAACAGCGGTGCGGAGCATAAGTCGGATAAGGAAATGGAGGCGCGCTCGGCCCATTCATGGGCGGTAGAAGCAATCAAGACCAACTCATCCTCAAGAAATGGCTCGCTCTTGACTTCTCGGCTTCGCGCCGGACCTTCGATGAAGCCCAACTCAATCCTCTGCTTCTCGACCGCTTCCACGATGTTCTCCGTGTTGCCGCTGATCAGTGTCGGATGAACGCGGGGATGCTGCTTGCAGAACTGGCCCAGAAGGCGCGGCAGCACATACTGCGCGATAGTTGTGGACGCTCCGAGGGAAAGTTGTCCAGCGTGATCGCCGGTGAGGGCTGCCATATCGCGCTCTACCTGAAGCGAAAGCGAATTGACCTGATTCGCATACTGAAGGAGCACCTTACCGGCAGGGGTAAGCGTGATCTGCGCCCCAGTGCGATCAAACACCTGAAGGCTCAGTTCCTCCTCAAGCGCCTTGATCTGGAGGCTCACCGCAGGTTGAGTGAGATAGAGTTCTTCGGCGGCCTTGCGAAAGCTGAGATGCTCCGCAACCGCCCGGAAGACCACTACGCGGAAGTTTTCAAGACTCGCCATGGATCGATTAGAACACCGGCGTGTAAGGAACGGAGACCCTGGAACCGCTCCAATTCCAATCGCGACATAAAGATCAAAGGGGCAGCCGACGCTTCGGCTGCCCCTTTGTGTGATGAAACCCGATAGTTTGCAGGCTACGGGAGGTAGTAGCGGAGGCTGGTGAAGATCATGTTGTCGATGCCCTTGGCGCCGATGCCGCTCGCGCCGGACCAGGCTTCGCGCACCGCGTAGCCATACTGGAGACCCTGACGCAGACGACCGCGGTCGCCCTTGTAGATGTCATACCAGTATCCGCCCGTGGCTTCCTGGGTGTTGCGGGTCTGCGCGCCGCAGGAACCGCCGGCTGCATAGCCGGTTGAGGCGCCGCCGTTGTATCCGGGGGCAGTGATGGAAAGGCAGCCGGAGTTGCTCAGCATGCGGGAACCGTAACCGACAGCAGCCTGAGAGGGAGCCTTCCAGGTGCCGCCCCAGATGCCGGCGGCGCTCTGCGCAGCCGAGGGCGCGCCGAGAGTGGTGGTGCCGGCATTGGAGTAGTCTTCACGGCCGGCATAGTCGCCGCCGTAGTAGGCATAGATGTTCAGGCGAGGAGTGGGATTCGCTTCAACCGTCAGCAAGCCGCTCATGTTGTGGATGGGAGAGAGACCGCCCCAGGCATTCGAAGTGGCATCGGAGAGCGTGGTGTCGCCGAAGTGGCCGACGCCGGGGCCATAGAGGACCTTGCCGCCGAAAACGAACTTCTGAATCGGGATGCGAACGCTGCCACCAATGCCGCCGAAGACCGTGCTGTTGGTGAACGAACCGGCGGTCGAAAGGGCAGGAGCAACGGTCAGGCCGGAGACGATGTCCTTGTCGCCGCCATAGAGGTTGCCGTTGGTGGTTTCACCCGGGTAGATGGTTTCGTGGAAGAAGCGAGCGACGCCGAAGAGTTCGTAGTGGCCGAACTTGGAATCGACCGCGGTCTTGACCACCATGTCCGGAGCCTGGTTGAAGGAGATGTTGGCCAGGTTGGCGCAGCCGTTGACCGTCTTGTAGACGGGAACAGCCACGTTGACGACCACGCCATTGGCGTCCTTTTCAGCTTCGTTGGTGTAGTTCACGATCGAGGTCGCGGGCGTGCAGGCGCTGATGGAGTTGTTGAGCAAACCGCCGTTGACGCCGGCGCTGCCCACTACCGCATAGGGTGTGTTTCCAGCGAGTGAGGCAGTGTAAAGGAGCTGCGGGTTTTCCGCCGAGACCGCGAACGAAACGTTCTTGAAGTCCTTGGTCAGACGGACGCTGCCCGAGCGTGCCCAGATGAGGCCCGTAACGTAGTTCGGGTCGATCTGGTTGGGCAGGGCGATGTTGGAAGCCTGCGTGCTGATGCCCTTGCGATTTTCTGCTACCAGGGACCATCCCTGTCCGCCCGAAACCGTCCAGCCGTTGGTGGAAACTTCGCCGAGAGCAATGCGCTGGCGGAAGATATAGCTGGTCGACTGGTTGTCGTTGGAGGTGGTACCTACGCCCAGGAAGTCACCTTCCACGATGGCGCGCATAACGCCCCAGTTGGTCTTGCCCTCGAAATTGACACCAAGGCGCGACTGGCGGCCCGAGATGTACATTTCGCTCATGGAATAGCCATCGGCGCCCTCGTAGGGGATTCCGCTGAACGGAGTGGCCATTTCGCCGCCCGTAGCCTTGGTGCGATACGCGGATTCACCGTTGATGAAGCCATAGGGCGCGATGGTGATGCCCTTGTAGTGCAGGATGCTTGGGTTGGCGATGTCCTTCTTGATCTTGGCGGTCTCGTCGGACACAGTGTTGGCCAGGGAGACGGCGTTCGCCTTGAGGTCGGTAACCGTGGTCTGCAGGGTGTTGACAGCAGCCGCGTTGTCGGTAACAGCCTGATTCTGCGCGTTGGCGGCAGCCTGCGCCTTTTCGGCGGCAGCCTGAGCTTCCGCGGCAGCCTGCTGAGCCTTCTGCAGTGCCTCGTCCTTGTCGGCCAGGCTCTTCTTCAAGCCGTCGATCTGGGTGGTCAGTTCCTGGCGAAGGCTCTGAATCTGCTCTTCCATGGTGGCGGGCGCAGGAGCGGCGGTCTTGGGAATCAGGGGGTGCTTCTTTACCGGCGCTTTGGCTTCCTGCGCCGAAGTGGATACGGCGACGAGACATACCGCCAGCATGGCTGCAGCAGCGGCTTTAGACTTCAGATTCATTTGGCCTCTCTTTTTCCTTCTTCAATCTGGTTGAATCCCTGCACGGCCTGTTCCCTACACACGGCCGCCCACGGCGGTCCATATCCGAAATCATCTTAGAAGAGCGTAGTCATCTCTATCGGAAAATGGAAGCTATTCAAAGGTCGGACGAGGAATAAATTGCGCAGACGCATTTTTCCCCCGCCGCTTCCGAGAACAAGACTCGCAGAACAAGATGAATATTTGACCAATTCACGGGATTTTAACAATTCCGACGCTGCGGTTTGGCGTCTCGTTGAGGGGTCAGCAAGTTCGGGCTTGTTGCCAGAAAATAAAGGGCTTGAAGCGGTATTCCCCGGCGTTCAAATCGGAAATCGTTCTCATTACCTCCGTGTTCTCCTGTTGCATGTCACCGTTGCTCACTTGGCGCCTCGCATGGAACCTTCACCAGATGTGAGGAAGAACTTAATCTTCCGGCAATATGGCGAACTTTGACTCGGACGGTTGGAATTCAGGAAATGGCATGCTGCCAGGAACTGAAACCGGCAGCCACCTTGGCGTCTGCAACTCTGGCATTGGCTTCGCCTGAAACAGTTTCTTGCACTGCCTGGCGGTCCAGCGCGCCCACTTCTTTGACTTCTTCCGCCGGGCGCTGTCGGTCGAAATGCCCGTGCCCGCGTACATTTGCCGGTATAGCTTCGAAAGCAGCATGAAGGCGATGCGGGCGCTCAGGTTCGGGGTGCAGGCAGAGCGCTTCCAGATGTTCGGCCAACTGTAAAAATGGTCCCAGACCTTTTGCGTGCGCGCGCGGATCTCGTCGGAACTCATGGTCGGATGGGGCGTGAACATCTTGGGCCGACTTTCGGTCGGAATCAGCCAGTACCGCGTGATGGGGACATCGCCAACTATGGTCGGATCCACGGACTGCTCCTTTTCCCAGCGGTTGAAGTCCACCGTACCGGGAAACGGAGTCATCATCACAAACTGCGCGAAGGTTACGCGCGCCTCGATGGCCATATTCACAGTCGCGTCGAACGTGGCTGGACGATCGGTCGGCAGTCCAAAAATGAACGAGCCGAGGACGTGCACATTGTGCTGCTTGAATGTTTGCAGTTGCCGGGCCAGCGCCTCGCCGGAGTAGTTCCAGTCTTTGAATACCGCCTTCAGGCCCTCGGGAGTAACAGCTTCCACGCCGACCAGCGCACCCTTGATATTCGCCTTGGCCATGGCGTCGAGGTAGGCGCCATCCTCTCCCGCTTCCATCGTAATCTGAGTAAAGAACACCATGTCTTTGGGGAGTTTGGCCAATTCTTCCATCAACTGAAATCGCTCGTTGCGGATGGCGGTAAGCTCGTCAAGTTTGGTGAGGTTCTGTTGCTCGCGGGCGAGCCGCAGATCTGTTTGCGTAACGGGATAGAAGTTATCGTCAGCGAGGGCTACATACCTGAAGCCCAGCCGGCGCAGGGACACGATCTCGTCAATCACATGCTGAAACTTGCGCTGCCGGGGCCTTTGGCCATCCGTGCGCCAGACGCTGCAAAAGGAGCAGTGTTTGGGGCATCCGCGAATGGTCTGCACCGAGGCCCACATATACTTCTGCGGGTCGATGAGGTCCCAGCGCGCGGGCAGGAATTGGGAGCCTTCGATGCGTCCGCCTTCGTAAATGCGGCCTGGATTACCTGCGATGCAGTCCGCCACCACTCTGGCCCAGATCACATCGCCGTCGCCTTTGACGGCCGCATGCCCTTCGCCCCGTTCCAATGCTTCCTCTGGGAACAGGGTGGCGTGGATCCCGCCATAGACGACCCAAGCTCCGCGTGCGCGCGCCATCTTGCCCACAGCGTAGCCGCGCAAGGCATTGCCGGTGTGGACGCTAATGCCCACAATGTCGCCCGGTCGAATCGTTTCCGGAACAATCTGTTCGAGGGATTCATCGACCAGGATGGGTGTACCGACGGATTCGGGTGTAGCTTCCGCCAAAACGAAGAGCCAACGCGGTGTGATCACAGCGGTGCCGAAGGAATTGTCGCTAGGATTGACTAGATGTACGCTCACAATGGGCCCACCTTTCCGACTGCGCGTTCAACGGACGCCTTCTCTTTTGCCAATGTTTTTTGGTATTGCGAGCTATCCACAGCGTAGTTCGCCACAAATCAATGCGTATGCCGCGGGGAATATCGCGATCCTGCCAAGCAGGGATCTGGTTTCCAACCGGCCCATATTCGGGAACCTCGATTCGGGAACCTCGATTCGGGAACCTCGCCACGCACCTCCGCGATCGCTTCGCAGAAGTGTTTTCATTGAGACGATCAACATCTCTGGAGATAATTCCCGCAGTTAGCGGAACAGTTGTTCATGGGATGTTCTGGAGATGCTGCGAATCAATGCTCGGTCAAAATTGAAAGCATCCAGCGAACGATCATCGGTCTGACGTCACTGCCAAGCTTCTCGAAGCCCGATCCACAGCCTCGAGCGGATTTCGTTCCTGAACCGCTCGATCAGCGTGCGTATGCAGAGGAGGCCTTACTGGCGGAACTCCCGTCCTCAAAATCTGAACATCACTGATCAGCAGTATAGACCCGTTTTTGGTCCAATCCGCTTTCAGTTCCGGTTGCCTGTGTGAAAATCCGATCGGGCAAATCCGATGGTCTTGCCAACTCTTCTAAAAGTGTTTCAATTCGCTCGACTTAGATCCAACAAATCCTGACGGCAGTTGAATGGGTCGCGGAACAAAGCGGTTGCTGAATTCGTGTAGCGTTCGTTCGACGACTTAGCGTCAATGGTCCCAGCAAGCGCAGATTTCCGGCTTTTCATGCAAGTGAAGTGTCCGACTCCATGAATCATCCAGTAGCCGCGCAAGGGGTCCATGCGCGGCGTGCTGGACTGGATTTACATCGGAAGACGCCGGGCGTTCACCGGTACGGGTTCCCGACCCAAGCCGCACCCTCTGGCTTGCGAAGGATGCGGTTGGTCATTTTGGCGTTTCGTAGGTCCCGGACGCCACCTCGCTGGCGGCGCGTCCTGTGGAGAAAGCGATGGCCTTGATGGTTTCCGTGCCCAGGAGCGGAATCGGCTTGGTGTACAGGCGAGATTTGTCTGTCGGAATGGTTCCGTCTGTCGTGAAGCGGATGGTCGCTGTTTTGTCGGCATTGGAGATGGTAAGTGTCAGGGGCGCTCCATACTTTCCCGGGGGAGGATCAAAGGTGGGGGTTGGAGTTTGCTGGACAATGCTGTAGACCGCCGTCACGACCTCGCTACTCCGAAAGCCTCCGGCGAATGCGATGGCCTTGATGGTGGTCTCCTTTTCGATCTTGATGGGGTCCTGGTACAAAATGCCCGAAGCCGAAGTTGGCTGGCTGCCATCGAGGGTGTAGCGGTACAAGACGTTGAGCTTCGAGGAGACGATGGCCACCTTCACGGAGCCAATGTACTTGCCCGCGCCGGGCAGAAAATCCGGCGTGGGCAGTTGAGGCATCTCGGCGTCGGCGCCCAACTCGCTCGTTGGAGCACTCCCAGAAAGCGATTTGGCGGCGTCCATGGCAGGGAGGGGAGAGTTGTTGGTTTCCGCGATGCAGCTTACGAAAAGCGCGGGGCTTAGCAGGCTGGAGACGAGAAGAGTGTGCCCAAGAAATCCTATTCTCATGGCAGATGGCTCCTTTTATTGGTCGGGTCCGGGACGGGGTTCTGGGGATAGGTCACGTGGCAAATTGGGGATTTTGCTTGTTGCCGAAGATTTTACGCCTGGATGATTACGATAGACGATGAGACCTATTATTTTTTTCGGGCGAGGCGGCGGAGAAGCGGTCGGCCCTCTGAGTTGCAGATTTCGATTTGGATTGCCTTCTTCGGCGGAGCTATCGTCCCGGAGAATTGTCGATCCGATCCGCCAACTCCCCCTTTTTGTCCTAACTGCCTCAAATGCGAAGGTCCTTTACGATCCAGTATTCACGAGTTCTGCGGGACTAGATGCTGAAAGGGCATTCCCTGTAGCGAAGCCCCAGAGCGCAAGAACGTTGCACCCCCAGACCGTGCAATGGGGTCATATCCCGAAAATGCTTTCGCGCCATGTTGGATGAGGAGACTTCGTCTGCGCGCCGACTGTCGAAAGTCTGCACGGTTACCGCACCAGCGCGAAGCTGAGAGCGAGCACAAGTGTCGTCAAGGTCAGAATGACCGGCACGGCCCACAGTCCCAGCAGCACTAACCGCTTGGCGCGCACTTCAACTCCATCGCGCCGCGCAAACGCCAGCACAAGCATCGTTGCCAGCGAGCCGAATGGAGTAATCATCGGTCCCACGTCGGCGCCGATCAGCGCAGCCAAGACCGTGCCCATGTGCGCGTGGGAGCGCAACAGAACGCTGCGCGCGATCAACGCCGCGGGAAGATTGTTCACGATATTCGATGCGAAGGCGGTTGTGCCCGCGACGGTGAGGAGCTTCTGTGGCGAGCCAGGTTGTATGGCCGCAAGCCAGCCGGAAGACATACCGACGATGCCCAGGTTCTCAAGGCCTTTTACCGCGATGAAAAGTCCGATGACAAAAGGGAACAAGTCCCACGATAGTTCCAGCACCGTTCGCACTTGCACGCGTCCTGCCAGGAGGCCGGCAATTGCCAACACCGCGCTGCCTGCGAAGGCGAAAACGTAAGGTTCAAGGCCCAGCAGCGGCGCAAGAAAATAACAGACAATTACCGCGGCCAGGACAGAGATGCAAACCACAAAGTAAGAATGGTTGGGAACCACAGTTGCCGGAGCTGGCAGGCTCTCGTTGTGAAAGTTAATGGGGAGCTCGCGGCGAAAGTGCCAGCGCAGGATTGCGTAGGTCGCGATGAGCGCCACCAGTTGGGGCACGAGCATCCGTGCTGCGAAGGCTGCAAAGGTTTGGCGAAAGGCGTCGGCGAAAAGGAGGTTAGTGAGATTGCCGATGGGCAGCAGCAGCGAACCTACGTTGGCAACGTACGCGCACAGCACCACGTACGGCGCAGCCGGGACCTTGAGCCTTTTCACCAGGGCCAACAGCACCGGCGTCAGCATGACCGCTGTCGTGTCCAGAGAGAGCACGGCTGTAATGATGGCTCCGGCGACGAATGCGTTGCGGTAAAGACGATGCGCGTCTCCCTGAGCCATGCGCGCGCATCGAATGGCGGCCCAATCGAAGAACCCGCTCTTGCCAACAAGCAGGGAAAGCGCAAGAAGCGAAAGAAGGAAGAGCAGGGCGCTTTTCCCGGCCAGCACAGCGCCGATGGCCTCCTGCGGAGTGACCAAACCAAGAGCGAGCATTGCCGCGGCCGCAAGCGTCGTCCACCAGGCGTCGTTCCATCGGCGCGGGCGAATGACCACCAGGGCGACCATTGCGGCAAAGATCGCCAGCGTGATCGCAATGCGTGCTGTGCCGGTCATGCATCTTCCAGTCGTATGTTGCGGGTCTCAGACATGAACGAATACAGAATAGCGAATGCACCCAGAGCGACCGTTGGCCGGCCAAAGTCCGCACGAAATGGTCGAGGGCATTGGCTCTATAGAGTCTCCGCCCGGCATTCACTCAGCGCTCATCCGCTGTTGCTACTGGAAACGATGCACCGAAAACTATTCTTTCGCACACTGATATTCCAAATGATCGGAGTCGTTTTCGAGGCATCCCATCTGGTTCGATTTCGAATTCATCCAGAAGTGTGGCAGTTTTGATGCCCACAGGCAATTTCTTGAACTGGGGTCCCCGAGGACTTCGTCCATTGGTCACGCTGACAATAGCCAGGACACGTTCGTTGCCGTTCACAGCGCAGCTTGCCGGACCTTTACGAGGGCGCGAATGAATTCCGGTGTGGAACCGCAGCAGCCGCCTAGAAAATCCGCGCCTGCCTCACGCAAAGCCGCGAAGTGCGAAGCGAAGAACTCGGCCGACGTTGCGTAGTGAACCGTCGATCCTTCCATTGCGGGCAGGCCCGCGTTTGGCTTGATCCAAATAGGAAGATCGCAAGCCGCGTGCAGCCGTCGGCAGATGCCTACCGCAAGCTCCACTCCAACGCCGCAGTTTGCGCCGACGCCACTCGCGCCCGCTTCGACCATCGCTAGGGCCACGGCTTCGGGCGTTGCGCCCATCATGGTGCGGTCCTTGTTCTTGCCGGAATCAAAGGCAAAGGAAGCGACGACAGGCAATTCGGTGAGCCGGGCAGCCTCGACAGCCAGGCGCGCCTCTTCGATGTCGCTCATGGTCTCAATCAGCAATGCGTCCGCCCCTGCCGCGGCCAGAGATCGAGCTTGCGCGGCAAAAGCCGCGGATGCCTGTTCGCGGCTCATCTCGCCCGATATCAGCATCTTGCCTGTTGGACCAATCGAGGCAAAGACCCGCGCCTGCCCCGCGGCACGGCGCGAGAGCGCGACACCGGCTCTGTTGATCGCGTCCAGGTCGGCTTCCGCGACGCTGTGCATCGCAATTGCGTTGGCGCGAAAAGTGTTGGTCAGAATGACCTTGCTGCCTGCTTCCGCATAGGCACGCGCCACCGCTTCCACGCTTTCAGGATGGGTCAGGTTCCAGGAGTCCGGTATCGCGCCAGGGGGCAGACCCCGCTGCTGCAACTCGGTTCCCCACGCGCCATCGCTGATCAGCAATCCGCCTGCCAGCCACTCACGCAGGCGGTTCATGCCAACCCCTGCCTGCAGTGCATTGAGCACTCACGTTTGTCCAAGCATTTCATGGCACCAAGAATACACGCTCTGGAGTGTGGTTGACGATGTGCGCCGCGCGTCCGAGTGCCGCCGATGGACTGGGATAGCAAGCCGCGAGTCTGCCCGAAGTTGTACTATAATCCATGTCGCATTCAGCTCGAAGGTAAGCTTGGTGTCTTGTCTGGACGATAGAACGAGGGCCTCCCATGCATGATTTATCGGTCTTGCGCACAGCGGTCATTGAGGGAGAAGTGCAAGCCGCCGTCGCCGCCGCTCGCGAGGCCTTGGACGCCGGCGTTGAACCTCTCGAATTGGTCGGCGAGGCCATCGGCCCTGCCATGGCTGAGGTGGGCAGGCTTTTTGAAGAGGGCGATTACTTTGTGCCCGAACTGCTGATGGCGGCCCGCGCAACGAAGGAGATCTTTGCGATTCTTCGCCCCCTGCTTGCGCAAGGCGGCGCGGAACCCATGGCTCGCGTGGTGCTGGGAACCGTTCAAGGCGATCTGCACGATATCGGCAAGAATCTGGTTGCCGCGATGCTTGAGGGTGGCGGCTTCGAAGTGACCGACCTTGGCGTGGACGTTTCTCCGGAAGCATTTGTCGACGCGGTGAAGAAAAATCCGGTGCAGATTGTTGGGCTCTCCGCGTTGTTGACGACGACAATGCCCGCAATGAAGATCACGATCGAGGCCTTCCGCGCTGCTGGAATCCGTGAGCAAGTCAAGATCATCGTCGGCGGCGCGCCGGTGACAAATAAGTATGCCGAATCGATTGGCGCGGATGGATACAGCGAGACAGCCGCAGCGTCGGTTGATCTGGCACGCCGCTTAACGGGAACTCTGGGTTAACCTGTACCAATTCCTATTGAGCAACGCTTACATGGAAAAGAGAATTTGAGGTAGAGCTGAATTATGAACGATCAGCAATGGAATACTCTCGTTTCAGTCATACGCGGTGAGGTGCTTTGTCCCCTCCCCACAGCTTTTATCATCGACAGTCCCTGGCTTCCGAATTGGGCGAGACACACGATTCTGGATTACTTCACCGACGAGCGCGTTTTTCTGGAGGACAATCTCAAGGCCATTCGCACCTTCCCAGAGACGATGTTCCTGCCGGGTTTCTGGTCCGAATATGGGATGTGCACAGAACCCTCCGCCTTTGGCTCCGTCTCCATGTGGGGCGAGGACGAGTTCCCCTTCGCCAAGAAGGTTTTGCATTCGCCCGCGGAGGTGGAGAAACTCGAAAAGCCCAATCCCCGCAAACACGGCTTACTGCCGTTTGTGATGAAGCGACTTCAGCACCTGCAGCCGGAGATAGAAGCAGCCGGCCACAAGATCCGCTTCGCGGTGGCTCGCGGTCCGCTCAATATTGCTTCGTTCCTCATGGGCACTCCGGAATTCCTTGAGGCGATCAAGACGGATCCGGAGTTGATGCATCGGCTTCTGGATATCGTTACGGATTTCCTGGTGGACTGGATTGCGTATCAGCGCGAAGTGTTTCCTTCGATCGACGGCATCTTTCTGCTCGACGATATTGTTGGATTCATCAGCCGCTGCGATTGCGAGAAGTTCGCCACGCCTTATCTTCAGCGGGCATTTGCGGGGGACGTTAGCGTGAAGTTCTTTCACAACGATGCGCCGTGCAAGGCGAGCGCGCCTTTGCTTGCGGACACCGGAATCAATTTGCTTAATTTCGGCACGCAGCACACGCTGGCGGATATGAAGAGCTGGACCAACAACCGGATTGCGCTGATGGGAAATGTTCCGCCGCGCGACGTGTTGGCCGAAGGGACGCCGGACGATGTGAGGCGCTCGACTACGGAGATTCTGAACGCTCTCGATGACCACTCGCGCCTGATCGTTTCGTGCGGCGGAGGAATGCCTCCCCACGCGCCCACGGAAAACATCAAGGCGCTGATCTCAACAGTGAAAGAATGGACGCGATAGGCGACGGAGCGGTTGCGGCGCGAGGCCGATGCTGCGTCCCTCGCGCGGCAGGTCCCCGATGCGCCGAATCAAGGAGACCCGGTGGCAGATCGACTCGAGTCCGCGACAGCGCAACCGGCTAATTACAACGGCTCCGGAACGCTTAGTTCCGAGATCTGCCTGGATCTTCCTGTCGGTCCTGCCGACCCTGCGGAGATCTATCGCTATCTTGGCTATCCGGCTAAGTCGGCTCCCGCACCGCGCGTTGCGCAGCGTATTGCTTCGATCGTTGAGCAGGCCCGGCGGTCGCTCCGGCCGAGGGGGACTTATGCGGTGTACGCAGTAACTCACCGGACCGCACATTCCCTGAAACTGGATGCCACGACGATCTCCGGCAATATCGGAGAATACCTTGAACACGCCGAGCGGGTAGCTGTCTTTGCCGTGAGCGTTGGCAGTGAGATTTCGCGGCTTTCTGAATCCGCTGCGAAGAGCGGCGACACGTTCTCGGCATGGGCGATGGACGCGGTCGGCTCATGGGCGGTGGAAGAAGCGGCGGACGCACTCATGGTGCGCATCCGGCGTCATCTCCAGGACGGACAAGAGTTGACCTTGCGATACAGTCCCGGCTATTGCGGCATGGACATAAGCCAGCAGCAAAATCTGTTTCAACTGATTCAGGCTGACTCGGTGGGTGTGACACTGATGCCCTCCATGCTGATGCAGCCGCTGAAGTCCATTTCGGGGCTCGTTGGCCTGACGCCGAAGGATGCTGTCAACAGTTATCACTCGCCGTGCGACCTGTGCCCGCGGACCGGGTGTCACATGCGTCGCTAGAACATTTTCGGAATACACGTAGACTTTTTGAGATCTGTGAAATGTGGCTTTTTCTTGAGGAAGAAGCCACTTGAGTGTATGCTTTCGGTCTACACCAATTCCGAAAATGCTATAAAAGGCTTCGCAAGAGTGTGAGAATCGCGGGTATCAAAATATTTGAAATGCATTGCCAAAGATGAAAACTGATGTTGCCTCTAGTGCGAAACCAGAGTCCCTGTGTTCCGGCCAGTTTCTTGCAAGGTCGCCGCTCCCCGATGGTCGCGTCGACTTTGGTGCAGTGGTTCCGGGATACACCAACTCCGGTTTCGCTGTAGACTCCTTCGTTCAAGAAAAAATCGAAGAGCATGCGGGCAGAACGGTATGGAGGTACGATAAGGAACGAGGAGCAAGCCCGATGCTTATCGTTCACGTGCATGTTCGGGTCAAACCCGACTCAGTAGCTGACTTCAGACAAGCTACCATTGAAAACGCTCGTTGCAGTGTCCAGGAGCCCGGTATCGCTCGTTTTGACGTGGTGCAGCAGCAAGACGATGCGACCCGGTTCGTCCTGATCGAGGTCTACCGGACGCCGGAAGCAGCAACCGCGCATAAAGAGACAGTCCACTACGCGAAGTGGCGGGATGCGGTCGCGCCCATGATGGCGGAGCCACGCTCGAGCACCAGGTACTACGCGGTTTTCCCCGAGCCGCAGGGCTGGTAATGCAAGGCTGGTAATGCTTGGCTGGTAATACAAGGCTGGTGGATTTATGCGCTTCGAGTTTGCAACCGCAACACGCATTGTCTTCGGCGAGGGCACAGCTGCCACGCTCCCGGAACTGGTTCGTACCCTCGGCTCCCGCCCGATGGTGGTGACCGGCGCCTCGACAGAGCGTGCGAAATGGCTTGTGTCGGCGCTGGCGGCCGAGGCTTTTGCGGTCGCGGGCGAGCCGACGGTCGAGCTTGTACGTCAGGGCGCGCGACATGTGCAGGAGTCTGCTTGCGATGTCGTCGTCTCACTGGGCGGGGGGAGCGCAATCGACGCCGGCAAGGCGATTGCCGCCGTTGCCGCCAATGGCGGTGAGCCGCTCGAGTTTCTTGAAGTGGTAGGGAAGGGCCGTGCCCTTGCGATCCCATCATTGCCGTTTATCGCGGTGCCGACCACGGCGGGCACCGGCAGCGAGGTTACGCGCAATGCCGTGCTCGGATCCGCGGAGCACGGTGTCAAAGCGAGTTTGCGCAGCCCGCTCATGCTGCCCCGGGTCGCGCTGGTCGATCCCGAGTTGACGTATGGGCTTCCTCCCGCGGTTACGGCTGCCACCGGCCTTGATGCCCTGACGCAACTCATCGAGCCGTATGTCAGCGCGCGCGCCAATCCCCTGGCGGATGCGATTTGCGTGGAAGGGATCAGGTGTGTAGTCGGTGCGCTGCGCCGCGCATTCCACGACGGAGCGGACCGGGAGGCGCGCCGCGACATGGCGCTGGCTAGCCTCTTCGGCGGCCTGGCGCTGGCGAACGCCGGACTGGGCGTTGTGCATGGCTTCGCTGCGCCGCTCGGGGGCTCTTGGAATGCGCCCCACGGCGCGCTCTGTGCTGCGCTGTTGCCGCACGGGATGGCTGCCAATGTAGCCGCTCTGCAGGCGCGCGCGCCGCAGCATCCCGCCCTGGAGCGCTACACCGACATAGCGCGTCTGCTTACCGGCCGGAAGGAAGCAAGTGCGGAGGACGGAATCGAGTGGGTACGCGCACTTTGCGCCGAACTCAATGTCCCACCGCTGCGCGGATGGGGGATCACCGAAGCGGATCTGCCTGGAGTTGTCGAGAAGGCGGCGCGCGCCAGCAGTATGCAAGCCAACCCGCTTCCGCTCACGAGCGAGGAATTGCTTCGGGCGGCAACGGCGGCGTGGTAAGGTTTCCCAGACTCTTTAACTGCTCTGCAGTTCACTTTACTTTCGCCTCCGGGTCGGCTTGTCCTTTTCCTTCTCAGCAACGAGCGTCGAGACAAGCTTCTCCAGTTCCGCCACTCTGCCTTTCAGGTCCTGCACTTCGGTGGGGTCTTTGGGCTGCGCCGCTTCTTTGCCCACCGGCGACCCGTTTCCTGGCTCTGCCGCGCGGTTGCTGTCCCCGGCCCTTTCCTGATTCGCTCGAGCACCCGGCATGAAGTCGAATGGAGTCGGGATGGCTCGATAGGTGTTCTGATACATATCGAGCATCGCCTTCATGTATTTCAGGGCGCTTTCCTGACTTGCGCGCCCGGATGCGACGACCATTTGCCGCAGCAGATCCAGCGGAAAGTTCGAATCCGCGGTCTTGGCGTCCTCCACAATGATCTGCGTCAAAATCAGCCGGGTGATGTCCTCCCCGGAAGCGGCGTCGAGAACTTGAACGTCGTTCCCTTGCTGCAGCAATTGAGCCACTTCTTCCAGGTTCACGTACCGGCTATTGGTCGTGTCGTAAAGGCGTCGATTCTCGTACTTCTTGATCACCACACTCTTTTTCGCCATGTTTTTTCAATTTTACCTCTTGACAGAATTCGGGATGCGCGGGAACATGAATCCATGCTGCATTGCAGCATAACACGCAGCGCGCGGGCGCGGGATGGAGAAGGACATGGTCAAAAAAGAAACTTCGACCGGCGAGCCGGTGATGGCTGCCGAAGGAGAGCAAATCGACGTCATCGAATCAATGACGCAACTCTACACGAGCGGCGTCGATCGTTTGGCCGAAATCCAAAAAAAGACATTGGAATTCGCCGTACAGCACAATAACGAGGTTGTCGGCGCCTGGAAGAAGCACGGGTTGGTGGCTCCCGGCGTACTTATGCTTAATCTGGCGAAAACAGCGGTTGAACGTTTTGCCGACACGCAGAAAGGCGCAATCGACCTTGTGGTTGAGCAGACGCATGCAATGGCGGATTTGGTGAAGGAGCGGAAGATCAAGGCCACAGACAATATCGAGGGAGCGAAGACGAGTGCCAAGGATGCCCTGGGACATTCGATCGCCGCACAGAGGACGGCCCTTGACTATTCCGCGAAGCAAGCCAAGGCGGCATTTGAGACCGCGAAGAACCAACTCGGCTATGCCGGAACGCCTGCCGCCACGGTGGCCGACACCATGCAGCGCGGATTTGAGGTTGTGGTCGACGCTCAAAAGGAGCTCCTCGACGTACTGGAGGAAACTGTCGTTCACTAGTTCCCCAGGCGGGGAAACCACACGCGGGGCGGAGGGCGCACTGGACCTCGGAAAATTGGAGTGCGCGCGGGCTATATCTCCGCCCCGCTTTGGTATATGCTCATTTTGAAAAAAGTGGGAGTTTCAAATGGCCGCAGATAATGGGACCTCCGCTCCGGTTGATCCATTCGAGTCGTTTCGTGCATTGCGCGATGTGTATCTCGAGAATATGTCGAAGGTGATGATAAACGCGGTCAATAGCGAGGAGTATGCGCAGGTGACCGGCGCGATGCTCAACAGCTCTCTCACTCTGTCAGCGCCTTTTCGCGAAGCACTCGATAAGGCCATGCTGGCGGCTCTTCAGCAGCTATCGATACCTTCACGACAGCAGGTGGTCAACCTCGCCGAACAGCTCACCAATTTAGAGATGCGGTTAGATGATATGGATGCCAAGTTGGATCGAATCGCCGCGCTGTTTTCCGCCACCCGTTCACCGGTCGCGGAAGCCTCCCCGCCCGTAAGCAGGCCCTCCGCAGCCGCGGCGAAATCTTCCCGCAGGGCCGGCGCGAGAAAGGTTTAAGGGGGCGATATGATGCAGACTGAGGAATTGTCCGCCAGCTGGCCTGTTTTCGACGAGAAACTAAAGACATTTCACAGGTTGTTGACGACGAAGGCTGCCATTGGGCAGACTCCGAAAGAGCTTGTCTGGACTTTGAACAAGGCAAAGCTCTATCGATATATCCCCGTCGTGGCCCCGGAAGCGCGCCATCGAGTGCCGTTGCTGCTGATCTTCGCGCTCATGAATCGACCGACAATCATGGACCTTCGCCCCGGTCACAGCTTCGTTGAATACATGGTCGGCAAGGGCTACGATGTTTTTCTTCTCGATTGGGGAACTCCTGGCCCCGAAGATAAAGATCTCAAATTCGATGACTACGCGCTGGACTATATGCCCAGGGCCATTCGCAAGATGCAAATGGTGTCCGGATCAAGTGAGTTTAGCTTGCTTGGCTGGTGCATCGGTGCGATTCTTACAACGATCTATGCCTCGATGCGACCACAGGATGGATTGCGCAATCTGCTCTTGCTGACCGCGCCGCTCGATTTTTCCGATCGCCAGCAGCTGACCTTCGCGCGTTGGACGGACGAGCGATACTTCGACGTTGACCAGTTACTCGCCACTTTCGGAAATATGCCGGGCGAAATGATCGATTATGGCTCCAAGGCCCTCAAGCCGGTCGAGAACTACGTGACGAATTACATCAGGCTCTGGGATAACCTGGATAATCCGCGCGCCGTTGAATCCTGGCATGCCATGCACACGTGGGTTAAGGACATCTTTCCCATGGCTGGTGGCGCTTACCGCCAGCTCATCGTCGATCTCTACCGTAATAATCGCCTGATGAAGGGCGAACTGAAGATTCGCGGCGAACTCGTGGACTTGAAGCGCTTACGTGCGAACCTGCTCACCGTGATTGCCGAGGGCGATCACCTAACCCCGCCTTGCCAATCGGAGACGATCTTGCCGCAAGTCGGAAGCACCGATGCGGAGATCTATCGCGTCCGTGGCGGGCACATCGGAATCATGGCTGGGAGCGGCGCACACAAGCAAACCTGGCCCCACATCGATGGCTGGCTTGGCGCCCGCTCCCACTAGCGCGAATCCACCTGTCACATGTACACGCCGCCGTTCACGTTGATTTGCTGGCCGGTGATGTAATCCCCGTCGCAGATGAGGAATGCGGCGGCCTTGGCGATCTCGTCCGGTTCCGCCAAACGGTGCAAGGGGATCTTTTCCAAAAGCTGTTCCAACCGGTCGTGAGGGATGGCGGTCAACATATCTGTTGCCGTAAATCCTGGAGCAATTACGTTTGCCGTAATGTTGAATTTCGCCAACTCCAGGGCCAGCACCTTGGTGAATGCAATAAGGCCCGCTTTGCTGGCCGCATAGTTAGCCTGGCCGAAATTGCCGGCCTGACCGACAAAGGAAGCCACGCTGACGATGCGGCCGAATTTCTGCTCGATCATCGCCGGGATTGCGGCACTTGTGCAGTAAAAGGCGCCATTCAAATTCGTATCGATCACCTCGGTCCAATCGTCGTCCGTCATTTTTCGAATGCTTCGATCCCGGGTGATACCAGCGTTATTCACGAGGATGTCAATTCGATTGAAAACGGAAAGGACCTCTTTGACGACCCTGCGAGCCTCCCGGTTTTCTGCGATATCGCCTTGAAAGACTTCACTTTTACCGCCGCTCCGTTCGATTTCGTCTCTGACCTCTACGGCTGCGAGGAGCCCGGAACGGCAGTTGATTGCCACCGTTGCTCCCTTGTTGACCAGTTCTCTTGCGATGGCGCGCCCGATGCCCCGAGACGCACCGGTGACCAACGCGACTTTGCCGTCCAGGGGTTTGGATGGCTTAACGATAACTTCGGAAAGGGTTGCGGTTGCCATTGGGTTCTCCTTTCTTAGTTCATGGATTCAAAGATGGCAGCGATTCCTTGCCCGCCGCCAATGCACATGGTGACCAGGGCGTATTGGCCGCCGACCCGGTGCAATTCGTGGATCGCCTTCACTGTCACGATGGCGCCCGTCGCTCCCAGAGGATGCCCCAAAGATATGCCGCTTCCATTGGGGTTGGTCGATTCCCAGGGAAGATTCAGTTCGCGCCGAACGGCGAGAACCTGCGCCGCGAAAGCTTCATTCGCTTCAAATACATCGATCCGATCGTTGCTCAAACCGGTTCGCTCATATAACTTCTTGACGGCTGATACCGGGCCGATTCCCATCACTCCGGGCTCCACGCCGGTTACCGCATAATCGATCAACTTGGCTATCGGCTTGAGCCCGCGCTCCTGTGCCGCATGCAACTCCATCAGCACCACTGCCGCGGCTCCATCGTTGATGCTCGACGAGTTACCCGCGGTAATCGTGCCGTCCTTGTCGAATGCAGGCTTGAGTTTGCTCAGGTTCTCCATCGTCGCGTCGGCGCGCGGCGATTCATCGGTGTCGAAGAGGGTCGTTCCGTTTTTGGTCTTGAGTTCAATTGGGACGATTTGGCTGCTGAATTTTCCATCATGGATTGCGCCGATTGCCCGGCGATGGCTCTCCACCGCAAGCTCGTCCTGATCCTGACGAGTGATTCCCCATTTGCGGGCCACATTTTCCGCAGTCAGGCCCATATGAATTTCATCGAACGGGTCGGTGAGCGCGGCCACCAGGACATCCACCGCAGTCGTGTTGTTCATCCGCGCTCCCCACCGAACGGAGTTCATCCAATAGGGCGCCCGGCTCATGGACTCAGCGCCGCCGCCGATCGCCACATCGGAATCTCCGTGAGCAATCGACAAGGCGGCAGAAACAATCGCCTGCAAACCACTGCCGCACACGCGATTCAGCGTCAGAGCGGGCGTACTTACAGGTAGGCCGCCACGCAAGGCCGCTACGCGAGAGAGGTACATGTCCTTTGCTTCTGTGTGGATGACATTTCCGAATACCACATTTCCGATTTCGGCTGGGCTCAGCCCGGAACGCTGCACGCTCTCGGAAACGACCTTGGCGGCAAGATCGGTAAGAGGAATGTCCTTGAGTGCTCCACCGAACTTGCCGATGGGAGTTCGGACTGCGCTTAGAATTACAACTTCACGGTTGGTCATATGACGAATCCTTTCGCGATAAATCATTTGGTTCCCCGGTCGCAGGGCAGAAAGATACCGCTCGCGCCTGATTGTGACGCCGACGTCGCCAACATTTGCTTTTCCGTTGCCGTCGATACGGACTTGAGAGCTTTCAGGGAATGGTCAAATCGGGGTAAAAAACGAAGTGCATAGAGACACGCATCGCGGAATCGAAGGTTGATGAGAAGCTCTCATGTTCGGTTGTCCTTCCGTTCGCAACAGGCAACATTTTTGTTGAGTCCAATTTGTTGAATCCGACATCTTCTCTTTTGTGCATTGCAGCATTTATCATGCTGCAATGCAGCGTATTTCGAGCACGGAGGAATGTCGAAATGGAATTCGAGAGATTTGCAACGACAACGGAAAGCACGTCGGGCATGCCCTTCACTTTCACTCTGGAAGGCAAGACTGCGCTCGTGACCGGCGCGGGGCGGGGCATTGGGAGAGCAATTGCCAAGCGATTGATCGCAGCGGGCGCCCAGGTAATGATCAGCGACCTTGACGAAGATGTGCTTATCGAATCTGAAGCTGTATTGGGGAGCCCAGATCGGGTACGCCACGTCACCGGAGACCTTACCGATCCAGCGATTCCAGATATGGTTGTGCACGCTACGCTCTCTGAATTCGGCGCGATCGACATCATCGTGAATAACGCCGGCTACAGTTGGGACAATGTCATCCAGAAAACCACCGACGAGCAATTCCAGGCGATGCTCGATATCCACCTGGTAACGCCGTTCCGGCTTCTGCGCGCCGCCTCTGGATTCATCCGCGAATCCGCGAAGAAAGAGATCGCTCTGTCGCAGTGCGTGATGCGCAAAGTTGTCAACATCACCTCGATTGCGGGAACCGATGGGAATCCTGGCCAGGCAGGTTATTCCGCTGGAAAAGCCGGCATCATCGGGCTGACCAAGACTCTGGCGAAAGAATGGGGCAGGTACAACGTCAATGTAAATGCGGTTGGATTTGGCCTGATCGGCACGCGGCTCGTTCAGCCTCTGAACGACCTCCAAGCGAAGATGGATATGCACGGCCACGAGATTCGCCTCGGTGTCCAACCAAGTCTGCTTGATTCCGTGAAGAACGCTTGTCCGCTGGGACGGCTGGGAACGCCTGAGGAAGCCGCCGGCGCTGTGCTCTTCTTTTGCAGTCCACTTTCCGATTACGTGACAGGTGAAGTCTTAATTTGCGGAGGGGGGTTTCACTTCTAGCGAAGTGGGCGACTTGTAAAGCTAGCGGGCGACAACAAGGCGTCATCGAACACATAACCATGCAAATCGGGATCTTCCGCGATAACCAGATTGCGAACCTCCAGCCAATGCTCAAGACTGCATTCTTGACCGGAGTCATGCGACGTCAGGTGAGGCCTGATCGTTTCCAGAAGGGGGGACGCCATCTCTAGCGTAAGAAGATACTGCATGCTGTCCTCCAGAGGGGAGAATTCTCGAGGGAAAAGGGGGCCCGGAGACGGCCATAGCAGCAATTTCCGCTTGAAGGTTCTTTGGGGCGGTGACAGTCATCACAGGCCGATGTGATAAAGTGGGCGATTCGAGTCCGCCGCGAATTCTATTTTGGTTGGCTCTTTCGCTAAAGCGCGCAGAATCAGAAAAATATCTACCGATTGCCTGTTTTCGGATTCTCTCTGCGGGCAGTGGCGGGGCCGCTCACTTCGAGCCAGCCAACATTTCGCAGGATACGGCGGACTTTCTTCGGCGAAACCGAAAGGCTCTCTGCAACTTTCGAGATCTTTTTTTCTTCCCGAAGCCACACTTTCGGAATCACGATCTCGGCGAATTCCTCGGTGATCTGCTGAAAGGTCTTATCGCCTACCATCCCCTCGGACCAGCCGCGAAGAGTGTCGTTGATGCCGGACGCATGCATAATATGGGATTTCAATGCGGCCAGCTCATCCAGGAGATGATCGTTTTCGCCGGCCTTGATAAGGTCGGTCGCCTCGCTCGCACATCGCTTGGCTAAATCCCAATCCTGAAAAAACTCGTTGGCGGCTGTCATTCCTCGCGCGATATACGCAGCGGCGAGCAATCGACGGTTCTGCGTATGTTGGGCCAAGAACAACGCTTCTTCACTGAACTCCATCGCATGATTTGCGTACAGGGCCAGGTCGATATCTTCGCCTAACTGCTCCTCGATTTTGGCGTTCTCCGTCGCGGTCTGAAGTACGCGTGCTCGCGCCATCAAAATCTGGTCGTTCTTCTCCTCTCCAATTCGATAGGCCTCCTTCGCTTCCCTTGCGGCACGGTCGATATCGCCACTGTCCAGATGGAGATATCCGGAGTTCACTATCACTGTCCCAAGGCCCCGGGAATCATCGTGAAGGGTATAGATTTCCCTTGCTCGGCGCAATTGCTGGATCGCTTCGTCGCAGAGTTGTTGGTACCGGTTGCGCAAGGTCAGCGAGCTATTCGCGGCGAGTTGATTCGGACGGTCCTGGTTCGTCTTGGGGCTCGTTTTCGGCCCCCGCACATCGATCTTCTTGCGAATCTGCAATGCGAGGAGCCGCTTTACGTAGGCGGCGTTCACCAGCACGCGGGCGATATTCCGATGATCGGAGTTGCCATGAGAGTAAATCGCAATTGCGCGATCGAAATGATCCAAGGCCTTCGCATATTCACCGGAGCGCCGGACGATGCGGCCACGCGCAGACTCGATATTGCCTCGCGCAAGATAATGGTCGGTCTCTTTCAGTATCGCCTCGGCGTGACTGAGCAAACGCAGAGCATCCTTCTTCAATCCTTTTTGGAAAAGCAGCCAGCTCTCCTGCACCTGAATGACCGCGGTAAAGACTGAATCGTCGCTCGATTTCTGCGATTCTTCACGAGCCAGCACAATCTCTTTCAGCGCAATCTCGTATTCGCCCTTCTTCCGATGCGCCCGCCCCTTCCAGAAGTGAGCCAGCGTCATCGGCTGCTCCTCTGCCATGTCCTGCTCGGCCGTTAAAACAAAGTCGAAGGTTTCAATTGCTTTGTCCAATTCGTCGGCGGAGAGAGCCCTGAAGCCCTCTACCATGCGCAGTCGAACGTAATCCTCCAACGTAAGCTTCTGCCGGAACTTGGCTGAGAACCTGATGAGCAGAGAATCCAAAAGATGATAATCGCGGTATCCAGCATCAATCCATTGCGCAATCAGGATGAGTAACTCCGTAGCGTGCACATCGCCAGGCAGAAGCTTTGACCATGCCTCTTCTGTTTGGTTGAGCATGGCCACTCCCGCAGAGATCTGGCGAAGGCTAAGCGCCTTGTTCAAATCCTTCAAGAACTGCGGTCCAATCTTCATTCCATACACATCTTTCAGAAGCCTATCCAAACCGGTTGACTGGTGGTCGCGTCTGGACAATTACCGGCCGAATCCAACTACCGGACGAGCCTTCTGTGCAATCTCAAATTGCTCGCGGATACGGGATCCGAACTTCCATTTTTCCTTGCCTGCTTCCACGGCGCTCCGATTATCGCGCCGCCTGGGCATCGTTGTCCACTCGCCCGAATCGGACGAGCTTACCTTGCGCGCCAGGAATCAATGCGTTTAACTCGCAACATATTCGAAGGGCGGTCCAGGCGGACTGCATAAAAGGAGAGTTAGATGGGCAAGCGCGTATCGAGCACCAGCGATTGGGGTTCACCTCGGTGGGACGGAATTACTCGCACATACGGTCCTGGGGACGTGGAGCGGCTTCGTGGAACAGTTCGTATCGAGCATTCGCTCGCTAGAGCTGGAGCGGAGAAGTTCTGGAGACTGCTCAATCGGGAGAGGTACATTCCCGCGCTTGGCGCTTTGACCGGAAACCAGGCGGTCGAAATGGCCAAGGCTGGATTGAAGGCGATCTACCTGAGCGGATGGCAGGTTGCAGCTGACGCAAATCTTGGCGGCCAGATGTATCCGGACCAAAGTCTCTATCCATGCAATAGCGTTCCCAGCGTGGTGCGCTCCATCAACAACGCCCTTATCCGCGCGGATCAGATTGCGCATGCGGAAGGCAACAATTCTGTCGATTGGATGCTGCCCATTGTGGCCGATGCCGAAGCAGGTTTTGGCGGTGTTCTGAACGCATTCGAATTGATGAAAGCCATGATCGATGCGGGTGCTGCTGCCGTCCACTTCGAAGATCAGCTTTCGTCCGCCAAGAAATGCGGGCACATGGGCGGCAAGGTTCTAGTGCCAACGCGCGAAGCCATCCAGAAGCTGATCGCGGCACGGCTAGCGGCCGACGTTCTGGATGTGCCAACCATCTTGATTGCACGCACCGACGCCAATGGAGCTCAACTGATCACCAGCGATTGCGATCCCGCAGATATGCCGTTTATTACCGGCAACCGGACCGTTGAAGGATTCTACACCCTTCGCGGCGGAATCGATGCTGCGATTGCCCGCGGTCTTGCTTTCGCCCCCTACGCCGACATGATCTGGTGCGAAACTTCAGAGCCAAACTTCGAAGAGGCACGGCGCTTCGCCGAAGCTATCCAGGCCAAGTACCCCGGAAAACTTCTCGCCTACAACTGCTCGCCGTCTTTCCATTGGAAGGCAAAGCTGAACCAGCGGGAGATATCGGAATTCCAGAAAGAGATCGCAGACATGGGCTACCGATTCCAGTTTGTTACGCTGGCCGGCTTCCACGCGCTGAATCTCTCAACATTTGAGCTTTCGCATGAGTATGCTCGGACCGGTATGACAGCCTATTCGCAATTGCAGGAGCGCGAATTCGAGTTATCCGAATCTCTCGGATACGGAGCGGTTAAACACCAGAAGTTTGTAGGCACAGGTTATTTCGACGACGTCGCAAACACCATCGCGGCCGGCCAGACCTCCATTTGCGCTCTTCCAGGGTCCACGGAAGAAGTGCAGTTTCATGTAGGAATGGAGTCGGTTCAGCTTGAATCAGACTGGGTGATCCCGGTGTCCGGCGATTGAGCATCGCGCTCTCAACGTCGTTTAAAACTCTGCGCTTTCCTTAAAGGAGATTATCGAATGAGCACAGCAAATCAGATTCAAGAGAAATCCGGGGCGGACTTTGGCTCCGAGAACGATATCCTCACGCCCGAGGCCCGGCAGTTCCTTCAGGCCTTGAAAAGCCGGTTCGAATGCAGAAGAATCGATCTTCTGTGCGAACGCAGAGAGCGCCAGCGCAAGTATGACTTGGGTGTACTGCCTCGGTTTCCGGGTGAGACTTACAAACTGCGAAACTCGGAGTGGAAGGTCGCTCCCATTCCTCCCGACCTGATGGATCGCCGCGTTGAAATCACCGGACCGCCAGATCGCAAGATGGTGATCAACGCGCTGAACTCGGGGGCGAACGTATTCATGGCGGATTTTGAAGACTCCAACGCGCCCACCTGGAGCAACTGCATCGATGGTCAGCGGAACCTGCGGGATGCCAACCGCAGAACCATCGAGTATGTTTCCCCAGAGGGAAAGCTGTACAAATTGGGTGCGCAGCCCGCGGTCCTCTTCGTGCGTCCACGCGGTTGGCATATGGTGGAGAAGCATTTTCCAATCGGAGATTCTCCGATCTCCGCTTCGCTCTTCGACTTTGGTCTCTACTTCTTTCACAACTACCGCTTGCTGCTCGATCGCGGAACGGCTCCCTACTTCTACCTTCCCAAAATGGAGAGTTATAAGGAGGCGCGTCTTTGGAACGATGTATTCGTGTTTGCTCAGGAATACGTTGGCATTCCAAACGGAACGATTCGAGCCACCGTGCTGATTGAGACCATTGCCGCAGCGTTTGAAATGGACGAGATCCTGTTCGAACTGCGCGATCACTCCGCGGGCCTCAACTGTGGCCGGTGGGATTACATTTTCAGTTTCATCAAGAAGTTTAAAGAGCATCCACAGTTCACATTGCCTGAACGCGGCAGCATTACGATGGAACAGCCCTTCCTTCGGGCCTATGTCGAGTTGTTGATTCACACCTGCCACAAGCGCGGCATTCACGCGATGGGCGGGATGGCCGCGCAGATTCCGATTCGCGATAACCCGCAAGCGAATGCCGAGGCCATGGAGCGTGTGCGGCTCGACAAATTGCGCGAGGTGCACGCCGGCCACGACGGGACCTGGGTGGCCCACCCCGGATTGATTCCTGTTGCAAAGGCCATCTTCGATGAGCACATGAAGGGCCCGAATCAGATTCAGGCCCCGCCCAATCCAACCTGCTCGATCAACGAGAACGATCTCCTTCGGGTTCCTCTTGGCACAATAACCGAACAGGGTTTCGTTCGTAATGTCGACGTTGCGCTGCAGTATATTGAGTCGTGGCTGCGCGGCTATGGATGCGTGCCCATTTACAACCTGATGGAGGATGCCGCAACAGCCGAAATCTCGCGAGCGCAGATTTGGCAATGGAACCGCTACCACGCGCGACTCAGCAACGGACGAAGGGTTGATTGCCACACGCTCAAGTATGCGCTGGATAACGTCCTGAGCCGGATCCGGCAGGAGTTTGGATCTGAGCGTTATTCGTCCTCGAAGTTCGAGCGCGCCGCCGAGTTACTTGTTACTCTTGCGACCGGAGAGTTTGAGGAGTTCCTGACCACTTCGGCCTATGCCGATTTCGCCTGATTGCTTTGAAACGAAGCTGGCTGTGCGATCGGCCGATCATTGGGGCCTGAATGAATGCGAATTGGGCGTATCTTTCCTGGAACCAGTCTAAGAGGCCGCTTTCGAGCGGCCTTTTCTTTGTTATCAATAATCGGATGTTGGATTGGTTGCGAAGCTGGAATTGAGCCAGCGACCTTTGTGCTGCGCGCCCAACAAAGAGTACAAACTTCCATTGAATGCAGTTCCTTTAGTCCATCTTCAGAACCTGAAAATCGATCAGATTCACCCAGTTTTGGCCCCTTGCCGGGCCCTTGCCTTGAGTGCGGCTCGGGCAATCCCCCGCAAGGCGTACGCCAAAATCATGCTAAGTGGAGTTCCTTTTGGATCGCTTTTTGAGGGGGGTTCCGAAAAGGGAAATGAACGCGAGTAACTTCGCTTGCAACCTGCAAATCGTGTCTAAACTGCCAATCAGATGAGTAAACTGATGTTAATAAAGCACAATCTCAGCCTGGGTCCTTGAATCGAAGACGCCGATGAGCTATTCCTTGCGCAAGATTGGAAAACTCGCCTCCCGGATCTTGATCGTTCTGGCAGTCGGAGGATTCCTGGGCGCAACGCTTGTGCGGCTGGCGCCAGGCTTCGGCACCGATGAAGAAGAGCTGGATTCCCGCCTGAGCCAGACGAGCATTGAGGCCCTGCGCCAATCCCACAGCCAGAATGACAACCTCGCGGTCTTCTATCTTCATTACCTGGGGCAGCTTGCTGTTGGAAACCTGGGGACCTCGCGAACCCTGCACCAGCCTGTTCGCCAGCTGCTCGCGGAGCGCTTTCCAGAGACGCTGAAAACCGTTGGCCTGGGGTTGTGTTTCGGCTGGGTCACAGGGCTAACCTTGGCGGTTGTGGCTGTCATGTCGCGCTCCTGGCTGGTTGACCTTTCGGCCAGTCTATTCGCCAGCGTGCTCCTCTGCATTCCGGCCGCAGTCCTGGCTCTTCTGTTTGTGATCGTTCAAGCTCCCGGCAGACTGGTGGTCGGCCTCATCGTCTTTCCCAAGATCTTTAATTACGCGCGCAATCTGCTGGAACAAAGCGCGAGCCTGCCGCATGTACTCACGGCGAGCGCAAAAGGAGTCGGCAATATTCGGCTCCTGATGTGGCATATTCTGCCGGTTGCCGCGCCGCAGTTGTTTGCGCTTGCAGGGGTTTCCGTGTCCATCGCATTCGCGGCTGCCATTCCGGTAGAAGTCCTCTGCGACCTTCCCGGCGTCGGCCAACTTGCTTGGAAGGCGGCGCTGGGGCGCGATATGGAATTGCTGGTCGACCTGACCATGATCGTCACTCTCATCACCCTGCTGGCCAATGCAGGGGCGGAGATGGCGGCACATCCGCTGCAACGGAGGGAGTCATGAGATGGATCCGCATGGGCGCGATTCTCTTTCTGGTGGTGGTTTCGTCCGCCTGCATCCTGGCGGACTTTGTTGCTCCAGCGCCCTATGCGCAGCAGTTTCGGGATGAACCGGATGCCGCGGCCTCGCGCCAACATCTGCTAGGCACCGATGACCTGGGACGGGACCGGTTCTCGCGGCTTCTTTACGGCACGCGCGTGTCGCTCCTGCTGGCCCCTGCGGCCGCCCTGCTGTCGAGCGCACTGGCAGCGCTGATCGGTGGAACCGCAGGCTTCATCGGCGGATGGCTGGAATCGTGCGTGATGGCGATAACGGATTTGTTCCTTTCGCTGCCTTGGCTCTTCCTGCTGATCACCGTCCGCGCATTGCTTCCGCTGAACGCGTCCCCCACCTCTTCGGTCATCATCACCTTCGCGCTGTTGGGTTGTCTCGGCTGGGGAGCAGCGGCTCGCGTCATTTGCGCGGATGCGCGCAGACTCTGTGGGTCCGACATGATTCTGCTTGCGCGCGCGTCCGGCATCCATGGATTTCGGCTGATCTGGCGTCACGTCGTCCCCAATCTGAAGCCGGTACTCTACGCACAGTTCTGGATCTCCATTCCGGTCTACATCCTGACGGAAGCCAATCTGGGTATCCTGGGGCTCGGTGTCTCGGAACCACTTCCCTCGTGGGGCAGCTTGCTGAGAGAACTGGAGAGTTTCTCTTCGTACTCTGGTCAACCTTGGCAATTCGTTCCACTGATTCTATTGGTCCTTACTGTTAGCTGCTTCCACATCGCAATGCAAAAACAGGAGACATGGGCATGAAACAGACACGACTGGCCTTTGCAGTTCTGCTCTGCCTACTTTGCGCTTTGCCTGCAAGAGCCCAGGCCAGGAACCAGTTGCGATTCTGCCTGGGAGCCGAGCCCAAGACCATGAACCCGGTGCTGGTGGAGGACGACGCCTCGGAGACCATCCGCTACCTCACCGGCGGCGTTCTGGTGCGCCTGAATCGCGCCTCGCAGCAACTGGAACCGGAACTTGCCTCGTCGTGGAGAATCAACCGCAAGGGCAACGCCATTTCGTTCACGCTTCGGCCCAATCTGTATTTTTCCGATGGCACTCCGTTTTCAGCAGACGACGTTGCCTTTACCATGCAAAAGCTGATGGATCCGGATCTCCACTCGCCAACCGGGGATTCTTTCCGCTCCAGCAACGGCAAGGTCACCACGCAGATCACTTCCCAGACACAGATCACGATTACATTTCCCACTCTCATCGTCGGGATCGACAAACTCTTCGACCAGGTTGCGATCATGTCTTCGCGATCGCCACGCAAGGAAATGGCCGTTCTGGGGCCTTACTATGTTGCGGAGAACAAGGCGGGCACCTATCTGCTGTTGCAACGCAATCCGAACTACTGGAAGCACGACGCCGCGGGTCATCCGCTTCCCTATATCGACTCCATCCGGCTCGATATCCAACAGAACAAGGACATCGAGATGCTGCGTCTAATGCGGGGAGAGATCGATCTGATCAATGCGCTGAACGCCGATTACTACGACCGTCTTCTTGCTCAGGCTTCGCGCATGGCTTTTGACGCCGGTGTATCTCTGGACTCCGAGCAGATGTGGTTTAACCAGGTTCCAGATTCGCCGCTTCCCGCTTACAAGAAGACATGGTTCAATTCAACGTCCTTCCGTCGGGCGATCTCGGAGTCCATCAATCGGGAGGACCTGGCGCGCGTGGTCTTTCACGGCCACGCCAAGCCCGCTGTCAGTTGGATCTCTCCTGCCAACCGATTCTGGTTCAACTCTTCGCTGAAACCGCACACATTCGACCAAAGAGCCGCGGTCAAGGATATGGCGCAGGACGGTTTCAGGATACAGGGCGGCACACTGCACGATCGCGACGGCCACCAAGTCGAATTCTCCATCATCACCAATGCCGGCAACAAGTATCGCGAGCGGATGGCCGCCATGATCCAGCAGGATCTGGCGGGGATTGGCATACGCGTGAATGTGGTAACGCTCGACTTTCCTTCCCTCATCGAACGGATCACGCGGAATTTCAATTACGAGGCTTGCCTGTTGGGCACGGTGAACGTGGATCTGGACCCGGATTCACAGATGAACGTATGGCTCAGCTCAGCAGAGAATCATCAGTGGAATCCCAGGCAGAAGATGCCGGCTACTCCGTGGGAAGCGCAGATTGACGCTCTGATGCGCGCGCAGGCTTCGGAACCGGACGCCAAGAAGCGCAAACAGGCTATCGACAAGGTGCAAGAGATCGCATGGCAACAGGAACCGTTTATTTACCTAGTCAACAGGAACGCGCTCTCGGCCGTGTCTGCAAACCTGCGTAATGCGCACCCGGTGGCATTGCGCCCTCAAGTCTATTGGAACATCGACCAATTACGACTTGGCACAGAAGGGACCGGACAACGATGACACAGAATAGCCCTCTGTTATCGATGCGCGTCTCCGTCGGCTATCCCGGCAGAAAAGACGTTGTCCGCGATCTGCAGCTCGAACTCAACAAGGGCGAAATCCTTGGACTGGTGGGCCAAAGCGGCTGTGGCAAAAGTACCCTCGCGCTTGCCATTCTGAAGCTGTTGCACTTGAAGCGGGGTAAAGCTGAGGGATCGATTCTGTTCAACGGGCGCGATCTGATGACCATCCCGGAACGCGAGATGCGCGGCCTTCGAGGCAAGGAGATTGCACTTGTACTGCAAAGCCCGCTCTCGTCGCTCAACCCGGCGCTGCGCCTGCGAAAGCAGTTGGAAGAAGCCTGGTACATTCATCACAAATCCTCTCGCGAAGAGTGCTCACGCGCACTTCTCGGGATGCTTGCCGAGGTAAGTCTGCCCACTGACCTGGACTTTCTTCACAAGTACCCGTCGGAATTGAGTGTCGGACAGGCCCAGCGCGTGCTCATCGGAATGGCGGTGCTGCATCGACCGGCGCTCCTGATTGCGGACGAGCCTACCAGCGCACTGGATATCATCACACAGGCAGAGATCCTGCAGCTTTTCGCGACTCTCAGCAATAAGCTCGGAATCGGGATTCTGTATATTTCGCACGATCTGCTTTCGGTAGCGACCATCAGCCATCGCGTAGCCGTGATGGAACACGGTCAGATTGTCGAGTGCAGAAAAACGGCAGACCTCTTCAATCATCCGGAGCACCCGTATACCTGCAAATTGATCTCCGCACTGCCCGTGGCTCCGCGCTTTGAAACAGAGGCAATGCCACTTCTTCCCGCATAAAAACGAAGGGCGTCTGCGCGGATGTGTTGACCGCGCAAACGCCCCCATTGTTTTGATTCTCATCGGTCCGCCGTCGCCCGATTGCTGGTTGTGCAAATCGGGCTGCGGCAGGACTTCATTCGGTGAGTTTCAACCTATTTAGATCCCCAGGTGACGCTGTACGCTGAAACAGTGCCGTCGGGGTTGTCGATGGCACCCCAGGTCAGGCTTGTCGCGCCATCAAAAGCGCCCCAGGTAAGGCTGGAACCGTCGACCGCACCCCAAGTAAGGCTGGATCCGTCAACCGCACCCCAGGTCAGGCTAGACCCGCTGTCGGCTGCGCCCCAGGTTAGACTCGATCCACCCGTGACCGAGTCAACTGCACCCCAGGTCAGGCTGGAGCCATCAACCGCGCCCCAGGTCAGGCTTGTTGCACCGTCGATCGCGCCCCAAGTCAGGCTGGATCCATCAACGGCGCCCCAAGTCAGGCTGGTTGCAGAATCGATCGCGCCCCAAGTCAGGCTGGATCCGTCAACCGCACCCCAGGTCAGGCTCGCACCGGGAATGGTTGGGTTGGCAACAAAGACGATGTTTCCGTTGCTGTCAACGGTTGCAACAGGCGACATGGCGCTTCCCATGGCCGCCGGAAGCTGCTGCGTGCTGGCCAGCGCCGCACCGATGTCCAGATAGCCCGTACCAACGGTAAAGGCATCTGCAGTCATATTGAAGATCTGACCGTTATCGGCTTCCGTCACGCTGCTGTAAGGAATCAGGTCTTTGAACGCGGTGATCATGAGCGTTGCCTTCACCTGATCGGGCGTCAGATTCGGGTTCTGTTGCAAAAGGAGCGCAGCTGCGCCAGCCACCATCGGCGTAGCCATGCTGGTTCCGCTCATCATCAGGTACGTTCCCGACGCTCCCGCAGGCGCATTGGCCACGTAGAGCGCGTATGGAACCTCGGCGGCGGGGCTCTCCTGATTCAAAGTCTCTGCCGGGGTGTAGAGAGAGATGATTGCATTTCCTGGCGCAACCAGATCAGGCTTCACAACCTGATCTCCCAACGTCGGACCCTTCGAGCTGTAGCTGGCCGGGATGTCGTCGCTGCGATTGGAAGTGCCTTCAGTGTTCATGGCTCCGACTGTGATCACAAAGGGGTCGTTGCCAGGGGCTGCGATGGTTCCGTAGCCGTTGTTTCCGGCCGAATTATCGCGGCCGTCATTGCCCGCGGCAACCACCACAACGATGCCGGCCTTCCAAGCCTGCTCGACAGCCTGGCAAAGCGGGTCGACCGCGTAACTTTCGTAAACGCCTCTTCCCAACGACAGGTTGATGACACGGATGTTGTAAGTTCCCTGCAACTGGATGGCTGTCTCAATAGCAGCAATCACTTGGCTATCGGTACTTAGTCCATTCGCATCGAGCACGCGAAGATTGACGATGTTCGCGTTCTTTGCCACGCCTTGGAACGTGTAGCTGAAGTTCGGCCCGGTAGAGCTGAACCCATTGCCCGCAATGATTCCGCTGACATGTGTGCCGTGGCCATAAAGATCGACAGCGCTACCGCCGTTATCGCCCACGAAGTCCTGGCTGTAGACGACATTGCTCAGATCGGGAACATTCGCGACGCCGCTGTCAATGACGGCAACGCCGATTCCCGTCCCGTCCAAACCCTGCGCCCAGGCGGCGGGAGCTTGAATGGTTTCGTTGTGATAATCCAGAACCTGGGTGATCGCCGCGGTGCTCTTCAGCGGACGGTCCGGAGAGACATGGACTACATCGGGATCGGCATCCAACTCAGCCAGTTTTGAACCCGGTACCCGGTAGGCACCGCTTCGGATCAGGCGGAGTTCCTTCTTCATCGAGCCACCGCGGCTCAAGACCTTCCGATGGAGCGCAGCGGTAGGCTTTTGGTTGAACTGCACGATTACGTCGACCTGCTCAGACCCCTTTTTCGACGCAAGGTCTGGGGAGAGCTTCGATCTATGTACCTGGTCGGCAGTGGCAAGGCTGACGCTCTTTGCCGGGCTGGCGCAGGCAAGGCTGGCGCCGAGGAGAAACACGCTCAATGTGGCAATTCCCCGTCCCCAAGTTGCACTCCTGTTTTTGCTGGATTTCATTGGGATATCTCCTTTCGAATCCCTGTAGGTCAAAGGTCTACTCCTCAGATTCCTTCGAGATCACTGGCTCCTCGATGAGCTGTGACGAAAAGTCCGGGGGGTCCATTTAGCGCTCGCAAGAGCAACTTGTGCGCAGCCCATGGCAGGTTGTTTCCGCAAACCACGGGCAAACTTGCTTTCTGCATGCAACCATCGAATCCAACCACCTCCATCCCTACTTGCCACTCAACCTGGAAATAGATCCCTGTGCGTCGTTCCCAACAGTCAGGCAAATCGTCTCGCGAAATGACAGTCCATTTGAACGTGCAAGACAATCCCCGGTTTGAGAGCTTGCGCGGTTTCGCACCCAAACAAAGAGTGCGAATCCTAACCCAGTACCGATCGATCAATTGAATTTGAGGCCCGGACTGCTCAATGCGCGGAGCTTGATCTGCATCGGCGTAACGGAACTATTCAGAGGGTTATTTCCTTCGTTTAACCGGCTATCGGGTTCGCATTAGAATTCCCTTAGGAACTTTTGAAACAAAAGTAATGTGCACCGGAGGCTCCCTTCCTCATCCGGGACTTTTGATATAACTCAGAGAGATTGGACGACCTGAACGAGACTTGGGAGATCGCTCGGAAGAGGTTGGGATCTCCCGAATCTGGAACGGGTTGTGCGGATTCCGTATAGTCGTCTTGACCTCTGCCGGTCGAGTTTCTGTTTTGGAAAAGCGCGGCCAGGTTTTTCAAGATGTAAACTTGGATGTCCAACTTTGGCTTTTCCTGGGAAACCGAAGGTCACCCTGAACGCTTAGTACTGTTACAATCGTCCCTACATCTTTAGTAACTAGAGAAATAACTACACACTGCCGACGAACGCATTAATAATCCGCAATCTGTGGTTTGCACAAAACGTGTGCTTTCTGCGCAAACGATCTATTCATGGCGCGCCATCAGGGATTTGGAAGTCCACGTCGGCTGCAATTTACAGGGGATCAGTTTTTGGGAAGTGAGCCCCCATTCGATGGATCCTTCAATACCAGTTCGGGCCAGGGTATTTGTTTTCGTTACCATCGCGATGGGGGTTGCCACGTCGTGGGCCGCTGCTTTGCAATGGCACTCCAGCGACCCCTTGAAGTTCTTTTGTTATTTTGCGCTCGCCTTGCTCGGATCCACAACAAAGGTAAAACTACCCGGTTTGGATAGCGCACTTTCTGTGCACTTCCTTTTCGTTCTGCTTGGCGTGCTGGAATTGTCGCTTCCCGAAACAATGGTTATCGGCTGCATGGCAATTTTGCTGCAATGCCTAGTCAACACGTGGTTCAAACCGGAACCGATCAAGGTTACATTCAACTTCTTCAGCAACAGCATTGCCATCTGGCTTACCTATTACGCATACCATCTCTCAGGGACGTTTCTCAAGCAGAGCATGCCTCTGATGCTGCTCGTTGCGGGCTGCACCTACTTTTTAAGCAATACACTTCCTGTCGCTATCGTGATCGCCCTCTGCGCGGGACGTCCTTTGCACAAAATCTGGGCGGAAACCTACTTCTGGACGCTTCCCTATTATTTATTTGGCGCGGCTCTGGTCGGTTTTGTCAGCTTCGTCAACCGTTTCATCGGTTGGGAAACCTCCCTGTTGATCGTTCCCGTCATGTTCTGGATCTACCGATCCTATCGCCTTTATCTCGGGCGTCTGGAGGACGAAAAGAAGCGCGTCGAGATCGAGGCGCACCAGGTGGAGGCCGAGAAGCGGCACGTCGAGGAGGTTTGCGCGCTGCATCTGCGCACCATTGAGGGATTGGCTCTGGCCATTGACGCCAAGGATCATACGACACACGAGCACCTGCACCGGGTGCGGACGTATGCAGTGGAGATCGCAACTGAAATGGGGTTGAGCGACGCCGAGCTGGATGCCTTGCGCGCCGCGGCGTTGCTGCATGACATCGGCAAACTGGCGGTGCCCGATCACATCATCAACAAGCCCGGCCGACTGACGCCCGAAGAATTCGAAAAGATGAAGATCCACCCGATTGTTGGTGCAGAGATACTGGAACGAGTTGCATTTCCCTATCCTGTTGCCCCGATCGTGCGCGCCCATCATGAAAGGTGGAATGGCCAGGGTTACCCGGATGGACTGGTTGGCGAGGAGATTCCAATCGGAGCAAGGATTCTTGCGGCAGTGGATTGTCTCGATGCATTGGCATCCGACCGTCAGTATCGAAAAGCCCTTCCCTTGGAAGAAGCCATGATGGTTGTTGCCGCCGAATCGGGAACGTCCTTTGATCCGAGGGTGGTAACCATTCTTCAACGACGTTACCTGGAGTTGGAGAGCGTCGCAGTGCGCGGCATTGAACAGGCGAAGCACGATTCGCTGAGCTTCGGATACGTTGTGGAGCGTGGCTATGAGCCGGCGGCAGGGTTTGAGCGGGATCCCAGTCATCGCAGTAGCAGTCAGTCGGATTTCCTTTCCTCGATTGCGTCTGCTCGATATGAAGCGCACACCCTCTTCGAACTCAGCCAGGACCTGGGCAATTCACTGAGCCTGGACGAAACACTTTCGCTGGTTGCGATGCGCCTGCGCAAACTGGTTCCTTACGATTCGATCGTCGCATATGTTCGAAAGGGAGAACTGCTGCTGCCGGAGTTTGTCAGCGGCGATAATTTCCGTCTCTTTTCGTCACTTGCAATTCCAGTTGGAACAGGTCTGTGCGGGTGGGTTGCGGGGAATGCCCGGCCGATTCTGAATGGCAACCCGGCGGTAGAGGTGGGCTTTACGCACGATCCAAAGAATGTTTCGGAGCCGCACTCGGCGCTTGCCGTGCCACTTGAAGGAGTAACCGGACTGGTTGGAGTGCTGGCTCTCTACCAAGCGGAACCAGACGCGTTTACCAGCGAACATTTGCGCGTTCTTCAAGTGATCACGTCGAGAGTGGCATTGTTTATCGAGAATGCACTCAAGTACCGCGCTGCCGAGGCCTCCGCCACTGTTGACTTCCTGACCGGCATGGCAAATGCCCGTTCTCTCTCTGTACATCTGGAACAGGAACTGGCTCGCTGCAAGCGCGAACATTCCACAGTTGCAGTCTTGGTGTGCGATTTGAATGGATTCAAGCAGATTAACGACTGCTTTGGCCACCTGGCAGGGGATAAGGTTCTTAAAATCTTTGCCAACTATTTGCAGGGGGCCTGTCGCGAGTATGACTACTCGGCTCGCATGGGTGGGGATGAATTTGTCATTGTAGCTCCTAACATGACTTTGACTTCTGTGAGCGAAAGAGCCAAGATATTTGGCGTGATGGCGACTCAGGCTGGCCGGGAGGTCTGTAATACCGATCAGTTGTCGCTCAGCATGGGCGCAGCCTTCTATCCGCAGGACGGTGCAGAGGCCGAGGTGCTTTTAGCGGAAGCGGACAGGAGAATGTACGCGGCGAAGCACCAGCATTATAACGAGACCAAGTTTGCGGCGCTCGGCATTGACCCGGCACATCCATTGAGTCGTATCCAATGAGGACACGCGGGGAAGATTTCTCCGAATGTGTTGGCTGACGCGAGCAATGGCCACCTCAAGTGCGCAGTGTTCCCTTCCCTTCTCATAACTCAAACGAGGGACTCCGAACCGGTAGCATCGATCTTGTCTGCAGGTTGGATCGCTATTTGAGTGTGAAAAACTCCTTGTTTTGATAAGCATTCCGAAGAAAGAAAAAGGCCTGCTTCTTTTCACCTTGATTGGAGATCAGTCCCTTGAGGTTGTAGCCGTCCTGCATTCCTGCCAGCACCCGCCGCGGTGAGCGAAAGTCCACCAGTATCCATGGACTTATTCCACGCAGTTGCGGGATTCGGTTCAACATTCCCAATTGATGTCGAAAGACATTTGTCTGGTACTCTTCGGTCCAACGCTCGGTCTCCGGTCCGTGCAATCCGGCCTTTGCGTCGGCCCCGAATTCGCTGACGATCAATGGCTTGTCATAGGCGATGTGCCACACAGTGGAATCAGCGTCCTCGGGCCGCTGTTCATACCATCCGATGTACTCGTTGGCGCCGATCACATCGAGAGCTTCGCCGAGCGAGTCGTCGATATATTTATCGTGACCTTCGGTGCGCACCAACAAAGCTGCCGTAACCAAGCGAGAGGAATCGAGATCTCGTACATCGCCTGCAAGGGTTTTCAGGAATCGCGTTCTATCCGGGGTGTTTGGTGTTTCGTTGGCGATGGACCAGAGAATGACGGATGCCTTGTCACGATCACGGCGAATCTCCTCGCTCAATTGCTGCTGGGCCTTCTTTAGCACCGCTGGGTCTTCAAAATGCTCTGCCCAATAGACAGGGATCTCCGACCAGACCATGATGCCCAGGCGGTCGGTAGCACGAGTCATCCGCTGGTCATGAGGATAGTGGGCGAGACGCACATAGTTGCAGCCCAACTCGTGTGCCCATCCGAGCAGGGTGTCGACATCTTTGTCGTTATTGGCGCGGCCTCCACGAAAGGGCGCTTCCGCATGAATCGAGATCCCGCGTAGAAAGATGGGCTTTCCGTTGAGCAGGATGTTTTGCCCGCCGGCTTCGATCGTTCGGAAGCCAACTTCATCTTCCAGTTTGTCTTGTCCTGCTGACAGAAGAATGCGATAAAGCTTGGGCTGTTCGGGAGACCACAGCTGCAAGCTGGCTGCGGGAATACTGATCAATCCTTTTCCGTTGGAGTCCAATTGCGAGGTAACCGATAACTTGGCCTCAGGAATCGCAACGGTGATGGCTGTCCCTGGACCTGGATCCTGTACGTGGACCCATCCCTCAACAGATGTCCGCTCATGGTTGAGATGAAGGTCGTAGTCGTCAACGAAGCTGTCGGTCACATCGACGAGAGATACATCGCGGGTGAGGCCTCCGTAGTTGAACCAATCCGTCGTTGCGGTGGGAACTCCGTCGGCCTGACGCGTATCGTCGACCGCAACGACGATAAAGTTATGTCCCGCGTGCAACTGCTGCGTGGCTTCACAATCGAAGGAGGTAAATCCCCCTTCGTGATCGCAGACATGTTGACCGTTGATCCAGATCAGTGCTTTATAGTTTGCCGCGCCTATATGCAGAAAGGTTCGGTGATGAGCCTTGGGCTGATAGTCGAAATATCGCTGATACCAGACTACGCCTTCATAGTAGAAAAGCTGATCGCTTTGTGAATTCCAATCTCCAGGCACCTTCAAGGTTGGAGACTTTGCAAAGTCGTATTCAACCAGGTGATCGCTTCCCGGTTCGGCGACGCCATTCAGGTAAAAGCCATCCTTGCGCAATTCATGGTGGAACGTATAGAGGCCAGTCGCGTATGGGTCGACAATGAAGTGCCAATCACCGTTGAGGCTCACGCTCTGACGATGATCCACATCGACCAAAACGGTTGGCGCCGATTGGGAGTACAGAAACACGTGACCGATGAAGAGAATGACAGAAACGACGTAGAGCTTGGCTTTCATCGAAAGTCCTTCGTGAGAATGGGAATGACGAAAAACAAAGTGGGGACGGATGGAGGCACCCATCCCCGCAAAGAAGCCGAAAGGAATAAATGCATTGGCTTCAAAACATAAATTGCTCCGAGGGATTCGACACGAGTCTCCCTTGAGTCGAATGAGGATTGGATTTCATCCTGCGATATCGACCAAGATAGAGACAACCAGATTTTGGCCGCGAATACCTTTTGGTGTTGGATTTCGTGTGCCGCCGTGCATGTTTTGCCCGGCGTCGTTTCATTGAGATTTTCTGCGGCGTGCACTTTCGAACCGATTTCGCTCGGAAGCGCACGCCGGGGTTGTCACTCGTTTCAAGTTACATTAGAAGGTCAGGTGTGCACCTAACTGAATAATGCGCTGGGTTCCGGCGGCTCCGGTGATGGTGCCTTGAGAGCCCGAGGTGATGTTGCCATCGGACGGGGTGCCGAGACTCACCCAGTTCATGACGTTGGTGATGTCGGCGCGGAACTGGAACACCATCCCACCCCCGAGTTTGACGTCGCGGAGCAGGGCAGCATCCATGTCCTTGAGGCCCGGTCCGATTAGTGAGTTGCGTGACAGGCTGCCATCAGCGCCGCCGGGGCCGATGCCGCCTGTTACTCCAGGTCCGTTGGCGATGAACGACTGCCCTGCCGCCTGGGCTAGCGCGATCGTGTTATTAGCCGCGGCATACGTGCTGTTGAACCATTCCCCTGTTGAAGTACTCGAGCTTTGGCCGCCATGGTAGCCGTTGCATATACGGCAGCGGTGTGCGTCGAGCTTGGGGTTAACGCCCGTAAAGTTGGGACGGCTAGCACCCGATGAGTCAAAGTTCTTGTTGGAGCCCGTGGATACCGTAAATGGCTGGCCGCTCATAAAGTATGCGATGGATGAGATCGTCCAACCGTTAAGAGCTCCCTTGACGATCTTGTTCGATCCGCGGAAGTAGTCGATGGTCCACATGCCATTGATGGCCGCATTCTGGTTTCGGTTGGAATTCATTGGGCCAAATTCTTCCTTAAGGCCGCCGCCGGCGGCGCCCATGGAGTTATTGGAGGAGGTGAAGGCTTTGCCGAAATAGCCGAAATCCTGCGCGGTCTGCCCTCCATTCTCCACGAACTCTGCGCTTTCCAGCGCGCGGCTCCAGACATAGAAGCCACTGAGCGTGAAGCCATGTGCCATCTGCTTGCTCGCCGAAACTTGAAGCGAGTTGTAGTTGGAGGTCTGATCCGAGATCAGGTAAGTAATACCGCCCACGGTGCCAGGCGCAAGGTTGATGCCGGCATCGAATTGACGGCGTTGCTCGGTGCTAGCGGCTGAGGTTGCGAGAGCGCCGACCAGCGGGCCTCCGGAAGAGTTTACGGTTGAGTACGGAGCGTAGTTTGCGTCGACGAAGGTTGACAGGTGGCGGCCCATGGTGCCCACGTAAGCTGCCGTCGTGCTGATCTTGAAAGGCAACTGCCGCTGCACGCTCAGGTTGAACTGGTAGACCGACGAGTCTTTAAAACTCGGGGGGATGGCTTCAATGGTTGTGCTGTTGTAGAATTTCGGGCTCGACGGCTTATAGGTGTACGGGAAGATGCCGCCACCTGGAGCAGTGCTGGGGAATCCGACATTGTAGATGTTGGTGAGCGATGTTCCGGATCCAGAGTTGTTGCGAACGGCGAATGGCATAGCGTTGCCGGGCTGGTTCCACTCGTTGCCGCTGGGACTGCCATAGAAAATCCCCGCAGCTCCGCGAATCGAACTCTTGCCATCCCCAAACGGATCCCACGCAAAACCGGCACGGGGCGATATGTGGTTGAAGGGGGTGCTGGTGATGCCACGACCGATGCCCTTGTCCCCAGGGAAGACTTCGCCGAGAAATGCGCCCGGAGTGACGGTGGATTGCTGGCCAGGAACGAACGACGCCAACCTGTTATGAGCGTCGACGGCAGGCGTATCGATGTCCCACCGAATACCGAGATTGAGCGTGAAACGCGGCGTGAGGCGGTAGTTATCCTGCGCAAACGCAGCGTAATGCCAAGTGCTGATATCCGTGACGTAGGGCGCGTCCTGCTCAAACGAGCTGAATTGGCCGGTCATGAAGTCAGCAAGCGCAACACCCGTACTGGTGGGCGCGGAGGTCGAGAAAGTTAGCTCGCCGTAATTATTCAGATTGGCAAGGAACATGGTCTTGTCCAGAGCAAACTCACCACCAAGGAAGATGTTGTGCTTGCCCTTGTTCAGGGTGACCATGTCGCGTAACTCATAGTTGTCGGAACCCGTGACCGGTCCGGCGTTCGGGTTACCCGTGTTAAAGCCGGCGCCGGTAAGCTGGGGCAGTCCGGGCGGTCCCTGAATAAGGAAGTTCGAGCCGAAACTGGCGAGGGTTTGGTTTGCCGGACCGGTCACAGGGACCATCGTGCGTCCGCCCATGGCCCGCGTAAAGGTAAGCCAGGTTTGGTTTACCAGGTTTGGGTTGAAGGTGTGGGTTTCGCTGATGTTGGCGTTTGTTTGGGCTGAAGCGGACTCAACTCCGGTCCAGTTGACGTTGCCGCCTCCGCTGGGAGTCGAGGTGGTCTTGATGTAGAAATAGGTCACTCCCAAATGGTCATTTTCGCCGACCGACTCGTCAAGCTTTCCCAGGTATTCGTTGTCGTTCGTGGGAGTGGTGTAAATGGTGGAGTAGGTTTGGCCGCCAGTCTTTGTAACCGGAGTACCGTTGGGCAACGGAATCGAAACACCGACTTTGTTGTTTACATTGGTGAAGTTCAGAGCGACCTGATCCAGGAGGGCTTGCGGGATGCAATATCCGGCAGTAGCAGCGGAGATCATGCCAGCCTGGCAACCGGGGCCAGAGTTGGCTCCATTGACCAGGTTCGCGGCCACATGCTTGGTGCCTGGCGTGTAGATGAGAGTGGTGAGAGTCGTGTCCGCGGTAAAGTCGCCCAAGCGCTCGGCAGCCGTGGGCAGCGTGGCGCCCGTGACTGTTGTGCCCTGTACCTGGCGAAGGCCGCCATAGCTGAAGAAGAAGAAAGCCTTGTCGTGCTTGATGGGCCCGCCGAGGGTCCCGCCGAAGCTGTTGCGGTGGTAAGGCGCCTTGAAGGTGGGTGCGGGGATTTGCCACTGATAGGCATTGAAGTCAGTGTTGCGGTTGAACTCAGACACCGAGCCATGAAATTTGTTCGTTCCAGACTTTGTGATCACCGAGACCACAGCGCCGGAGAATTGGCCGTATTCCGCCGCGAATGCGCTGGTATCGACGCGGGTCTCTTCGACAGCGTCTGGGTTGGGAGCCGGGTTACCGTAGTTGCGCATACCGGTAATGTTGTTGCCGCCATCCAGATAGAATGCGACGGTTCCGTTGCCGGAGTCGAGCGAGCCGTTTACCTGGACATCTTCGGAGGGCAGTCCAACGGTGAAGTTGGGGGTGCCCGAGGGGTTCTGGGTGACACTGCTGCTATTGGCCATCACGCCAGGCGTAAGGGAAAGTTCGGTGTATGCATTGCGATTGACGAGCGGCAGACCGGCGACATCGGCCTGCTCAAGGGTCCGTCCCAATCCCGCGTCGGTCGTATTTACCTGCGGGGGAGCTTCGTCGACTGTGACGGTGACATTCTGCGATCCCACCACCAGCTTGATGTCCAGCGAGAGTGTCTGGTTCACGTCGAGGGCAAGGTTTTCTTGCACGAAGCGCTCAAAGGTGGCAGCGTCTGCCTGGACGGTGTACTTGCCGACAGGAAGGTAATCGATACGGAATTCGCCATATCCGTTTACCGGCGAGAAACGGCTATACCCCGTATCTATGTTGGTTGCCTTGACCTTGGCTGTGGTGACCACCGAGCCTTGTTGATCCTTCACGGTGCCAACAATCGATCCGGTGGTTTGCTGCGCCGTAGCCGGCAGAAATGCCAGCCCGAGCAGCATGGCGATACCTGCCAAGTGAAGGAACAGTTTCGGTCTTTGACACACGAATTCCGTTAACGACCGCCCCCGAGAAATTGAGTTCATTTGTTGCTCCTTTATTCGTTCTTGATTTGCTGTCCTGCCCAAAGTGCGCCCGCATGGTGTGCTTTCCAGCGTCCGAGAGCCTCTCACTGAAAAAGGTGAAACGAGTTCCTGTGCGCTTTCAGCTCCTGCTTACCGGCCAAAATGAACGCCAGGAAGGGCCGTGGTGCGATCCTGCCGGCATTCATCTGAAAATCACTCCTTTCGCTCCCCGAACGTTGAGATTGCCGGTACCAATCCCCAACACTTCCCGGAGATTCCAACCAGGAGAGGATGCGGAGCAAGATTGATGGGTGTGAGCCTAGAGAATCGTCTTGTAAGGTGTCTTGTGATTTCGCGGTGAAATCTGAGTGAGCGAGATTGTGAACAAAGCCATCCGCACGCGGAGAATCGAAATATGAGCACTAAATCGTTTCAGAAACCCCGTCTGCTGGCCACGTTAATGTTGTTAACGAAGTCCGTTAAGTGCATGTTGGGAAAGGAATAAGGAAAGTGAATGGGAGAGCCGGAAGGAGGGATGCCCGGAGAGTCAGTGCAGAGACAATCATGTACAATCGCCTTGCACCAGCGCGGAGTCGGCTGATAGATGGCAACGGATCTCAACTCGCGTGCGATAGAGCAGGCAGAACTCGAATGGTTGTTGAATTCAGGAGTGCTGGGTCGCTCGCACAACCTCGCCCAAATGTTGAAGTTCATCTGCGAGAAGCATTTCGAGGGGCAGGCCAGCCAGATCACCGAGCATGCGCTCGCCGTTGAAGCTCTCGGGCGCAGGGACGATTTCAATCCCCAGGTGGACACCATCGTCCGTGTAACTGCCCATCAATTGCGCAAACGCCTGCAAGAAATCTATGCCGGCCCCGGAGTCTCTCGCAAAGTTGAAATCCATATCCCCGGCGGGCAGTACGCGCCTTCCTTCGTCTATAAGGAGGAAGAACCGGCTCAGCCCTCCTTCGGTGCTGGAAGCGTGATTCAGCCTTCTTCCGCGGCGGGAGCCGTTTTCAAGCCGGGTGCCGCAGGCCGGAAATGGCTGGTAGCAGGACTCGCAGTGGCTGGCGGTCTCCTCCTCGTAGGAGTCCTGCTTGAGGGGATGCACAGGAAAGCGGCTCCAGCCCTGGTCGCTGCTCCAGTCCTCAAAACGAGCAGTGTCGCAATGGGACACCCCGTACGAGCATTATTGGGTAAAGGCCGCGTGCCCTATATCGATCGCGCGGGAAATTCTTGGATGCCGGGAAATTACTGTACGGGCGGCGTCAGTCTTTCCGAACCAAGCCAACGGATTGCGGGAACGGAAGACCCGGCCATCTTTCTTGGCGGAGTTCGAGGCCACTCTCACTGCGTCTTTCCCGTCGATCCCGGAATGTATGAGGTGCATTTGCTCTTTGCCGAAGCGTCCGACCTGCCCGAGGCGACGAACCGGTCTGTATTTTCTCTGAATGGGGGCGAGAACATCTCCCTGGACATTGTGGACGATGCCGGAGGCGACTACATCGCCGATACCAAGGTCTTGCGCGGCGTTCGCCCTGAACCCGACGGCACCATTCACATCGATTTCGTAAGCGAAATCTCGGCGATGAAAGCTGTGGAGATCCTTCCGGCTCCTTCCGAAGCCTTGCTGCCTATCCGTATTGTCGCGGGTTCGAAGCCCTACAAAGATCCCGACGGGAATGTTTGGCTCCCCGACCGTTATGTGATCGGTGGCCGCCCCGGAGAGAGCGCGAAGGCGGTCAAAAACGAGCAGGCAGGTCTGTACGGTTCCCATCGGGTTGGGAAATTCCGCTATTTTCTCCCGGTCAACCCTCTTGAAAAGTACCGCGTTCGGCTTTATTTTCAGGAACCATGGTTTGGCAAAGAGAACGTCGGCATCGGCGGTCCCGGCAGCCGGGTCTTCGACGTCTGGTGCAACGGCGCGGTTCTGCTCAAGGACTTCGACATCCTCAAAGAAGCTAGCTCAAGCCCCGTCGTCAAGACTTTTGACAATGTTCAGGCCACTGCGCAAGGGAAGATAGAAATCATCTTCTCTCCCGTCGTCAACTATCCACTGGTGAATGCCATTGAAGTCCTGCCCGAGCCCAGCAAGTAAGCAACAGGTCAAGTTTGGAGCCGAGCCGGATCATCGATGCGCCGACTCCGGCACCGTTGGGACCGCTGCGATCCACGGGCGGCATCGCAGGGCTCATGATTGAGCGAGCAGCGACTCCTTTCGGCGGGCCAGAACGAACGCTGCGACCAGGGCAGCGGTGAGCCCCGCCGTCGCGCCCAATCCGATGGACCAGCGCGGACCGAAGTGGTTGGCAACCCAACCAACGATCGGGGCGCCGATCGTCATTCCCCCAAGACCAATGCCAACCCGCAAGGCCATTACTCTGCCCCGCATGGTTGGTTCTGTCGAGAGCTGCATGATGCTGTTGGTGCCGTTGACAAAGATCAGTACAGCCGCGCCGCTGACCGCGAGGGCAGCCGCAAAGCTCCAGTATCCAGGCGCAAGTGCGGCCAGGACACAGCCAAACCCGAAGACACCGGCTCCGGTCTGGAGCGAGGCGAGACTTGGGTTCTTCCGGCCGGCTGCAAACAAGGCCCCTGAAAGCGTTCCAACTGCCATGATGGAGGAGAGCAGCCCGAAACCGCGCGCATCGGTGTGGAAGACGTTCACGGCCATCGTCGAGATGAAGATGGGAAAGTTGAAACCAAAGGTGCCGATCAGAAAGAGCATGATCAGGATCACTCTCAGGTCCGGTCTTTTCCACGCATAGCGGAGTCCTTCCAGGAATCCGGATGCAGTGCGATGCGCCCTCGCACTGGTGCGCAAATCCGAGAGACGGAAGAAGGACATCGAGGAGAGAACCGCTGCGAAGGAGAGCCCGTTCAGAAGGAAAGTCCATCCGATGCCAACTTTTGAGATCACCACGCCGGCGATTGCGGGACCAATCATCTGGGCCACATTGAACGAGCCCGAGTTCAATGCCACGGCATTCGGCAGATCCGCATCGCCCACCATCTCTGCCACGAACGTCTGTCTCACCGGAGCGTCCAGCGCGGCGGCCGAGCCCGACAGGAAGGCGAAGACATACACGTGCCAAAGCTGGATGACTCCTGCGATGGTCAGGAATCCGAGCGCGAGCGCCAGCACGCCCATCGTAGCCTGGGTCGCCATCAACAGCTTGCGCTGATTGAGGCGGTCCGCGGCCAGCCCTGTCCAGGGCAGAAGCAGAAGTTGCGGAGCGAACTGCAGGCCCATCACGATACCCAGCGCAGCCGCATTGCGATGGGTTAGTTGCGTCAGCACGAGCCAGTCCTGCGCAATGCGCTGCATCCACGTCCCGATGTTGGAAACCAGGGCTCCGGCCGTCCACAAGCGGAAGTTGAAACTCTTAAGGGAACGAAACGTCCCAGTCGCTGGGTTCTTCATATGCGCGATGGCGTGTTGCCTCCATGGAACTGGCCGAAGTGGCGCGCCGAAAAGAAGCTGATGAGCAGCGCGCCCACGCCGAACGCAAGGATGTGGCTCGTCGCCCGCGGATCGAAAGCGCCGACGCGCGCGACGAGTAGATAGCCAACCACCGCGTTGAAGAATCCCCAAACAACGTTGACCGTCGAAGAGGAGAGCCCTTTGCCCGGCGGTTTGGCGAAGGGACTCTGGAAGGGATGTCCCATGACGCCGGCGACAAAATGAGGAACGGCGTTTGCCGCAAAAGCACCACCGAAGAAGTACGACACAAGCCAAAGCCAATTCATGATGCGGAGCTCCTTTTTTCGATTACGAAATGAAGATGAGTAAGAAGGCAAAACGCAGTGGGTTCACTCCTCCGCCAGCCGCGTAAGCAGTTTGAGTGCCGCCTGAAGCTTCTCCTGCTCGTGAAGCGAAAGCTTCTGGGAGATGGTCGTGGCGAGCCAGTCCTGTCTCGCAGCCCTGCCCTCCTGAAGCCACTTCAGGCACTTGGGCGTAAGAGACATCAGAGTTTGCCGCCCGTCACTCGGATCAGGCGCGCCACTCACCAGTCCGGACTCCTGCAGCGGCGTAACGATTGCGCTCATGGACTGCGGGCGCATCCCTTCCGCTCGCGCCAGACTCGAAACCGTGGCCGCACCATCCTTCTCCAATCGAAGAATGACAGAGATTTGTGACGACGTCAGATCGTTGCCGCCCCCATGCTCGCGATAACGCAGCTTGAGCTTGCGTAATAGCGTACGCATCTCGGCAGCAAGCGTTCGAGCAAGCTGCGTAGAAGACCTTCGACTGTTCACAGAATCAGTATCTCATATGTACAGGTAACCTGTAAAGTTTAGCTGCATAAATGTCCAGCCGGCGTATCGTGAAGCTCGCGCGCTTGGCCGGTTTGAGACGCTCGTCCTTCAAAAGGCCGCTTGCACAGGAAGGGAGCGCGGCTTGTAGCCAGATTTGCAGGCTGTACTCCGAAAGCTGGCTCGCGAGTGGCACTTGCTGCGTTACCATTGCATCCAATACCTGGAAGAGACCCATGACCCCGATCGCCGAACCAAAATCCCCCAAGCCGGTCAAGGCGAGCTCGAAAACACAGACGCGCCTCACCAAAGCCCGCCGCACCGCCATCCTCAAGGCTCTCGCCGACCCACGCCGCTTCGAGCTTCTGGAGCGAATCGCGAAGGCCGGCTGTCCCCTGGGCTGCGCAGAAGCCCGCGCCGCCCTGCCCATCTCCGCCGCGACTCTTTCCCACCACATCAAGGAACTGGAAGCCGCCGGCCTGATCCAGGTCCGCCGCGAAGGCAAGTTTCACTTCCTCACCGTGCGCACGGGTGTCCTCAAGGGCCTTATTCAGATCCTCGCGGCACTCGACACGGACCCTTGCCCCCGTCGCTGAAGCCCTTCCGTTGAAAACACCCGCTGGGAGCCACCCGCCGGAAGATTCACAATCGTCCTGAATCCTTTTCCTCTCTCGCCAATCAATTCGATAGTTGTCGAAACGTCGAATCGTAGACGGACCGGAAAGGGAGACGAACATGAGCAGTATTCAGAACAACAATCTTCAGGGAAAAGTCGCGCTGGTCACCGGCGCATCGAAGGGCATCGGCGCAGCCATCGCCCGGGAACTCGCCAGCCGCGGGGCATCGGTCGCTGTCAATTACTCGGGCAGCAAAGCGGGCGCGGACAAGGTCGTAGCCGCCATTCAGGCCGCGGGCGGCAAGGCCATCGCCGTGCAGGCCAACATCGCGGATCCCGCCAGCATTGCACCGCTGATCGACACCGTCGTTACCGAGTTGGGCCCCATCGACATTCTGGTCAACAACGCAGGCGTCTATGAGTTCGGCCCGCTCGACCAGATCACGCCGGAGCACTTCCACAAACAATTCAACATCAACGTTCTCGGTCTGCTGCTGGTAACCCAGGCGGCGGTTGCCCGATTCAACCCCGCTGGCGGCAGCATTATTAATATCGGCTCGGTCGTTGCATCCGGATTCGCCAACGCCGCCGTTTACAGCGCAACCAAAGGCGCCGTCAACACCATCACCGGTTCGCTGGCCAAGGAACTCGGCGCAAAAAAGATCCGCGTGAACGCCCTGAACCCGGGAATGATTGAAACCGAAGGCACGCACAGCGCGGGCTTTATCGGCAGCGAGTTCCAAACGCAAGCAGAAGCCGCAACGCCCCTGGGCCGCATCGGCCAGCCCGCCGACATTGCGACTGCCGCGGCCTTTCTGGCTTCAGCCGACTCCGGCTGGCTCACCGGCCAGACCGTTTACGCCTCGGGCGGTTACACCGGCTGAACTCCTTCGAATCTATTTTAAGAACAGACTCAAACCCCGCAGTTTGGGAACGCTGGACCGCTTTTGGACTTGGCCGGCCCGATCCTGTGGGGCGCACTCTATCTCACCGGGCGCGAGCCTGTGATGAGGATGTCTACCAGCCTTCGGGCGCTTTGCTGCCAGCCAGGGCCGGACGCTACATGTGCGACACCGATCAGCGCGCGTAGCAGGTCGAAGGGTTCAAGATCTTCGCGGATCTCACCGCTCTCGATGGCGCGTTTCACGAGCGCATCGATTGCTGCATGGACCAGCCCGTGCGAACCCTCAAACAGTTTTGCGGGGCCACCGACCACACTGTTCAGCGCCGGGGCTATGATCTGCTTTGCGGCGATATGGTCGACGAAAAGCAGCATCCACGACCTCAATGCATCCATCGGGGGCATTGTTTCAGAGAACTTGTGCTGCGCCGCGGCCAGCTTTTCCACTTCGCTGCGATAAACCGCTTCGATCAGAGCGTCTCGCGTAGGAAAGTGACGATACAGGGTTCCGGCTCCCACGCCGGCCTGTTTGGCGATATCGTCAAGGCTGGCGTCCGCGCCTAGGCGGGTAAATGCATCCTTGGCCACCTCCAAAATGCGCAAGCGGTTCCGCAACGCGTCGGTTCGCGGCTTTGGGCGCGGCTTGGGGGGGGCGACTTGTGAAGATTCCTTCAACATACGCAAATCATTTGCAACCGGAGACAGTCTCCGCTTATCATATATACTGAAGCGGAGATATTCTCCGTTTTATCCGAATCGGCAGGGCAAGTCAATGCCGGGCGTCAAAAACGATGCCAACCATCCATCAGGGAGGAATCAAATGCTCCAGGGAGTCAATCCGGCCGGCAGCTTTACCCTGCCCGGCAGTTCACTCAGCGTGAACCGCATGGGCTACGGCGCCATGCAGCTTGCAGGCAGAGACGGCAACAAAATGGTGTGGGGACCACCGCGCGATGTTCCTGGCGCCATCGCGGTTCTGAAGGAGGCCATCGCCTCTGGCGTAAACCACATCGATACCAGCGACTTCTACGGCCCACACGTAACCAATCAGCTCATCAAGCAGGCTCTGCATCCCTACCCCGACGATCTGGTCCTCGTGACCAAGGTGGGCGCGCTCCGCGGAAGCGATGGCTCATGGCCGCAAGCTCGCTCGCGTCAGGAGATTATCGACGCAGTTCACAGCAACCTGCGGAATCTCGGCCTCGACGCGCTCGATGTGGTCAATCTTCGCCTCGGCGGCCTGACCGGGCCGATCGACGAACCTTTCGAAGAGCCGCTGACGGCGCTCGCCGAACTGAAGCAGCAGGGCCTGATCCGGCATATCGGCCTCAGCACGGTGTCTGCGAAACAACTGGCTGACGCACAAGTTATCACCGAGATCGTGTGCATTCAGAATTTCTACAACGTGGCCCAGCGCGCCGACGATGCATTTATCGATCTTCTCGCCGCGCAGGGCATTGCCTATGTGCCTTATTTTCCACTGGGAGGATTCTCGCCACTGCAGTCGTCCAAGCTCGACGAGGTAGCCGCGGCGCTCGATGCCACGCCGATGCAGGTTGCGCTTGCGTGGCTGCTGCAGCGCTCGGCCAACATTCTGGTGATCCCCGGAACATCGTCCGTCGGTCATCTGCGCGAAAACCTCAAGGCGGCGACGCTGCAGATTCCCGTTGAGATGCTTGCCGAACTCAACGCGATATCTATCCAAGACGCCGCGGCTCCCATCGCGCGGCATGAGTCGTGAGCCTTTTTGTGACCAATCGATAACCCAACAACAGGAGCAATCTCATGCGCGTTTTTGTCACAGGAGCAACAGGTTTTATTGGTTCGGCTGTCGTTCGAGAGCTAATTGGCGCTGGCCATCAGGTACTCGGCATGACTCGCAGCGATGCGGGTGCTCAAACTCTGATCGCTGCCGGAGCCGGGGTACACCGTGGGACTCTTGAAGACCTCGAGAGCCTGCGGAGCGGGGCAGCGGAAGCGGATGCCGTCATCCATACCGCCTTCAATCACGACTTCTCGAGATTCGCGGCGAATTGTGAGGATGACAGGCGGGCCATCGAGGCGCTAGGAGACGCACTCGCTGGTTCCAACCGCCCGCTGATTGTCACCTCCGGGATAGGGGCGCTTGCCCCTGGCCGTCTCGCCACTGAAGATATGGATGTCACCTTCCATCCGGCAATGCCTCGCGTTTCTGAACAGACAGGCTTGGCGCAGGTTTCGCGTGGTGTGAGCGTGTCTGTGATGCGTCTTCCCCAGGTCCACGATACCGTCAAGCAGGGCCTTGTCAGCTGGCTGGTCCAACTGGCTCGCGAAAAGGGAGTCTCGGCGTACGCCGGCGAAGGACTCAATCGCTGGGCGGCGGCGCACGTGCTCGATGTTGCCCATCTCTACCGGCTTGCATTGGAGAAGCACGACGGAGACTCCAGATACCACGCGGTCACCGAAGAGGGAGTATCGATGCGCGAGATTGCCGAAGTCATTGGCCGAGGCTTGAAAGTTCCCGTGGTCAGCCTAACCGGTGAGGAAGCCGCAGCTCATTTTGGCTGGATATCGAGGTTCGCCGGCGTCGATATGCCAGCCTCAAGCGCGCAAACACGAGAGAAGCTGGGATGGAACCCGAGTGGGCCCGGTCTGATCGCCGATCTCGAAAACATGCGATATTTCCAAGACTGAATAATGCACGGCTGAACGATGAAGCAGAAGAGAAGGTTGTCACCACCGCGCCGGCCGGCGGGATCGGACCGTGAATGGGTGACAACCTTTTCGCCGCCTATGACAAGAGCAGCGCCTGCTTTGATTGGCTCCGGCGGATTGCGACGGCCGGCATATTTTGCTGCAGCGATTGAATTAGAGAATCCGAGTCCCAGAATCATCTTCCCATTTTCCCCTTGACATCCGACAGGAGATTCGGTCATTGTCTTGTAGAACGTCGAGGGGAACGCTATGCCGCAGCCTACGGATCTCTTGCAAGGAACACTCGACTTGCTGATATTGCGGACGCTGGTGCTTGAGCCGATGCACGGTTGGGGAATTGCCCTGCGCATTCAGCAAGTATCGCAGGAGGTATTTCAGATTGGCCAGGGATCGCTTTACCCAGCGCTGCATCGGCTGGAGTACAAAGGCTGGATTCGGGCTGACTGGAAGGCGTCGGAGAACAACCGCAAGGCGAAGTATTACTCTCTGACGCGCACCGGAAAGAAACAACTGGAAGTAGAGATAGAAAGCTGGGACCGCCTGGCAAGCGCCGTCGCGTTGGTGCTTGAACAGGGCTAGGAGGCCGCATGCTCAAGGAGTTTCTGACACGGCTGCGTTTCTTTATCGCCGGAAGGAGCCACGATGAGGTGGACGATGAAGTGAGATTCCATCTTGAACAGCAGATCGAGGCCAACCTCCGTTCTGGCATGTCGATGGAAGAAGCACAGCGACAGGCTGCCATTGCATTTGGCGGAGTGGAGCGCACCCGCGCGCAATGCCGGGAGATACGGCCCGGCTACTGGCTGGAATCCCTGTTGCAGGACATTCGATATGCCATTCGCAGCTTTTGGCGCAATCCCACATTTTCTCTCACAGTGGTACTGACATTGGCCCTGGGGATCGGGTCGACGACCGCGGTGTTCAGCGTTGTAGACCGGATACTTTTCCGCAGCCTTCCTTATGGCGATTCGGACCGCCTGGTCTCGGTCGGGCTCATTGCGCCGATCGAGCCAGAGGAGTTCATGCTGGGCGGTTCGTACTACGAGTGGCAAGACAATCAAAAGCCCTTCGAATCCATGACCTCGGAGATCGGCGCGGAACCGTGCGACTTGACGGAGCACAATCCCGCACGGCTCGACTGCGCCCGGGTGGAAGGAAACTTCTTGCCTACGCTGGGCGTCTCGCCGGTGATCGGGCGGAATTTCACAGCAAATGAAGACGGGCCCAACGGCCCGCGAACTGCGCTGATTTCGTATGGACTTTGGCTTAGCCGTTACCGTCTGGATCCGTCTGTGGTTGGCGCACAGATACGCGTCGACGGCGAGGCGACAGAGGTCATAGGAGTATTGCCGAAGGATTTCGAGATGCCGCGTTTGCAGTCGGCGGACATTCTGCTGGCGCAGAGGCTGGATGTGGCCGCGCAACGTCACGCCGATCCTGGCCATCCCATGTGGGCATTCGCCCGTCTCAAGCCGGGAGTAAGTGCCGCAGAAGCAAAGGCTGCATTGGGGCCGCTATTTGAGTATTCCCTGCGACTGGCTCCGGCGCCGTTTCGCAAGGAAGTCCATCTGCAAGTGCGATCGCTGCGCGATCGGCAGGTGCACGATGTGCGTTTGGCCGCGTGGATGCTCTTCGGCCTTGTGCTCGCGGTTCTGCTGATTGTATGTGCGAACATCACCAGCCTGATGTTGGCGCGCGGCGCAAGCCGAGAAAAGGAAATTGCTGTTCGGTTGGCACTGGGAGTGGGCAGGATGCGGCTTGTGCGGCAGGCGCTGACGGAGTCGCTTGTCTTGTCTTTGGCTGGCGGCATCGCAGGGTGTTTGCTGGCCAGGATACTGCTGCGAATCTTCGTCGCGATGGCTCCTGACGGATTACCTTTTCTAAGTAAAGCGCGCATCGATTTGCGCATCCTGATGTTTGCTCTGGCGATTTCAATTCTTTACGCGGTTTTGTTTGGATTGCTGTCAGGAATACGCAAGGTGGGGCTCGAAGCACTGACGGGGCGTACGCGGACAGCCTTGCGCCATACCGTGTTGAGACGGTGGCTGGTGATTGCGCAGATTGCGGTGTGCATGGTTCTTTTGGCCGGTGGGGCGCTTTTGGCGCGCAGTTTCTGGAACCTCGACAAACAGAGTCTGGGAATGAACGCGGAAAACATTGTCACAGCCTCGATAGCGCTGGGGCAAAGCTCTTATCCGACGCCGGAAAGTCAGATGGCTTTCTTTCAACGCCTGGAGCGGAATCTGCGTTACGGACCGGGCATTGCGGCATTCGCTATCAGCGACTCTCTGCCGCCGGGAGGATATCACCGCGACCAGGTCTATGCCTCGTTGCGGGTGGAGGGAAGACCCGCCTTGTCGTCAGGGACGGGCGGCACAGTCGTATCGAGACGGGTGACGCCAGAGTATTTTCAGGCATTGCAGATCCCGATCGTGCAGGGGCAGGGGTTTACCGACGAGGAAGTTAGATCGAACGACCGTGTCGTGGTTCTGAGCAGGTCGCTTGCCGGGCGTCTTTTTCCGGGACAGAACCCGCTGGGGCAGCATCTGCACCTGCACAATGGCGCGGCCGCGGATGCCGATCCTACTTACACCGTGGCGGGTGTTGCCGCCGATGTGAAAAATGGCGGACTGGCCGAAGGCGACGAGCCCGAATACTATCAATTGCGGCGCGAGCAAGCGCAGGATTGGGATCGAAGTGCGGTCCTGATTCTCAAGACAACGCTGCCTCCGGGCGCAACCGAGCCATGGATCCGCTCGCAAGTCGCATCGCTCGATCCGACGGTTCCTGTGGACGTCAAGACCCTTTCGGAAAAAGTAGGCAAACTTGCAGACCGGCCTCGGTTTGAAATGCTTCTTGTCGGTTTTTTTGCATTGACCGGATTGCTGCTTGCGGTGATTGGACTGTATGGTGTGATCTCTTATTTCGTAGTGCAACGCACGCAGGAGATTGGAATGCGGATGGCGGTGGGAGCGTCGCGCGCCGATATCCTGAGGCTTGTCATGGTCAATGCGCTGCGGTTGATTGTGCCGGGAGTGCTTCTCGGAATGGCGCTGGCCCTGGCGCTTTCCCGTTTGCTGTCCAGTCTTCTATTCAACATCAGCGCGCAGGATCCGATTACCTTCGCGGGAGTGACGGGGTTGCTGATTCTGATTGCCCTGCTTGCTACGCTGATTCCAGGAAGCTCCGCGGCCAGAGTGAATCCAATGATTGCACTGAGACACGATTGAAGAAGTTGTAGTGATTGCAGTCCACAGGGCTTGGAAAATCGCCGACCGATCTCGGTCACGGCCAACAACACGGGGTGTGTTTCTGTGGATCGCTAACCAAGGTTTTCCAAGGCTGAAATCCATGCCTTCGGAGTTGTTCCAAATGTCCGGCGGAACATTTCAACAAAGGCGCTCGACTGGCAATAACCAACCTTGTAAGCAACTTCCTTGATCGAAAGCCCCGCAACCAACAGCTCCACGGCTTTGGTCAACTTGACCTGCCGGCGCCACGATTCAAAGTTGATGCCCATCTCGTCACGAAACACTCTCTCGATCGTCCTGACACTGACACCCGTCTCCGCGCACAGAGCCGCCATCGTCTTCGATGCAGCGGGATTCCGCAAGATTGCCTGGGCCACAGCAAGTGCTCTTGCCTCGCGGGGCAGAGTTACAAACGTGGGCATCGGGGAAGCTTTCCGAAGATGGGCAATCAGCAGGTCGCGCAGAGCGCACTCGTAATGGTTGCGCGCACGAAGCTGGCGGACGCGCACGGTTTCGACGATCAGTTCCCGTAGCAGCGGGGTTACGTGAAGTACGGCGCAGTGCCGCTCCGATCTTGCCGTCAGTCCTGCTCGCAGATAGAGCGTACGCATCGAAACAAGTCCAGGCATGTGAATCCTGTGGCGGGTTCTGGCTGGAATCCACAACGCAAAATGCGGTGGAATCAACCATGCGCTCTGACCGGCAAATACTTCCATGATTCCGCTGACCGCATAGATGAGCTGATCCGACCCATGTGCGTGGTCCGACACCTCAAACTTGGACGGATACTCATAAGCTAGCGTGGCAACGGCGACGCCGCGCTTCGGGTCGAATTCTGTCAAAACATCGCGATGTCGCAATAGAGATATATTATGGCGTAACAGCACTCTTGCGACAACCCATCAACGAGTTCATGATAGGTGCATGTCACGACCATTCGGACTCGGCAAATTCAATATCGTCGGATTCGTCTCCATTGTGGACGTATCCCGTGCATTGGCTTTCTATCGCGACACGCTGGGACTGCGTCTGTTGATGGAAGAACCGCCGTTCGCGTTGGTCTTCGACGCCAACGGCATCATGATTCGACTCGGCATGGCCAAAGAGATTGCGCCGGCGCATGGCACGGTTTTGGGCTGGCAAGTACCGGAAATCGGCGCAGTGGTAAAGGACCTGGGGCAGGCCGGAGTCCAATTCGAGCGCTTTGACGGAATGGACCAGGATGAATTGGGCATCTGGACTTCACCTACCGGCGCGAAGGTCGCCTGGTTCAAAGATCCGGACGGGAATATCTTGAGCATCTCGGAACACCCTGAGCTGAAGGGCTGAGACTCACAAGGCCTCTGACTGGATTCCCGATCTACGAGTCCAAGTCGGAGTGTCCGCCCGTCGTCGGTCCTACATCTGTAAACAACACTGAGTTGGCAGATGCCCACGCGGGACTACCAATTCGCCGTGTCGCGGGACGGACCCCGTCGCCGGCAGGCGCGTGATTTGGTGATTGCCAATGTCGAGATCATGACCGGTTGGCCCTATGGAACCGAGCTTGTCAGCTTGCGGCCAGGGCAGGCGAAGCAATCTGGAATCCGAGCGTCAGGCGATTGCCGTTTGGTAACCGCTCCCAGGCAAGAGTGTCGGCAAAGCGCCGCATGAGAATGATTCCCTGCCCTCCCGGGGTGACGTCTTCGATGGAAGCGGGTGCGGCCGCGGGATTCGGCGTCAATGACTCGGAAGGAGCGAATGGGGGCGCACTGTCTTCAACGATGAACATCAGCCAGCTCTCGCCGTTGGGGGCGCAATCGACCGTGATGGGGTGGTTGGGCATGCAGGAGTGGCCGTGACGGATGATATTCGAGAGCGCTTCTTCGAGGCAGAGGCTGACGGCGAACTTTGTTTGGTCGGAGATTGCATATTGCAGAGCCAGAGCATCGACCCAAGGCCAGACCAAAGTCAGATCCGCAAGCTGGCTATCGAGAGTCAGTCGGGCCCCCGTCTCATGAACGTGCGTTTCGGACATCATCGGAAGCAGGCGCCCACGCCTATTTCAACGCGTCCAGCGCGGCGTCGAGTTCGTGATGGATAGGGAGAAGGGTGTTGATGTTGCTCGTCTTCAATACTTCCTCCACCAACGGGATGGGTGCGAAAAGCACCACTTTGCCGCCACGGCGGCGAACATTCTGGGACGGGACGACGATGGAGCGGAGTCCCATGGAACCCAGGAATGTAACCTTCTGCAAGTCGAGCAACAGGGATTGGCTGCTGCCTGCCACCACATTCATCTTGAGATCAACTTGTGCGGCGCCTTCAATATCCATACGCCCGTCTAGAATGACCCGGGTAATTCCGCCATCTAATTCTTCGATCGTGAGTTGCATATCTTCTTCCTTTTTTCGTGCCCAGGTGTCCGGGAGGGGAGATGAGATTCCAGATCAGATATATTCCGCCTCAGTGCCGGCGAGAATGCGGGGATGGTTGATATGCTACCGGGCGATTGTGACATTCCTGTTAAAACCGGTCAAGCAACGACTCGCAAAGCCTTGCGGCGGAGGATGGCTCTTGCAAATCTACCGCGCGAACAATACAACGCTCGTTGCGTGATTCGGGAGCTGGGCAAGGGATCGAAGAATCGCCCCTGCCTCTTGCGCAAATCGATCATGTGCATGATTGACGCTTCCTTCACAAAGTTCCGGTTAGGCTTGAACCGGTTCACCGGAGAGGTGGACCTCGGAGAATATAGATCAGGTGACGTAACCAATTGGCGTACGGAAACGAGATTGAATACGTTTCAACGCTCGCGCGCCATCTGCGCCCTAAGATCGAAGACGATCCGCATCATCTAAAGCAACTTTTGACGGATACTTACATCGGCTACCGGTTCAACGAACAGCCACTGGAGTTAGAGGAGAAGGCGATCTTCCTATCGAAAGAGTAAAGGCAATCTGTTCCATCCTTCAGTGCGATCCAAGGACTCGGAGAGTGCTTGCCGGTATCCGGTCACTTCTGCCCTTTTCGCCAAATCGATGGCGCGTTCTGTTTCAGGAAGGGCAGCAATTTGTCATACAAATGAGCGCATTCCAGCCTTTATCGGGTGTTCCCGAGGCGAGCCTGTCCCTTGCAGGTAAAGTTCATTTTCCTGGAGCCACGAGAACCTCCCTTCTCCTATACTGGAATGCCACATGAGAGTCGAAGCGCTGGGTGGTGTTGAGGATTGAGCCGGAGATCGTTGCAATCAGGCACTCTCATTGTTGAGGACAACCATGAATACACTTTCCGTACTTGTCGTTGTGTTGTGCGTGTATGTGTTGGCCTACCGCTACTACAGCGCATTCCTGGCCGCCAAGGTGCTGGTGCTCGACGATGCTAGAACAGCACCGGCTCACACGCTGCGAGACGGGCAGAATTACTCACCAACTCCGAAGTGGGTGCTGTTTGGCCACCATTTCGCCGCGATTGCCGGCGCGGGCCCGCTGGTGGGTCCCACGCTAGCCGCCCAGTTCGGATTCGCGCCTGGGCTGGTATGGCTGGTGGCGGGGGCGGTGATTGCGGGCGCGGTGCAGGACTTCACCGTGCTGGTCGCCTCGACGCGGCACAAAGGCCGTTCGCTGGCCGAGGTGGCACGCACCGAGATCAGTCCTTTCGCCGGGCTGGTGGCCATGATCGCCGTCCTCTTCATTCTGCTGGTGACGCTGGCGGGGCTAGGCATCGTGGTGGTCAATGCGCTGGCCGCCAGTCCCTGGGGCGTCTTCACCATCGGCATGACCATTCCGATTGCGTTGGGAATGGGGATCTACATGTTCAAAGGCTCAGGCGGCAAGATCCGCGTTACTGGGCCTTCCATTGCGGGCGTTACGCTGCTGATGGCGGCTCTGATTGGCGGGCACTTTTTCGCGATTTCGTCCTGGGCGGGAGCGCTGACCTTCAGCCCTCACCAGATCACGGTGCTGCTGGCGCTTTATGGATTCATTGCCTCTACGCTGCCGGTGTGGCTGCTGCTGACGCCGCGCGATTATCTTTCGACCTATGTGAAGCTGGGTACGATCGCCCTGCTGATTCTGGGGATTTTCATCGTGCACCCGGACATTCAGTTCCCCGCCGTTACCAGCTTCATTCATGGCGGCGGCCCGATCATCAAGGGAACGCTCTTCCCGTTTCTGTTTGTGACCATCGCCTGCGGAGCCATCTCCGGCTTCCACTCGCTGATCTCTTCAGGGACCACCTCGAAGATGCTGGACAAAGAGACCGATGCGCAGTTCATCGGCTATGGCGCCATGCTGGCCGAGTCGCTGGTGGGAGTGATGGCGCTGATTGCAGCCTGCTCGCTGGCGCAGGGAGACTATTTCGCCATCAACACCCCGCCGGCGGTCTTCGCCAAGCTGGGCCTGCATACGGTGGATCTGGATTACTTTTCGCGCGAGGTCGGCGAGAAACTCGCGGGGCGCACCGGCGGAGCGGTGTCTCTGGCGGTCGGCATGGCGCACATCTTCCGCGGACTGCCCGGGATGGACAGGTTGATCGGGTACTGGTACCACTACGCGATCATGTTCGAAGCGCTGTTCATCCTGACCACCGTGGATGCCGGAACCCGCGTGGCACGCTACGTGATGCACGAGTTGCTGGGCAAGGTCTACAAGCCGCTCGGCAACCAGAAATCGATTCGCGCGGGCGCTCTGGTCGCGGCGCTGGTGGTATGGGCTTGGGGATATCTGATCTACACAGGAAATATCTCCACCATTTGGCCGCTCTTCGGAACCGGCAATCAACTGCTGGCGACGATTGCGCTTTCGGTGGTGACGGTTTTCCTGGTGAATATGGGCAAGACTCGCTATGCCTGGGTTTCCGCCGTTCCAGCTCTGTTTGTGGGGACGACAACGGTCACAGCCGGCGTTCTGTCGATTCGGAATATATTCTGGCCACTTACCAGAAATGCGTCCACTGCATTCCAGGGTTATCTGGACTCGACGCTGATGACGATCTTCATCACTGGCGTGATTCTGGTGGCGGCTGACTCGGTGCGGCGCATCTGGAAGACGCTGCACGGCGCGCCGATTCCAGAGGAGTCGTTTGGTACGCCGGAAGCGAACGCGGTCAAAATGGGGTGCTGTTGAGACCCGGCTTTTCACCGAAGAGCGGCGAGTCGTGACAGGCGCGCCGCTCCAAGGGAAAAACGCAAGGGTTAGAAGTTGAAGATGGGTCCGAATTCCGTACGCACGTCATTCCACTCGCGGGAAGCTACGCCCCTGAAGAGCGGCTTGGCCTCTTCAGGATTGGCGTGCGTGGTGTACAGGGACTGTTCGAGCGAGAACGAGATCCAGCGGTTCATGTTGTAGTTCAGCGTACCCACCGCCATAGTGCTGTAGCGGCGGCTACCGGAAGCTCCGAGGCGGTCGAGGTCGCGCGTCTTCGACTGGTCTACGCCGTAGAGGGCATAAAACGTCCATCCGGCGTTGCGGCTACCCGGCCGCGCGTCGAAGATGCGGCTGAGCGGCAAACCCAGTTGCGCAAATCCGCCCATGGAGCGAACCGGACGTTCCGGGGCAACCACCTGCTGCCCGCCCGATGTTGTTCCCAGAACGATGTTGGAGGAGCCGTCCTCCGAGGCGATCGTTTCGAGGTCGGTGAGTCCGGCTGTGTCGTTGAAGTAGCTATAAAGCTGATCGGCAAAGTAGTATCTCAGCTCGGAGCCGGAGTACACCTTTCCGATGAGGGTGGCGAAGCGCGTGGGCAACTGCCATTCCGCATCCACCCCATCGGTATGGCTATTCCCTGTGGCGCCGGCGGAAAAGGTGCTCAGGTAAGCTGCGGGAATGGCCGAGGCCAGAACAATAGCGGTGCGGTTTCCGCGCATGGCGCTGAAAATGAGCTGCGCGGGAGCGACACCCTTGGCATGATCCAACTGCCACTGAGCCACAAGACGCCCATTGAGATCGGGACGGTTCGAGTCCGGGCCCTGCCGCTCGCCGTATCCTAGTTGCTCCGAGATGTTCGCCGCCGAGGGCGTCAGCCCAACAGCGGGCAGCAGGATCGCAAACTCGGGCATGATCTGGAACCCCGCAGTCTTGTGGGTAATGCCGACGCGCATCTGCGGTGCTCGCTCGTACAAAGTGCCAAATGCAACGCCCAGGCCAGTGCTCTCCAGCATGTTGGGCAACGTGGACGAACCGAATGGCGTCCAGTCCTGCCCAAAGAGCATGGAGAAAGTGTTGGACTTGTCAGGACTGTAATCGAGACGCCCCCAGGCCAGTCGCAGCGAAGGATTGCTGGAGCGGACACTGGAAAGATTGCGGTTGTCGGAGCGGTTGAAATTGCCCTCGAAGTCCATCTCGATCTTGCCGTTGATGCTCCACTTTTCGCTGGAGTCATACCACGCGAAGTTCGAGCCGAACCGCGTGCTGCGCGCTTTGATGTGAAATTCCGGCGCTCCGTCCGGGCCGGTATCGCTCAGGAACCCAGGGAGGGGGAAGTCGTCTCCATTGGGCGACGAACTGTCTTCAATGGCCGTGGTTTTGATGAATCCATAAGGAGCATAGCCTACGCCATTGCTCTTGAACGCCGGAATCATCGCCTCTCTGCCGATTCCGCCGACGGGGAATGGACGAACCGGAGCAATTGCGGAAATCACCGCAGTTACCGGAACTTTCGCAATCGGCGCCGGCGCTCCGGGTTCAGTTGGATTGGGGGGCGCTTGCGCGTTGAAGCTGGCAGTTAGCCCGGAGACAGGTGTTTTTGGTTCTTCCGGAGCAACCATCGCGACCATTGTTTTCTGGCCGTTCCGGGCCACGATCTGGTCGTAGTCTGACTTGGAGATTGCTCCCTTCTCGAGCAGGATGCGCGCCATGCGCTCGTCCGCCTGCTGAGGGTTGGTTGACTTTTCGAGCTGCTTCACCTGGTCTTGCGTCAGAAGGCCCTTGGCGAGCAGGATTTCGGCCAAGGGGTTTCGCGCCGCAGCAGTAGCATCCTGCTGCGCGGACGCGGGCACAATCAAGCTTATCGATAGCGCCAGCGCGACAGGGAAAGAGAGGAGTCTGCAGATCGATTGGCAAACTGATCGCATCGTGTTTCACCTCAATGTCGAACTTCAGCGTGAATCCGTCAATTTATGAATCTTTCTACCCAAATTAATGCTGCGTCAAGATATTTTGGGGGGTACGGATCTACTTTTTTGGTGTCGCATGCAGGTCCGTGCGCGATCGGCGAGCTTCTCGGCATGAACATGGCCAGCCGGAAAATGGCTCATGACGCCGCCCATGACTACCCTCATGGGGTTCGCGAAGCTTCCTGCCGACAGTTGATTTGGCCCCGTGGAGCAGGAACCGGGCGATCGTCAAGTAGAAGTTTCTCTTTGCAGGTGGGTCCGGAGCTCGCCGACGAAATCAGCGCACTGCGCCGATCCGGGCAGACGGAGCTTCCCTGAGATCGATGTCGACGGCCGCCGGGATCTTCCGCTGGGCACGCAGCCTGCGAAAGATCCCGGCACTTATTGTTATGGCTTGCGCGCTTTCTCGACGGGATCTCCATAGAAGACGCCGCGTCCATGCGTTCCCACATAGACTCGTCCGTAGACCTTCGGATCGCCGGTGATTTGCAGAACCAGGCCCCACCGATGCTGGTCGTCGTTGATGCGCACCCAGGTGCGCGCTTCGTCGGTGGAGCGGAAGATTCCCCGCTGTCCGTGCACGGTTCCGACCATGTAGAGCGCCGGATAGGCGTTGCCAGGCGCGGCTTTGCCGAAGCCGAATGCGTGCAGTTCTTCGACACCGGAAAGGCGGACGAAGGAAGTGGTTGTTGCGGGCGTTGTTGGAGGAACGAGATGGTAAAGGCCGTCGAATGCCGCCAGCCAAAGATCGCCGGAGCGGCCCGGAGCGGCGTAGATGCGATCCTGTCCGCCGCGATCGTCGCCACGGCCCGATCCTGCCGGCTTGGGCTCGGCTGTCGGCAAGTTGAAGGTCGCGGCGACAAAGGTAGCCCCACCATCGACGCTGCGATAGAGGGTCTTTTCGCGGAAGGCAAGGGCATAGAAACGGGCGGAATCCTTGGGGTCGGCAATCACGCGCAAGTTAGCCGGCAATCCCTGAACCGGTGTCCACGAAGAGCCCTGGTCGCGGGTCAGATAACTGGACTCACGATCGGGTGTCCAGATCCAGGCGCTTCCGTCGGCAGAGACCGCAACCGAGCCTGCGCGGCTGTCCGTTTGCGGCGCTTTTGCCTGTTTCCATGTCCGGCCGCTGTCGAGTGAGTATCCGATGCTCTCACCCGCCTTGTGCTCGGCGTTGTCACCGACCCGGACGATCACTTCCGGGCGCAACGCGGCGCTGGTTACGGCTGTGGTGTTGCCGAAGCGCGGCGGCGCGGACGATCCTTCGGGCGCGGGGCGGTCGAGATCCCAGTGGACGAATCCGCCGTAGTCGCCGATGGCCGTCAGCAAGTGCGGGCCGGCGGCAGGGCTGTTCAGTTCGAGGGCCACCGTCTCTTCGATCCCTGTAGCAAGAACGCTCCAGTGGGTCGGCTTTCCCTGGTCGGCAGCGGTCAGGTCGAAGGTCTCCCAGCCGCCGTAGCCGGTGGTGAACACCGCATGATCGGGGTTGAGCGGATCGATCTCGATGTCGAAGAGCCAGTGGATAGGCGTCTTCTGGACGTAGGGCGCGCCGCTGTAATCGTAGATGCCGCCCCCGCCAAAGATGGGCTTCCAGGTTGCTCCGCCGTCGATGGAGCGGAAGATGTCTTCACTTCCGGCACTCCCCGGGCGACCGAAAGAACTGACGATTAGCGTCTGCGGATGGCTGGCGTCGACAGAGACCGCGGCATAGCCGAATTCCTTCTGCCCCTTCACCGGGTGATCCGGAGTGATGTCGGTCCACGCACCCGTGTGCGTATCGAGTTTCCAGACCGCGCCATCTCGCATCCGAGTGGGTCCGGGCGAGGTCCCGTATGTAATGTAGAGGAACCCATCCGGCGAAAGCGCGGCGCGGGTGGGCCGGAAGGCGGTCGGCTCGCCGGGAATCGGATTCCAGGTTGCGCCGCCGTCTTTGGAGACGAATAGGTTCGGCCGGTTCATGAGCGAGACCCCGGCATAGATGGTCTGGCTCGCGGTTTTTGCGCCCTGAGGGTTCGCCGGCGGCCCGAACTTGACGAAGACCACGCCGCTGCCGCGAACCGGCATCCGCTGCCAGTATTGCCCGGGAGTTTCGCCGGAGAGGTGGACGGGCATGGGCTGAACCGCCTCGGTGACATCGGGAAAGCTGGCGACGCGCGCCCAGGTTGCGCCCCGATCCCCCGAACGCCAGAGGCCGTTGTGGCGCGTTCCCAGGAAAAGAATGCGGCTGTCCTGCGGGTCGACGACCAGCCGTTCCCCGTTGCCGCGGCCATCTTCGTTGCCGCCGAATTTGATGGGCACATTGGCGCGCTGGAAGGTAAGTCCGCCGTCTTGGGAGCGGAGAATTGCGCCGTCCGGCGTCCGCGGGTTGGTATAGGTGCCGCAGGCAAGGTAGACGCGTTTGGGGTCGTTCGGATCCACCGCGATAGACTCCACGCCCATCAGGTTGAGGTCCTTGTACGGCACCCAGTCGAGGATGGGCTTCCAGCTTTTGGCCTGCGGATTCCAGCGATATGCGCCGCCCATGTCGGTGCGCGCGTAACGCACGCCGGGAGCGGTGGGATGAAAGATCACACCGTCGACAAACCCACCGCCGACGATCTGCACGCTCTTCCAGGAGTAGGGCGTCTGCCTGGGCGCCTGCGCAGAGGCTTGCAAGGCACATAAGAGAACGAGAAGAGAACCAATACGAAGATGCTTCATGACTTCATTCCTTTGCTGGCGCACGGTCACTAGAGCGAAACCAGAGTCCTTGTGTCCCGGCCAGTTTCTTGCAAGGTCGCCGCTTCCTGATGGCCGCGTCGACTCTGGTGCAGTGGTTCCGGGATACACCAACTCTAGTTTCGCTGTAGCCGGCGCTTTGGGTCAGATCATTGCGTTTCGATCGAGGCTTGAACTCCCGCCTTCTATCACTGGATTTGCCGCGGCCCGACGCAACTGGCACGCAGGCCGTTTGCGGTGAAAAATGCATTGCGGAATCTGCGGGCGAGGGTCAACCCACATAGAAAGTCTGTTCAAGACATGGTAGAGAGCTTCACAGCCCGAACTGTTTGAGATGGTGATCGATGTGTTTGTGCTGCAGCACGTTCCACTGGTCGTTGGTCAACGGCCCGAAGAATGGATGCACTGGTCCCGCCCCGCGCGGAGCGGCTGCCAAGCGATGGATGCGTTCCTCCACCAAGCGGCGATCGTCTTCAAATCTGGCTGGCGACGTGGAAAGCAATTCCGGCGCGGTTGAAACTCCCTTGGGCATCGGCATGAAGTAAAGGAACAAGTGTTTGAAGGGAAAGCGCTGAAACGGGCCTGGTTTGCCAGGCTTCACCGGCAGGTCGCCCAAGGCCATGGCCAATGCATCGCTCAGGTGGCAGATCATGCGCGCAGCGTCCATCTGGCCCCACCGGCGCACAGAGGCCGGCGTGAGGCGCTGCATGCGCTCCAGCAAGCTGTTCCGAACCTTCCGATTGCGCATGGAGGGCATCCGAGGCCGCCTTTCGTTGCTTACAAGCCAGAAAAACTACACGAGCCCAGAAGAACCACACAAGCAAGAATACGTGAGCCAAGAGCGAGGTGAAACTGCCCCGGATACGGCTCTTTACGAAAGCTTGGCCAGGCCGGTCGATGCGGCTTGCTCATGCGCATGATAGCTGGAACGGACCAGGGGGCCGGATTCGACGTGCCGGAAGCCCATCCGGAGCGCTTCCGCCTTGAGGTCGGCAAACTCGCGCGGCGTGTAAAGGCGCGCCATAGGCAGGTGGTCGCGCGAGGGACGCAGGTATTGGCCGATGGTGAGAATGTCGCATCCGACGGCAGCCAGGTCGCGGAAAACCTCGATCAGCTCCGCAGTCTCCTCGCCGAGACCGACCATCACGCCCGACTTGGTGACCCCTCCGGGGTTTAACTCTTTGGAGTAACGCAGCAGTTCCAATGTCCGTTCGTACCGCGCGCCGGAGCGCACCACGCGATAGAGCCGGGGCACCGATTCGGTGTTGTGATTGAGCACGTCGGGACGGGCCTCGACCACGATGCGGATGGCTTCCTGGTTGCCCTGGAAGTCGGGAATGAGGACTTCGCTGCGGCAGCCGGGGGCCTGGCGGCGGATCTCTTCAATGACCAGGGCGAATGCCCGAGCTCCGCCCACCAGATCGTCGTCGCGATTGACGCTGGTGATGACGGCGTACTCCAAACCCAGCGCGGCCACGGCTTCCGCCACACGGCGCGGCTCGTCGAAGTCGATGGGTTCGGGCCGGCCCTTGGGAACGGCGCAGAATCCGCAGCGGCGGGTGCAAAGATTGCCCAGCATCATGAAGGTGGCTGTCTTGTGATGCCAGCACTCGCCGATGTTGGGGCAATGCGCGCTTTCGCAAACGGTGTGCAGATTGAGCGACCGGGCCAGCTGCTTCAGATCGTGGTAGTTCTGACCGACGGGCGCGCGCGCCTTGAGCCACTCGGGTTTGGGGGCGGGAGCCTTGCGGGCAGGTTCAATCTGAATCAGGTCCATCACTCCTTCATTGTAGCGGCGGAAGAGGGACGATCTGCCCTTCTTTTAGAGGGGCGGAGGAAGGCGGAAGCTTCCCTAGCCATCTCGTCATGACCATAGTCAGATCACCATGGTCAAGAGTATACTAAATCTGCAAGGAGGATGCCCATGCGGACCATGGCAATCGGTGAGTTCAAGGCCAAATGCCTTGCGGTGATGGCAGAGGTCGACTCCACGGAAGAGGCCGTGCTGGTCACCAAGCGGGGCAAGCCGCTGGTCAAGATTGTGCCCGTCCAAGAGCAAGCAAAACAGCAGGCCCCGGCGTCGATCTTTGGACGGCTCCGGCATATGGGAAAGATCACGGGGGACGTGGTTTCGTCGGAGTTTACCAACAACGAGTGGGATCGGATGTTCGAGGAGAGGTGGACCCGATTCGAGCAAAGGCCCCCAGAGTGATTCTCGAATGATTCTTCTCGATACGCACGTCGCTCTTTGGGTTGAACTGGCTCCCGAGAAGCTTTCCCGCAAGGCCTATGCGCGCATTCTGGCCGCGGAAGAAGTGGGAGAGCCGGTTGCCATCTCCTGCATGACGCTGTGGGAGATCGCCCATAAGAACTCGCGCAATCGGTTGGAACTTCTGGTTTCCTGCGACCTGTTCCTGGCTGAATTAGAGGCGGATTTTGTCGTTTTGCCCGTCGACCGGAAGGTTGCATTGCACGCAACGAGCTTCGGCGATCCGTTTCCGAAAGACCCCATGGACAGGCTTGTAGCAGGCACAGCCCTGGCAAACGATTTGACTTTGCTCACGGCGGATCAGGACATTCTCGACGCCAAGGTCTGCAAAGTGCTTTGGTAGCCGCTTACCGCAGCCGCTCGCGTACTTCAGTCCGGACCAGATAGAGGAAGAAGACCAGATTCAGCAGCCCCTGCACGAGGGCGGGCGCCTGGTGCTGGGTGGCGAAGAACCAGAATTGATCGACCGCCAGAAGACAGACAGCGCTGAGCGCCATAGCCCAGGCCCAGCGTTTCAGGCGCAGCAGTCCGGTGCTGGCGGCGATGAAGCAGGCCGCGAAGATCAGAAACAGCAACGGGTAATGCTTCGTTCCCACTACGCCGACAATGACAACTCCAGCAAGCACCAGCAGGTAGAGGCTGATGGCCGCCATGGCCGGAAGCGGCAGCAGTTCCCGCGGTTGAGATGGATCACGGACGCCTGGAGCTTCGGGTTTGTGCGCTTCGTCGGTCATCGCTTCGTCAATCAGGCTTTTTGGCGCCTGGTTTTGCAACTCAAAGGGTGTGCAAGTACGCCAGCAGGTCGCTCATCTGGTCGTCGGTGAGCTGCGTGGGAGTCATGTTCCCCCGCCCGTGCAGAATCACCTGAATCAGCCGCTCATCCGTGGGGGGCGCTCCCGAGGGCATGGCCTTGATCTTGGTGATGGCCTGCAATCCCGGCCCGTTCAGCCCGTGCGTGGTGGTCGGGTAATGGCATTTGGAACACTTCGCGTGATAAACCTGCGCGCCGCGCGCTTCCTCAACGGTCCACATGGCTTCAGGCTTGGAAGGCGGAAGCGAACGGCAGCCGGCCAGAGCAGCGGAGATGCTCAGCACGGAGACCAGCAGAGGCATGAAACCAGCAAGGGAACGAATACGCATCTTCCTCCGAAAATAGTGGCTCCGATAGTACTGGCTCCGATGATACAGGCAAGCGCGCGGTTACTGGGTAGCTGCGATTACATCGACGATGCGATCGAGCGCTTGCAGCTCGACCCGGCTGCCCGGGCGGTGGCCGTTCACCATCACCGCAAAAGCCAGCGTCTTACCACTGGCCGAGGTCAGGTAGCCCGCCAGCGAATTCGTCTCGACATGGGTGCCGGTCTTGGCCCACATACGCCCCTTGAGCGGCGAGGTTTCGAATCGCCCGGCCAACGTGCCATCCATACCCGCAATGGGCAGGGTATCGCGCCAGGCAGTTCCCCACGGCTGACCGGACGCATAGACCAGCAGCTTCGTAAACGCGCGCGGAGTCATGCGATCGTCCACGCTCATGCCCGATCCATCGTAGAGGAAGAAGTCGCTATCTTCGATCCCGGCTCCGGCCAGGAACTGTCGCACCACTCGCGCGCCCTGCGCAAAACTGCCCTCCTCGCCATAGGTCTTGCCCAACAGGCGCAGCAGAAGTTCGGCATGCAGATTCTGGCTGATCTTGTTGGTGAGGGTAATGTCCTGCGCCAATGGCACAGAGACGTGGGCGGCCAGAACCTTGCGGCCCTCAACAGGGGCTGCAATGGTTTCTACCTCGGCCGGGACCAGTTGCAGGGGCTGCTCGCGTTCCTCGGCAAAACTCTCGGTGTCGACGCTGAATTTGTGGCGCGAGGCAGGCTCGCCGGTCACCGTCACCCGGCGTTTCAGCAAAAGGTCATGAAATACGGCGGCGGTGAACTGCGCCGGGTCCTCGACGGTGAGCGTAGCATGGAATCCCGCAGCAGGAATGGTTCCAAAGGCGCGCACCATGGTGGAACCGGGGTGACGATCGAGCCCGGGATGCGCGGCTTCCCCTTTCGCGGCGACGGTCATGTTGTTTTCGAGCGTGTAGTAGCCGACTTCCGGAAGCCATTCATCGACCGGCGCGCCCGCATCCCGGGTATCGGGGGCAACGGTCAGGCCGGTCACATTGTCGTTGAAGGTGAGCGCGGAAACTGGAGCGCCGTAGCCCCACTGCAAATCGTCCCAGGCCCAGCCCACGCCATACGGCTCGTCGAGGAAGAAGGTGTCGTCGCCGATCACGCTGCCATCCACGGAGCGAACACCCGCCTGTAGGACTTGCGCGGCCAACTCATTCAGGAGGTCCATGGCGTTGCGTGGGGATTCGGCTTCGTCGGGCGTTTCGGGCGCAACGGCATGCGGCGAACGATAGGGATACATGTGCCCGTCCATGGTTGGATCGCCTGCGCCAAGCAGAATCAGGTTTCCGTGCAGGACCCCCTGGTTATCGATCGGGCCATCGGCCACCACACGGGTGGTCCAGGTGAGCTTGTCGACCGGCAGCAGGGCGTACGCCGCGGCCGTGGTCACCAACTTGATGCTGGATGCCGGGGTCATCAGGCGGCTCTCGTTCAGCGCGTAGATCTGGCTTCCGTCGAGTGCAACCACGCTGATTCCGAACTGCGCGTGACTCAGCGCGGGCTCGGCAAGGATGGCCTGAATGCGGTCGGCAATCGGGCCCTTTGCCGCAGTGCGGTGGGGGACTGCTTTAACGGGATGCGAATGGGCGAACGCGCAGGCGGGAAGCAGGAGGCCAGCCAGAAGAAGCGCTGAAAGTCTGGACGCAATCGTCATGCGGGGAGTTTAACAGTTGAGGGAGCGCACAGCGTACCATCGTGGAATGAGCGGGTTTCAACGGGAAATAACAAGCTGGAAGCTGCGCAGCCAAACCATCGAACTGGGGCGGCGGACGCTGATCATGGGCATCGTCAACGTGACGCCAGACTCTTTCAGCGACGGCGGGCGGTTCATGGACCCCAAAGCTGCCGTAGCCCGGGCCATCCAGTCGCTGGACGAAGGCGCTGACCTGCTGGACCTGGGCGCGGAGAGTACGCGGCCGGGATCTCAGGCTGGCGGGGCAGCCGGCACGCCACAAGCTCCCGCAGTAAGCGCGGAAGAGGAACAGGCGCGCCTGCTGCCAGTGCTGGAGGGGATTCTTCGCGTCCGGCCGGATGCGATCCTTTCCGTGGATACTTACAGGGCGGCGACGGCCCGGGCGGCGTGCCAAGCCGGCGCGGAGATCGCGAACGATGTGAGCGGTTTTGCCTGGGACCCTCGCATGGCTGAGGGGTGTGCCCAAACCGGGTGCGGAGTAGTGCTGATGCACACGCGGGGACGTCCTGAGGAATGGCGCACACAATCCGCGCTTGCCCCGGATGAGGTAGTTGATTCGGTGTTGCAGGGCCTGCGGAAGAGCATGGAACGGGCCGTCGGTTCAGGGATAGCGAATGAGTCCGTTGTACTCGATCCGGGCTATGGATTTGGCAAGCGCTTCGAGGAGAATTACGCCTTGCTTGCGCGGCAGCAGGAATTACTCGCCCTCGGGCGTCCGCTGCTGGCGGGCGTGTCGCGGAAGTCGTTTCTGGGCAGAACGCTGGCTCCGCTCCATGGGGGCGCGGATGCACCGGTTGAGGCGCGCGAGACAGCCGGCATCACCGCGCTGGTGGCGGCCATTCTGCATGGAGCCTCGATTGTGCGGGTGCACGAAGTGCGAGCTGCTGTGGAGGCCGCGCGGATCGCGGATGCGGTGGCAGAGCAGTTCGCGAAAAGAGGGTGAACTGGGCCGAATCGAGCCGGATCGGATTTGAGCCCAGAAAAACCGGAAAATGAGGCACGGGAAAGAATCCTGTTGCGCAGCCCGCATTGGCGTGCTGGATTCGAGCGGCGGCGGGTGGGATGCGTCTGTGTCGATAGAAGGCCATCGCGGTGGCGCTCACAATGGTGGACGCCGCCGGGCAGACGCGCAACAAAGGACAAGAGGAGGGATGCAATGAGATCGGATTCCGGTGGACCCATCAAGCCTTGGGCTGAAAGGCGTGAGCCGGCAAGGATGAGAAAGAGCTGTTGGGCGGTAATTGGCGCATGCATTTCCGCTTGCTGCGCTCTTGTTTTGCTGCCGATGGCGACAGGTGCGGCGGCGCAGACATCGATTGAGGAGGCCAGGCCAGCCGATGCGAAAGCAGGCAGCGAGGCCTATCAGACCTTCTACTTGAAGAGTGTCAGCCAGCAAAGCGACTCGAACGACGTGCAGACGGCGTTGCGCAATGCCCTGCCGCGGACGAGAGTCTATTTTGTCTCCTTCCAGAATGCTCTTGTGGTGCGTGGAAGCGCCGAGGATCTGGTAGTGGCGCAGAAGATCATTGCGGATCTGGACCGGCCGCGGAAGCTCTACCGGCTCGCCTACTCGATCACCGAAATGGACGGCGGAAAACACACCGGGACGCAGCACTTGAGCCTTGTCGTGGTCTCCGGCAGCAGGGCGATCCTGAAACAGGGCAACCGTGTGCCGCTGGTCACGGGTGGTGCGGAGGCCAGCGCTTCCGCACCCAGCACACAGGTGCAGTACATCGATGTTGGACAGAGTATCGAGGCCTCTCTCGACGGCGCTCCGGAGGGATTGCGGCTGCATACCAAGGTGGAGCAGTCGAGCGTGGCGGACGAGAAATCCGGAGTGGGCGCGCAGGATCCGGTGATCCGGCAGACGATGCTCGACGTGTACGCGGCAGTGGAGCAAGGCAAGCCGCTGGTGCTGGGCTCCTTCGATGTTCCCGGCGGCACATTGCGCAGAGAAGTGGAAGTGATTGCAGAAGCTGTCCACTAAGTCCGGCAGCCGCCTTCGGCTAGCCCGCGCCGGAAAAGAGCGCGGGACGGTGGGCGAAGTTACTGCCTATTTGGGGCGGATTTTGCGCGGTTTGAAGTTGCGCAATTGGAGTGCCAAAGCTGGGAAGTTATGCACAGATTCGTACGAGTTTTGCACTTGCATTCACAGGTCGAACAGACCTAACTTACCTTCAGTTGGTAACCCTGTAGGGAACTGGTGAAGACATTTTCCGACGCGCAGAGCGAAGCAGAACTGGTAGAAATCGCTGATGCGTTGGGCGGCTTGTCCGCACGGCGTGGAAGCGAATGAAGCTGAGGAAGCAGGAACTGCCAGGCGGGAAGATGCGGTTTCGATGAAACCTGAGAACCGCCAGCGGCTTGATCGGTTCCAGAGTTACGTGCGCTTGTTGCAATGGTGCCAAGTGTCATTTTCTTATGGAAGATAACACTACACAGCATTGCTTCCAGAGTACAAAAACTCTTGGACCGCTGTAGTCCGCAGGACGCGAGATTTGGTGGTAGTCGGAGACACATTCACGGCCCCGGCGGGACGATGCAAGGTTCGCTGAAAGTCAGTGACTGCTCGACGGCGAAGCAGGAAGCGCAATGTTCGATGGAAACCCGAGAAGTATCCACGGCTCGTCCGTAGATGCGGGACCGGGCGGAAAGAGGCGGAGCGCTGAGAGCGGAACCGGAGAATACAGGACCGGATGGAAGGTGAATACTCATCGTCGAGCCCCGGCCGCAGGTGTTTGATCCGATGATCTGCAAGGGGACCCCAAAAGCGCCAGAGACGCGAGTCTCTGGCGCTTTTGTTTGTGCGCCCGTTAACCCGATGAATATGGCGCGGAGCGACTCCCGACATATCGGGAGGCCCGCGAGTTAGTGGCCCACGGATACGCCCTGGCCCTTTTTCGCCTTCTGCATGAGGAAGGGCAGCGGGACGAGCAGGACTGTGAGCGCGACCATCATCCAGATGACATCGACATAAGCCAGCAGGCGGGCCTGGATCTGGGCCATTCCGAAGACCTGTGCGTTGGCGCGGAGCATGGCGTCGGGCATTGCGCCACCGCCGCGCTGCATCCAGGCCGCGGCGAGGCCGTTGCGGATAGCTTCGAAGGAGCGATTACCCGGCGTTGTGTGCGCCACCAGCGCGGTAAGGTGATGCTGGCTGGAGCGCGCCAGCAGCGTGGTGACAAGGCTGATGCCGAAGCTCCCGCCGAGATTGCGCATCAGAGCGCTCATGCCGCTGACGTCGTTGTATTTCTCCTGCGGAACCCCGGTGTAGCAAAGCATGTTGATGGGGATGAATAGGAAGGGCAGGCCGATGGCGATGAAGGCGCGCCAGCTGACAGCCATGCCAAAGCTGACGGTGAGGCTCAACTCGGTCATGCGCCAAAGCCCGATGGCGGTGATGACGAATCCCAGAGAGACCAGCCAGCGCGCATCGAGTTTGGGCGCGAGCGCTCCGGCGACGGGGAACATGAGCAGGAGGACGAGGCCGCCGGTGGAGATGGCCATGCCGGCCTGCCGGGCGCTGTAGCCCATGATCTCCTGCAGGAACTGGGGGACAAGCACTGTCGTGGAGTAGAGCGAGACGCCGACCAGAAACATGATCAGCATGGTCATTCCGACATTGCCTCGGGCCAGCAGGCGCAGATCGAGGATGGGGTGTTCGACGGTGAACTCGCGACCCAGGAAGACCGCCAGCCCAATGACAGAGACGACGGCGCAGCTGACGATGAAATGGGAGCTGAACCAGTCGTCTTCCTGGCCCTTGTCGAGCAGCATCTGCAGCGCTCCGATGGTGACCACAAGCAGGCCAAGGCCCCAGTAATCGACTCCGTCCTTGCGCTTGCGAATGGCGTCCACATACGGTGGATCTTCGACCAGGCGGTTGGTGAGGTAGAGGGAGAGGATTCCGACCGGGATGTTGATGAAGAAGAGCCAGCGCCAGCTGTAGTTGTCCACGATCCATCCGCCGACGGTGGGGCCGATGGCGGGGGCGAGAACGACCGCCATTCCATAGACGGCAAAGGCCATGCTGCGCTTCTCGGGGGGAAACGTGTCCGCCAGGATCGACTGCTCGCTGGGTTGCAGGCCTCCGCCCGCCGCGCCCTGCAGAACGCGGAAGAAGACCAGAATTCCGAGGGAGGGCGCAAGTCCGCAAAGCAGCGAAGCGAGGGTGAAGAGGAAGACGCAGGACATGTAGAAGCGCTTGCGTCCCATGCGGTTGGCGATCCAGCCGCTGATGGGCAGGACGACCGCGTTGGCGACCAGGTAGCTGGTGAGCACCCAGGTGGCTTCGTCGCGGCTGGCGGAGAGGGTGCTGGCGATGTGGCCCATGGCCACGTTGGCGATGGAGCTGTCGAGCGCCTCCATAAAGGTGGCCAGAGTCACCGTGATGGCGATGACCCATGGGTTGGCGCGGGGACGCCAGGTGTCGTGGAAAGAAAGTGTCGCTGCCGCCGCTGCCAAAGAGGGTCCTCGACTTTCCAGAGCGAAACCAGAGTTCAAGTGCCCCGGTCAGTTTCGTGCAAGGTCGACGCTCCCCGATGGTCGCATCGACTTTGGTCCATTGCTTCCGGGATAAACCAACTCTGGTTTCGCGGCGATCGGCGCTTGCAGGCAGCCGTGCATTTTCTGGGACGTTTAGAACAGGGTATAAGACCCACCTGCGGTGCAGGGCGGGACTGCCCGATCGAGAGCGGACCAAGCATTGCTGTCACCGGGGCCGATTTGCCGGCTCCAAAACTTGTTTACTTGTGAGTGACTGACGGATAGCCGGTACGGGCAGAACCGTCAGAATCCGGGAGGGGCCGGGCTGGGGTCCTAGATTCCCCGGTCCCCAATTGCGAGGGACCGGGGGCACCCTCATCGTGGTTTGAACGGAACCCCGAAACCGGGGCCACCCGCCTGCGGCATCGAACTCAATCTGCCAGGCCAAGTTCACGCTCCACTTCCTTCAGCGTGTAACTACTGCTGTGCCCGTCGCGGATTTTATCAAGGCGATCCTCGGCTATGCGCAGATCGTCTACGCTTTCCAGCCACTGCTCAATGGACTCCGCCGCGAACTCGGCCTCGCTGCACCCGAATTCTGCAGCAAGCGCCTGAAGGCGGGCCATCGTCTCTTCGGAAAGGGTGATGGAGAGGTTGGCCAAAGAATCCTCCTGCGCCTCCAGTATGCCACCGTTTCAGTATTCCAGAGTCGAGGACTCGATAAGTCCTCTGAGTCGAGGGCACTTACACCTTTTGCCGGATCTTCCGCCGCAGGAATCCGAAGGCGCACACCGCATCGCTGTTGCCTGTGTCATCCTGAAGGGGCGATGGAAACCAACGAAAGAACTTCAATTGAGATGCTGGACGGGATGTGGCTGGCGGTGGACACTTGCGGGCCGATCGGGACTGTGGCCCTGGGTGTGTTCAGCGGCAAACTGCTCACGCATTTCGGACAGACGGAGATGGAAGGACGCAGGATCGGCGAGACGCTGATCGCCAGTGTCGCCGCGTTGCTGGCCGATCCACTGAAGGACGCGCGCATTGAGCATGTCGACGGGATCGTGGTGGTGAACGGCCCGGGGAGCTTTACCGGGGTGCGGCTGGGCTTGGCGGCGGTGAAGGGGCTGGCCGAGGCGTGGCGGGTTCCGGTGATCGCAGTTTCGCGGCTGGAGGTGATGGCGGCGAAGGCGAAAGTTGGTTCGGCGGCCCAGGACGCGCACCGGCAGGAGGTTTTTCTGCGGGTGGCTGTGTCCGGCGCTGCGCCGGACTCGGAAGCGTGGGAACTGCTGGCCGGAGCGCCGGAGTTGGCGGCGATGGAAGTCCGTCCGGAGCGGGTTGCGATTTGCGATGACAAGGCGGCCGCGCTTTTGCAGTCTTGCTGGCCGTTGGTGGAGCAGGTGCGGATTGAGGCCCCTACTGCCGCGGACGCGCTGGATCATTGCCTGGGGCGCTCGGAGGCGTTCGAGAGCGCGGATCTGGCGCTGCTGGATGGCTACTACCTGCGCCGGTCGGATGCGGAGATCTTTGGCGACGGGCTGGGCCAGGCAGCGGAGAAGTCCTGAGGTGCGCACGCGGTGCATGACGGAGGCGGACCTTCCCCAGGCAATGGAGATTGCGCGGGGCCTGCCGGAGGCCCCTCACTGGCCGGAAGCGGCTTACCGTGCAGCGCTGGACCCTGATGGGCAGCCGCGACGGACGGCGCTCGTCGCCGAGGACGCTCCGGGACGCGTCGCGGGCTTTGCGGTAGCCTGCCGGGTGGGCGAAGAAGCCGAACTGGAGCTGATCTGCGTTGCCGCCAGGGAGCAGCGCCGGGGCATTGGGCGGCGTCTGTTGAGGGCGCTGATCGAGGATCTTAAGCGAAACGGAGTTACGAAGGTCCAGCTTGAGGCGCGGGCCTCCAACCGGGCGGCGCTGGGGCTTTATGCCGCGCTGGGATTTGAGCAGACCGGGGTCCGACCACGCTACTACGATGATCCGCAAGAGGATGCGGTCCTGATGGTGCTTCGGCTGACGGGCTTTTCCGAACCCGTCGGCTGAGTCTGAAAGAGTGGAGACGCGTGATTGTCGTCACGCGAGTCTTATGTGTACCGGGAATTCCACACTTTTGAGTACTTTTTGTGTTTTTGCCGCTTGCCCGTTGTGCGTTCGCGGCGATATATGTAATTGTTCTGAAACAAACAACGGAGGTGCCTGATGGACGAAGTACTGGATTCCACGCTGGGCGCGGAGATTGATCGCCTGCATGCAGAACATCACAGCTACGCTCAGCGGTTGGAAGAATTGCTTGGAAAGCCTTACCTCTCGGAAGACGACCAACTTGAGGAAGTGAAGTTGAAGAAACTCAAGCTGCACACCAAGGATATGATTTACGCTCTGGAGCGCCGGTTGGCGGTCGCAGTCTAGAGCGGCGAGGGCAAGGAACAGGCAATCAACAGGCAAGGAACGAGTGAAACCGAGGCCGTCGGCGATTTCCCTGCCGGCGGCTGGTTTCATGAATTCGAAGTGCGCAGCTGCCCAATAGCTAGCCGACGGGGCAACCACCGTATAATCGTTTGGACTATGGTTCGCGACGGATATGTTTACGGTGTGGTTTTTCTGGCGGTAGCGGCAGCGCTGGTGCTCTTTACCGGTGTGTGGTGGCTGGGTATTGTGCCGGTACTTCTGGCGGCATTTTTTCTATGGTTCTTTCGCGATCCGCACCGGACGATTCCGGCGGGCGCCGGGTTGATTGTGTCGCCCGGTGACGGCGTGGTCACAGAGACGGTCTCCATCCAGACCCCGGAAGGGACCAGGCAGCGGATCAGCGTCTTTCTCAACGTCTTCAATGTGCATGTGAACCGCTCGCCGATTGCGGGCGTATTGACGCGTGTCCAGTACCAGAAGGGGCTTTACCTGAACGCCATGAATCCGGCTTCGGCGGACCGCAACGAGCAGAACATTGTGACCGTGCGCGGCGAGGGATTCGAGGTCACCTTCAAGCAGATTGCCGGATTGATTGCGCGGCGCATTGTGTTCAACCTGCGCGAGGGCGAAACGGTGGGACGCGGGCAGCGCGTGGGACTGATCAAGTTTGGTTCGCGGGTGGACGTGATTGTTCCCGCCGAGGCCGAACTGAAGGTCAAGGTCGGCGACAAGGTCAAAGGCGGTTCGAGCGTGTTGGCGGCCATCCCGGCGGGAGCGATTCGATGAACGGCCGCAACACGATTCTGACCCCCGCACAGGCCCAGGCCCGAGCCAAACAACAGGCTCGGCTGCGGCGCGGCATGTACATTCTGCCGTCGCTTTTCACGGTGGGCAACATCGCCGCCGGGTTCTACTCCATCACCCAGACGATCACGGCGGCGATCGGCAACGCCGACGCGCACAACCATTTGGACTGGGCCGCGATTGCCATCATTATCGCCATTCCGATGGATTCGCTGGACGGGCGCATTGCGCGCATGACCAACACCTGCAGCGAGTTTGGCAAGGAGCTGGATTCGCTGGCCGATGCCGTCACTTTTGGCGTCGCTCCCAGCCTGCTGGCCCTGATCTGGGGATTCCACTTCCTGCCCGACTGGATCGATCCTCAACTTCGGTTGAACCTAGTGCACATGGGAGCATTCATCTGCTTCCTCTTCCTGATCGGCGGCGTGTCGCGCCTGGCGCGGTTCAACATCAGCCACGACGCGCAGCCGCGCAATCCAGGCCGGCCGGGGCGGAAGTATTTCGTGGGCATGCCGATTCCTGCGGCGGCCGGTCTGCTGGCTTCGACGATCCATTTTTTCTATGGATACCCGGTGATGAACTGGTGGGTCTCGGTCGCCTGGCTGATTCTGGTGGGTACGGCCGGCTTCCTGATGGTCAGCACCTGGCGGTTCTGGTCGGGTAAAGAGATCGATTTTTCCCGCCGTCATCCGATTCAGGTGGTGGGCCTGATGGCCTGCGTGCTGTTTGTGTTTGTGAAGTTCTCCCAGGTGTCGTTGTTTCTTCTGGCGTTGGTCTACATGTTCTCGGGAATCTGGGCGCGGGCGGCTTACTCCTGGTCGCGACGCCGCCGGCAGCCGGCGGCGGGAGCTTCAGCGGCGGAGATTCCAGCGCCCGCGGCCAAAACAGCAAGCGAGGATCTGCACGGTTGAGGCCGTGCCCTTTCAAGACGCACCAACGATGATTGCGTTCCGGACATCCCTAGGTCCTTATCGATGCAGCCGGATCGATGTAGCCGGGATCAAGTCAACGGGAACGGGCGCGCAAACAGCAAAGATTCGTCACCCAAAGGATGCCTGTGTACCAGATAGCGATTGTTGGAGCCTCTACGCTTTTGGGGAAGGAACTGAAGGAAGCGCTGACCGAGTCGCCGCTTGCCTCGTCGAACGTTCTGCTGATGGACGAAGAGGATGCCCTGGGACAACTGGACCAGGTAGGCGACGAGATCGCGTTTATCCAGGCGGTGGAAGCGGATTCCTTCGACAAGGTGGACTTCACCTTCTTTGCGGGCAGCGAGGATTTGACGCGCAAGCATTGGCGGGCGGCGCTGCGCGCGGGCTCGACGGTGCTGGATCTCACCGGAGCGCTGGAGCAGGAGCCGGGCGTGCTGGTGCGCGCAACGTGGCTGGCGGCGGAGCCGGGTACACCCGATCTGTATACGCCGGCCGTGGTTCCGGCACATCCGGCGGCGCTGGCGTTGGCATTGCTGATGGAGCGGCTGACGATGGCCGCGACGGTTCGCTTTGAGGCGGCAACGGTTCTGCTGCCGGCCAGCGAATTCGGACGCACGGCGATGGACGAACTGCACCAGCAGACGCTGAACCTGCTCAGCTTTCAGAGCCTGCCGCGCGCCATCTTCGATGCACAGGCGGCCTATAACGTGCTCTGCGGCTTCGGCGAGTCGGCAACCGCCAACCTGGCAGCAGTCAACACGCGCATTCGCCGGCACTACGCGGCGCTGGCGGACAGAAACTGGCCCGCCCTTGGATTGCAGGTGGCCTCTGCTCCGGTCTTCCACGGACACGTGTTTTCGATTGCGCTGGAATTCGAGCACCCGGTGGAGATTGCCACGCTGGAAGATGCCTTGAGCGGCGAGCGCCTGGACCTGGTGCTGGAAGACACGGATTCGCCCTCGAACCTGGCGGCAACGGGACAGAATGATGTTCTGGTGCGGTTGCGCCCCGAAAAAGACCACCGGAACCCGAATCTGACCTCGCGAATCTGGCTCTGGGCCGCCTCGGATAATCTGCGCCTGTGCGCCCTGAACGCCGTGGATTGCGCGCTGGACCTGCGCCGGTTGCGGCCGGCGGGAACCGTCCAATAGCACCTGCGGTGCGGCAGCCGCCTTCGGCTCGCCTGCTTCTGAAACGGTATAGCGACTGCGGAATGTCGGTCCTCAAGCCCGCTCGATTTCGCGCAACGCCAAGGGACGCGTAATGCGCAAGCCAGCCTGAAATGCGCGCCTGGCTGAAACCGGCACCGTAGGCACAGCGTCCATTTTTCCCCGCGCTTCAGCGCTGGGAAAGCGTCCCCCAAAGCCTCGGAGTCCCTTGGGGACGGTGCATTCTTGCCTGTGCTAAGGTGTATGCCATGAAGCAGGCATTCGTCACTGTGAGCAGCAAAGGCCGAGTGGTGATTCCGGCGAATCTCCGCGCCTCGTTGGGAATCAAGGCGGGAACGCGCATCTCGATCCGCGAGGAAGGCGGCGAGTTGTGTCTCCGGCCGGACACGCTGGAAGCCAAGCTCCGCTTGATCGACGAATTACGCGGATGCACGACTTGCGGCCCATCCCTGACGGATGAGTTGCAGGAAGATCGGCGCAGGGAACGCGCTTCGGAGTTGGAGAAAGACGGGTTTTAGAGCATTTTCGGAATACACGTAGACTTTTTGAGATCTGTGAAAGGTGGCTTTTTCTTGAGGAAAAAGCCACTTGAGTGTGTGCTTTCGGTCTACACCAATTCCGAAAATGCTATAGTCCTCCACCGGCGTTGCCGACCCACGGTACGTGTCCGCCGATGTAGCCGTCTCCCCTCCCAGGTGCCCAAAAGCGAGGCACCTGGGGCACCCACTTTTAGTGGATTAACTCACACTCAGGGACTTGGCCACCCGCCCAAATCAGTCTTTGCCGATGCGCGCCCACGCCTGCTCGATGTAGCTGTCGGTCATCCCGGCGATGTAGTCGGCGACGGTGCGCGCCAGGCCTTCAGTGTCGATCTGCGCCTGGTGGTCGGCGGGCATTTGCGAGGGGTCGGCGCAGAAGGCGGCGAAAAGCCTCGCAACCACATCCTCGGCGTGGCGATGCGACTCTTCGATCAATGGGGAGTTGTAGAGGCTGGCGTAGAGGAAGCGCTTGGCCTCGGCGCGGCGGGAATCCATTGCAGGGCTGAGTGCGGCGAGGCGGCGCGGCGCATGGCGCACGTCGTCCAGCGTGGCAGCGCCCAACTGGCTGACGCGGCGATGGGTTTCGGCCATCAGGTCGGTCGCCAGTGCGTTGAGCATCTGCTTGAGCGCTTCGTAGGCGGTGAGCTTGGCCGGCGCAGAGGGAAATTGGCGCAGCGCGGCGTCGTGAAACTGGCGGAAGAGGGACACGCCGGCGCGCACCTGTTCGAGAGAGAGGATTCCGGAGTCGATCCCGTCGTCGAGATCGGAGGTCGTGTAGGCGATCTCGTCGGTCAAGTCGATCAGTTGCGCTTCCAGGGGTGGGAAGCTGTCGAGGAAATATTCGGCCAGTTCGGGGTGCTGCGCCAGAGTGTAGTCGCGGGAGTGCTTGACGATGCCTTCGCGCACGGCGAGGGTCAGGTTGAGGCCGCGGAACGATGCGTAGCGCTCTTCGAACCAGGCGACGATACGCAAGGCGTGCAGATTGTGGTCGAACGCCAGTCCGTGGGACTGGAGCGCCTGATGGAGGGCCTTTTCGCCGGCATGGCCGAAGGGCGGATGGCCGATGTCGTGGGCTAAGGCCAGAGTTTCCGCCAGTTCGGCATTGAGCCCGAGCGCGGCGGCCAGGGTGCGTGAGATCTGGGCCACTTCCAGAGTGTGGGTAAGGCGGCTGCGGAAGTGATCGGAGAGCGAGCCGTTGGGAAGCCGCGAAAATACCTGGGTCTTGCCGGCCAGTCGGCGAAAGGCGCGCGCGTGCAGAATGCGGGAACCGTCGCGGCTGAAGGGAGTGCGGTAAGGATGGACCGGCTCGTTGAAGGCGCGGCTGGCCAGGTCGCTGTTGTCGCCGCCAAAGACGGCGATCCCGGAGGGCAGGCGGAAGGGCAGATTTGCTGCCGCAGTTATTCGGCCTGCGTCGATGCCGATCTCTCCCATCCGTTCTCCCCTTGGTGAAGATCCCTGCCTGTACGGAGCGCGTTTTACCATGCCTTCCGCTTCGTCTTGGTTATACCTCATTGGGGAGGGCTGCGAGCGGTGAAGAGCGCGTGGGAGTGGCCCGGGCGGGCCAGCAACTGGGTCTGGACCGGGTCTCGACAAGGTCTGGACAAGGCACGCGGACGGGCGTAACATCCTGCCCGAACCGGTTGCTGGGAAATGGATTGGAGATACCCATATCCGCCTCAGTATTTTCACATTGAGAACAGGAGGCACCATGAATGCAAGCAGGAAGTACGCGTTGGTGGCGTTGGCTCTGGCGGTTCTATCCACCTCTGGGTGTGAGAGACACTCGAAGAAAGAAGTCTATTATCTGATCGCGGCAAACCTGTCTCTGCCTTACTGGCAGACGGCCACCGCCGGGTTCAACAAGGCCGCCGAGCAATACCATGTGACGGCGAAGGTGGTGGGTCCGGCCGGGTATGACCCGCAAGCGGAACTGACCGAACTGCGTGCGGCAATCGCCGCGAAACCAGCGGGCATTCTGATCTCGGTGGCTGACGTTGCCGTGCTGCAAGCGGAGATCGACGCGGCAATCGGCGCGGGAGTTCCGGTGATCACCATGGATTCGGACGCCGCCGGAAGCCGCAGGCTGTACTTTATCGGGACCAACAACCTGGAGGCCGGCCGGCTGGGCGGTCAGCGGGTGATTCAGAAACTGGGCGGCAAGGGCAATGTGGTGTTCTTCAGCATTCCCGGACAGCCGAATATTGAGGAGCGCCTGAAGGGCTTCAAGGATGCTTTTGCGGCGCGGCCGGATATCCACATTACGCAGGTCGTCGATATCCGGGGCGACGTGCAGAACGCCTTTGACTGGACGCGCGATTCGCTGAACCTGAGCGGACCCAAGAAGATCGATGCGTTTGTGTGCCTTGAATCGGCGTCGGGCAAGGTGGTGGCCGAGGCGCTCAAACGGGCCAACGTGACGGATCGCCTGTTGATTGCCTGGGACGTGAACCCGGACACGCTGGACGGGATCAAGGCCGGGACGATCGATTCGACTATCGCGCAAAAGCCCTACACCATGGCCTACACCGGACTGAAGGCGCTCGACGAGGTCTTCCATGCGCCGCCCAGCAAGCTGGGCAAGGACTATAGCGCCGACTCCTTCTCGCCCTACCCGGTGTTCGTGGATACCGGCACGTCTCTGGTAGACAAAAGCAACGTGGATCTGTACCTGGCCGGCTCCGGGCAATAGGCACCACTGGCCGTGGGGGCGACTGCTTCGCGTGGCCCGCGCCTGGAAAAGAGGCGCGGGATTGGGGTGTTGCCGATGCCGGCGGACGCCTGCCATTTGGCGCAGGGTTCCGGTCAGCTGGCAGCAATAAGCTGGTAGCAATAAGAAACGCGAGATTGGGATCAAGCGACGCGAAGACAAGAAAAAACCTGGGAGCGGGCCGATTGCGGCGTTCCCAGGTTTTTCTGCAACTTTGAATGTCGCCCATTTAGGGTCTGGGCTGGCCAATAGCGCTGTCCTGCTTGGCGAGCTTGACGCGGGCGGTGTCGAGCTTGTGCTGGACCTTCGAGACTTCGCCGGGCTCGACGTCAACCTGCGCGGATTTCGCATACCCGGCGAGGGAGAGCTCCCACTGCGCGGCGGCCAGGCGGATGCGGCCGGTCTTCTCGTAGAGATCGCCCAGGTGGTCGTGGAGGGTCGGGTCGGTGTGGTCGCGCTCCACGGCGTGAAGGAGATTTTCTTCGGCCAGCTCGTATTGGCCGAGCTTGAAGTAGACCCAGCCGAGGGAGTCGAGGATGGCCCCGTTTGTGGGGTCCAGTTCGACTGCCTTGCGGATAAGCTTGAGGGCCTCAGGCAAGCGCATTCCCTTGTCAGCCAGCATATAGCCGAGGTAGTTGAGGGTGGAGACGCTGGTGGGATCGAGATCGAGGGCTTGGTGGAAGATCTGCTCGGCCTGTTCGTAATGCTTCTGCCGCTCGGCCAACTCACCGCGGAAGTAGAGCAGCGAGACGTTGTCTTCTTTTTTGGTGGTGAGCGGGGCGACTTTCGCGTAGGTATCTTCGGCGTCTTTCCAACGGCGCAGGCGAACGTAGAGGTGTCCGAGGCTGAGGAGCGTGGTGCGGTCGTCCTTGGTGCTTTCCACCAACCCCTTGGCGAGCGCGATTGCCTCATCGGCCTTGCCCTGGCTGACCAGTTCGTCGGCGAGGATCTCTTTGAGGTCGTTGTCCTTGGGATTGGCCTCGACGGCCTTGCGGGTGATTTCTACCGCGCGATCGAAGTCCTTTGCGTCGCTGTAGCACTCGATCAGTCCACGATAGCCGCCAACCGCCTGCTCGCCGCCCATGTCGATGAGTTTTTGATAGTTGGCGACGGCCTGAGCGAGGTTGTTCTGCTCGTGATAAAGGGCGGCCAGGCGCTCTAGGAAGATGGCGCGGTTATTCTTCTCGTCGGCTTTGTAAGCGCCGTTGGCGTGCGAGGTGAGGTCCACCATCTTCTGGTAGGTATCGATGGCTTCGTCGAAGCGGCCAAGAGCGTCCAGCAGCATGCCTTCGTTGTAGCCGATCTCCAGGGTTACGCCGGCACCGGTGGAGTCGGGATTCTTTTCGCGCGCCTTGCGGAAAGTGGCCAGCGCTTCTTCAAATTTGCTTTGGCGGCGTTGAATTTCGCCGATGTGAACCAGGGTCGAGACATCGTCGGGGTCGGACTCGGCCAGCTGCTTGTATTGCTTGAGCGCTTCGTCGAGCTGGTTGTTGTTGAGCAATGCTTCGGCCAGCGCGGCGATGGTGTGCGCGTCGCCGGGGTCCATGTCGGAGGCGCGCTGATAGGCGGCGATGGCGTCCTTGGGCTGCTTCAACTGGTCGTAGGCTGCGCCTAGAGCGAATTCCATCTTGGGGGAGCGGTCGGCGACCGGGACATCTTCAATGACCTTGGCGGCGTGGGCGACATCGCCGCTTTCGGCATAGAGCCGGGCCATATTGAGGACCACGGCTTCCGAGTCCGGCTCAAGGGCCTGCGCGGTTTTGAACTGCTCCTCGGCCTTTGCGGCGTCGTGCTTGACGGTGTAGAGCTGGCCGAGAACCATGCGGTCTTCAACGCTCTTCGGGGTCAGCGTGACGATCTTGAGGTATTCGGCGATGGCCAGATCGAGAACGTTGGCCGGCGCTCCACTGGCCGTCTGTCCCTCGCTCAGCTGGCGGAGGTAGATGCGCCCGAGCTCCTTGTGAGCTTCCAGATTGTCGGGAGAATTCTTGACGGTCTCGCGGGCAGTCAGTTCGGCGTCGTGGACGCGTCCGGTGCGGAAATAAAGGTCGGCGAGGGCATTGTTGACCTGCGCCGAAGAGGGGTCGGCGTTGAGCGCTAACTTGTACTCTTCGATGGCGCGGGAAACGTATTCGGACCTGTCCTGCGTGGCGGCATCGTCCTCGTAGAGCGCGCCGAGGGCGTAGTGGTAGTAAGCCACCGCGCGATCGGGAGCCGGCGCAGCTGCCGCGGACGGAGCTTTGGTTGCAGCGACCTGTGCCGGAGCAGCGGGCGGCGCAACGGGCGCACTCTGCGCGAAGACCTGCACGGCAGGCAAGAGAGCGGCAGATACGGCAACCGAGAGCCAGAGGGGCGACGAGTAGGTTTTTTGCTTCATCATGAGGAAATTCCGCGCCTTCTGAACCAGTTGGAGGGGTTGGGAGCCCGTTCCAGAGGTCCTAGAGGCAGCACAGGCAGCCGTTGGGTGCAGCTCTGCCTACTGTACAGACGATTTTAACCGGCATTGGTCGCAATATACAGTTTTCGATGGCGCCAGAAGAGCGCACGGACAGGTTCAGGCGGGGTTCTCGGTGTGACGCCAAGGTTATCTGCCTCACTCCTCGAAAGTTGCTTGTGGAGCAAACCTGTGAAGGGCAGCAAGAAACTGTTGGCGATCGGACGGATTGGCAAGGATTTGGCCACAACCCGGCAATGGTGCAGAGCGCCGATAGGTTACGACGACAGCAGAAGACCAGGGGAGTGGGGCAAGATTTCCCACGTGGGTTACCTTGTTCCACGGAATTTCTTCTGTGCTCCAAAAAAACTGCCGGCGGATTCGATCGGGCTCCAGGTCCCAATAAAGAAACCTGCACTTGAGAGCCTGGAACAACGTAATCAGGATGACGAAGCAGGTCGATGTCAGCTCAGTATGGCGTAAAACGAGCGCCGAGTCGGACATGAAGCAGGCGAGCGCCACCCAGATCCATCCAGCCAATCCGAATTTCTCGCGGAATCTCATGTCAAGAGCTTAGCTCCAAAACCGATGCAATCAATAGCGTGTTTGGAAATTTCGGATGGAAGATCACGGACTCAACGCACATTTCGGACAAGGACCGATATTGGCGACGAGGAGCCGGAGGGAAGAGCGGCCGAGCGCGCCTCCTAGTCCGCGGGGTCGGCCGGGTAGCCGGGTAGCCAGCCCTGCTGTAGGAGGGTGTTGAGCTGGCGGTGGAGAACCTCGGCCTGGCGCTCCAGGCGTTCGATCAGGCGCTCGCCGGGGTGGTCGAGCGGGGGCAGTGGCGTTTGCAGTTCAAAGACGGTTGGCTCGGGCCAGGGAGCGGGAGAAAACTGCGCGGCAAATCCGGCGTCCCCGCTGGTTACGGCCCGAGCGCCCGTATCAATGCGGTCTTCCAGCCATCCCAGGCGGCGGTCGAGCAACTCGAGGCGGCTCTGGACGGGTCCGGACTGCTTCCAAGCCCACTCACCGTCAAGCGCGGCGAGGGCGGTGGTGCTTTGCGCGAAGCGGCGCAGATAGGTGACAAAGGCGGCCACGAACTGGGCGAAAGGGCGGCGGCGGGGCCAGCTCTCGGCCAGCAGGCGGTCCAGTGACTCCTCGGTGTCGTTGTGGGCCAGCCCGGCGGCGCGTCGTGCATTGGCCAGCGGCCGCGAAGAACGGGAATGACTGCGCCAAGCGCCCGACAACTGGGCCAGGTAGCGGCGGTCGGCGTCGATGCTGGCGCGCAGATACTCCGGGGCGCGGTCGCGCTCGTATGCGGGGAAAAGAAAAAGCATGGCCAGAAGAGCGATGACGGCCCCGGCGATGGTGTTGGCAGTGCGGACGAGCGCCAGCTGCCAGTCGCCGGAGTAGGGCAACCAGGCGAGGACGAAGGTGGGGGTCAAAAAGAAGGCAAAGGCGGTGTAGTTGACCGGCAAAACCGCCAGGGCCAGGAGCGCGAGGGGAAAGAGTGCAGCCGCAATCGCCAGCTGGGAGTGGAGCAGGGCGGCGAGAATGGCAGCGAGAATGCCGCCTCCAATGGTGCCGCCGATACGCTCCATACCACGGCGCATGGTTCCGGAAACGTGCGGCTGGAGGACGATGAGCGAAGTCATCAGCAGCCAGTATCCGTGATCGATGCGGAAGATGAAAATGATGGCTGTATCGAGTCCGCAGACCAGCGAGACGCGGACGGCGTGGCGCAACAGGAGCGACTTGCGGGTGAAATTGCCGACCAGCTGGTCAACGATGCGCGTGGGATGCCATCCCTGGCGGAGCTGGTGAATGCGCTCGTAGACGTAGGCGAAGTGGCTGGCCGAGTGGCCAGCTGTTCGGTTGGCGGGGCCGAGACTGGCGACCGCTTTACCGAGACGGAGAAGGGCGGCGCTTTCGATGGCGGTGTCGAGTTCGCCGGCGGCCTCGGTGACCTGGGCGAGAAGAAAACGGCTGGTTGCGCTACTGGTTGCGTGCCTGGTGGCGCTGCCGGTTGCGCTAGAACCGCAGATGCAGTCTTCCAGCGTAGCGGGGAGTTGCTGCATCTGCTGGCGCATGGCCTGGGCAGTGGCGACGTTCTGGCCGCGCCGGCGAAGCAGGATTGAGCCGATCCACCGCTCGGCTGTCTGCAACTCGGCAAAGCCGTCGAGGGTGATGGACTGGCAGGCGTTGGAGTCGACGCTTATCTGGGATTCCAGGTGTTCGGCAAGGGCTACGGTGCGGGCGATGAGCAGGTCGGCGTGCTCGAGCAGAACGACGAGGTGATGGCCCTGGGCGGTGTCGGACTGGCGGTTGGCGCGGATGGCGGCGACAGCCTCCCATCCCTTTTCGACGGCACTGCGGACACGGTACTGATGATGACGTGCGAGGCGGTGCCACAGCGCGGCGCGCTGCGGATTGCGGGCGGCCAATTCGGCGATGGAACTGAGGAAAGAGGCCAGTTCCTGGTAGCATCCGCTGACTGCCGCGCGGGCGGGGCGGTAGGGATCGAGTGGCCACAGAAAAAGAGAAAGGAGCGCGGCCCAAAGTCCGCCGGCGAGCAGCAGCAGGCTATGGCCGAGAGCCTCGCGCCAATGTGCTGCGGGCGCGCCGAGTCCGCAGATGTAGATCACCTGGACGAGGATTCCGGTGGAGGCGAAGGGCTGGCCGAGGACGGCGAGATAGCTCCACAGAAAGCAAAAAAGAAGAGTTACGGGGATGGCCCATACGAGCCTGGTTCCAGTGACGGAACCGATGAAGAGCCCGGCCGCGCCGCCCAGGGAGAGAGTGGCCAGGCTGGCGAGGCGGGTGCGATAGGGGCCTCCGGCGTCGGCGACAATGGCCTCGAAGCCGCCCAGACCGGCCCAGCCCAGATTGGGGATTCCAGCCATGTCGCCCAGCACGATGGGGGCGCACAGAGCAACGCCTGCGCGCAGGCCGCGGAACCAGTCCATCTGGCGGAGGGTGGCGGCGGTTTGGGCGAGCGGGCCTTCTCGAGGTTGGAAGCGGGGAGCCATAGTGACATTACAGCACTTGCAGGCAGCGTTGAGTTACCGGTTCGATTTGAAGCTCGCGAGCCGGTCACATGATTGACGTGATGCGTCATTTTTTGCCATAGTGTCTCATGGCCAGCGCGCGGCAGCCAGATCCTCCGCCGAAATATCGCGATAAGCGCACCGAGCGCTTTGCCGCCGGCGAAAGGGTCAAGGAGTTTGAGGCGTTCAAGGATCAGGCGGAGCGTCGTCTGGATATTCTGGAGACGGCGCTCAGCCGACGCGACTTGATGCTGTTGCCGAGCAATCGATTTGAGGCTCTCGGCGGCGACCGGAAAGGCCAGTTCAGCATTCGCATCAACCAGCAGTGGCGTGTGTGTTTCGAGTGGTCTGAGAAGAATGATCGGCCATGCAATATTGAGATTTGCGACTACCATTTGTGAGGAGGCGACTATGGCGCGCGAACCAATTCATCCGGGCAGGTTTCTGGCTGACGAACTGGATGCCCTGGGCATGAGTGTCCCGGAAGTAGCCGCAGTCTTGCATGTTCCGGCTAACCGGATTTACCAGCTATTGAAGGGGCAACGGGCTTTGACGGCCGATACGGCCTTGCGCCTGAGCCAGTGGCTGGGCACTTCGGCAGAGATGTGGCTCAATCTGCAAAAACTCTACGAGCTTCGCCTTGCCGAGCAGAAAACCGGCGAGAAGATCAAGAGCACGATCATTCGCCGGGAGGCGGCACAGGCGGCCTGAAGTTCCCTTGAGTTCCGGCAAGGTGGAATTCGTGGTTTCCCACCTTGGGCGCAACGAATGCGTCAAAGGCGGAGCGTTCGGCCGTCTTGGATATTGGAGGGGGGACGATAATCCTGGGCTTGGCGATTGGCTGCGAGGAGGTTCAATGACGAATATTCAGATCACATTACCGGATGACCTGGCTCAGGCTGCCGAACGCGCGGGGCTGCTGTCGCCGGAATCGCTGGAGGAGTTGCTGCGCGGACAGCTGAGGGCGAAGGCGGCGGCTGAGTTGTTTGCTTTGCTGGACAAGGCAAACAGTGTCGAGACAGATGAGGATTTCTCGCCAGAGGCGATGGCGGAAGAGGTCCGGGCGATGCGGGCAGAAAAGCGAGCAATCCAGAAGGCGTTGTGATCCGTGAGATGTGTGCTCGATACGAATATCGTTCTATCGGCGCTGCTATGGAATGGCGCTCCGTGGCGACTGCTGCATTCCGCGCAGCACGGGACAATCGAGTTCTTCACGAGTCAAGAGCTGGTGGACGAGCTCGCGGATGTTCTCGCGCGCAGGAAATGTTCAAGGAGGCTCCTGGAAATGGACTTGTCGGCCTCCCAGATTTTGACCACTTATTCAGATGCGGTGCAACTGGTTGATCCGGCGGTCGTTCCACGCATAGCGCCAGACCCGGACGACGATGTCGTGATCGGGACTGCGATCGCGGCAAAGGCAGGCCGAATAGTGACCGGGGATAAGATGCTGCTCTCGGTGGGGCAATACCAGGGCGTGCGGATCGTTTCTGTCGCTGAAGCTCTGCAGGCCATAGCTCAGGACGTTTCTCCCGACGCTCCGTGATGTGGGCCAGACGACCGGAGCCCTACCCGGCAACGCCCAGTACCTTGACGATCATCCGCTTGCGCCGCTGGCCGTCGAATTCGGCATAGAAGACCCGCTGCCAGGTGCCCAGATCGAGCCGCCCGTTGGTGACCGGCAGGGTGGTTTCATGATGCAGGAGGAGCGACTTCAGGTGGGCGTCGCCATTGTCTTCGCCGGTGCGGTGGTGCTTGTAGTCGGGGCGCATGGGGGCCAGTTCTTCCAGCCATGTGCCAATGTCCTCGATAAGACCTTCTTCGAGGTCGTTCACGTAGACTGCGGCAGTGATGTGCATGGGCGAGACGAAACACAGCCCATCCGCGATGCCGCTGCGCCGCACCACCTGCTCCACCATTTCGGTGATGTGCACCATCTCCTTGCGCTTGCGGGTCTCCATGACCAGATATTCGGTATGACTTTTCATTGCATTCTCCCCCGGGGAAGGCTTTGCTTCCATTTTGAAAGCTATGCCTCCATTCAATCAGGGGCGGCATGAAGAAGCATGAGTTTTTACGGAAACGCGAGGCATTCATTTGCAAACAAATACTCCCAAGCCTTCTCTTGAGGCTTGGTTTTTTTTGCGATGGAGATCGATCCAGCTCAAAAAGATCTGTTGGGACTCAGTGCCGGAAGTGCCGAATACCGGTGAAGACCATGGCGACGCCCAGCTTGTTAGCGGCGGCGATGACCTCATCGTCGCGGACCGATCCCCCGGGCTGTATGACGGCGGTTGCGCCGGCGGCGGCAACGGTTTCCAGGCCATCCGGGAAGGGGAAAAAGGCGTCAGAGGCGGCAACGCATCCGGTGAGCGGATGAATAGCCTTCTGGGCGCCGAAGCGGGCTGCGTCCACGCGGCTCATCTGGCCCGCGCCCACGCCCAGCGTCTGCCCGTCGCGGGCATACACGATGGCGTTCGACTTGACGTGCTTGCAAATGCGCCAGGCGAAGAGCAGGTTCTTGATCTCTTCAGCGGAAGGCGCGCGTTTGGTGACCAACTTCAGTTCAGCCTCGGAGATGGAGCCGGTGTCGGCATCCTGCAGCAACAGTCCGCCGGAGACGTGCTTGACGACCGGGCGGGGTGCGGCGGCGCGAACTTCCACCAGCCGGAGATTCTTTTTGGCGGCGAAACGCTCGCGGGCCTCGGCGGAGAAAGACGGCGCGGCAATCGCTTCGACAAAGAGCTTGGCGATCTCGGCGGCGGCTTCGCCATCCACTTCGCGGTTGATGCCGATCACGCCGCCAAAAGCGGAAATGGGATCGGCGGCGAGCGCTCGGTTGTAGGCGTCAAGCACCGAGGATCCGGTGGCCGCGCCGCAAGGGTTGGTGTGCTTGACGATGACCACGACCGCAGGGTCAGACTCGGCGGAGGGAAACTCCTGTGTCATCTCCCAGCAGGCGTCGAGATCGACAATGTTGTTAAAGCTGAGTGCCTTGCCTTGCAACTGGTGCGCACCGGCGATGCCCAGGCCGGTGCCGTCCGAGTAAAGTGCTGCGCGCTGGTGCGGGTTCTCGCCGTAGCGCAAGGACTGGGCCAGGGGAAATATGAGGCGCAAGGGTGCCGGGAAGGACTTGTCGGCGGGCGCTGCAGGCATCCGCGGCGCCGGGGCCTCGGCGATCTGGTCCAGTGTATTGGCAATCGCGGTGTCGTAAGCGGCGGTGGTCCCGAAGGCCTGCTTGGCCAGCTTCCAGCGGGTTTCGCGGCTCAGGGCGCCATGGTTGGCTTCGAGTTCGACAGCGAGGGACGGGTAGTCGGCTACCCGCGTGACGATGGCGACATCTTCGAAGTTCTTGGCTGCGGAGCGCACCATCGACGGGCCGCCGATGTCGATGTTCTCGATGAGATGGCCGAAGGCCACGCCGGGCTGGGAGGCGGTCTTTTCAAATGCATAAAGGTTGACGACCACCATGTCGATGGGCTCGATGCCGTGCGCTGCAACCGCGGCCTCATGCTCGGCGTTGCCGCGAATGTAGAGCAGGCCGCCGTGGACCCGGGGATGGAGGGTCTTGACTCGCCCGTCCAGCATCTCCGGGAAGCCGGTCAATTCACTGATGTCCTTGACTGTGAGGCCAGCTGCGCGCAGTGCCGTGGCGGTTCCGCCGGTGGAGACCAGTTCGACGTCGAAGCTGGCCAGAGCCTGGGCAAACTCCACCAGGCCGGTTTTGTCGGTAACGCTCAGCAACGCACGCCGAATCCTTTTTTCCGCACTCACAGTCGTACTCCTCTTTCGCCTGGTTCGTTCAATCCAGTTTGCTCAATCTGGTCCGTTCAATCATGGTCGGTTCAAACACCAGACTACATCGAATCACCTGCGGTGCGGCCACTGCTTCGCTAGGCCCGCGCAGGAAAAAGCACGGGAATGGTATCCGTGAAAATCCGCTGACCGAAATCCGCTCCCGCTTCGCCTGACGGAGTGTGCCGAACCCATATACGAGGCTGCTCGAAGCTGTACGAACCGCATTCTGGTATGAAAGTCCCTCTGCCGTTGCGGGCGGGCGGGGCGCACAGCCGGGCGTTGAGAAATGCATTAGAGTGAGAATATGGGAAGTCTCCCCCCCTATCCCGAGCCGCAGATTCTATCGCCGGATGCCAGTTATTTGCCGCCAGCGCCCGCCGAACAGACGGCGCGCCGTCCGCGGCCGGCCTGGTCTGTTGCGCCCGCCACGTACATTTTGATGGGTATCAACATCCTGGTGTTTCTGGCGATGTCGGCGAATCATGTGAGCGCGTTTGCGCCGGACACCGGCAAGCTGATGTTGTGGGGCGCAGACAACGCCGGTGCGGTGCTGATCTACGACCAGTGGTGGCGGATCGTTTCGGCGATGTTTGTGCACGTGGGCATCATCCATCTGGCCACCAACATGTGGTGCCTGTGGAACCTGGGACTGCTGGCCGAGCCGCTGGTAGGCTCCGCGGGTCTGCTGGCGGTGTACATCCTGACCGGCGCGGCTGGCAACCTGCTTTCGACCCTCGAAAACTGGAGAGAATCCTACCCGGATTTGATGGAACTGGTGCGGGCCTCGCACGGACCCATTTCCGCAGGCCAGGTGCTGTCGCTTTTTCCCGCCGGGGCCGGCGCGTCGGGCGCGGTTTTTGGGATCGCCGGTGTGCTGATCCTGTTGCTGAAGTCGCAGCGGCTGCCGGTGCCTCCGGTGGAACTGAAGAAGCTGCGCAAGTCGGTGATCTACTTTGCGGCGATCAACCTGGCCATAGGGTTCTCCATCAGCTTCGGCGCGGAGCGGCTGGGCTCCGGGCTGCGCATCGACAACATGGCCCACCTGGGCGGATTCATGTGCGGACTGCTGTTCGGCGTGCCCATGGTTCCGCGCTTTGGCTCCCCCCGCCCGCTGTTCCTGAAGAAACTGCGGCTATCGGTGGGGATGATCGTCGGAATCCTGGTGCTGTTCGGCTTCTTCCTCGCCCAACTGCCAAGATAAGCACCTGCGGGCACTGGCCGTGCAGGCGAACTGCCTTCCGGCTCCTTCCGCGCTAGCCGCCTTCGGCGTGGCCCGAGCCAGTGAAAAGGCGCTGGGTTTTCGCGGACGCTTGCGAAACGACTCCGACAGCCTCCGAGGAGACTCGGGAGCGGGTGTAGTCCATGCCGGATACGGTCGCGTGCGCTTCGTACTCCTTGAACGAAGCTGGCGCACCCCGAAGATTGGACCCACCCAAACTATCCAAAGCCTGATTGGTAGCGATATCATCCTCTGTGCCGCTTGCGTCTGTCTGGGAGCCCGCTTGTCATCGAAGACTCGGGACACTGCGCGGGCAGTTACCGTTTTTCATTGAATCATTTCGTTGAACCCGAAAAGAAAGTACCAGAAGAGCATCCGTTCATTGGAGAGGAAACAGCTCATGCGCAGTCGCCTTTGGTTTCTCGTTGTTGCAGTTCTTTTGCCGTTGCATCTTCATGCGAAGTCCGATGCCAACGTCGTGGTTTTCTGGCAAGCGGGATTCCCCACCGTGGCCAGCCAGCCAGTGGAGCAGGAGAGCCTGAACAAAGCTCTGGCCGGAATGAACCCGGAATTCGTTGGGGAGGACGGGCTGGCAGCCGCCGTGACGGATGCGGATCTGTTGATTCTTCCCTACGGGTCGGCGGTACCGGTGAATGCGTGGAAGACGATCCAGCATTACCTGGAGGCGGGCGGGAATCTGCTGGTGATCGGCGGAGAACCGCTGCGCGTGCCGGTGAGCCTTGAAAGCGGAAAGTATGTGGCCAAAGAAGCGCAGGACACTTATGCGCGGACTGTGGGATTCCGGCATGAGTACGAGGTTCCGGTGGCCGCGGGGGCGACGTTCCAGTGGCGGCGCGGTTACGACTGGATGCCTAAGCTTGCGGTGCAGGGCAAGCGGTTCTTCGCGGTCGAAGGGCGCTTGAACGGATTGGGCTATATGGCGGACGCGGAGGGCCAGCAGACGGCGGCTCCGGTGATCGTCTCGGAGCGCGGCGGGCACAGGCTTGTCGCGCTGGACTTTGAGCCGATGCCCAGTTATTGGAAGAGCGCGGATGGAGTTGCGCTGATGCGCGAGGCCGCAAGCTATGCGCGGCAAGGGGCGACCGAGCTTTCGGTCGAGACGCTCTTCTCGGCGGTCCGGCCCGGCGAGGCGCCGCTGATTACAGTACATCTGCGGCTCCCTGAGAAGAAGGACGCGGCAGGAGCAACGGCCGCCGCGGTCACGGGCGAAGTCAAGATGGAACTGGCGTCGGAAAAGGGCGTGGTGGCGACGGGGACCTTGGTGGTGGCGGGCACTAACCCGGTAACGCTGGATGCGCCGTTTCATTCGCCGCTGGCCGCTGGATTCTACACCGTAACGGCCGTTTACAGCGAAGGTGGGCAACAGCGCGAATACGCACAGAACGGATTTCTTGTCGAAGAGCGCAGCGCGCTTGCCACTGGCCCGGCGCTGGCAGTGAAACGCGACTTCCTGACGTTGGGCGGCAAGACATTCTTCCCGGTTGGGACGAATTACTTCACAACCGAAGAAGACGGTTGGGACTTCTCCGGCCCGCGCAACGCGGCTGTGTGGGATCGCGACTTTGCCGAGATGGCGGCGCATGGCGTGAACTTTGTGCGCACCGGCGTGTGGATGCCCAACGGGCGTTTCATCGACGGCGACAATCGGGTGAACGAGCGCTTCCTGCGCAACGTGGAAGCCTTCCTTGCGTGTGCGCACCGGCACAACATCGCGGTCAACTTCACCTTGTTTGCCATGTCGCCGCATTCGGGGCCGTTGCCGTGGACTCCGGATCCATCCGCATCGTCACCGAATCCGTATACGGATGCGGGGCAGGTGGCCGCGCAAAAGGGCTATGTGCGCTCGGTGGTGGAGCGCTTCAAAGATGTTCCGTGGCTCTCGTGGGACTTGATCAACGAGCCGAGCTTCGCGAACCCGCGGCATATCTTCAGCGGGAACTATCCCAATGGAGATGCGACGGAGACGACCGCGTGGCATAAGTGGCTCGGCACGAAATATGCGAGTGTAGCTGCGCTTGGCGAGGCGTGGCGCGTGCCAAGCGAAAGCCTTGGGAGTTTCGACTCTGTGCCGCTGCCGTCGCTCGCGGATCTCCGCTGGACGCGATACGGCAACGCAAACCAGGTTCGTGCGTTGGACTATAACCTCTTCGCGCAAGACATGTTTTGCGATTGGGTCAAGGGGATGGTCGCGCTGATCCGCGCCGAGGGCAGCACGCAACTGATTAACGTTGGGCAGGACGAAGGCGGCGTGACGGACCGCGTGCTGAACCAGTTCTATGGCGGCGCGGGAGTGAGTTTCACCACCAATCACACGTACTGGCAAGACGATGCGCTGCTGTGGGATTCGGTGGTGGCGCGGCGGCAAGGGATTCCGAATATCACCGGCGAAACCGGCTACCAGCCGGCCTGGAGCGCGGACGGAAGCTGGCGCTGGGACGAGCTGACCGGGCAGGGACTGACGGAGCGGAAATGGGCGCTGGGTTTTGCCGCGGGATCGAGCGGCGCCTTGCAGTGGGACTGGGCGCGCGAAGCCGATTTTGGAATGCAGCGCAGCGACGGCTCGGCCAAGGTTTGGGAGAACATGATGCGCGATCTGGGCGCATTTGCGACGGCGGCTGCTCCTTGGGCGGATGAGATGAAGGAGCCGGAGACGGCGTTGGTTCTGGGGCAGTCTCTGCAGCTATCGGTGGACAACGGGCTGGCGCTCGACGCACAGCAGGCGGCGGTGCGGGCGCTTTATCAATATGCACGGGGCCAGGCCTATGCGGTGGGCGAATACCAGCCGGAGCTGCTGGGGCAGCCGAAGCTGATCCTGCTGCCTTCGCCGATGGGACTGACCGACGAAGCATGGACGGCAATCGAGAAGCGGGTGCGTGAGGGCGCGGTGCTGCTGGTGACCGGGCCGTTCGCAGACGACGCTCATATGCACGCAACGGGCCGCCAGGATGCGGTGGGCATTCCGTATAGCAAAGAGCTGCTGACCTTGCGCGAAGCGCCGTTCCACTTCCCGGGCGGAGACGAGCAGCTGAGCTTTGGTGGGACGAAGACCAACACTCAGAGTCGCGCCATGTTGGCCGGTGGCGAAGAGTGGATGGAAAAGCCGCTGGGCAAGGGGCGCATCCTGTTCGCCGCGCTTCCGTTGGAACTTAACGACAACTTGCAGGCGGTGGGCGATGTCTACCGCTACGCGCTGAAGACCGCGCGTATTGACCCGATCTACACCACCACGGCCAGAGACCCCGGGATCCTGATTTGTCCAACGGTGTTCGCGAAGGCGACGTTGTATGTGCTGACGTCGGAGACGGAGACCAGCGAGGTAGCGTTTACCGATGTGCGCAGCGGCAAGACGTTCGCGGGAACACTGGCCGCGGGACGCGCCGCGCTGGTGATGGTGGAGACCGATGGGAAGGTGCTGGCGTCGTATCACTGGACGGAGCGGTAGGGCTGTAGATCCTGATCCGAAGATCCAGACCTGGGGGCCACCTAAGTTCATCGAAAACGAGGGAGACACAAGCAATCCACTCGCGAATTTAACCCTCTCAACGCGTGCACGATGTCCCAAAAACGGCCCCGCAGTTGGTACTGTCATTCATCTGTTCGATCTTGTCGCAGCCATCCTTGTTTCCGAAATCGCAAGCCTTGGCGTAATAGGCGCGCGCATCCAGATCGCTCGCGCCCACTCCGCGTCCGTGCTCGAAAATCTTTCCCAAATACAGGCAGGCATTTGCCTGACGTTGCTTGCACAGGGGGTCAAAAGCAAGCCGGGCTTCGATCCATTGCTTCCTGGCATACAGGTGTTCGGCCAGGGTTTCCTGCTCCGCCAGAGAACCTTGCGCGGTAACCGGAAGAGCCTGTTCCGTCGCTGGCGCGGTTTGCTGCGGGCTCAGGTCGCGATAGGCGGCACACCCCTCCGCGTCGCCTTTGTCACAGGCCCGCGAGAACAGTGCCGTTGCCATGAATTTGTCGTAATTCCCTCCCTGTTTGTCGCCATAGATGCGCGCCAGGTAGACACAAGCGACCACGTTTCCTCCCGTGCAACCGCTGCTGAACACGGGCTTGGCCGGGGTATATTCGCGCTTTTCAAAGTGCGCGACAGCTTCCTTGAACTTTTCATCGGGCGACTGTGCCGACAACGCTTCCCGCTCAAGCAGTCTTTGCTTGCGTGCTTCATTTTCCGCGTCCTGCCTGATAGCGCGCGCAGGTATAAACTGCAGCTGGACGATTTTCTGGGTTGCGGGCTCGATCGTAAAATCTATCTTCAGGGTATCGAGCTTATCATCGCCGGCTGCCTGGATCGAATGCGGGCCGGGGGCGACCTCCGCGTTCACCGATTCATCTGGCTGGATTTTGCCTTTTGCCACTCCGTCAAGCGTCCACGTGCAGGGGAGGTCGCTCAGCAGTATGAGCGTTGCGGCTCTTCCTTTGCTTGGTTCGGTGGGAGTCTTGCTTTGCTGCGCAATCGTAAAGCGACCCGCGAGCATCAAAGCCGCCGCAAACAAACTTACCGCGAATTTACTTTTATGCATAGAGTTTTCCCCTTCAAGTTTGCCAGGCAATTATAGGCAGACGCCCCCTCCGAAGAACACATGCCCGGCAATTTATGAATTGTTTTCCCCAGCAAGGACAGAAAGCTGACCGAGTTTGTAGGAAGGGATGGGACTTATGTGGGGTTTCGTCAGAATCGCTCGATCAGTACGGCGGGCGCGGGGCCTTGCCTGCCGCCCAGAAGCCAGTCGAGGGTCTGGCGAATGTCCGTTTCGCGGGCCTGGCCTTCGATGCGGGCGATGACTTCGCCCTGTTCGTCGAGGATCATGGTCGCGGGCAGGAGATTGCCCAACGCGGCGCTGTCGAGCATGTCGAGATCCGCGCCAAGCCATGGAGTGAGATTGGCTTGGGCGTCGAATTGCTGGCTGCTCCAGAACTTCTCCACCTTGGCGCGGTCATGGAGGTCATCGGCAGAGGCGGCGATGAAGCGAACCTTTTTTGGCCCGTTCTTCTGCACATATTCCTGACTAAGACGCGCTAGCAGCGGCAGCTCTTCTCGACAGGGCCCGCACCAGGTGGCCCAGAAGTTGAAGACGACGATGGAGCCACGCAACTCGGCGAGCCTGTGGGTGTTTCCAGCCATGTCTTTGAGTTCGAGGTTGGGCGCGCGTTTGGCCTGTGCCGACTGCGCCAGTAGGCACGTCGCAATTGCAAGGGCAATAAGTCTTTTCATGCAGAGATCCTTTGCCGATTCGCTCGGCGGCAAATGTGTCGAAGCCAAGAGCAGAAACCCTCCCGGCGTAAAAAAGGCCGGGAGGGAGATTGCCGCTTTGAGTAAGATCGCTGGGCTAGAAACGATGCGTCCAGCTGGCCAGCCAAACGTATTGCGCGAAGGCGGCATCGCCGTGGGTGCCATAGACCTGGTCGGGATAACTGCTGGTGCGGTCGCGATGAACGGCCTTGTACACGCCGGCGGTGAAGAGATCGGCGCGGCGGTTATATTGAGCTGCCGGGCCAGCAGTGACAGCAAAACCGGGACGGCGGAAACCGTCGTTGCTGTTGGGGAAGAGGTTGTCGGCGGGCACGCCTTCGTCGCGCAGGCTGAAGGTTGCGCCTAGACCCTTGACTTGCTTGACGGGAAAGGCCAGGCCTCCCTCAAAGAGATATTGATCGCTGATGGCGACGTAGTTTTCCAGCGGCGTTGTGGTGCTGAGAGTGGCTCCGCGCTGAATGCCGTTGGTGCCGCCCTGCGTGGCGATGTAATCGCCGTCGGTGTAGAAGGTGAGCGACTTGCCGATGCGCTGATAACCCATCCACTGCATCACCAGGCCCCATCCGCCGTTGCCCGGCTGGATGGAGTAATCGACAGGCGCGGTGACTTCGACGGGTGCACCGACACCGGTGGTGTTGGTGTTGGTCGTGTTTTGCACATCGTCGTTGCCAGTGGGCATCAGCAGGCCGAGACCGACGGAGAAGTTATTGTGGAGAGCATGCTGCGGATTACGAATCCACGAACTGACGCCGATGATGGTGTCGCCAATGCCGACCGAGGAGTACTTGATGGGCGAGTTCTGACTCTTACGGGTGGCGAAAAGATAGGGCACATCGACTTCGAAGCTGACGCGCGGCGTCCATTGATAGGTTACGTTGGCGGTGAGCAGGTTGATCTTGTTCTGCACCTGCGTACCGGCCTGGGCACGATATTCCTGATAGACGTCGCCGACATAGTGCTGATAGGAGTACTGGTGACGCTCGCCGATGGTGAGCTGGAAGTGTCCGGGCTCAAGTGTTCCGCCCTCGGCAAGGGGCAAGCCGCTCTGTTCGGGCGAACGGGCAAGAATGCATCCCTGGGCGTTGAGCTGAGTTGCACCGAGGGAGGCAAGTGCAAGCAAGGTGGCAGTTGCGGCCAGGGTGTTGAGCATGGAATGGAGCCTGTTTTTGAGCGTGCTTTTGGGCGTGCTTTTGGGCGCACCGGGGCGCTCGCCTGCGAGTGAAATGAAACGCATGGATGTGTAGCCTCTCTTGAAGTTTTAACTACAGGCACGGATTGATTCCGCCGGTACAAACAACAGGGGGAATCTGTTTGCTTGTCCAAATGCGCGTCATCCGTGGCCTTCTGGTAACCCTATCGGGAAGCTCGCGAGAGCGCACCCACCCAAGAGTGGAGATATGTCTGGGCCAATGGGTGCAGAAGTGTCTGGAGAGTGTGTTTCGGCGCGAAGGCGGGCAACCCGCCCATTATGAGACTGGAGAGCGGCGATCCTTTTCAAAACGGGGCTCAATCAAAATTGGGGGTCAAAAGGTTGCCGAGAAAAGCCGATACAAGTGCAATGCTGGAGTTGGCTGCGAGCGTTCTGTGCTGCGGAGCGGGATGCCTACGCAGTTGAGATCGCCGTACATATTCCCCTCATCACGGAGCCTTCAGGAAGGTGAAGGCCTGTTCGAGCAAAAGGGGAATTGTGATGGCCAAGGCGATCGGTGCGGGCTGCACCGCACGGCGCGATCTCGCGCCTGTATCCAATGTTTTGACTAGCTTGTTGAACCAGGGACAACACCTTCAACCGATCCGGGGAATGCTCGTTGTGCTGGCGTTCCTGATCGCTTCGTGCGTGGGCAATGCCGAAGAATCTTTGTTGTCGAACCGCGTCCCCGAAGCAGGGCGGATACGACCGAGCGAAATCATTTACGAAGGCATGACTTCCTTCGGAAATTACAGGGTATTTGGCGCAGCGGAGAGTGAAAAGCTCTACACCGCCGGCGTGGAATTCGATCGTGAACTCTGGCCCCGGGTGATGGGCGCGCGCGTGGATTACGTATCCGAGATCCTGCCTGTGGTTCTGCTCTCTCAACCGGTGAAGGCGGACATCTGGGGTAACCCTGAAGGCAGCGCCAAGGAGATTGTGCCGGGCATGGGGGTTACGCCTCTTGGCGTCCGTTTGCTGTGGCGGGATGGACGGAGATGGATGCCGTACTTTTTGACCAAGGCCACCGTGCTGGGCTTCACGCAAAAGGCGCTCTCGCCGCAAGCAACCTATGAAAACTGGAGCTTCCATTGCACCGGAGGCGTGAAGGTTAAATTGCATGGCCGCTACGACCTGCGCCTGGGATTGCTGAGCGATCTGCATTTCTCGAATGCGTTTGTGGTGCGCTCCAATCCGGCGCTGGATGTGATGAACGTGGATGTGGGGATTGTGTACCATCTCCCCGGACGGGGTGGGGCGCGCTAAGGCGCATTTTTCACGAGCCGCGAAGCATCGTAGCGCCGGCCTCCCTGGCCGGCTGTGGTGCGGGCGTCCTTGTCCGCACTTCTCCACGATTGATTACCGACTTGCGCCACCTCCGCCCGTTTGCCTTTCCCCGGTCCCGCGTGATTGACTGGGTGCCGAAGGCGGAGCGGACAAATGGCCTACGTACTGGCGCTGGACCAGGGGACGACGAGTTCCCGCGCGATTCTCTTTGACGAACAGGGCGCGATTGCTGCCGTGGCGCAGCACGAGTTTGAGCAGTTCTATCCGCAAACGGGGTGGGTGGAGCACGATCCGACGGAGATTCTGACCAGCCAGCTCAGTTGCGCCGTGGAGGCACTGGGGCGCGCCGGGGCGGTGCCGCGCGATGTGGCGGCCATCGGCATCACCAACCAGCGCGAGACGGTGATTGTGTGGGATCGCGCGACGGGCAAGGCGATCCATCCGGCGATTGTTTGGCAGGACCGGCGCACCGCGGCGCAGTGCAGCGCGCTGGAAGAGAGCGGAGTCGGCGAGACGGTTTCGGCGAAAACCGGCCTGGTTCTGGATCCGTATTTTTCGGCCACCAAGGTCCGCTGGATTCTGGAAAACGTCGACGGCGCGCGGGCCCGTGCCGAGCGGGGCGAACTGGCCTTCGGGACAGTCGATAGCTGGCTGATCTGGCACTTGACCAGCGGCATGAGGCACGTAACGGACGTGACCAACGCCTCGCGAACGCTTTTGTTTAATATCGTGACCGGCAAGTGGGACGAGGAGCTGCTGCGGATCTTCGGCATTCCGGCCAGCATGTTGCCGGAGGTGGTGTGGTCCAGCCAGAAGGTTGGCGAAGTGACCACCACGCTCGGCCTTGGCGGCATTCCAATTGCTGGCATCGCCGGCGATCAGCAGGCGGCGCTCTTTGGGCAGTTGTGCTGGAAGGCGGGGCAGGCCAAGAATACCTACGGCACAGGATGCTTCTTGCTGCAAAATATCGGCACCGGATTGGATTGCAACGGCGTGGACGGCAACGGCGGCGGCTTTGCGCGGTCGAAAAACAGGCTGATAACGACGCTCGCGGCCAGCGCGCACCGGCGATTGGAGTATGCGTTTGAGGGCAGCATCTTCATTGGCGGAGCGGTGGTGCAGTGGCTGCGCGACAACCTGAAGCTGATTGCCGGCTCGGGCGATGTGGAGGCACTGGCGGCCAGCGTTCCCGACACCGGCGGAGTGGTATTTGTGCCCGCATTTGTGGGGCTCGGCGCGCCGCACTGGGATCCGCATGCCAGCGGGATGATGATCGGCCTGCGCCGCGATACACGGCCGGGGCATATCGCGCGGGCGGCGCTGGAGAGCATTGCCTTCCAGGTGGCGGATGTTCTGGAGGCGGTGCAGGGCGAGACCGGCACTCCGCTGGACGCGCTGCGCGTGGATGGCGGCGCGGCGGTGAACGATCTGCTCATGCAGTTCCAGGCGGATGTGCTGGGCGTGCCGGTGGTGCGTCCGCAGGTAACCGAGACGACGGCGCTGGGAGCGGCGTATCTGGCCGGGCTGGCGACGGGCTTCTGGGCTAACCCGGGGGAACTGAGCGCACAGCGCCAGCATGACCGGCGCTTCGAACCGCGGATGGATGCTGCGGAGCGGCAGGACCGGCGCGGGCGCTGGCAAAGAGCCGTGGAGCGCTCAAAGAACTGGGAGAGTCAGTAGATTCCGCTTTCGTTGAGATGCGCTTTGTATTTGTTGTCGGTGCCGATGATGTGATGGAGGAGCCATTGCTTGAGATACAGGGCTACCTGCATGGGCGGAGCCGGCAACTCGCCGGACTTGAGTTTTCGTTGGGTTTCGAGCACCCAGGAAGTCATCTCTTCATGCTTCCGCCGATGTGAATCCGTATCGGGATAATGCGTCAACTCGAAGAACTCTTCTTCGTGGGCGAAGTGGATCTGCGTATATTTCGCCAGGCGCTCGAAGGTCCCATCGAGCAAATCGCGGGTGGAATTGTCGAGGATTCGGTCGTATAACTCGTTGACGATCTCGATGAGCTGTTTATGATCGGCGTCCAATGCCTCAACGCTCACACTGAGCTGATCGTTCCAGTCCATGAAAGGCATAAGATTCATGCCCCCTTCTGCTAAGGGCGAGCATACGGAAAACCCGCCTTTTTGGATGTGACGTGCAGCACGGAATCGCCGATGGCTTTCGGCTTTTCGAGGAGATATGTGGACCCCCTGCGCAGGGCGCTTGCGGCGCGGCAGGCGCTTCGCGCGGCCCGCGCTCCAAATGCGTTCGGGATTTTGCAGTGCGGCAGCGGATTCGCATAAGAGTTCCAGTCCAGTTGCGGGACTGGTATGCTTTTGGCAACGCGATCTGTCTTGCGCGTGCGTGGAGGAGATTCAGCGATGGTTTTGAGAGAAGATACAGCGACACCGGCACGTGCCGGGCGCGGGCTCGACCCGAAGGGTCTTCTGGTGCTGATGGCTGCGTGCGCGTTTTTCAGCTGGCCCGCGAGGTCGGAGTCAGTCGCGGCGGCGGCTTCGGGCGCGGAATCGGATACCCATGCGAGCGCCACTGCGCCGTATGAGGGAAGTGAGAACATCACCATCGACATGGTGGTGCGCGACAAGAAAAGCAGGCCGGTGGGGGACCTTGCTGCCGCGGATATCGCCGTGAGCGACGCGGGAACTCCGGTTCAGCTTACGGACTTACACCGGTTGACGGCGCAGTCGGGCGGCGGAGCGCGCATCGCGCTGGTATTCGACCACATGACGCCCGAAGCCGCCAAGGTGGCCAGCACGCTGGCCGGCAAATTGCTGCAAATGACGCCACCGAAGACCTCGTTTGCGGTGCTGGGCGTGGACGGGCGGCTGCGTCTCTTTCAAAACTACAGCGAAGACCGGGGAGCTGTGACGACGGCCATCGGGACCGCGGTGGACGCGAACGCGGAGAATCAGATTCCGGAGGCGGAAAAGCGGCTTTTAGAGATCGAGCGGACGGGGACGCTGGGAGCCGGCCGGAGTGTGAGCGTGGAGGAACGCGCCCAGGCGCGGATCATGGTGGCGGCGCTGGAAGAGGCGATACGGGTGGTGCAGGGTGAGCATGCGCAGCCCGCTCTCGCCGGTTTGCTGGCGCTGGCGAAGGCGCAGCAGAACCTGGCCGGGCGCAAGATCATCGTCTTTTTCTCAGCCGGACTGCGGACCAACGACCGCAGCGAGGGCATGTCGAAAGAGGTGGTGGAGGCGGCCAACCGCGCGGGCATTGGCATTTACACCATGGATACCAGCGGCGTCACCAGCAAGTCGTTCGACGTTTTGACCATGATGGGTTTGGGGACCGCGCCTTTGCCACCCCTGTTGGTTAACCCGAATGGCACTGTGGGCAACCCCGAAGGCATGCTGCAGACCCCGAACGGAGATATGATGCGTGTCGCGGTATTGGCGGGAGGGAAGTCTCTGGCATCGTCGGAGAACCCCTTCGATCGCGACCGCAGCAGTTCCGAGGGTGATTCTCTCGCCCTGCTTGCTCTCGGCACGGGCGGCTTTGCCATTCGCTCAGGGGACGGGAATTTGAGCAAGCCGATGCAACGGCTTATCGAAGATGTATCCGACTATTACGAGGCGACCTATACCTCGAATCTCAAGGACTATGACGGGCAGTTCCACCCCATCGACATTCATCCGCTGCGCAAGGGTGTGAGCATACGGTCGCGGGCGGGGTACTTTGCGCTCTCTCCGGAGGCCTCCGGTTCATTTGGTGTACAGCCTTTCGAGGCCCCGCTGCTGAAGGCGCTGGGCGCCCCTCAGCTGACCGACGAGATCGGATTCCGCCAGACGATTCTGCACATGGGCGGAAATGCGGCCGGGGGGCAAAGCGAGCTGGTGATTGAGGTTCCTGGGTCGCATGTGCAGGTTCACCAAGATCAGCGCACGCTGCTGTATCAGGCCCATCTGGCGATACTGGCCCAAGTGAAGGACAAGTCGGGCGTGGTGGTGGAGCGGTTCAGCGAGGATGTGGAGCGCAACGGAGCGCTGGAAACGGTGGATACATTCCGCGCCGGGGCGATCACCCTGCAAAGGCACTTCCGGCTGACTCCGGGGAGCTACGTGCTAGAAGCCATGGTGCTGGACCTGCTGGGGGGAAAGGCAGGCGGTGCGAGAACGGAGTTCGCGGTCGGCGGGGCGTCGGACGGTCCCGGTTTGAGCGATATCGCGCTGGTGAGAAGCTTGGAGCCTTTCGGCTCCGCACCCGATCCGATGGACCCGATGCTATATAACCGTTCCCGGGTGGTTCCGAACCTGGCGCTGGAGGTTGCAGCGGGTACGCCGCGCATCTCCTTCTTCTTCAGCATTCACCCCGAGGGCAGTGCCGCAGTCGGAGAAAGCAAGCTGAATGGCAAGCTTGACATGGAGATACAGCGCGCCGGGCAGACCGTCTCGCGCTCGACGATGCCAATTGCGCGCGGTGCTGAAGCTGAGGACCTGGCGAATCTGCCCACCATCCTGGCCGGCGCACTGCCGGCCGGCGACTATCGCGCCGTGTTCACCTATGTACAGGACGGCAAAAGCATTTCGCGGGATGTGGCATTCAAAGTGGTGGGAGATTTGCCGAAAGGTGCAGCGTCCTCCACCGAAACCGCAAAGAACACCGCGATTACAGGCTCGGCGGTGGGCGACCCAGGCGAACTTGCACCAGGGCGGTTTACCGCGCCTCCGGCGACGAACTCCACGGGGCCCAGCGAGAGCGAACGCAACGCCCTGCTGGACGGCGCACGCACGCGCGCACTGGGCTATCTGGCTTCGCTGGTGAATTTCAAGTGCATTGAGGTCACTGACCGCTTGGCCGATCCGAAGGGAACGGGCAGCTGGCTGCGTCACGACAAGATCGCCGAGTTGCTGACTTACGAGAATCAGCAGGAGTCGCGCAGCCTGCTCACGGTGAACGGGAACAGCGGCGCGGACCAGGCTGTCGACATGAAGGGCGCGCGCCTGGAGGGTGAGTTCGGGGGCGTGCTGGAGATCGTCTTCGACCCCGCCGCCAAGACCGAATTTGCGTGGAAGGAAACGGATGCGCTGGATGGCGCAGCGGTTGAGGTCTTCAGCTACCGCGTGGATGCGAAGAACTCCAAGTTCGCCGTGGTGGCGCTGCCGCACTCCTCGGAGATTGTCGGCTTCCACGGGCTGGTTTACATCGACTCCGCTACCCACGGCGTGCGGCGCGTGGTGATGGATGCGGACGGGATTCCGGCCGACTCGGCGGTGCGCGCATCCGGGCTCACCATCGACTACGACTACATCGCCATCAACGGCCACGACTACCTTATGCCGGTGCGCGGCGAACTGCGGATGAAGATGGTGAACACCGGCGCGATTCTGCACCGCATTGAGTTCCGCGACTACCACCGCTTCGGATCGGCGGTGCGGCTGGTGGGTATGACGCCGCCATAGCCGCTGGCCGCAGGGGCGACTGCTTCGCGTGGCCCGCGCTCGAACTACGCGCGGCACCTGCGGTGCGACAGCCGCCTTCGTCAGGCCCGCGCTCAAAATACGCGCGGGAGTCGGGATGGCGACGGCCTTGCGATGGTAGGGTTAGCTTTCTGGCGGGATGAAGCGGATGCTTTTTCGGTTTCAGCGTGAGCAATACTGCCCCGTGCCCCATACTTTTCGCGTTCTTTGCGAAAAGGCTGGGATGCCTCAAATCCCGATCTCGACTATAAGCAGATGAATCGAAAACGCGCGCAGCGCAAAAACGACGGGGGCCGCGTTCAACGCGGCCCCCGTCGTTTTTGGTTTGCTGGCTGTGAACGCGAAATCAGTTCACGGTGAGCACAATGGGAGTCTGGGCGGTTAAGGTCCCCGATGTCGCGGTGATGGAAATGGTGTAAGCGCCGGTGGTGGTTCCATAGTTGGTCGTGGTCCCGCCTCCGCCTCCGCCGCCTGTGTTGCTGCTTCCGCCTCCGCCTCCGCAGGCGAAGACTCCGCCGGCCAGTGCTATGCAGAAGAAGAACATGCCAAGCAGCGTCCGCCATTTACGACGTTGCGCGGGACGGATGAGGAAGAGCACACAGGCGAGCGCCATACCTCCGGCGGGAATCCATCCACCGCGGGAGGCGCGATCCGTCTCGCGGGCCGCGTTCGACGTGGTGGTGGTGGGCGTGGTGGTGATGGTCAGCGTGGCGGTTCCGGCCGCAGTTCCGGTGATGTTGACCGGGGTGGTTGCGCCGAAGCTGAGCGTCGGCAGATCGGATGCGCCAGCCGGTTGGCTGGTGATGGTCGCGGTTAGCGCGACCGATCCGGTGAACCCGTTGCTGGGGGTCACGGTGATGGTGGAGGTGTTTCCGGTGGTCGCGCCGTGGGTGATGGTGAGCGCGGCGCCGGCAATGGAAATTCCGGGCGTGGGAACAGCGGAAACGAAGACTTGGTCACCACTGCTGCCGGGAAGATAGTTTGCGTCGCCGCTATAGTTTCCGGTAACGACAGCGCCACCAACGGCCAGCGAGTTTGCCGGGATGGTAACGCTGGCGGAACCGGCCGCCAGTGGGATTGCCCCGGAGTTATAGGCTCCGCTGGAGAAGGTGATGGTTCCGGTCGCGACAGGAACGCTCACTTTATCACCTGGCGTCCAGATGACCGGGACGATGGAAACCGAGAGCGTCAAAGGTTGATTGACCACGATAGACGGGATGTTCGGTGTAAACACGATTTCGGGCGTCGCCATGAAATTGACGATCCCAGTGGCGGTTCCGGAGGTGTAGGTGGAGTCGCCGCTATAGGTCGCCTTGAAGGTATTCGCGCCGCCTTCCATGCCGCCCTGGATGGTGAAGGTGGTGGAGCCGTTGACCAGAGGTTGCGGACTCGCAATCCAGTCGGGATTGGTGAGGCTGATTGAACCTGTCGGCGTAGGGCTGCCGCTGGGCCCGGTAACCGAAACCGTGAGCGAGAACGGGTAGCCGGTCAGGTTGCCCGTGGGAGTCGTGACGGTCACGGTGGGCTGGGTGGTTCCAGCGGCGGTCACGTTGAGGGAGATGCCATTGCTTGCGGTGGTGTAGTTGGCGTCGCCACTATAGAGGGCATCGATGGCCTGGCTGCCCGCCGTGAATGTGTTGGCCGGGACGGTGAAGGATACGGTTCCATTGATGATCGTCGCCGCAGGGGTGGTGACCACCGGGCTTCCGTAAGTCAAGGTGATTGTGCCGGTGGGCGCCGCGATATTGGTGACCGGAGCAATGGTCACGGTAACGGTGACTGGCTGGTTGCTCTTGATGGAGGTTGGGGAGGCGGTAACGGTGAGCTTGGGCGTGGCTTTGTCGATGACGATGACGATGGCCGTAGAGGTGGCAACGGCATAATTGCCGTCGCTGTTATAGACGGCGGTAATGCTGTTTGTCCCGGCGGGGAGAGAGGGCGTGTAGGCTGCGGTTCCGGAGGCGGGTTTGGCGGCGCCGATGCTGGCCGCCGTGCCTACCATCGGAACAGTAGCAAGGGCCGTGGAGCCGTTCATGAAAGTGACAGTTCCGCCCGGAGCGGCACCATAGGCGGAAGTGGAGAGAGTCGCCGTAAAGGGCACTGCGGTGCCGATCGTTGCGCTGCTCTGGTAGTTATCGAAGAGAGTGAGTGTGGTGGGCGCCGGTTGGACCGTGAAAGCCACCGGCGCGCTGGTGCTGGCTTTGAAGCTGGCGTCGCCGGGGAAGCTTGCCGTGAGGCTTAGCGCGCCTCCCGGAAGCGCGGTTGTCTGCAGTTCGGCTGCGCCGTTGGAATCCAGGGTTGCGGTCCCCAGCGTTGCGGTCCCGCTCAGGAAGGTAATGGTGCCGGTGGCCGCGCCGTTGGGGCTGGTTGCCGAAGCACTGTTCCCGTAGGGTTGCGCATCGATCAGAAATACAGAGCCGTAATAAGGCGTGGACAACTGCTTGCCGGTCAAGGGGTCGTAGTAGCCCGCGACCTCGAGGGTAATTGAACTGCTTTCGGGGCCGACGGTGACCGGGATGGCGTTAGAATCGCTTTCGGCCAGGGTGCTGCTTCCACCGTAGTGGGCGCTGACAGAATAGCTGCCGCCGGGCAGGCTGTTGGTGATGCCGGTACCCGTTCCGGCGAGCAGGGAGACGTCCCCGAGGGCGTCGTTATTGGGGAGCGTGGCGGGGCTGAGGTTGTCGACCAGGGCAACATTGCCGGCTGCCGTGGCTCCGCCTCCGCTGACGCCGACGTTGACGCTGACCTGCGCTCCATGGGTGAGGGTAAGGGCCGTGGTACCGCCGTTCAGGGTGAGCGACGAGGTGGTCGCCGTCAGGCCGGCGCTGTTCCAGTTACTGAGGAGTTGGCTGGCGTCGACGCTGCCCAGGCCGCTGGCTTCGTCGTAGCCGGTGACGGCGTTGTAGCCGGTCATGAAGGAATAGCCGCCGGTATTCGCCGCGCAATTGGCCGTTCCGCTGTTGCAGGCGACAGAGTTGTTGCCTGAGGTGACGTCGTGGAAGACGGTGGAGTATTTGGATTTGGCCAAGTCATAGAGCACGTAGTCGGCCTGCCCGAGGCGGGAGCCGACCTTCTGCTTGACGAGGGCCAGAATACCGGCCATGGCCGGTGCAGCGGCCGAGGTTCCGCCGACTCCGGTGAGATTGAAGTTGCTGCCGGTGGAGGGCGTGCCGGCGCAATCGGTCTGCAGAACGCCGCTGGAGTTGTAATCCTGGTCGGTGCAAAGTCCCCAAGTTGCGCCGTAGAGTCCGTTCCCCGCCAGCAGGGAGACGTCGGGCAGATTGCGGCCGGTCTGGTCCGTGGCGAAGCTGGACTGCCAGTTGGGAACCGCATACCCCGCTTTGCACGCCGAACTGGTGGATGTGGAACAGCTGCTGACGCCGCCGCCAGCGGCGACGATGTTGGCGTTGGAAGAGTACTGGGTTGCGGTCCAGGGCACATTGGCGCCGATGGTGGTGTTGTCATTCTGGAAAGTGGAGTCGTTCCATGGTTTCTCCGGGATGTACTTGAGCGCGCTGCGGTGGTCGGGCAGCGCGTTGGTGACATCGACGTAGGTGGTGAAGCTGGTGGGGAAGTTGCTGAACAGGGTATCGAAGTCGGTGCCGCCGACCGCGATATTGTACGGGGTGGAGGCGATCCCGTTGACGGCGAGGCCATAGTGGGCAGAGGTTTCGGTGTTCTCGTTGTCGCATCCGGCCGAACCGCTGTCGCCGGTGGAAACGGTGACCGAGATGCCTTGGGCGGCGGCCTGCTGCCAGAGATTGTAGATGTACTGGTTGCCGCCCACGCCCTGGCTGGCCTCGCAGCCGCCGAAGCTGACATTGAGGATGTCGGCCTGGTTGTCGTCGATGGCGCGGTCGATGGCCAGGAACAGGCCGGAATTGAAGGAGGTGTCGGCGGCTGTGTAAAGGATGATGTTGGCGTTGGGCGCGATGCCGGTGGAGATCTGAGTGTCGAGATAAGCCTCGATGGCATCGCCGTTCTCGCCCGGATCAGCGCCATCGACAACCACCGTGGTGGCCTTGGGAGAGAGCCCGAAGGTGGCGCGGTAGTTGGCGTTCTGGTTGATGTCGATGTTGGAGTCGCCGGCAATGCCGATGGTAGTGCCGGTGCCGTCGTAGGCGGTTCCAGGGGTTCCGGTGTAGTTGGGGTTGAGGCTGGTGGGGGTGTCGTAGACAGTGGCGGCGTCGGCGGGGCCGAGGTAGATGGTGTAACCGTTGCTGGCGTTGCCTGTGGTGTATTCGGGCTCGATGCGCCGGGTGACAGAGTTATAAACGCCGCTGGGGGCGCGGATGAACTGCGCGCGGGGCGAGAAGTTGTTGAGCCGGGCCAGGCCAGCGACGACCGGGGCGAGTGCGGCGGGAATTTGCGGGTCGGTGGCGTTGGCCCAGTGCGTTTCGCCGTTCACGGAGTAGCGGTGGAGCGAGGTGTGGAAGGCGGCTTGGACCTGGCCGACGGTGCCGGAGAATTCGATGGCCGTTCGGCCTTTGGCGACCCGGTTGGTGGTGAAGCCGTGGCTTTGCAGCCAGGACTGAACAGTGGCGAGGTCGCTATCGGAGACGCCGAAGCGCTGGCCGAACTGCTCAGGGGTGAGCCAATTGCGGAAGCCGGGGGAATTGGGATCCTGGGTGGACTGGAGCCAGGTGCGCAGATCGGCCTCCTGCTGGGCACTGCGCTGCAGGACGAGGAGCAAACGGCCAGCAGCCATGGACTCGGGAGCAGGCCCTTGGTCAAAGGCGGGCTGAGCCAGCGGATGGATGTTGCCGGAAAGTGTCACCAGCGAAGATTCATCGATGGTCCCATGGACGCGCACTGCTTCGGAGGCGCGGGCAGTCCCCTGAAGGAGTAAAGCCGTCAGGAAGAAAACCAACAGGGGTAGAGGGCAAAGGCGCTGCAGTCTGGAGCGTGTCATGGCTTTCCTATCTGGACTTTCCCATTTTGAACAAGGAGGAGGCATCTTCTTGAGCGAAACCAGAGTCCCTGTATCCGATCAGTTTCGTGCAGCGTCGCCGCTCCCTGACGGTCGCAGTGACTTCCACGCCAGCGACGAGAACCTGTCGCCCTGGGCACCGGCTTTGACGCTATGCTTCCGGGGTACACCAACTCTGGTTTTGCTGGAAACGCGCGGCGTTCTATTCTGCTGCCGCAGTAACTTGGAGCCCGGTGGAGACGGCCAGTTGTGACTCCCAACCTGGTCGCAGATTGAGCCTTGAAGCAGAGCGGCAATCGGAAAAGGTAGAAGCGGCTTGATCGAAAAATATGAGCTGTCGTGCACCTGAACCAAGAGCACTGCAATCAAATCACTTATTTGCCTTGCAGCCCGCAGGAGTTCATGGTCCCAGAGCGCCACGCAAAGGGCCATTGCTCCGGTGGCTGCAATTTTACACTGGGGCAATCCGGAAGGACGCAGGGGAGGGTTTAATCCGGAGGGGCGCGGCTGTTTCCACGGGTCGCGATGCGCGAACAGAGGCTTATGGGATGGGGCGAGCCGCCGATAGGGAGAAGTAGGTGCTTCGTCTCTTGCAGGAGAGCCATGCCTTGAGATTCCGGTGCAGGGTCGCACCCCTGCGAGGCATTTGACATTCCGGGAGAGAGAGCCGGGCCAGCGAAGGATGCTGGAAACGCGAGTCGAGGTGGAGTGTGGGCCAAGGCGGGGAGACGATCATTCGGGATGGTTTGGCGGATGCTGTGGAACAGGCGCCGGCGAGCATTGCCATTACGGACAAGCAAGGCCGGATTCAGTATGTGAACCCCGCGTTCACGCAGCTGACCGGCTACTCAGCCGAGGAAGTGGTGGGCCGGACCCATCGCATTCTGAAATCCGGAAAACACTCCGAGGATTTCTACCGGAATTTGTGGACCACGATCCGCGCCGGCCGGTTATGGCGTGGGGAACTGGTGAACCGTCGCAAGGACGGCAGCTTTTACACCGAAGAAATGCAGATTGCCCCGGTGCGCGGGGAACAGAACGAGATCAAGGGCTACATTGCGATCAAGCAGGACGTGACCGATCGACTGGCTGCGGGAGTGACGCGCGACTTTCTGTCCATGCTCGTGGATACATCGGAGGAGGCGATTGTCACCTATGGGCTGGACTGGTCGATTCTGACCTGGAACCATGCCGCCGAGGTGATGATGGGCTACACCGCTGCCGAGGCGATCGGGAAGTCTTGGTTGATGCTGGCGTCGCCGGAGATGATTCCGTCCGCTGAAACGACTCTCGGGGAGGGGCTGAAGGGCCATTCGCGCGCCCAGCGCATGGTGGAGGCGGTCCGCAAGGACGGCCAGCGGATTCACGTTTCCATCACTTCGTGGCCGGTGCGTGACCACCGGGGAGAAGTGACCGGCGTATGCAACATCGGGCATGACGTGACGGCGCAGATGGAGGTGGAGAGTCGGCTGCGGGAGAGCGAAGCGCGCTACCGTGCGACCTTTGAACAGGCGGCGATTGGCATTCTTCACACCTCGCCGAAGGGCGAGTTCCTGCGCTGCAACCAGCGCTTTGCCGAGATTCTGGGGTATGCGCCGGAGGAACTGGTGGGAATGCATTTCCAGCAGATCACTCTGCCTGAAGACGCCCCCGAAAGCGCGCGCATGTTCTGGGAGTTGGAAAACGGAAAGAAATTCCTGCCCAGCTTCGAGAAACGCTATATACGCAAGGACGGGAGCATCACCTGGGTGAAGTTGTCGTCGTCGGTGCTGCGCGACAGCGACGGGCGAAGTCTTTACCACTTGGCGCTGGTGGAAGACATCAATCAGCGCAAGCTGGCGGAGTCGTTGCTGCGCGAGACCAGCGACAGGTTGAGGCTGGCCACAAGGGCGGGCGGTGTGGGGGTGTGGGATCTCGATGTTGTGCACAACCAGCTGACCTGGGACGACCAGATGTTCCGTCTCTACGGGCTTGTACCCGGCGAAGTGCAGGATTGCTCCAAGGTGTTGGAATCGGCTCTGCATCCGGAGGACCGGGCGCGGGTGCTGGAAGAGATCGATGCGGCGATGCAGGGGGACCGGGAATTCGACACCGAGTACCGGGTCAAGTGGCGGGATGAAAGCATTCATTTCATACGCGCCGTAGGCCAGGTGGACCGGGATGCGTCGGGAAACCCGGTGCGCGCCATCGGGACCAACTGGGACATCACGGCGCTGAAGGAGTCGGCTGAGGCGCTGCTGAAGAGCAACCTGCGGCTGCAGGAAGAGACACTGCGCGCCAACGAACTGGCCAAGGAAGCAGCCGCGGCGACAGCGGCCAAGAGCGAATTCCTGGCCAACATGAGCCACGAGATTCGCACCCCGATGAATGGCGTGATCGGCATGGCCGGCCTGCTGCTGGACACCGAACTGAACGCCGAGCAGCGGCGCTATGCGGAGACGGTGCGGGCCAGCGGAGAATCGCTGCTGTACCTGATCAACGACATTCTGGACTTTTCGAAGATTGAGGCGCACAAACTGGAGCTGGAGTCGGTGGACCTTGACCTGCGGGGCCTGCTGGAGAGTCTTGCGGGAACGGTGGCGGCACAGGCGTTTGCCAAGAACCTGGAACTGATTTCGAGTGTCGACCCGGAGGTTCCGCAATGGCTGTGTGGCGATCCGGCGCGGTTGCGGCAGATTCTGACCAATCTGCTGGGGAACGCAATCAAGTTCACCCGTGACGGAGAAGTGGAGTTGCGCGTGCAAGTGCAAGAGGCGCGCGCAACCGATTGCCTGCTGCGCTTCACCGTGCGGGACACCGGAATCGGCATACCGCAAGACAAATTGGGGCTGGTCTTTGAGAAGTTCAGCCAGGTGGACTCGTCCACAACGCGGAGATTTGGCGGTACCGGACTAGGGCTCGCAATTTCGATGCATCTTGCCGGGATCATGGGCGGAGAGATCGGCGTAAACAGCGAAGAGGGCAACGGATCGGAGTTCTGGTTCACAGTGCGGTTGGCAATCGGCGCCGCTCCGGAAGCGAATGCAGGAGGAACTGTGAACCTGGCGGTGCTGCAAGGGGTACATGCGCTGATCGTGGACGATCATGCGGCGCATCGCGGGGTTCTGACACGGCAGATGCAGCACTGGGGGATGCGGACAGAAGCGGTGGCGAGCGGCATCGAGGCCCTGCAGGCAGTTTACCGGGCGACGGAAGCGGAGGATTGCTTCCAACTGGCGGTCTTGGATATGCAGATGCCGGGGATGGACGGCGAGGCGGTGGCGGGAGCGATCCGGGCGGATGCGCGCCTAGTCGATACGCGCATTGTCATGCTGACATCGCTCGGGCCCCGCTATGGTTCGCAACGCTGCCAGCAGAACGGCTTCAGGCATCATGTGTGCAAGCCAGTGCGGGCGGAGGAGTTGGCCAGGGCTTTGGTGGGTGCGCTGTGCGAGGGCAACGAAGCTTGCCTTGAAATGGCCGACACCCCGGCCTCCACTGAGGACGCGGAGCACAACCAGCAGCGGGGCTTGCCGGCAGACGCTCGGATTCTTTTGGCGGAGGACAACTTCACCAATCAGCAGGTGGCCTTGGGAATCCTGAAGAATTTCGGCCTGCGGGCGGACGCGGTAGCGGATGGCGCCGAAGCGGTGCAATCGCTGGAAAGAACTCCTTACGACCTGGTTCTGATGGACATGCGCATGCCGGTAATGGACGGCGTAGAGGCGACGCGACGGATCAGGGACCCGCAATCGGCGGTTCTGAATCATGCGGTTCCCATCATTGCGATGACCGCGAACGTGCTGCAATCGGACCGCGACCTGTGTGCGGAAGCGGGTATGAACGGGTTTGTGTCCAAGCCGGTGGTGGCGCGGATCCTGCGGGAGGCGCTTGCGAAATGGCTCCCGGAGAAATGCGCCACAGTCGGCCTACAGGAGCAAGCGGAGAGCGCTGGTTCGAAGCAGTCTTCGACTGTGCAACCACTCACCTCGGAAACCGCATTGGAAGTGACGCCGGTCTTCGACTGGGATGGCGTGATGCAGCGCCTGATGGATAATACGACCTTGGCGGACGTGATTCTGAAGGCGTTTCTGGAGGACATTCCGCGTCAGATCGCGGCCTTGAAGGAAAAGATACGAGTGGGCGATCTGCACTCCTGCGGGCGAGTGGCGCATTCGATCAAAGGCGCCGCGTCGAACGTGGGTGGAGAGCGTTTTCGAGTGGTAGCATTTGCGATGGAAAAAGCCGCGGATGCAGGCGACTTGAGCGCTGTATCCGACCGCATGCAAACCTTGGAAATGGAATACGTTCGATTGAGAGATGCGATCGGCAGAGGTGGCAACGGTAGCAGCGGTTCAGAAAAAGTTGAGGTGAGCGCTCTATGAAGACACTGGTGGTTGAAGACGAGTTGACGAGCCGGCTGACGCTGCAGACGGTACTATCCGGCTACGGAGTGTGCCACAGCGCTGTGAACGGCGAAGAAGCATTGGAGGCTTTCCGCCTATCGATGGATTGCGGACAGCCGTACGACCTGATCTGCATGGATATCAAAATGCCGGGGATCGGTGGTGTAGAGGCGGTGCTGCAGATTCGGGGTATCGAAGAGGCGCAGGGCGTGCTTTCGAGCAAAGGCGTGAAGATCATGATGGTGACAGCCGCGGAAGCGCTGCAGGACGTCATTCTCTCCTTCAAGGCACAGTGCGATGAGTACCTGGTGAAGCCGATTGACGCCGCGAAGCTGCTGGAGAAGCTCCGCAAGATGGGCCTGATCGCCTGAGGTTTTCGAACTCCTCGCGCCGTGCCACGATGGAACGTGGCACGGCACCGAGGATGAGGATCAGACGCCGGCGAGAACCTTCTTTTCAGCAGGCTTTGTCTGGCGCACATGCGGCGGATGAACCGCCAGTGGAAGCAGCACAGAGACAGCCATGATCACCGCAATGACCCGCAGGCCGGTCGCGTATGACCCGCTGGCCTGGCGCATGGCTGCAATCAGCAGAGGCCCGAAGGCGCTGGCGCAGCCCCACGCGGTCAACATCAGGCCGTAAATGGGGCCGACGTTTTTGGAGCCGAAGTAATCCGCGGTGAAAGCGGGCATGGTGCCGAAGCCGCCTCCGTAGCACATGAGCACGACAAAGGAAGTCGTGCCGAGGATGGCCGCCTGCGTCATGGAGGGCATGGTCCAGAAGAGGAAGACCTGGACGAGAAACATGACGGTGAAGGTCCAGCGGCGGGTCAGGTAGTCGGAGGCCGCGGCCCAGAAGATGCGGCCCAAGGCGTTGCCGATGCTGACGATTCCCACCATAATACCGGCCTGCAGGACGGTGACCTTGGCGATTTCGCGGAAGATAGGCGCTTCCTGCGAGATGAGCGAGATTCCGGCCGTGACGTTGAGGAAAAGCAGCAGCCAGAGCGCCCACCACTGCCAGGTCTTCAACGCGCCGCCGAGGGTGTAGTCGGTGGCTGCGCGCTGCTTGACCTGGGTTGCGCTGGGGGTCCATCCGGCTGGCGTCCAGCCCGGCGGAGGATTCCGCATGAACGCGCCGGTGGCTACCACAACCACAAAATAGCCGACGCCGAGCCATGCGAAGGTATGCAGCACGCCGATCGATTGAATCATCCGCGTGGCCAGCGGAGCAACCACCAACGCGCCCGCGCCGAAGCCGCCCACGGCTATACCGGTGATCAGACCGCGACGGTCGGGGAACCACTTGAGCAGCACGGCGATCGGAACGATATAGCCGAAGCCCAGGCCGACGCCGCCGATCAGTCCATAGGTAAGATAGAGCCACCACAGGCCGATGCCGGAGTAGCTGGCGAGAAAGACGCCCAGCCCATACAGCAGCCCAGCGGTCAGCGCCACTACACGCGGGCCGGACTTGTTGAGCCAGAGCCCACCAAAGAAGGTGGCCACTCCGAGCACGAAGATGGCGATGGTGAAGGTGAGAGTGACCTGGGAGATGGACCAGTGGAACCGGTCCGTCAGAGGGGTGCGAAAGACACTCCATGCGTAAACGGCGCCGAGCGCCATCTGCATCAGAATGCCAGCCGCCGCAATTCCCCAACGGTTATTGACCGCCATATTGCCTCCAGTTATTTCTGTTCGAGATTTTTTATTCTTGCGGGCCCGCCTTTCCGCGCAGCTTGAGTTGCGTTCCTAGAACCTCAAGAAACCGGTTGATGAGTGCGACGCTGCGGCGCAGCTCCGGATGGCGGAACTGACCGAGCAACGCAAGCAGGCCGGGGGGTTCGATGACCGGCCGGTCGCGACTGCCGAGGGTTTCATCGGCTGCCGTGCACACGCATTGCAGCAACTCCGGATTGATTGCGCCAAGGGTGTTTGCCATGATGATGAGGTTGCGCAATCCGTTGATGGCCTGCGGCGAATCGGCAGCGGCGACCGTGGTTTCGACGATCTTGCCGCCCGCGCCAAGCGCCCCGCGCAATAGCTCGAAGACGCGCTTGTCGTGCAGCTGCTGCAGTAGCTCGTAGCCATCCAGCAGCGCTTCGGCGTGTTCGATGGGCGCATTTTCAAGACGGGCGACGAGTTCCCTGCGTGGGTCGCGAGGGGGAATCTGAAGCGGGATGGGTTGCGCCATGGCGGACTCCTTTGGTGGTTGCTATGGGTGCTCCGCACATTCTTACTTGGACCTGTACCTTGACCGCGTCGATTTTTGCTTTCCCAGGTCCTCAAAAGCGAGGGACCTGGGGCACCCAAATTTAGAGATTGAACTACGAAAAAACATGGTCACGGTATTAGTTACGCGTTTTTATCTGCACCAGTCCGTTGCCGGGCTGGTGGTAGTCGGAGCGCTTCCATTTGCGTTCCACTTCAATGCCCTGCTGCGGAGTCGGGCTGCCGTTACGCGCATTGGCGGGCGGCAGTGGGCTGTCGCCAGTCTCGGTGGTGACCTCCAGTCGCACCGAGGCCTCCTTGTAAGCCGGCGTGCTGGTCACCTTGTCGGTGTGGCTGCTGGTAAGCCGGTTGACCGGCTCTTCCACGGAGTTCATAGGCATGTAAAGCTCATTGCCTTTGACGCGGTCGGTCACCAGCGCCTGCACGTGTACTTTTCCATAACGAGAGGTCAGATTGACCCACGCGCCGCTTTCTATTCCGCGATGCGCGGCAAGCTCCGGCGAGACCTCGACGAAGGTGCACGGGGTTCTGGCGCGAATCCCTTCGGTCCGATAAGTCAGGTTGCCTTCGTGGAAATGTTCTAGCAGGCGGCCGTTGTTCAAATGCAGGTCGAAGTCCTCATCAACCTGATCGGTGGGCTCATTCCAGACGAGCGGGAAGAACTTGGCCTTGCCGTCGGGCGTGTTGAAGCGCTTGGTGTAGAGCAATGGCTGGTCGGACCCGTCCTCGGCTACTGGCCATTGCAGGGAGCGGAAACCTTCCAGGCGCTCATAAGTTACGCCGGCCATGATGGGGGTGAGCGGGGCAAGTTCGGCGTAGATCTCCGAGGGGTGGCTGTAATTCCAATTTGCGCCCAGGCGGTTGGCGATGTGCTGAATAATCTTCCAGTCGGGCAGGCTGTCGCCCAACGGGTCGAAGACCTGGTAGAGACGCTGAATGCGGCGCTCGGTGCTGGTGAATGTACCTTCCTTTTCCAGGCTGGGGCTGGCGGGCAGAATCACGTCGGCGTAGCGGCAGGTGTCGGTAAAAAAGATGTCCTGCAATACCAGGAAGTCGACCTTCTGGAGCGCGCCGGCAACGAAGTTCGCGTTAGAGTCGACCATGCTCATCTCCTCGCCGAAGATGTACATGGAGTGGATCTTGCCGTCGAGAATGGCGTCGATCATCTGGTGGTTGTTGAAGCCGGGCTTGGCGGGCAGGGTAACGCCCCATGCCTTTTCGAACTTGGCGCGGATCTCCGGGTCGTCGACCTTCTGATAGCCGGGGAAGAAGTTGGGCATCGCGCCGTGATCGCTTGCGCCCTGCACGTTGTTGTGGCCGCGCAAAGGATAGGCCCCGGTTCCGGGACGCATATAGTTGCCGGTGGCGAGCAGCAGATTCGAGATAGCCGTGGAGGTGTCGGAGCCCATCACGTGCTGGGTGACGCCCATGGCCCAGAGCACGCAAACGCGCTCGGCCGCAGCGATCATGTGTGCAGTTTCTACGAGAATTTCCTTTGACAAGCCGGTCCGTTCGACGGCCATTTCGAGAGTAAAAGGCGCAAGGCTCTGCCGGTATTCCTCGAAACCGTTGACCCACTTATCCAGGAATTCGGTCTTGGCCATTTTGTTGTCGAAGAGGTAGCGAGTCACCGCAGACAGCCAGATGAGATCGGTGCCTGGCTTTGGGTGCAGAAAGAGATCGGCGCGGCGGGCCATTTCATGCTCGCGCAGGTCGCTGACAATGAGCTTTTGACGGCCCTGCTTGTGGGCGCGCTTGACGCGAGTGGCCAGCACGGGATGACTCTCGGCGGTATTGCTGCCGATGATGATCACCAGGTCGGCTTGGGCGATGTCCGAAATGGACCCGGAGTCGCCGCCATAGCCCACCGTGCGGAAAAGTCCGATAGTGGCCGGCGCCTGGCAATAGCGCGAGCAGTTATCCATGTTGTTGGTGCCGATGACGGCGCGGGCCAGCTTCTGCATCAGGTAGCTCTCTTCGTTGGTGCATTTCGACGAAGAGATGAAGGCCAGAGAGTCCGGCCCGGTGGCGGCCTTGATTTCAGAGAATCGCCGCGCGACCAGCGAAAGGGCTTCGTCCCACGAAGCCTCGCGGAAGCGGTCGCCTTGGCGAATCAGCGGCGAGGTCAGGCGGTCCTTGCTGTTGACAAATTCCCAGCCGAATTTTCCCTTTACACACGTGGAAATGCCGTTGGCCGGCCCATCGAGCGGTTCCACTTTGAGGATGTGCCGGTCGCGTGCCCAGATCTCAAAACTGCAGCCGACGCCGCAATAGGTGCAGACGGTCTTGGTGCGTTTGACGCGCTCCTCGCGCATGGCGGCTTCGATTTCCGACATCTGCAGCACCGGGCCGAAGCCCACCTCCGGCTCAACTCCCTTGACGACGCCGATCATGCTTTGCTTGGCGGCATCGGGCAGGCCGGTGAAGAATCCCGCCTCCCCCAGCATTGAAGTTTCCATGAGCGCGTTGCAAGGGCAGACGGTGACGCAGTGGCCGCAGGAGACGCAGCTGGACTCGCCGATAGCCGTGCCGCCGTCCCACAGAACGCGCGGGTGCGGGTCTTCCCAGCGGATGCTGAGGGTTTCGTTGACTTGTAAATTCTGGCAGGCTTCCACGCAGCGGCCGCAGAGGATGCACTGGTCGGGATCGTAGCGATAGAAGGGATTGGTCGAATCCACTTTGTAGGGCTTGGATTTGTAGGGAAGATCCTGGTGCTCGACGCCGAGCTGTTTGGTTGTGTTGTGAATCGCGCAGTTGCCGTTGTTGTTGTCGCAGACCGTGCAATAGAGAAAATGATTACTGAGAATGCGGTCGAAGGCTTCGCGTTGGGCAGCGCCCGCGCGCGCCGAGGCGGTCAACACGGTCATTCCTTCAACTGCCGGGGTGCCGCAGGCGCGGACCAGCTTTCCATCGACCTCGACCATGCAGGTGTCGCAGGTCTGGATGGGGCCGAGCTGAGGGTGGTAGCAAACCTGTGGAATTTCTTCTCGAATATCGGCGAGCGAACGATTGACGATCTGGAGCAAGTGCTCGCCGGCAGCAAAACCTTCAGTTTTCCCATTGATGGATAGAACAGGCATGGGAAGGGGAACCTCCCTACAGCGGTTTCAGAGTTACTGTACCCCGGAAGCAACGCCCTAAAGTGGCATTTTCCTTAAGAAAATGACACCTTGCACGTTTCCAGCAAGGGCACTGAAACTCTGGAACCGCTCTAAAATCCTGGCCGGAATCCTAGCACTTGCATGTGACATTGGGAAGAAAAAATGTAGGTGGTTTCTTCATTGCATGCAGAGGCGGTGCGGGCGGTTTACTGTTACGTCAGACGCGGGCCGGGGCGAAGGCTTCCGATGCGGCCAGGCAGCGTTCTGCGCCGGAATAGACAACAAAGCGACGGCCGCGCAGGAACCCGATCAGGGTGAGGCTCAGCTCACGCGCCAGCTTGACGGCCAGGCTGGAGGGGGCGCTGACGGAAGCCACAACAGGGATTCCGGCAGCCAGGGCTTTCTGAACAATCTCAAAGCCGCCGCGTCCGCTGACCATGAGCACGTGGCTCGAAAGGGGAAGCAGCTTCTGGCCAATGGCCCAGCCGACGATCTTGTCGACAGCGTTGTGCCGGCCGATGTCTTCGCGCAGGGCGAGCAGGTCGCTGGCCGCGTCGAAAAGGGCGGCGGCGTGCAGGCCGCCGGTGCGGCCGAAGACCGCCTGCTGGTCGCGCAGACGCCCTGGAAGCTGGCAGAGGAGGTCCGGATCGATATGAAAGTTGGATTGGAGAGGTTGCAGCCCGCGGTGGCGAATGGCCTCGATGGAGGCCTTGCCGCAAATGCCGCAACTGGAGGCGGCGAAGAAATTCCGTTGCAGGCGGGAGGGATCGAAAGTGCAGTCGCGGAGTTCGACGCGGACGAGGTTTTTCCGGGAGGAGATTTTTGGGGATGAATCTGGTTTGGCGGTTTCGTCGCACGCATCATAAACGGCGGCAATCCGATCCGGAGACTCAATCAGGCCTTCGGTCCACAGGAATCCGATGGCCAGCTCGGCGTCGTGGCCGGGGGTGCGCATGGTGACGGTGAGCGGTGTATCGGAGATGCGGATTTCCAGAGGCTCCTCGACGGCGAGATAGTCTTCGACCGAGCGGACCTGGCCACCATCCCACTCCGTAACCTGGGTCAATTGCACGCTGCGCTGAGGCAATCGCATCGGCTGACCTCCTGGATCCGTTCCAAGGCTCAGGTTATACCACGTTTTCGCATTGCTCTGCAGTTTGCGCTGGAGAAGACCGTCCGGGCAGCGAGCACAGGCGAGGCAGAACCTTGCAAACGCGCAAAGGCCCGTAAACAGGGAAGGTTTCGCTCTCACTTGCCTTTCCCCGGCGGCTGCGTTACTGTTCTTCTTCCTGCAGATCTGGATAAAACCATGAAACTAAATCGGCGGTCCGCAGCGGTTCTGGCAATCGCGGCGGCGCTGTTGTGTCTTGCGGCCGTCTGCGTCGTTATCTGGCGGGTCGAACGCGCCCTGGGAGGCTCCGCCCGCGAACTTGCCGGCAAGCAGCAGCTTCCCTTCTCCGTGCAGGTTCTTACCGCGCAGCCCAATCCAGGATTCGAAGGGATGCCTGCACCGGCGGTCTTCAAGGGCGGCGCGGCGTTCAACGGGCGCTTCTATCTTTCCGGGCCCTCCGGGCTCTTCTCCTATTCAACGGATGGCGCTCTTGAACACATCTATCGTGCAGGGCTGGAGTTGCCCGCCGCGCCCCTCGGCCAGATGGCGGTGGGAACTCTCGCCGACGCCCACCAGCCGGAGTTGTTGATTACGACCCGCGGCGAAGGAGTTCTGGCCTTCGACGGCCACAGCTTCCGCCAGATCCGCCCCGCCGACGCCGAGGCCCGCCAGATCACTGCGCTGCTGCCGCTGGCCTCCGGGCGTCTGCTGCTCGGAACCGCCAAGCGCGGCCTGCTCATCTACGATGGCAAGGCGGACGGCAAAGCGCTCTCGCGCTTTCACTCCACCACGAACGATATTTATGTCACCGCTCTGGCGGGCACCGAATCCGATCTCTGGGTCGGCACCATCAACAATGGCGTACTGCATGGCCGCGGCGGCCAATTCGCCCGCATCGGCGAGGAGCAGGGCCTGCCCGATGTCCGCGTCGAAGCCATTGCATTGTGCGGCGACGCCGTCTGCGTCGGTACCCCGGTCGGCATCGCTGAAATTCGCCAAGACCGCGTCGAACGCACTCTCGCCCCCGGCCGCTACGCGCACGCCCTGTTCGCCGCGGGCGATTCGCTTCTCGTCGGCGGCATGGAAGGCGGCCCTGGAGAGGGCAGCGACGACAACATACTGCGGCTTTCGCTTTCCGGTCAGCCCACGACAACTCCTCGGCGGAACATCGGAATCGTCGATGCGGATTACGAGAACCCCGGGCATAGCGATAAGGGAAAAACTCCCGCCTTGCGCGCAGCAGCCGACCTGCGCGAAGCAGCCGACCTACGCGAAACATCTTTGAACGCAGCAGCTGTGGAGCAGTTCTTTGCCGTGGCCGGCACGTTTTACGCCGTTACCGGAGACGGACTGTTGCGCCAGCAACCGGGTGGGGGCTGGCAAAGGGCCCTCGGCAGCCAGCAGGCTCTGCTCACCGACCGCAACGTCAGCGCGCTGATGACCGCCTCCGACGGCCGGCTCTGGGTGGGCTACTTCGACCGCGGACTCGACATTCTCTCGGCAACCGGCGGTCGCGCACAGCACGTCGAAGACGAGCATGTCTTCTGCGTCAACCACATCGTGGAAGACCCGCGCAAGGGCGCTGTGGCCGTGGCCACCGCCAACGGGCTCGTCCTCTTCGACCGCGACGGGCGCCAGAAGCAGTTGGTCGAACACGAGGCAGGGCTCATCGCCAGCCATGTTACCGATGTGGCCCTTTACGGCGACGGCATGGTGGCCGCCACCCCTGCCGGAATCACGTTCCTCGATTCCAGCGGCGCGCACAGCATGTACGCCTTCCAGGGCCTGGTGAACAACCATGTCTACACGCTCGGAGTGAGCCGCGACCGGCTTCTGGTCGGCACCTTGGGCGGGCTTTCTCTGCTCTCAGAGGGCCAGGTGCAGCGTAATTTTACGACCGGAAATTCGGGCCTTCGACCCAACTGGATTACCGGCCTCGCCGCCGTCGGAGATAGCTGGCTCATCGCCACCTATGGAGGCGGCATCCTCCGCCTCGACGCGCAAGGCACTGTCACCGCGACCGAAGCAACCAAAGACGGAGTCATCGTCAATCCCGGCGCAATCCTGGCAGACGGCCGACTGGTGCTGGCCGGAACGCTCGGCCAGGGCCTGCTGGTGGGCGACGCCACCGGGACGCGATGGAAGACTGTTACCGCGGGCCTGCCTTCGCTCAACGTCACCGCCCTGGCCGTACACGAGGGCGTCGTCTATGTCGGAACCGAAAACGGACTGGTGAGAATCGCCGAAGAGAAATTGTGAGAGGAAAGACTGTGAAACTGTGCGAGGAAAAGCCGTGAAGGACCTGCTTCGCCTAACCTGCAAGCTGTTGCCTGCGCTGCTGGGCTTGGCCGCCCTGCACGCCCTTGGCGACAGCGGTGTGCTCATCCCCCTCGACAAGCCGGCCCCCGACCCGGCGGTCCTGTCGCTGACCGAGATGCAGGTCGAGATCCGCATCGATAACGGCGACGCGCGCGTCTGGGTACAGCAGATCTTCACCAACCACACCGGCAAGCCGCAGGAGGGCAACTACGTCTTCGCCCTACCGTCCAACACCACGGTCTCCGACTTCGCCGTGTGGGACGGCCCGGTGCGCATCCCCGCCGTGATCCTGGAACGCAAGCGCGCCCGCGCAGTCTATCAGGAGCTCAAGTCCCAGGCCATCGATCCCGGCCTCTTACAACAAGGCGAACGCACCGAAGACGACGCCCGCCGCAATTCAGTCTTCAGCGCGCACATCGTGCCCATTCCCGCGTACGGAACGAAGCGCGTGGAGATGGAGTACCACCAGCGCATCCCGGTCGAGGCCCTCAAGAGCTACTTTCTGCTGCCGCTCAAGCCCGATGCCTATGGCAGCCAGCATGTCGCTCACCTCACTATCCATTACGAACTGCACTCCGCCGCGCGCATCGACCACTTCGCCGTGCAGGGCAAGCTGCTCCCGTTCAAGATCTCCCAGCAAGATGAACACACCGTGCGCGCGTCCATCGAAGCCGACAACATCGATCTGGCAGAGGATCTGGCCACCACCTGGGCAGTCAACGAGCCCGCGAATTCTCTGCAGGTCATCGCCTACCGCGATCCGCGTCCTGTCTCCTCAGGCCTTACGCTCGATCTGCAGCCTGACCTCAAGCCCGCGCCGGATAACTCGAAGGGCAAGAAGAAGGACAGCGGCCAGAAGCAATCACAGGAACCGGGCTATTTCGAAGCCTCCGCGCAGCTTGCCGCGCCCATGGCTGCGCCAGCCGTAAACAGCGCCGCAGCCCCGCGTACGACTGTTGTTTTGATGGACACTTCGCTCTCCATGCAATGGGAGAAACTCGAGCGCAGCTATGCGGCGGCGGCCAAAACGCTGGAAAGCCTGCGCCCCGCGGACCGTTTCAACCTGCTGCTCTTCAATACGCGTGTCGAAAGCTTTCGCCCCGCTCCCGTTGCGGCGGATACAACAAGCGTGAAGGCGGCCATGGACTGGCTGCGCGCGAGCCACCTGCGCGGCGGGACAGATCTACAGAAGGCCCTGGAAGCAGGTCTTGCCCAGGCCGCCGCGCCCTCATCTTCACTGATCCTGCTCACCGATGGCGGCGTGGATCGCGGGCTGATCCCCACCGGCAAGCTTGCTGCCTGGTATGCCGCGCGCTGGGCGCAGATTCCTGCCGACCGACGTCCCAAGACCGATGTTTTTGCCGTGGGCGACGACGCCAACCTGCCCCTGCTGCGCCTGCTCAGCCACAACGACGGAGTCATGGAGCAGGTGCTCTCCAGCGAGCCGGTCGATTTCAAACTCGCCGCCTTTCTCAGCAAGACGGGCCAAACGCCCATCGGCAATCTGCACCTCGCCGTGTCTACCCCGGTCGACAAAGTCTATGCGCTCGACGACGCGGTCTTCGACGGTGGCCAGGCCAGCTGGGTTGGCGAATATGAGAAGCCAGCGAAAGGCGCGGCCTTCCACGTCGAAGGCCAACAGCAGGGCCTGTCGGTAAGAGCCGATGCCAAGGCCGATCTGCCCGCTCAGGCTCTGGAGCACGACCAGTTGCCGCGCCTCTGGGCCGGAGCGCGCGTGCAAGCCCTTCTTGACCAGATCGATCGCGAAGGCGAGAGCGAAGCCGCGATTCGAGAGATCATCCGCCTCGCCCGCAAATACAAATTCGTCACCCCCTATACCTCGTTCCTGGCCGCGCCCCGCGCCCTGCTGCGCCCACGCGTCATCCGCCCCGGCGACCCGGTCTTGCGCATTCACACCGACCCATCCATCGTTTCGGTGATTGCCCTTTTCCCTTTCGGGCTGGAGAAACCATTGCGCCATCTCTCCGAGGAAAACGTCTGGCAAACTCGCTTTCTTGCCCCACCCGAAATGACCGACGGCGCGTACACCGTGCGCCTGGTCTTGCGCGACAAAGCCGGCCAGGTCTATCGCGAATCCAAGAGCTTCATCATCGCCTCCAAGCCGCCCACCGTGCGCGTCCATCTCGAACGCACGCGCTATCGAGCCGGCGAGGGCATTCCACTTTCCGTCAGCGCCTCATCCAGCACGCGCACGCTGACCGCCCGCGTCGAAGGACTCGCGCCGGTCACGCTGCATTGGAATCGCGATGCCGAGGCCAGCGTCGGGCAGCTGCAACTTCCCAGCCAATTGCCGCCGGGCGACTACGTCGTCGCCGTCGCGGCGGAAGACATGGCCCACAACATCGGCAGCGCGGAGGTGCACATTGAAGTGGTTCCGTGAGCACGAATCGCATCTTGGCTTGTCCGCCGTCGCTGTGCTCTTGACCGCCGGCCTGGGCGCAACCGCTGGACACACTCTGCGCGATGCTGACCTGCTTTTTTCCAGCGGCCACGGCCTCGGACGCTGGATCGACAATGTCGAGGGAGGGTCGGATGCGGAGAGCGCGCTCTTCCGGCTGATGAAGCTGCCCGGCGGCGAGATCCTCTTCCGCCGTCCACCCAGCGAAACAGTTCCCGCTTTGACCGCCCTGCAGAAGGGAGACAATCACGCTTCGCTGTACTCCTTGCGCGCGCTGGAAGAAGAGCAGGCGCTGAATTTCGATGCTGCGGAACGCGATTGGAAGGCGTGGGCCGAGCAGTCCCCGGACTCCGTCGCCGCGCATCTCGACCTGGCCGACTTCTATGCCCGCCGTCTGCAGCCGCGGCAGGAGATCGCCGCGCTGGAAGTGGTTGGCAACGCCCCTGCTTCCGCCGAGGAACGCTGGACCGCGCCCGAGCAGCAGCGCGCATGGCTGGCGTGGGAGCGCATTCTCAAGATCGTGGACCGCGACGCCCTGCCCCGCGCCGATGCCGCACAGGCTTACGCGGCACTGCTCGATCGCTACCCGCAACAAAAGTCTGCCTACGCTCGCCAATTTGCGTTTCTGCTCACCGGCAGCGAATTTGCCTCTGCAAAACAGTTGATCGCGCGCTATCGGGCTACCTTCCCCGCCGACTCCGTCTATCCCATCAAGGCCGAAGCCGATCTGGCCACGCGCCAGGGTTCCGCCAAGGACGGGCTCGCCGTCTACGAGCGCAGCTTTGAGCCGCTCTGGCCCGCCGAACTGGTCAAGAATTACTACGACTTGATTCTTGCGGATCACGCCCAGCGCCGCTTTGCCGATGAACTGCGCGCCCGCCTCGCCGCCAACCCCGACAACCTCAAGGACGCAGCGCGGCTCTTCTATCTCTACCAGCAGCAGGGCCAACTCGATTCCGCCAAGGCCGTCCTTGCCAGTTACCGCGAGCAGAAAGCGGCCCGTGGAGCACAGTGGAGCACCGACGAACTCTTCACCTTCGGCCAGTTGCTCGAAGCTATCCAGGATTTCCCGGATGCCGCGCGCTTCGACTATGCGCTCGCCTCCGACCGCAAAACTCCCGGCGCAGAACAGAAGGGGCTCATCGGACTCACGCGCATCCTGCTCACCGCACCCGAGCAGCCGCTGCGCGTCGGCGCGGGCAATCTCGCGCTCTACAAGAACATCGCCACCATGGATCGAGGGCCCGGCTATCTCAACGGAATCCTCTCCCTGCTGCTCAACTCACAGGGGCCGCGCGACGAATACTCCAGCGAGGATCAACTAGCAACGCCGTATTTCCATCGCGCCCGCGCCGCCGAACTGCTGGCCGAGATCGACAAGCGCTTCCCCTCCGCTCCCGAACGCGCCGCCCTGCATGAACAGCTGATGGAGGCCTACGCGGCCTACGGTGAAAATGCCGCGATCATCCGCGAAGGCACCGCGCTGCTGGCGCAGTTTCCCGACTACCCGGATCGCGTCAAGGTGGCCCTTGAAATTGCCGACGCCTATGCGCGCACCAGCCAGACGGAGAAGGAACTCGCGCTCTATCGGAGCCTGCTGAATGAGTTATCTGCGAAAGCAGATGGCGTCCCCCTCGGCTCTTCCAATGCGGCCTACAGCATGCCTGTCGATGTGCCTCAAGACGCTCCGAAAGCGCCCCCGCAGCCTGCCGCCCAAAATGCCTCCGGTGGCGAAAACTCCGCCAGCGCAGCTGCTGTACCGGTGCAACCGGCAAGCACAGCCCGCTCGGCGCAGTATTCCCAAGTGCTGGACCGCGCGCTGGCCCGTTATGTTGCGCTCGAACGCCTGCCCGACGCTCTCACCCTCTTGCGTGGCGAACTCGACCGCAACCTGCAGGACCCCGGACTCTACCAGCGTCTCGCCGATTTCCTCGATCAGAATGCGCTCAACGCCCGCCAGGAAGAGGTCTACCAGGCCGCGATTCAGCAGTTCCAGGACCCGACGTGGTATGCGAAGCTGGCACGTTTCTATCTGCGCGCCAAGCGCGGCACCGACTACACCGCGCTCACTCACAAGGTTGCCGGCATCTTCAGTGGCACCGAACTGGAGCAATACCTCAATCAAGCCCCATCGCCCGGTCGCGCACTTGCGCTGCAGGTGAATCTCTACGCGCACCAGCGCTTTCCGCACGATCTGCGCTTCGTCGAGAATCTGCTGTACGAGTACCGCCGCACCAATCGTCGGGATGACATGGAAAAGCTTCTCTGGGAGCATTGGACCGAATCGCCCTTGTTGCGCGGCGAGCTGTTCGAACTCCTCAGCACTTCCGGCAGACTGGATGTGGAACTCGACGCGCTGCGCCAGCAGGATCCTGAAATCGACACGAACGACTGGACAGCGCTTTCCGCACGCAATCCTGCCACCGAGAGATTCTTCATGGACCTCAGCTTGTGGCAGTCGCACTATGAAGCCGCAGCTGGCGCGGCGGAAGCACTAGCTGCAGCTTATCCAGCCAACCGCGACCTTGGCGAACAGACTTCGTCGCTTTACCGTTCGCTCGCTTACTTTCATCCCGAAGACACCGACAAGGCCGTCGTCATTGAGAAGCGCCTGCTCGACTTCGATCCCGGCAATCTCGACACGCTTGCGCGTATTGGCGACATCTATGCGGACCGCGAGCGTTTCAGCGAGGCGGTGCCCTTCTTCCTGCGCATGGCCGATGCGCATCCCGGCGATGCCGATGGCTATCTGCAATCGGCCACTGTCTTCTGGGACTATTTCGATTTCCCAAGCGCGCTTGCGCAATTGCGCCGGGGACGCGAACGCCTTGCGCAGCCCACGCTCTTCGGCTACCAGATCGGCGCGATTGAAGAGAGTCGCGGCAATGTCGACGCCGCTATTCATGAGTACGCATCGAGCGCCGCGTCAGATACTCCTTCCGCCGAGAGCCGCGACCGCCTGCTGACTCTCGCGCGCCGCTCGGATCGCCGCTCCGCCGTCGAAGATGCCACCGCCGGTTTGCTGCGCGGGAATGCACCCTCCACCGCGGCCATTCAACTGCGCGCCTCGGTGTTGCTGGCGCAGCATCGCAAAGAGGATCTCGACCGCGAACTGAAACAGGCCGTAGCGCAGACCGCCTCCTTTGATGTATTGGACGCACTCACGGAATCGGCGCGCACCAACGCTCTGCCTGAAGTCGAAGAGGCCGCGCTGCGCCGTCAGATCGCGCTCACCAGCGACCCGGTGCGCAACTTGCAGCTTCGCTATCAGTTGGTCGATTTCTACGGCCTGCACAAGCCGCAATCCGCCGCCGCCGAGGTCGAGGCCATCTATCGCGAGAATGGAAAAATCCTGGGCGTGGTCCGCGCCACGGTCGATTATGATTGGGCGCACGACCGCAAGCCGCAAGCCGTTGCTGCACTGCTGGAATCGGCCAATGCATCCTATCCCGATCTCAAGGATCAGTTTCAATTGGAGGCAGCCCGCAAGCTCACCGAACTTGCGGATTATCCAAAATCGCGCGCCCTGCTCGAAGCGTTGCTCGCGCGCAAGCCGCTCGATGCCGCCAGTGAAGCATCGCTCGCCGAAAACTACGCGCGCGCCGGCGATCAAACGGGCCTTGCAGCCTTCTACAAGGCGCGACTGGGCGTCGCGCGGCAAGCGTCCCTCGATCCTGTTGAGAAACAACAGCGCGTTGCGCAATTGCGGCGCGGCATGATCGGCGCGGCGACGCAACTTGCTAATTTCAACGACGCGACCGATCAGTACATCGAGCTGATCAACTCTTACCCCGACGACGCTGCGCTGGCCCAGGAGGCTGCGCTCTTTGCCGTTGCTCATGGCGAGCGCGACCGTCTGATCGGCTTTTATCAAAAGACCATTGCCGACTCCCCGCGCGATCCACACTGGAGCATCGTGCTGGCTCGCCTGGCCACGGCCGCCGAAAACTATCCGATGGCCATCGACGCTTACGACAAGGCTATTCACTTACGCCCCGAGCGTCAGGATCTGCTCAGCGCGCAGGCCGACCTCGACGAGAAGCTGCACCGGCTCGACGAAGCCAATTTCGACTACCGCAAACTGTATGTGCTGAGTTATCGCGATCCCAAGTGGATGGTCAAGGTGGCTGAGTTGTGCACCCGCCAGGGCCACGACGCCGACGGCGTCAAGGCTCTTGAGGCCGGCCTTATCGAAGGCCGCCCGGTGAAGGCCGCAAACTCCTTCGCCGTTGCCGAGCGGCTCGAAAGCTGGGGCATGCTTGACGACGCCCGCAAATACGCGGAGTTGGGAATCACGCAGGCCGGCGACGATCTGCTCGTCGATGGAGCGGCACAGAACGGGGCCGCAACTTATGCTCGCATTCTCTCCCGTCAGCGCCAGGCTTCCGCGGCCTACACGCGTCTGACCGAAGCGCGCGCGCAGGCGGTCCATATCTCTCTGGGCGCAGTGGCCATGCAGGTCATCAAGCAGGGCCCCGGAGCAGTCACCGACGAAGAATGGCGTAAGCAGCGCATCACCGTGCGCGGGAACGCTGCCACGCAGGGCTTTGCACAGGCTATCAAGGCCATCGGAGATGTCGCCGGCAAGTACTACACGCCAGAAGAAAAGATGCAGTTCGCCGCATGGATTCAGAACGCTTCCTCCGGCGCGGCGGCACAGGAACTGCGCGCGGTTTATCTTCCCGCCATTCAGGCCGCGGGCCTGGAAGATCTCAACACCGAAATCTCCTGGACGCTGGCTCAACGGCAGCGCAATCAGGAATTGCCCGCATGGATCGAACTCCAGCAGCGACGCGGTCAAATCGAAACCGCCGCGGCGCGCCTGGAGAAACTCGCCGCAGAGGTTCCCGCGCGTCAAAGGCCATCCGTCCTTGGCTACGCGCGCGATGCCTTCCACAAGGCTGGCGACTTTGTCGGGGAGTTACGCGTGACCCAGCGGCTCGCCGAAAGCACCAAGCTCGATGGCGATCAGCGTGCGCGTTATTATCAACTCCTGCTGGCGCGCCAGCCGCAGCAGTTGCAGAGCCTCGCCGCCAGCGAAGACAGCGCGGCGGAATATCTTGTGCGCAATGGCAGCGCCGATCAGGCGCTCCCTGCCGTCGCCGCGCGCGCCGCCAACAAGCTCCCCGTGTGGCGGACGGCAACCACCGCGCTCGCCGGCCTCTACTTGCGCGATCCTCGTCCCGAAGTCGGCTCGGCCTTCGCCAGTGCTCTCGGCTCCGAGGCCAGCATCGGCGAACGCGTCGCGCTGCCCGTGGATCGCAATCAGCAACTGGCCGGAGAGATATGGTTCTACTACGGCTCACGCTACGCGGAGTATCTCGATCTGCAAAAAGACCCGCGCGCCGAAGACTATCTCGAATCGGAATTGGAGCACACGCCGGAAAGCTCCGACGCTTATCTCCGCCTGGCCGATTACTCAGCGCAAACCAATCGCGCCGACGCCGCGCTCATCGACTATCGCAACTCGCTCGACCTCAAGCATGACCAGCCCGCCGCGCTCGACAACATCGCTTCCATCTTGTGGACGCAGGGCAAGAAGACCGAAGCCCTCGCCGCATGGTCCGAAGCGGTCCAGCTTCTCACTTCCGAGATCGACGCGCGCCGCGTGCCGGAAAGCTTCTGGCCGGACTTCACCGAGGTGCTCGGCAACGTAAGTGCGCACGGCCAGTACGATTCGATTCAAAAGCAGGTGGACGCCCTCTTGCGCATCTACATCCCGCGCAACGGCTACTACCGCGTTGACTCGCTGCTCGAAGCAGGTTACAAGGCAAACCACAACTCCATCGACTGGCTGCTCGACATCACCAGCTCCGCGCACGATCAGCAGGTGATTCTCAATATGATTCTCCCCAATAATTGGGATCCGAACTCCTCTACGTGGATTCAAAAGGAGCATCGCGGCCGCATTCTCGCGCGCATCGTGGAACTGGAGGAACACGCCGCGCAGCAGAATTCCGGCGAGGGCGGGGAGAACACTTACAACCGCCGCCGCTGGTGCGAGGAGCTGATCCTCGAAAAGGATTTCGCCGCTGCACGCGCCGTGCTGGCTAAACTGCCGGAATCGGTGCGGAGGAGCGGCGAATGGCTGCCTGACGTGCTCGCCGTCGCCGATTGGGAGGGCAATGTCAGTCAGCTTTTGGAAGGCTGGAAGCACGATGCCGCTACTGCCCCTGCAGCGAATGATCTGCGCAGCGCCAGCGCGCATCTCAGCGACAAGGGCCGCCGCGCTGTCTTGCGCTTCGTCTATGAGCGCGCACTCGACGCACGCGAACTCACCGCGCCCAACTTCCTCGGCCTGGCGGCGATTCACCTCGACGAAAACGACACGCCCGGCGCAATGTCGCTGCTGCGGCGCATGACTCTGGTCAGTGCGAATCTCTATGCCGACATGAACTCCGCCGCGGCGCTGCTGGAAACTCAGCGTCACTTTTTCGAAGCCGTCGAGTTCCTGCGCCCATTGGCCGATGCCGAACCGTGGAACGCGGGCTATAAGGTGCGCCTGGCCGCGGCGATGCTTGCCGCAAATCCGTCGCTAGCCGAAGCGCTTGCCGCGCTCGCTGCCATCGCTGCCGTCGCTGCCGATCCAATGGCACCCTACGTGGATCGCATTGTTGCGGCAAAGGCACTGAAAGGCCACGGCGCGCCCGCGAGCGGCAGCGGCGAATTGCAGTTGCTCGCGCAGCAAGCCTGCCCCACGCTCGACGACGCTTCCAAACCTTTCTTTATGGAAGCCCGCATCGCCGCCGCCGCGTGCATCTCTGCCCCCAAATCGCGTGAGCGCCTATTGCACGAGGCCCTTGCCATTGCGCCCAACAGTGCCCGCATTCGCCTCCAATATGTGTGGGCCGCCTTCGCCGCTGGTTTTGATTCGCGCGCGCTGGTGGCCGCCGAGCCGTATTTGCAGTATGCCCCTTATTACTACGGAAATACTTACCTGACAACGGGGGAAGACTCCGGCGCAGAGGGCGACGGCACGGTTGAGAACGCGGACGTGAGCCAACTGCAGTGGACTCCGAACCTTTCGCTCTCTTCGCTTTCGGATGCGGATGCGGCCAGGCTTTGCACACTCGCCATCAAGGCCTGGGAGCGTCGTCACGACTCGCTCGAAGCCGTGCATCTGGCGCAGCGCGCGCTACGGCGCATCAAGGATCCTGCCCTGCGCCAGCCTTTCCAGCAAACTTATGACCGGCTTAACCTCGACTTCGTCCGCGCGCACGAAAACGATGCCCGCGCGCCCGCGATCGGCCCGCAAGTGGAATGGGACAAGCCCGAGTCGAACAAGACTGTCCGGCCACGCTTGCTGCCGGGAATGCCTTTTTCGCCCAAACCGGAAATCAATAAGGAGCTGGAATGAAGCGACCTCTCTGGATTGCGGCAGCAGCCCTCGTTGTAGGCGTTGCGGCGCTGTGGGCCGCCAACGAACTGGTGCAGGCGCGCGTGGCTGAGCTTCCCTCCCTCATGCCCGATGGCGCGCTGCTTTCTATCGAAGCCAAAGACTTCTCCGCGCTGCTGAAGGACTGGAGCGGCTCGCCGGAAAAGCGCTCCTGGCTCACCAGCGACAATTACAGCGCCTTCAGCAATTCGCGGCTCTTCCAGCGGCTCTCGCAAGCGCAGGACGAGTTCACGGCCGCCGCCGGCCTCGCCACCGACAACAGCCTTCTCTCTTCGGTGGCCGGCAAGCAAAGCAGCCTCGCGCTCTACGACATCGGCAACCTAGAATTTGTCTATATCACGCGTATGGACGAGGCCGTCGCCGAGGCCACGCCGCTGTGGCAGTTGCGCTCCAAATTCGAGCAGCGCAGCCAGGGATCGGCACAGTTTTACGTGCATCAGGACCCGCAATCCAAGCGTGTCGCCGCCTTTGCCTGGCTCGATGGCTGGCTGATTCTCGGCACCCGCGAAGATCTTGTCGCAGGTGTCCTTGCCCGCATCGAAAGCCCTCATACACGCAGTCTGGCCGATGACGGATGGTATGTCGCCTCAGTCAAGGAAGCGGGCAAGCAGGGCGATCTGCGCATGGTTCTCAACCTTCACGACATTGTTCCCTCGCCCTACTTTCGAAGTTACTGGGTGCAGCGCAACATCACCGAGATGAAGCAGTACAGGGCCGCCATCAGCGATCTCTACCGCGAGCCGCAAAGCTATCGCGAAGAGCGCGTTCTGCTGCGCAATCCCGGCCTGCCCGCTGTGGCAAGCGGGGACGTCCAGTCGCTCGCCGCGCTGGCTCCGGACGATGCGGCGTTCTACAGCGCCCAGGCCTCGCCCGATCCCGATCAGTTGCTGGGCAACCTGCGCGAAGACCTCATCGACCTCAAGCCCGCGCGCGTCCAGAGCCGCTGGGAAGCGCCTGCCGCCGTCAGGGTGATCAATGCCGGTAGCGCGGATGCACTTGAAGAACGCATCGATTTGGCTCCTGCGGTGGTCAAGCAGACCGACGCCTATCAATCTCTGCATACTCTGCTGCATTCGGCGCAGCCGGTCGCCCAGCTTGTGGCGTGGATAACCCACTCGGCAAGCGACAGCGTCTTTGTCTCCATCGATTGCGCGATGGTCATCACGGCCTCGACAAACTGGGATGAGAAGGCTGTTCAAGAGGCGGTGACCGACGCGGTCCAACCGGGCCTCACCGCCTCGCGCCTCGGCGTCGGCTGGGCCCAGCGCAGCAGCTCCTCCGGCAGCTACTATGCACTCGACGGACGCATTCCGCTCTACTTCGCTGTGCGCGAAAAGCAGTTGCTGCTGACCACCGACTCCACCTCCATGGAACAGATGATGGCCCGTCAACTCAAGCCAGCCGAGAGCAAACCGCAGGGCATCACCTACACCGCCGTCTTCCGCCATTCCGCGCGCGAGCAGCAGAACTTCCGCTCTCTCGCCGCTCATCTCGATCGCGCCAACCACACTGACAATCCGGATGGTCAGGACGCGCAAGGGGGCTCGAGCCCGGCATTCTTTTCCGGCAACATCGCCAGCCTCAGCCGCATGTTCGAGTCGGTGAGCCGCGAAACAGTGGAAGAGAAAGATCAGGGCGCCAAGGTTACGCAGACGGTCGTCTACGAGTGGAAGCAGTAGTGCCTGCGCGCCGCTTCGTCGTAGCCTTCGTCCTCGCCGTAGGCGCCGCGCCGATATGGACGCAGCCTCCGACGCTCTTCTCGCAAGCTGCCGCTGCCCAGTTGCGCCAGCGCTTTGGCAGTCGTGATTTCTCCTGGCTGCTCCTCGACCGCTCCGGTACAGTGCTGGACGCGCGCTGGGAAGATGGCTCGAACGTGCGTCGCGACGAGAGTCCGGTTCAATTCCCGCTGGACGCGCAGTCCCTGGGATCGCTGGTCAAGCCGTTTCTGGCGATGGCCTATGCCGCGCAGCACGGCGGCGTTTTTCCTCGCGTGCATTGTGCGGGAACGGCAGGCCGCTGCTGGCTCCCCAAGGGGCACGGCACTCTGAATCTTGAGGAGGCCATCGCGCAATCCTGCAATGCTTACTTCCTTTTCCTCGCCGCCGGCCTCGACCGCTCCACCGCGGCACCGGTCTTCGCCCACTACGGCCTGCGCGGTCCGCCCCACACGGCAACCGACGCCACTTCCATCGGCCTCGGCAGCGGCTGGAAGGAGTCTCCGCTGGCGGTTGCACGCGCTTATTTGCAGCTTGAAAATGAGGCCATCGAGCCTACTCAGGCTCGCATCCGCGCAGGCATGCTCGCCGCCGCCGCTCGCGGAACCGCTCAGGCGGTCGACAAGGAGCTTGGACCCGAAGCCGCCCTCGCCAAAACCGGTACCGCGCCTTGCGCACACCAGCCCCATGCGGCTGCCGATGGATTCGCGGTGGTCCTGTATCCGGCTGCACAGCCACGCTTGCTGCTGCTGGTTCGCAAGCATGCAGCTACCGGCTCTGCTACTGCAGCGGTGGCCGGCCAGATGCTGCGCGCATTGGGAATGGGCCAGCCATGAAGCGGCTCATCAAACTCGAACGCATGCTTTTGCTCGTCCTGTACTTCATTTCGCTGGCCGCGCAGGCCTTTCGCCCGCTGGCCGCGCAGGCCCGGGATCCGTCCTTCTCCGTCCTCGCCCTCTTCCATCCCCATCAACTGGAGTTGCAGCCCGCCAGTGGCAGCGTCCTCTCGATCTCTTCCGGCGAGGTGGATACCCCACACGTCATTCTCAACGGCGAAGCCGCGCACCGCCGCCTCATCTTCCGCGCGGAAGCTGGCAAAGTCGTCGCCGACGACCGCTCAGCCACCCGCTGGACCGTCACTGCGCGCGACGGCTCCATTGTCCCCTTCGAGCTTGCGGTCCCCGGCAAATTGCGCCGCGTCTATCGCGGACGCCTCACGCTCACCGCGCGCGACGGTGTGCTGCAAGCAATCGTCAGCATGGATCGAGAAACAGCTGTGGCCTCCATCGTGGCCGCCGAGATGCCCGCTACAGCTCCAATCGAAGCACTCAAGGCGCAGGCAGTAGTGGCGCGGTCCTTTCTTGTCGCGGGCCCAACTGCAAGCGTCCGTCACCAGGGATACGACTTTTGCGACACCACCCACTGCCAGTTTCTGCGCTCCCCGCCCGCTGCCGGCTCGGCAGCATCCCAAGCGGCCGAGGCCACGCGCGGACTGGTCATCGGTTACCGCGGCCAGCCGTTGGCGGCCATGTACTCCAGCCGCTGCGGCGGGCAAACCCGAAGCCTGCGCGATGTGGGCCTGAATCCCGGCGATGCATACCCTTACTTCCCGGTGCGGTGCGCCTGGTGCCGTAGCCATCCGCAGCAATGGCACTCCCGAATCCCCACCGACGGCCCCGCCCCCCAGCCCGGCAATGAACCAGACCGCATCCGCCAGGCCCGCCAGTGGGGTTGGAGCGCCTTGCCGGGCAGCGATTTCACCGCTACCCGCGACGGCTCCGCCTGGGTCGTTGACGGCCACAGCATCGGCCACGGCGTCGGTATGTGCCAGGCGGGGGCCATCGGCATGGCCGCTGGCGGCGCGGGCTTCCGCGATGTCCTGCGCCACTACTACCCCAACACCGAAGTCCTTCCTTGGCCCTGAGCTTCTATTGATTTGACTATTTCTCAGATAATGTTTGCGTGCAGCGAACGCTTTTGCGGCCAGTATGCTCTTTACTTGTAGGAACGCCTAAAGCGGCTATCCTAGCGCGCCGGAGAACGACTTTGCGGGACGAAGGGGACGAAAGCGACCGTGGAGCAGGCTCGTTTGCCGCGCTCGTGGGACGGCACGCGCGTTTCGTCTTCCGCATAGCGCGAACCGTGACGCGCGACACACAGGATGCCGAAGATGTGGTCCAGGAAACGTTTCTGCAGATTTTCCGAGGCAACCGCTGGGAGCAGATGGAGGAAGAGCGGAGCTACCTGGCGCGGGTTGCGTGGAGGCTGGCGGTTCGACAAGCTGTGCGGCAAGAGAAGACGCGCGGCCGCGAGCAGGAGTTTCCCGACGAAACGCCTTCCCCGGACGCGAGCCCAGAGGAGACGGCTGCTGACCGGCAGCTGGAAGAATGGCTGCACGCGCGTATCGATGCGCTGCCGGAGAAGCTGCGACAGCCGCTGGCGTTGGCGGCGCTGGGTGAGCTGAAGCTGGTGGAAATTGCAGGCATTCTCGGACTGCCGGAGGGAACCGTGCGGCGAAGGATTCACACGGCGCGCAAGAGGCTTCGCGAGGAATTGCAGGAAAGAACTGACCGGAAGAGAGGTGGCTATGAGCGATGAACCGATGAACGATACACAGAATCTGGACGATCTTATCGATCGCGCGCTGGCCAGCTACGCGCCGGGTGAACCGCTGCCAGGGCTGGAACGGCGCGTTCTGGCAGCGGTGGCGGAAGAGGCCCGGTTGGAAGAGCGTTCAGGCGGACGCGCGGGGCGCATGGGTTGGCCGGAGTTCGCCGGCGTTTGGATGAGGCTGCAGGAGAGCCGATTTGCCCGGCTGGCGGTTGCGGCGGCGCTACTGCTGGTTGCTGCCGCGGTTCCGGTGCGGCTGATGACGCACCACCCGGGCGTGACGATGGCTCGCCTGCCGGCCGCGCCAGGGGCGGAGCACGGCTTGCGTTTGATACAGGCAATCTCTCCGCCTCCTGTCTCAACCCCGGTTGCGGCGAAGATGCCTCAACTTGTTGTAGTTGCCGGCCCCCAGCAGCCGAGGCCGACTCACCAAGCGCGGCAAGATCGCGCGCAGGACAACGAAGAGTCGATGGCCTTTGCGCCCATTGAATTAAGTCCCATCACCATTGCCCCGATCCGCATCCCGACACTGAACCGGGCGCTGAACCGGACCCCGAACTAGGAGAACGCTATGCCTACGCTACGACCTGTTCTTGCTGTTTTCATGCTGGCCGCTTCGCTAGCCTGCGCGCAGCAGGCGCCCCCCAAAGCTGCAACCAGCCCGAACGGCGCTGTGCCCCACAAGGCGCGGCCTGCGGCGCATGAGCCGTTGGAAATCAACCTCCAGTTCAAGAGGATCTTCAAGGGAAAACTCACGACTTGCAAAACCTACACCCTGGAGGCAACCACCAACGAGGATCTGCCGGCGCTGCGCGACGACACGCATTATCGCGCTAGCGCCACCGATTCCAAGGAGATTCTGGATAGCGATACAGACGTAGACATCCTGGCCCTTCGACGGGAGGCGGAATCCGTCTTTATCGCGCTGCGCATTTCGACGCAGACTTTTGGGACAGATGTGCCCGAGTCGCTGCCCAAGCTGCCCGCGGTGGGGATTCACAAATATGTCCTGACACCCACCGTACAGTTGGGCAAGATGGTCACGGTGTATGCGTCGGACGACAGGTTGCACGACACCAGAGTGGAAGTTGAGGTTCAGGTGAGGTTGCCTCAGACTAGCCTCAAGGGGAGCCCACAGGATTCTCAAAAGTGATGCGGCAGATCGTACCGCGTCAATTCAGTAATCGATCGTCAAACTTATCAGCCCGGCACAGGCCGGTATCAGGAGGATGTTCCATGCGTCGTACTGCTTTGATTTCTGTGACGGGGCTTTTATGCTGCCTGCTTTTCGCTACAGGGGCTCAGGCCAAAAAGCTGAATTCGGCCGATTTCCCGCTGCGCGTCCACCTCTTCACCCACAACGACCACTCGCACTACAGAAGCGGAATGCTGGATTACGCGGAGGGCGAGGGCCGCGCCAATCTTTACGAGAATGGCGACCCAAAGGCCTTCGACTACAGCTATCGCTGCGGCGACCGGCTGATGAATTCCATCGGCTATGAAACCTATATGGCGCGCTGGAAGAAGCAGGACCGGTCGCTGGAGATCCTGTTGCCGGTGATGGGCAAGCCGGATTCGGCGGAGACCTGCGAGATCAAGGTGGATATGAAGCCGGGGATGGCCTACTACAGGCACAATGGGATGGTCTCCGAGCAACCTTCCGAAATCCGCAAGCAGTGGATGGTGAAGCACCAGTACGATCCGGAGCACGGACTGAACGAGCCGGTGCCGGTAAAAGGCCCGGCGCCCGCAGAAGAACAAAAGTAGAGATTCACGCCTTGCGAAAAGCAAAAAGCCCAGCCTTGAAGGACTGGGCTTTTTGCTGCATTCTCGCAGAGAATTCAACTTAGGCGCGGCCGCCGAACTCGCCGGTTTCGGTATAGACCTTCACCGTTTCACCTTCTTCGATGAACAGCGGGACCTTGATCTCCAGTCCGGTTTCGAGGCGGGCGTGCTTGGTCACGTTTCCGCTGGTGTCGCCGCGCGCGCCGGGCTCGGTGTATTCGACCTTGAGGTCGACCGTCTGGGGCAACTGCAGTCCGATGGGGTTGCCATTGAACTTGTGCAACTGGACCACCGCGCCTTCGACGAGATAGTCCAAGGCATTGCCGAGCATCTCCTTGCGCAGCGTGTGGGTATCGAAGCTCTCCTGATCGAGGAAGTTCGAGCCGTCGCCGTCGCTGTAGAGGTAGGAAGCTTCGACCAACTCCAGGTCGGGTTCCTTGAAGCGGTCTCCGGCCTTGAAGGTCTTGTCGAAGACGGCGCGGGTGAGCAGGTTGCGCATCTTGAAACGCACCAGCGTTTGGCCACCACGGGCGGTGGGAGTGGACACGTCCACGTCGATGCAATAGTAGGGGACATTTTCAAACTCAAAATACATCTTGCGTTTGACGTTGATGGCTTCAAGCAGGGCGGCCATGGATTCCTCAGGAAAAGCTATGTAAGCCGGTCAGCTCACAGGGAGGCGATGCAGCTTCTTAACGATTATAAAGCCCGGGGCGTTGGCCGGTCTTCGCCGTCAGGGGCGAAGAAAAAGCGCGAACCGCTGGTATGCGATTCGCGCCATTCTTTCAGGAGGACAGCAGATTCAGTTGTTGATAGATACGGGCCGGAGACGCAAAAGGTTCCAAGCTTTCGAAATCGATTGGTCTACTCAAACCGGACCTGGTCGATTTCGAATTTGAACTTGCCGGCTTCCTTGACGTGCATGAAGCCTAGGCCGGAGATGTCGCTGCCGTCGGTTTCAAACTGGGTGAAGGGGATGGTGATCTTCTTCCACTCTGGGCCGGCGGAAAAGGGCGCCATCGCCGGCGGCTGGCCGTCGTTGCCGTTGCGGCTGGCAGTGATCATGATCAGCATGTAGGTTTGGCCGTCGCCCTTGGCCCAGAAGCTGAGCGCCTTCCTCGCCGACAGGTTCGCCGGGGCCATGGGTGTTCCGGCTGGCCAGAAGATCACGCCGCCCCACGAGAAGGGCGTTGTATTGACCAGTTCGCCGCTCACTTCGAGCGCACCCTTGGTGCTGTCCGCGCCGGGCTCGACCACCTTGATGGAGCCGGTGGATTTGCCGCCGTTCATCGAATCGCCGCCGGCCATCCACATGCCGAAGTTGGCGTCGCTCTTGCCGTTGTCGAAGTCACTCACAAGGCCCGATTCCGAGCCCGCGGGCGGCGGCGGCAGCGGCGGCGCTCCGGTTTCGCCCTTGGCGCCGGTGACGGTGAGTTTCACCGTGCCGGTGGTGTCGGAGCTGGGGCCGACCATCATCTCGTAGACGCCCGGTTCGACCACCTTGTGCATGTCCACATCGAGAATCGCCAAGTCGTCGGGGGTAACCGCAAACTCCACCGTCCGCTTCTCGCCCGGCTTCAGGGTGATGCGCTCAAAGCCCATCAGGCGCTGGACCGGCTGGGTGAGCGAAGAGACTTTCGGATGCACGTAGAGCTGCGGCACTTCATCGCCCTCGCGCTGGCCGGTGTTGGTTACGTCCAGGCTGACTTTGGCGGTTGCGCCGGGAAGGATCTTCTCCGGTGTTACCTTCAGGTTGTCGTATTTGAAGGTGGTGTAGGTGAGGCCGTAGCCAAAGGCAAAGAGCGGCTTGCGGGTACTGAATTCGTAGCTGCGGTTGTCGCTCGGCTTGTGGTTATAGAAATCGGGCAGCGCGCCCACCGTGCGCGGGAAGGTGATCGGCAGCCTGCCACCGGGGTTCGCGTCGCCGAAGATCACGTCCGCGGCAGCCGTGCCGCCCTCTTCGCCGAGGTAAAAGCCTTCCAGAATCGCCGGGACCTTTTCGGCAATGTAGTTGATGGAGAGCGGACGGCCGTTCAGCAGCAGCACGACGACCGGCTTGCCGGTTTCGACCACGGCTTTGACCAAGTCGTTCTGCGCGCCCAGCAGGTCCAGTGAATCGCGATCGCCACGGTGATTCTCGCCCCAGGCTTCGCGGTTGGTGCTCTCGTTTTCGCCCACCACGAGGATGGCCACATCGGCCTTCTTCGCCGCGTCAACCGCGGCCTGAATGGAAGCGGTCTGCGTCTTGGCGTCAACCAGTTCGACATCGTTGGCCCACCAGCCGCGGAAGCCTTCGGGCGCGGTGGTGATCTTGCAGCCTTGCGCGTAGACGACGTTCGCCTTCTTGCCAACGTAGGCCTTGATGCCGTCGAGGATGCTGACGCCATGCACGGAGTCCCGCGCATATCCGCCCACGTGGACGTCGGCGGCATTGGGGCCGATCACGGCAATGGTCTTGAGCTTGGTCAGGTCGAGCGGCAGCAGGTTCTTGTCGTTCTTGAGCAAGACCAGGGTTTTGCGGGCGGCCTCGGCGGCCAGCTTCCGATGCTCTTCGCCGTTGGTGATCTTCTCGGCGTAGTCGGGGTCCACGTAAGGATGGTCGAAGAGGCCGAGGCGGAACTTTGCGGCCAGCACGCGGGCGGTGGCGCGATCCACTTCGCTCATGGGAACGACGCCCTGCTTCACCTGGTCGGCCAGTGTCCGGAAAACCGACCCGTCGGAAAGGTCGTAGTCGATGCCCGCTTCGAGTCCCATCTTCGCGGCGTCGGTGGCGTTGTAGGCCACGTGATGAGTCTGGTAGAGCATTTGCAGGCCGTCGCCGTCGGAGGTGATGTAGCCGTTGAAGCCCCATTCCTGGCGCAGAACGCGGTCCAGCAACCAGTGGTTGATGTGCGACGGAACGCCGTCGATCTCGTTATACGACGCCATCACGCTGCCCACGCGGCCTTCCTGAACAGCCGCCTGGAAGGGGACCAGGAAGTTTTCGCGGATGATGCGCTCGGAGTAGTTGCCGGGCGCGGTGTTGGTGCCGCCTTCCGGCTGCCCGTGCACGGCAAAGTGCTTGGCTGTCGCCAGCACGTGATGGCGGTCGATCATCAGAGAGTCGCCCTGCAGGCCGGTGACAGCCGCCACGGCCATGCGCGAGACAAGATACGGATCTTCGCCATACGTCTCTTCCGTGCGGCCCCAGCGAGGATCGCGGGCAATGTCGAGAACAGGCGAGAATAGTTGGCCCATACCGCGCGAGCCAGCCTCGTCGCCTACCGCCGAGAAGACGCGCTTCACCAGCTTCGGGTCAAAGGTCGCCGCGAGTCCCAGCGCCTGCGGAAAGCTCGTTGACCCGTACTCCATGAAGCCATGCAGGCCCTCGCCGAGGAACATCACCGGGATGCCCAGGCGGGTCTTCTCAATCTGGTAGCGCTGCACCCCGTTGCGCAGGATGGCCGAGCGGCGAGGGGTGAACTTGAGCTCCTCGCCCCACTCCGCCTGCACCGTTTTGCGCGCTTCGTCGGTGGTGAAGGTACCTGTGGGGTCGATGACCTGGATCTTGGTCTCCCAGCCGCCGGAAATCTGCTCGATCTTCTCGTCGAGCGTCATGCGCGGCAGCAGGTCGGCGACGCGATCTTCAATGGGCAGACTGGCATCCTTGTAGCGTGGAGTGTCGGCGAGCGCAGCGGGCTTGGCAGACGCGACGGGAGTCTCTTGCGCGCTGGCCGCGGCTGCGACCATCGTCAGGCTCAACAGGAGGCCGGAAACCAGGCTGGAAATTACGGGAATCCGAGAGGTGCGGAGGGTATTCAAATGCAGATAGCTCATAGACACACACAGGCGCAGAGCGCCCTGTTCCTTTCGCGTCGCAATTAGCCGACCATTCTACTTCTCACGACTACGCAAGCAAAACCGGAATAGTTCAGATAAAACGATCCAGCGCGGGAAATGCCATCGCCTTCCACGGGCGCGAGAATTTGCGCTCGCGCCGGGCAGGCTGCGATGATCCTTGCGAGTTTTCAAGGGAGATTCATCCATGCGCAGAACTGCTCTTCTTTTGCTTCTTGCCGTTGCCCCGTTCTCCATCGTCGTTGTCGCCCAACCGTCCGGCTGGCCGCCCAGCAAAGATCATCTAACGCTGCCTGTGTGGCCGGGAACAGCGCCCGGCGCGCCAGCGGCAACGACCCCCGAAAAGGACATGACCACAGCCAAAGACCCGCTGATCGCCGGCAAGCCGCTGATCCGGCTGGGCAATGTGGCCACGCCCACCCTCACCTTCTATCCGGCCAAAGTTAAGAACACAGGCGCGGCCGTAGTAGTCTTCCCCGGCGGCGGATACAACATCCTGGCCATCGATCTGGAAGGCACCGAAGTCTGCGACTGGCTGAACAGCGCGGGCGTGAACTGCGTGCTGCTGAAGTACCGCGTGCCGGGCACCGGGCCGTATCCCAAATCTGCAGCTGCCCTTCAGGACGCGCAACGAGCAATGGGCCTTGTGCGCCAGCATGCCGCCGAATGGAAGATCGATCCCAAACGCGTCGGGGTGCTGGGCTTCTCGGCGGGCGGGCACCTGGTTGCCGCGATCTCCACACACTATGACCAGCGTCTTTACGAACCCATCGATGCCGCCGACAAGTTGAGCTGCCGGCCGGACTTTGCCGTGGTCGTCTATCCCGGCTATCTAGCCCTGTCGGAGAAGAACTTCGCGCCCAACGCCGACATCCACCCCACCGCACAGACGCCGCCCACCTTCATCGTGCAGGCCGAGGACGACCCGGTGCACGTGGAGAACGCTGTGGTTTACTTCCTGGCGCTGAAGAACGCCAAGGTTCCCGCCGAACTTCACATCTATGCCGAAGGCGGCCACGGCTACGGGCTGCGGCGGACCAAGTTGCCGGTGACCACCTGGCCACAGGGCGTGGAGAGCTGGTTGCACACGATCAACGTGCTGGGCGGAAAGTAAGTTCTACAATCACCCCATGCTTCTCGCCGTGCTCACCATCTCCGACCGCTGTTCGCAGGGCCTGATGACCGACACCGCCGGTCCGGCCGCCGTGGCCCTGCTGCGCGGTCAATGGCCCGAAGCCGAGATTGAAACCGCAATCCTGCCCGACGACGAAAACCTGATTGCGGCCAGCCTCGAACGCCTCGCCGAGCGGGGCGCTGTACTCGCGCTGACGGCAGGCGGCACCGGGCTGGGGCCGCGCGACCGTACTCCCGAGGCCACCCGGCGAGTGATCGACCGCGAAGCTCCCGGCCTCGCGGAGGCCATGCGCGCAAAGGGCGCCGCCAGCAACCCCTATGCCTGGCTCTCGCGCGGGGTGGCGGGACTGCGAGGAAGCACTCTGATCGTCAACCTGCCGGGCAGCCGCCGAGGCGCAGAAGAAAGTCTTGCGGCCATCCTCCCCCTGCTGCGCCACGCCGTGGACATCGCCGCCGGCGGACAGACTCATCCGGGAGGGCATCAATAGATCATTCGCTCTTCCAACTCAAAGCGCGGCGCGCCCGACTTCGGAAAACGCTTCCCAGATTCGCCCCGGCTTGCCGATTCTGTATTGTTTCCGGAAATGCGCAGCACTCGAAAACGATTGCGCAGAATGTGTGAGATAGCTGGATACATTCAACAGAGCGCAGAAAACCATTCCTTGAGAAACACCCAGTAAGCGTACAATTGCGTTACCCGTGAGCACACCCAGAAGCAACAATTCCGATCGCCGTCGTCCCGGCAATGTGAGCATTCGCGATGTGGCCCGAAGAGCCGGCGTTTCCATCGCGACAGTCTCGCGCGCGGTCAACCACATCCCCACCGTGGACCCGGAACTGGCCAGAAAAGTGTGGAAGGCGATCGACGAGGTCGGCTACCTGCCCAATACCCAGGCGCGCGCGCTGGTCAGTGGCCGCAGCCGCATGCTGGGGCTGATCGTAAGCGAAATCACCAACCCCTTCTTCCCCGAGCTCGTACAGGAATTCGAGAACCTGGCCGTGGCCCAGGGCTACGAAGTCCTGATCGGATCCACCAACTACGAGCCCGCCCGCACCGAGTCCCTGATTCGCCGCATGCTGCAGCGCAATGTGGACGGCGTAGCGGTGATGACCTTCGGCATCGAAGAAGACCTCGTCCAGAAGCTGGTGGAGCGCGAGTTCCCCCTAGTCTTCATCGACGCCGGCCCGCCGCTAGCCAACATCCGCGTGATCAAGGTGGACTACGGGGAAGGAATCCGCCAAGGCGTGCAACATCTGGCCGCTCTCGGACACCGCAAGATCGCGTTCATCAGCGGGCCGTTGCGCCTGCGCTCGGCGACAGCCCGGCGCGATGCCTTCCTCAAGTCGATGGGCGAACTCGGGCTCACCGTTCCCGCCGAGCACATGGCAGAGGGCGACCATACCATGGAGGGCGGCATGACGGCGATGGAGAGGTTGACTGCGCTATCCGAATTGCCCACCGCCGTGATGTGCTCCAACGATCTGACCGCCATCGGCGTTCTGCACACGCTCTATCGCACCACGCACACGGTTCCGCAGGAGATCTCGGTGGTGGGGTTCGACGACATTCACCTGGCGCAGTTCATGCTGCCTCCACTGACCACCGTGCAGATGAGTTGCAAACTGCTGGCGGCTGCCGCCGTGGAAGCACTGCGCGCCGGCATCGAGGCGGAGCACCCCAAGGTTGCGCAGACGGAATGGCACGTTCCCACCCGTTTGGTGGTGCGTCAGTCGTCCGCCTTTCCGCGCGGAACTCTGCCGGCGCTGATGGCGGATGCGGCAGGCAAGCGGGGATGATCCAGGAACACGGACTAGCTACTTTGCCGTGCCGAAGCGCCAGGAGCCGAAACGCCAGGAGACTGACCCGCCCACAAACGAGACCATGCGGATGCCAACCGGCCACTCCGCGCCGTTGACAGATCCGCAGTCGAAATCATTCTCTGCGCCGCTTGGTCCCGACCTCACCGGACAGTACGGAATTCCGTCGCCCACCTGCCATGGCGCGCTTGAGGCCAGCGGGGCAATTGTTTCGGTGGTCTGGCCCGTGTAGCCCCGAGCTACCATTCCGTTCGCGCCCACTTCCAGACGGCCTTGCAGGAAGGTGCGAACGACCGCCAATCTCGTCTCCCCCACAGGAATGGCTTCGAGTTGTTTCCAGCCATCCTGGCTGTTGCCTGCATCGAGAATCTTGTGGCCCACATACTCGTATTCGCCGCGCAGATGAATGCCCAGCGGCAGTTTGTCCGCCGTGGCCAGTCCGTCGAAGATGGTGCGGGGACACTCCACGGTGGGGTTCCAACCGGAGTTGGTGGTCCACCCAGGGTCGGATGCAAACTCGTTCAGCACCCGCGCATCGGCTTTGGAGAAGACCGCCTGCGCACTTCCATAGCCACTGAATTGATGGCGCACGTTGGCGGTCAGAAAAGTGAGTCTGCCCGGTCCCAGGTCAAAGGGCGTGCCGTTGTCCGGGTCGATCTTGCCTAGGGTCTCTGTGGTCGTCGTGCGGGCCACGGTCAGGCGTACGTCGGTGGCCGGGAGCTCTTTCTCCAGGACCAGTTGCATCGAGTGGCTGCGCTCAAATGGCGAAGGCAGAGCCACTGCTCCGGTGGGATTGTCTTTTTGTGAGCCTGCCACACCGATGCGCGGATCCTGCGTAAAGAAGGCCTGCCCGATACTGAATGAAGCCGACGGCAGCCAGCGCGCAGAGGCGGTACCCGGTGTCCAGGCAACAGTGGCCTTGGGAGCCAGGAAAGTTTCCCACCGATCAAACGAATCGGCGGCGACCATCTTGTTGTCGTTTTTCAGCTCGATCGTGTCCGGCCGCAGTCCACCGTAGAACCGCAAGTGTTTGCCCAGGTCGCCATGCACGGCCACGTATGGAGTCAGGTCGCGGATGGTGACGTTGCTGGCCAATACTTTGGTAAATGGACCATAGACCTGTACATCGTTGTAGGGAGGGCCATAGTGGTCAAGATCGTCGTTGCGGATGTCGTCCTCGTGGTAATCGAGGCCAGCCATGCCCTGCAGACCGGCCGCAAAACTGTGTGTTTCGCGCGCCTGCGCACCTTCCACGGTTCGGAATTCGCTTTGCCGAATCAACCCCTCGCCGAAGTTGGAAAACAGAGCCAGGTTGTAGGTGCGCGCGAATCCCGAGAAGGCCGCCTCGTCTTTGCTTCCCAGCTTCCAGCGGTCGTCCGCGGCCAGCAGCAAGGTGTGGGTCTGGTCTTTCTGGCGAGGGTCGAGCGTGTCTCCCAAATACTGGCCAAATCCGATCGGAACCAGGTTACCCTCGTGCGAGACGCCCCAATAGGCGATGCCGTAGAGCGAAATCTCGCTCCGACCCACGTTGAGCACGCGCTGCGCATTCAGCTTGTACATCTGCCGGTGCTCCATATCCTTCAGCAGGCCGTTGCCGTAGTTGGCTTCCAGGGCCACCCACTCCGTGTTGTCTGGATTCCTGGGTGCAAATCCGGCTGTCATATCCATGTCGCGATCGTCGCCGGTGAGGGTGACAAAGTTCGTCATCTGCGGCCGCGGCATGTAGGTCGCCGCCAGGTTGAGAGCGTGGTTGCCTTCGAGCACGTTAAATGCGCCGCCATCAGTGGTCACGCCAGCCAGCGCGCCGGAGACGTAGATGTTAGGGTCGGAGTATCCGTTGCCGTGCGCATTGGCGGAAAGGTTATTGGTCACCAGGTATCCGCCCACCGCGATGTATTGCGCAATCGGTTCGCCGTGGTCGGCCATCACGCCGGGCGCAAAGTATTGCGGCGCTTTGATGCCGCCAGCCGCGGTCTCGATGGGCAGTCCGGGAATCGAAATGGGTGCGCCCGGACGCCCTGGATTGGCGTCCAGTAACTGCTCGCGTACCATGACCTTCTGCGACGGATCCGGGGAGTCGATCCCGACTTCGCTGACGTCGCCAGTCACAATTACCTGTTCGGATGCCGTAGCCACCTGCTCCAGCCGCAACTGCAGGTTCGTAGTCGAAGCGTTGAGTTCGAGCCTGCGCGTGAGCGGGGCAAAACCCGTGGCCGCAATATGCGCCGTATAAGTTCCCCACGCCGGCAGCAAAAGGACAAAACTCCCGTCGCCTCCAGTTACGCAACTGAGATGCGCACCCTCGGCGGAGTCCAGTTGCACGCTCGCCCTCGGAATCGGCCTGCCCGCCGGGTCAAGCACCGTGCCGGTCACACGCGGCGGGGCAGGCTCAGCATAGAGCCCGATTGGCCAGCAAGCAAACAGGAACAGCATGACGATCTTGAGATTAGGGCTAAACGGGCAACGCCCCCTATGCGAGCAATGCTCCATACGTTTTCAAGTATTTCATTCCGGTATCGCAGAGGATGGTGACAACCGTCGCCTCCGGTCCCAATTCTTCCGCCAGCCTGAGCGCGGCAATCACGTTGGCCCCAGTGGACGCGCCGGCGAAGAGCCCTTCCTCGCGCGCCAGGCGGAAGGCCATGGCCATCGCCTCTTCGGTGGAGACACGCTCGACCTGGTCGGCTACTCCTGCGTGCCACAGCGGAACCACGTAGCCCGCGCCGATCCCATCCATCTTGTGCGAACCCGCCTGCCCGCCCGACAGCACAGGCGATTCGGCGGGTTCCACGGCAACCAGACGGATCTTAGAGTTGCGACGGCGCAACTCCTCGCCTGTGCCGCGCAGCGAGGCAGCGGTGCCCACGCTCTGCACGAAGGCGTCGATGCGCCCCCCGGTCTGTGTCCAGATCTCGCCGGCCAGCGTTCGATAGGCGGCCATCTGGTCGCGATTATTCATCTGGTCGGTCCAGTAAGCGCCGGTCTCTTCCGCCACTACGCGTGCGGCTTCGATCATGTCTTTGGTCAGCTTTTCCGTCATGCCGCCGCCGATACTGGGAACGATCTGCACATGCGCGCCGAGGATCTTCATATGGTCCAGCTTTTCGCGCGAAAAAGCATCGGAAGTGACAATGTGCAGCGGATGCTTTTTGACCGCGCAAACCAGCGCCAGCGAAACGCCGGTGCTGCCGCCGGTATATTCAACCACCGGACCGCCTGCTGGCAGCCGTCCGTCCCCCTCGGCGCCTTCGATCATGGCCAGCGCCATGCGGTCTTTCATGCTGCCGGTAGGGTTCTCGCTCTCGATCTTGACTAGGACGCGCGCGCAGTTTGGGGGCGGGATCCTGCCGAGGGCGATGAGCGAGGTTTTGCCGATCAGGTCGAGAATGTTCTGTGGTTTTGTCATGGGGTTGTCGGAATTTTGCACCATGGCAGTTTACGCCACGGACGCAAGCCTTCGCCGTGACGTTGCAGCCCACCCTGGCCGCAATAGCAAAGGCGCGGCGAGGGTGGGCGCTCGGTTTGTGGGGCCGGTCAGCGGGGTTTGTTGGCCAGAATCAGCGGCGAGGGTCCGTGCGTGGCCAGCGTGCGCGCTTCGACGAAGCCTGCTTCGCGCAGCCAGTCGCGAATCTCTTCGAAGGAGTACGTGTCTCCTTCGTCGGTGTTGACCAGCATGTTGACGGCGAAGATGAGGCCGTTCAACGGGCCGGTGCGGTCTGCGTTGACCAGGAATTCGGCGATGGCGATGGTGCCTCCCGGAGCCAGCGCTGCAAAGGTCTTTTGCAGCAGCAGCTTGCTGCGCTCGATGCCTTCGCTGTGCAGAATATGGCCCAGCGTGGCCACATGATGGCCGCTACCGAAGTCTGCCTGCTGCAAATCGCCTTCGACGAAGGTGAAGCGGTCGCCCAAGCCGAAGCGGCCCACCGTTGCAGTAGTTACCGGGATCACCTCGGGCCAGTCGACGGCGGTCACCTGAACGGTCGGCGAGCTTTGCGCCAGGGCGATGCCCCAAACGCCCGAGCCGGCGGCCAGGTCGAGAGCGCTTACCATATCGCGGCTGGCGGAGAGGTTCAGGTGCCGCGCCAGTTCCTGCGCAACGTGGTAGCTCATGGGGAAGATGTCGTTGACGAACTCCTTGAAGAAGTCGCCGCCGGTGGACTCCTGATTGACGGCAGCGGCAGGCTTGCCGGTACGGACCACCTCGTTCAGGTTCAGCCATTTTGGTATCAACTGTTCGCTTGTGTGGCGAATGAGCCCGCCCTGAAAGCCGGGCTTGGTGCTGACCAGAAATGCCGCGCTTTCGGCGGTCAGGCTGTAGATGCCGTCCTGGTCCTTGCTCAGGAATTCGAGGCCGACTAATGCATTGAGGATGTTGGCCAGTCCCCGCTCCGATGCTCCGGTGTCCAGGTGAATCTGGTGCAGGGACTTGGGGCCGAAGTCGAGCGTGTCGAAGACGTGGTGGCGGATGGCAGCTTCGAGAATCAGCGGCGGCGCGTAGCCAAAGGCAAACTGGTAAATGCGTTCAGGTGTGACGGGAGTTGTGACAGAAGATGCGACTGGCGCTGTAACTGCTGCGGACATTTTGACCTCGCTATGGAAAGTCGGTCTTTGGGGAAACCGTGGCGCGAGTATACGCCGCAAGAGTTACAGCGGGGAACGAAATTGAGTAAGAGGCTTGAAAGAAAAGGGATGTGCTCGAATCCGTGCGCACGCGGAATGATCCCGGACTGACTACGAGGCCTTGGCGATCTTCTTGTCTTCCGCAGGCGGAGGAGGATAGATGCGGTTCTCTTCGGTGAGGAACCGATCTACAGCCTCGTCGTCATTGGGATCGTAGGGTCCGTCGTCGGGATCGTTCGGGTCGTAGGGAACCGGAGCGTCTTCGGCAATCTGCTTCCTGACCCAGTCCCAATCCGACTGGCTCGGCTCTTTTCCTGGAAGGTTACCTTTGAACTCCATAGATCCTCGTATTCATCCTTGCCCGTGTTCCTGATCGCTCCTCTCGCAATCAAGCCGCAACATCGTCATTTGCCTCCTTTGCAGGCGCATCCTCACCCTTCTTTTCCTCGGTGACCGAAAGCCGCAATCCGACAGCCTTCAGAACAGCGATCAATGTCTTCAGTGTTGGATTGCCTTTGGGCGACAACGCCCGATAGAGGGATTCGCGGCTGATACCAGCCGATGCCGCCACGCCAGCTAGACCGCCGAAGGCTTCCGCCAGGGCACGCAGCGCAAGCAATCCGCCGCCGCGCTCTTCGGGATTGTCGAGTGCCTCTACGGCCGCCTTTAGATATTCGACCGCAAACTCGCGGTCCTTTTGCAACTCCTCAACTTCCCATTCGTGGTGCGAGCCAACTCCGACGAGTTTTTTCATTTCTGCCTCCGCTTCCAATCTTCCCAGTATCCCTTGGCTCGGGCTATATCCTTCGACTGACTATCTTTATCTCCTCCACAGAGGAGAACAACCCAGTGCTGGCCGTGCCGTCCGCAATACACCCGGTAACCGGCTCCCACATGGATTCTCAACTCCGTCACGCCCTCGCCGACAGGTTTCGAATCGCCCAGATTGCCGGATTCGATCTGGCGCAGCCTTATAACGATCCGAGTTTTCGCTTTGGCGTCACGAAGTGTTGCCATCCACTCTCGGAAAGGATATCGACCGCTCTCTTCGTGGTAGTGGACGATCTCGATCACGACAGGAGTGTAGCATGAAAGCTACAACCTGAGGAGAGTCAGCCGAGTATAGTGGATGCCTATGGACACTTCTGTTGTCGTTTCAGCTATCGCAGCCGCCTCTGGCGTGATTGTTGCAGCTGTCAGTTTCTTCCTCACAAAGAAGAGGGAGAGAGAAGCTGATTGGCGAAAATACAAATACGAACAGTACAAGGAATTCATGGTCTCGATCAGCGGAATCGTTGCCGGGGATTCGACTCCGGAAGGTAACCGAGCATTCGCGAGGTCCTGCAACACTCTTCACTTGATTGGGTCGAAAGGTGTACTTGTTGCGCTTCATGCCTATCAGGATGAAGTAGGGTCTTCCAACCCGAGCCACTCAGCTGCAAAGGAGTCGGCGATGCTGTCAAAGCTGGTCTGGGAGGTCAGGAAAGACATCGAGATCCCTGGGACCCCTCAGTCGTCAGATTTCACTGTGCAGCTATGGTGTTCTGGCACAAACCCGAAAAAGTGATCCACAAATTCAGGCTTCTTGCTCAGCTCAAAAACATCGTCCGATACAACGTATCTCGCTGCACCGGCTTGAAGCCCGCGTCGCGGATGATTCTTCTCAATTCCTCTTCGGTCGTGCAGTTACTCGTTCCCGCTGCCTTCACCACGTTTTCTTCCAGCATGACCGAACCCACGTCGTTGCCGCCAAAGTGCAGGCCTAACTCCAGAACCTTCAGGCCTTGCGTAACCCAGCTCGCCTGCACGTTCTCGATGTTATCTAGATAGAGGCGGCTAATGGCCAAAGTTTTGAGATATTCCACGCTGGTAGCTTCTTCCCATCCGTGCCCGCCCAGAGCGGTGTGTTTGGGCTGGAAGCTCCAGGGAATGAAGGCCGTGAATCCGCCCGTCTCTTCCTGCAGGCGGCGGATCACCTCGAAGTGATTGATCCTCTGCTCGAAGGTTTCGCCCACGCCGAACATCATCGTCGCGGTGGTGCGCATGCCGAGCTGGTGCGCAATGCGATGCACGCTCACCCAGTCCTCGGTATTGCACTTGATGCGTGCAATGCGGTGGCGCACCTCGTCGTCCAGAATCTCCGCGCCGCCGCCGGGGATGGAGTCCAGCCCGGCATCGCGCAGGCGCACGATGGTGTCGCGCAGCGGCAAGTCGGAGTAGCGCGCGATAGCCAGAATCTCCGACGAGGTGAGGCAGTGCAGCCAGATCTGTGGAAAGCGCTTCTTGATGCCGCTGAAGAGGCTCTCGAACCACTCGATTTTCAGGTCGGGATGAATGCCACCCTGCATCAGAACGCCGGTGCCGCCCATCTCGAGCGTCTCGGCGATCTTCTCGCAAATGGTCTCGAACTCGAGGATGTATCCCTCTTCCGAGCGGGGTCCCTTGAGCGGCCGGTAGAAGGCGCAAAAGGTGCAGTACTCGGTGCAGAAGTTGGTGTAGTTGATGTTGCGATCGATGATGTAGGTGACCACGCCTTCCGGGTGCAGGCGGCGGCGCACGGCGTCGGCCTCGAATCCCAGGCCGATCAGGTCGGGAGAGTGAAAGGAATCGAGAGCCTGCTGGCGGGTAATGGTCATGTTTGAAATTCTACAACCCCTGCGCTGAGGGCACCTGCGGTGCGGCAGCCGCTTCGCGTGGTCCGCGCCAGAAGGAAGGCGCGGGAGTTTGAATTTGTGAAGTCGGATGATTCTGGTCGGCCGAAAAGCGGATCTCTGACCGGACGGAGGCGACCGGCGCAAATGGAGGCGCTGGGCCTTGGTCTGGGCCTCCCAAGATGCGCATGATCGGCAGCCGCACGACAAAATCCTGTGCCGATGTTCTTTTTGCGAGTTCCGGATGAGACGCGGGACCGACCGGCGGGCTTGCCGGCAGATCAGACTTTCCGGGCGGGTCATTCGGCTTTGTCGGAGCAGACGGCCGATAGAGAAAAAGTCCCCGTCTGCGCACCGGCCGGCGCTGGGTGCGCGAAAGGTTCGAAGCGGTTGACACTCCGCTGAAGAGGACAAAGAAATCCCACGCTGCGCGAAGGAGTCCATTGTCGATTTTCAAAAGCATTGGGGAAGAGCCTCGCCGATCTCTCTGGTGATCATTCGACGTTCACTGGATGAGAGGAGCGAGGCGTGCCGCTGGTTGCAGGATTTTTCAGGCGCTGGGCGGTCCGCCGGGTTGTGGTCCGGGGGTTGTTTGGCCCGCTGGCCGAGGTTTGACCTTCGCCACGGTCGGTTTGCTCTTTCCGGGACTAGACACGCCCATCGAGAGCAGAACGAAGCCGAATCCTTTGCGCAGAACGGTAAGCAAGCTCATGAGTCTGACCTTTCCAGATCTGTTGCACCTTGCGGGCCTTGGTGGAAACGCGCAGCCTCATGTTTCGAGGCCGCGCGTGAGGCCCATGGTCAATTTCGCGCGCCAGGAACGCCAGGCAAAAGCGGAGGGACGGCGATGGGCGTTTCCCCGCGCAGAAGCTCGATTGCGGTCTGGGGCAGAGGCTTGTCGGCGTTGGCCAGCAGCAAGCTCACTTGCCATATTTCGGTTTGCGTCAGCTGCGAATTGTAGGCCGGCATGCCGGTCAGGCGAATTCCATTGGCGACCTTCCAAAAGGTTTCGCCCGGCGGATCGTCGCTGACACCCACAACGTCGCTTTTGGGGTGCTTTTGCCAAAGCTGCGGCGCGGTGGGGAACATGTGCAGGCCATACGGCGAGGGTTTGCCATGGAATCCGTGGCAGGTGGCGCACTTCTCGCTGTACACATGCGCGCCCGCCACCAGGTTGCCCTCGTCGACCGAGATGGGAGGGGTCTTGATCATTTCGCGGTGGATGCGGGCATGCAGCGGAATGGAAACAACTTCGCGCTCATGCGGAATGGGTTGGTCGGCAACGGCCACCGGGACTTTGCCGAACCAGAACCAGGCGAGCACGGCGACAGGCACCAGAAGCACTCCAAGGACAATACCAATCAGGACGCGCAGCATCTTCGTCTTGGCCTCCACTGCCCTTCATCCTAAAGCATTTCCCATTCTGGAGCATTTCAAAGGGGTACGTGCGGAGGGGGATTCTGGAGGGGGCAGGCTAAGGAGCGAGCGCAGGGAGGAGTTTCCGCCTGGCCAGCGGGAGGCGATTCTCGCCTCCGCGCGTCCAATCCGTGCGGGTCCCCCCGACAATCCGTACCCCGAGATGGTTTAATACCTTATGGGGAAGCGCGGCCTGGGGGCTGGCTTTCGTACTCCCATGGAGGAATCCCGAAACCGATGTTTTCATTTCGCCGTACTGCCCTTTTGCTGGCGCTGGCTCTGCCTGCCCTCCTCGCCGTTCAAGCCCACAGCACAGATTCAAGCTCTACCGCCGGTGTCGCCGAACCGAGCCAGGCGCAGCCGCCCGCCGCGAGCAAAACGCCGTCGCAGCTGAGCGTGCAGGCGCGCATCCGCGCCCGCCGCGAACAGCGTCGCCTGGCGGCCATCCACGATGCCTATTCGCACGTCTACGAGACCTATGTCGGCGGCGGATACCTGCGAACCGACGCCGGCCCCTCGCTGCAAAAGGTCACCGAATATAACTGGAATGTGGGCTTTACCCACTACTATAGCCAGCGCCTGGGCGTAACCCTGGATGGGCGCGGCAACTATGGCACGGCCTTCACGGGCCTCAACCTGACCTCGTTGACCCGGCCGGCTATCAGCCAGTATTCGGCGATGATCGGACCCACCTACCGCTTCTATCTGCAGCCGAAGTTCGCCATCTCAGGACGGGTGATGGCGGGCTTCTCCAGCGGAAACTTCTCGGCCGACACCAATGGCTTCGGCACCAAGGTGCTGGGCCTCTTTCCGGACGGCATGACCTACGCGGGAAGCGCCGCGATCCTGGGCGAGTACAACTTGACCCCGAATATCGGCCTCCGGCTTGCTCCCGAATACTTCGCGACCGGATTCGGTTCACAGGCGCAAAACAGCCTCGGCTTCACTGCCGGAGTGGTTTACCGGTTTGGGAAGAAGTAGAAAAGCAGGGATCAGGGATCTCAAAAGCAGGGAACAGGGAACAGGGAACAGGGATCAGGGATCAGAAAAGCATGGGCGCAATTCGCGGTAGCGAATTGCGCCCATATCGTTTCCCGGACTGCACAGGTAAAAGTGATCCGGCTCTCTTGACACCCTGTGAATCCGAAAACCTCTTGCCCGGCCGGGCAAGAGGTTTCCCTGATCCCAGTCCCCTACTTTTCTGATCCCTGATCCCTGTTCCCTGTTCCCTGTATCTGCACCATCCGTTGCTGCCACTCCGCCGGTCCCGTCTGGTGGACGCTGGTTCCCTGAGAGTCCACCGCGACGGTCACCGGCATATCCACCACGTCGAACTCGTAGATGGCTTCCATGCCCAGGTCGCCAAAGGCCACCAGCCGCGAGGCGTGGATAGCCTTGGCGACCAGGTACGCCGCGCCGCCCACCGCCATCAGGTAAACAGATTTGAACTCGCGAATCGCGTCGATGGCCGCCTGCCCGCGCTCGGCCTTGCCCACCATGCCCAGCAGGCCGGTTTCGGCCAGCATCTGGCGGGTGAACTTGTCCATGCGCGTGGCGGTTGTCGGCCCGGCCGGACCAACCACCTCGTCGCGCACGGGATCCACAGGACCGACGTAGTAAATGAACCGGCCGTGGAAGTCCACGGGCAGCCGTTCGCCGCGGTTCAGCATTTCAGTTAATCGTTGATGTGCCGCGTCGCGCCCGGTCAGTAGCTTGCCATTCAGCAGCAGCACTTCGCCGGGCTTCCACTGCGCGCACTCTTCGCGGGTAACGGTGTTCAGGTCGACCCGCCGCGCCGCGCTCACGTCCTGGGTCAGCTTCGGCCACAGGTCCAGATTGGGCGGGTCCAGGAAGACCGGCCCCGAGCCGTCCAGCACGAAATGGGCGTGGCGGGTGGCGGCGCAGTTGGGAATCATCGCCACCGGCAGATTGGCGGCATGAGTGGGGTAGTCGCGCACCTTCACGTCGAGCACGGTGGTCAGCCCGCCCAGGCCCTGCGCGCCAATGCCCAGCCGGTTGACCTTGTCATACAATTCGATGCGCAGTTCCTCGGCGCGGTTCTGCGGGCCACGGGCAATCAGCTCCTGAATGTCGATGGGGTCCATCAGGGATTCCTTGGCCAGCAGCATCGCCTTTTCCGCCGTGCCGCCGATGCCGATGCCCAGCATTCCCGGCGGGCACCAGCCCGCGCCCATGGTGGGAACGGTCTTCAGGACCCAGTCCACAACCGAGTCCGAGGGGTTCAGCATGATGAACTTGGCCTTGGCCTCCGAGCCGCCGCCCTTGGCCGCCACCGTCACCTCGACCTCCGCGCCCTTCACCAGGTTCACCGTAACCACTGCCGGCGTGTTGTCCTTGGTGTTGGCGCGCTTGCCGGCGGGGTCGGCCAGGATGGAGGCGCGCAGCTTGTTGTCCGGGTCCAGAAAGGCGCGGCGCACACCCTCGTCCACCATCTCCTGAACGTCCATGCGCTCTTCGCCTGCATCCGGCTCGAAGCGGGCGTCCAGGCCCACCTTGACGAATGCGGTAACAATGCCGGTGTCCTGGCAGATGGGCCTGTGCCCCTCGGCGCACATGCGGCTGTTGATGAGGATCTGCGCAATGGAGTCCTTGGCCGCCGGGGACTCTTCCATCTCGTAAGCCTTGGTCAGGCTGACGATGAAGTCCTCCGGGTGGTAGTAGCTGATGTACTGCAGCGCCGCGGCGACGCTGGTGATGAAATCCTGCTGGCGAATGACGGACGGTTTTTGCGGCATGGCGACGGCTCCTCGGGAATCCAGACGTTCCTAGGGTAATGGAAGCGGGGCAGAGATGGCAGGTCAAGGTCGAATACACGGTCGACGCGGGGGCGATTGCGGCACCTGGCCGCTGGAACAGGACGCGGGATGCGCCAAAAGCCGCCCCGCAGTTGAGAGATCGGCAAGTTCACGAAGGACGCAGATCAATTAATCGTCCGGGCATACTTTCGTCCGTTCCGGCGCAGAGGCAAGATGCTTTTGCGGCGAGGAGTTTTCAGTGTGCACGAGGATTCCCTCCTGGCCCATGTCGAGGCTGAGAACGCTGGCGCCAAGTAAGTCGACTCGATGTTTTCCTTCGGAAGAATAGAGGGCAAAGCCGTAGATCACCCTGGGCTGTTTCTTGAGGACGAGATGAATATGAGAGCTTTGTCCGGGCACAAACTCCCAAGAATGGAATTGAACGTTTGCCTTCGGTCCGCCGCGGAAGTTGCAGCGGCCTTTGGCGCCGAACCAAGCTTCGGCATCCATCTGGTCGATTTTATCCACATCCTTTTTATCACTGACCGCGACTATGTCGAAGGGAATGACACTATCGGCGTTGGCATCGGGCGTTATATGCACTTGCAGATCGAGGGAGGGCGCGATGCCGACGGCTCTCTTGAGGGGATGCATCATCGAACACCCCGACAGGAGGAAGAGACACGCAAGGACAGCAATCTCCAGACGATATGGAGTCAACAATTTAGCCTCCAACGGAATCACATAGACTGTACACCAAAGGAGCGGGAAACAGAGGAGCCGAATAAGGAGTCAAATCCTGGGCCGGTACCTGCGGTGTTATTGACCGAACGAAAGGTTGGGACGAGACTGGTCTTGCACCGGGCCGAGGCTAGAGCGGTTCCACAATTGCCGAACCCCGGAGCCACCGATCTAAAGTGGCTTTTTCAGTGGCTTTTTCCTGGGGAAAAGCCATCTCTCGAAGAATTACAGAAGGCACGTTAATTGTGGAACCGCTCTAGGAAGGCGGCTTTGCGCAGAGGGCGATGCGATGCACATCTATTCCAAGCCATGGGAACTGGCATTTCAAGGGGAATGCGGGGATGCCGACGCACAGTTTGAACTGGGAATTCGATTTCTGCTCGGCGAGTCGATGGTGCAAGATCCGGAGGCGGCCTATCGCTGGCTGGCGCTGGCGGCGACCAATGAACATCCGGGGGCGCAGCGGCTCCTGGTTCACCTGGGATTCTTTTGTCCCATCAAGCCGAGGGACACACTGTCTCAGCGAGTGACGCGATGCATGGGCGCACAACTCCACGCGATTGCCGACTTCCTCACAATGTGCCGGCGAAAAGCGGAGGCAAGAAAGGATTGATCGCTCCGCGATCGCGCGAAGCGAAGCACCGCCCGCTCCGGCGCGGAAATCGATGGTCTTCTGAAAGAGGCAACCCATGCGCATGCCAACGATGAGGATTCGAGATCTCGCTGTTTCGGCCTGCAATAAATGCCTGCGCATTCCCCCGGCGATGCTCCTGGCGGGACAAGCAGCGATAGCGCTGGCGTGTTTCTGGCTGACTCTGGCCGCACTCAGCGAGCCCATTGGATTTCTATCGGCGCTTTTGGTCGGGGTGTCGACCCGCTCCCTGGAGCAGGGGATCAGGCTGAGGAGGCTGCGTGTTTCTCAGTCGCCGGCAAGAATTGCGGCGTTCGAGTACGACGGTAGCGGCATTCGCTGTTCATTCGACGAGAAAGCGTTGAGCCGCTTCGTAGATTCACGGACCGGCCGGCTGTCCGCGGGGGTGCTATCGGGGCTGGTTTGCTGGGGTTTCCTGCACTGGAGCCTCGCGAAGGCGAGTTTTCTCCCCCTCCCTTTATTTCGGATTCATGGATTTGCCGGGCTGAATGCGCTGGGGCAGGAAGCGCTTCCGCTGGTCCTTCTGTTCCTCTTTCTGCGCTTCCCCGGGCCGCGCAAACTGTGGGCCAGGCAGATCGTCAAGGCCATTGAAACGCGCACTGCGGCGGCGCTGGAAGGAACTCAGGAGCCTCTGGAGTTGGATGGGCTGGAGCTGGGGGCAGCAATCCTTTGGAGCCAGTTGGGGCTCGTCTGCACCGGGGGATATCGCGAAGCGGTCCGCCGTCGTTTGCGTGCAAATCCCGCTCAGGCAGTGTTGCACCCCGCCAGTACAAGAGCAATGTTGGCGGCTGTGACGGAGCTGGCGCGCCTGGACATGGCACAGCTGGGAGCAGCGACGGCGAGCTTTCGCCGGTTGGATGTTTGTTTTGCGGAGCACAGAGCCCTGCTCTGCGCGGTGCAGGATCATTCGATGCACCTGAGGCAGAAGGCATTTCAGCAGCAATCGGAGCGGCTCAAGGAACTGTTCCGCGCGCGGCGCTGGAAAGCGGCGCAAGAGATGACGTGCCAACTGCAGGCGGATCTGGACGAATTCTGCGAAGAGCTTCAAAGCCGGGCGCGTTTGCTGGCCAAATCGGCTCCCCGAGTGACGCTCTCCTCGGCCGCAGACCCCCTCCATCTACTGGGTGCCGATGCAAATGCTTCCTTGCCGGCGATCAAGCGGCTGCGCCAAAGACTGGCGCAGGTCTACCACCCGGATGTTGGCGGTGAGACGTGCAATGCCGCGAAGATGGCGGAACTGAACGCGGCCTACGATGCCGTCCTCCTGGCTCGTTCCGGGCGGATGCCCTAGTCGCTTTTGCTTCGGGCGGCCCAGCGATAGGCGTTTCCTTGTTCCGGGCGAACCGTCGGTTATCCTTTTGCAAGCGGGCTGGAAACGCAATTGCGCGTTCAAATTGACGCACCGTGCCGCTGAGAAATGTCGCCTGAAAGTCAGTACTCAAGAGCAGCGAGGGATTTTTCCGATTGACTTGAGCCGGACCAGCATGGCACTCTTTCAGCGTTATCTTGCAAGGAAGATACGCTTGCCCAAATTTCTCATTGAGTTGCCAGACCTTATCGAATGGCACGAGGGGATGTTGCTGACCCCTCAGCATTTTCAGGAACTTACCGCGCGCGCCGAGTTATTAACCCATCTTATGCAAAGCCGCGGCGCGGCATACGGTTGGGGTGTATTCGATCTGAAACTCGACGAACCCGCGTTGGGAAGCGGCATCTTGCGCCTGTTGCATTTGGAAGCGATCCTTCCCGATGGCCTTCTGGTTCTGGGAGGCGCCGACCACGGAGTCGAGCTGGTCTTTGACCTGAACAAGATTGAGGGTGACAGAGGACGCATCCACCTTGCCGTCCCGCGCGAGACTTCCATCTTTCAGCGCTCGGAACGTGGCCGTTACGAAGGCGCCTTTTCCGGAGAGGCGCTGACGCCCGACGGGGTCTCCGATGCAGGATCCACTGCAATTCCAAGGCTACGGCCGCGCCTGCGACTGGTCTGCGAAGAGATGGACCTCGTCGGCATGACTTCGATTCCTCTCGTGGAGTTCGCCAAACAAGGAACCGTCTTTACTCAGACTGCCTATATTCCTCCCTTGCTTGGTGTGGCCCACGGTTCGCCTATCAGCGATCTTTGCGCTCAAGTGCGCAGGAAGGTCCGTAACAAGGCGACAGAACTGGCCAGGAATCTGGCCCCGGGAGCCAAGGACGGCGATCTGGCACTGGTCTATCAATTGCAGTGGCTGGTCGCATCTCTGCCCGTTCTGGAAACGGTACTTACCAGCGAGAACCCTCATCCCTACTCGCTCTATCTGGCGCTTGCGTCGCTAGCCGGCAATGTGGCCTTTTTGAGCCACGCGCGCGTCCCGCCCGTTTTGCAGCCATACAGACACAGCGAACTGCGCGCCTCCTTTGAAGAGGTAATCGGGTTCATCCAATTGGCCATGGCCGAGGGCTTGATCGATAACTGGATTCGCGCCGAATTCAGCCTGCGCCGCGGCGATGAACTGGCCGGATCCGGGAGCAGGCCGACGGGCGAAATGTGCTACGAGATTGCGCCCAGTCTGGATGGTTTGTTGGGCAACGTGGCCGACCTCAAGGCCCCCTATTTTGGCTTGATGCTGCGCGCTTCGGCTGGGATGTCCGATGCCATGCTGGTGGAATGGGGGCAAAGTTGCCTCCTTGCCACGGAGGACCTGATCTCCGATCTCGAAATGAGCCGCAGTCTCGGCGCGCAATGCGAGCGGGTCAGTGTTCTGGACGATCTTGTCCCAGATCCGGATTCCGTTCTTCTACGCGTGAAGAACGATCCTCGCTGGCTAAAGCCAGACAGACGCCTGGTGTTGAAGGCCGCCCGGCAGGAAAGACGCTTTCCAGAGACGGTGACGTTGTTTGTCCCCAAGAAATCCTCCACGGACCAGAATCGATAGACCATGCTGGAGCGGACACAGAATTCGGATCCCCTGCTGCGACATTTTCATGCTTTCTATGTGGAACTCACGCGGCTTCGCCGAATGGCGGAAGGACGCCCGGCGGAGGAGAAGACCGGGGTAGCGCCTCCATTGCTGCTGGACGGGCGTGGGTCTTCCGGACAGGATGAGCACGGAAGTTCCAGTGGGCGCTCGTTGAGCGAGGCAAGACAGGAAGCAAGACAGGAAAAGGATAGATCCGATCTGGTTCCCGCGGAGGAGGTGGACCCGCTAGTGCTGCGCGTCTGGCAAGAGATGGCGCAGTATCTCGATCAGATTCTTTATGAGGCCAAAACGTCCGTCAACCAGCTTTCCCGCGACCTCATGGAGGAATTGGTTTACATCCTGGCGTCCTTTGCGGACGAAACTTTCTTGTGTCTGTTGGATTGGCCGGGGCGATCCTATTGGCGCAATCACTTGATGGAGATGCGTCTCTTTGGTTCGAGGATCTCCGGCCAACTGATCTTCGGCAGGATCGACAACCTGCTTTCGCGGCAGGACTTCGGCGCGGACGAGATCTGTGCGGTTTATTTGACGATTCTGGCGCTCGGTTTCCGGGGAAGGTACCTGCGCGATCCGGAGGCAGTGAATAGCTATCGACAGCGTCTCTTCGACCGGTTGCTCTTGAATCACCCGGATCTGCACAGCGAAAATCTGCGCCTGATTCCGGAAGCTTACCGGCATACCGTGGTCGAAGGCGCTCCAGTACACCTACCCGAACCGAGAACCTGGTGGCTGGTCGTGGCAGGTCTGATCGGATCGTGGTTGGTCCTTTCCACGATCGCATGGCTGATGCTAACGATTCCGGTGCGCGTCGCGCTTGAGCGGACGATGCATTCTCTCGACCGAATCAAGGAACGGCACACGGTGAGTCAAAACGTCACCAGGTGGCAAAGTCTTGCGCTGATGCTGCAAGATGGAGCTTTCCGCATCGAAATTCACTCGCCTGTCCCTCTGCAGAACGCCAGCGTCGGAGGCAATTTGGGGAAGTCTGTAGCGCCCTTGCTGATCGCAGTAGCCGGAGAAGGTGGCTCCAGCCCCGGAAAGGTCACAGACGTTCAGGCATGGCTGGCGCGCGGTTCGATAGAGTTCCAAGCGGTGGATTCAGGGATGGCGTTGAAGAGCCGTCCGCTGGAGTCAGTCGAATTGTGGCATGCGCCTGGCGGCGTACTGGCAGACTCCGGGTCTTCGCAGTTCTTTCTGGTTTCGCCCCAACTTGACGCGGCGGAACTGGGCCTGCGTCCCCAACTGATCTTTCCTGTCGATGAAAAAGGCCCCGCGCAAGTCGCGTCGGTAACTCTTTACCTCCCTCGTCAAGCTGCGGCGGTTCGGCAATGACCACCGGCCGACAGATGGATGCATGTGCCTCGCCTCCGGGCAGGAGGACAATCCGATGAAGTTCCCTGTTCAGAATTCGGCCTCTCTCGGTTACCTGCTCGCGGCAGCGTTGATCGTCGCCCTGGCGCTGCTTGCCGTATCCGTTGTTTTGATTTGGAAGGCAAGGCGCAAGGAAGAGAAGAAGGCGGAAGAATGGGAAGCGACGGAACAGCTCTCGGGTGTGCCAGGAATGACGGAGAGCTTCCGCGCGGCCTTGCGCCGGCTGAAACAGCGCGTGCCTACCTGGAGCTACCGTTATAGCTCCCCGTGGTTCGTTTTGGTTGGGGAGACGGGCTCGGGAAAAAGCTGCATCGCAGACCAGATTTCAGGCCTGACCGCCGAGGCCATCCGCACAGAAGAGAGCGCATTGGCGCCGCGCTGGCTGTTGCTGGACAAGGCTGTCCTGATCGATCTGCCTGGCCGCTCTTTTCATTCTTCCGAGAGCGCCGCGGGAATTCAAGTCCCCCACCCGCAGAAAGAGGAAGCGTCTGCCCAAGTGGCGTGGGTTTCGTTTCTTCGCCACACTGTGCGCTTCCGTCCGCGCCAGCCGCTCAATGGGATCGTATTGACCCTGCCCGCCAACGAACTGCTGAAAGCGGTCTCCGATCCGGACCATCAGCGCCGGATGGCCCGAATCACAGGAATCGCACAGCGCATGGACGAGGTGCAGCAGGTGACCGGGCTCAGTCTTCCGATCTATGTCCTGGTGACCAAGTGCGATGTTCTTCCCGGTTTCAACACCTTTTCCCGCGTGCTGTTCGCCCGTGGACTGCAGAACTGCGCAGAGCAACCGATGGAAACGGAAATACAGGACGATCTTTTCGGTTGGTCAAACCCCAGTGCACTTGAGAAGGAGTACACGCCGAGTTGGGTGGAAGAGGCCTTTGATTCTGTGCGGGGGGCGTTGTTGCGGTACCAGTTGGAGATGCTTTCGCAAAGCCACACCGCAGCCGAAGCAGACCATCTTTTCCTCTTCCCTTTTCAGTTGCAGCAGTTGCAGCAGCCTCTGCAAGTGCTGTTGAACGTGGTTTTCCGCAGCACCGCCTTCCGGGAATCGCACCGGCTGCGCGGTATCTATTTCTGTGGACAAGTGCGAGAGACATCCGAGAAACCCCGAGAGAGCAACGTTCCGCAGCTGGCGGCCGGCGCCGCGCTGCGTTTGCCGGAATCCGCTCCGGGACCCCTTTGCTTTGTCCGCAATTTGTTCGAGTACAAGATCTTCGCCGAGCGCTTTCTGGCTTCTCCAGTGACGCGTTTCTTCTCCATGGGAAATCGTTCGCTTTTTGCCGCCCGCCTGGCTGCATGTCTTCTGTTGTTGTTGTTGGGCGGCGGCGCCGTGCATGCCTGGATTCGCATATCCGCCTTGCAGCAGCACACGATGGTGCCGGTTCTGGACGTGCTGGCTCAAAGCCTGGACAGTATCTCGCTGACTTCGAGCGCGGATATGAAGCCCGCCGCCGATTTACTCAACACATTGGGCGCCTCGCGCGAGAGTGAATACTACTCGCTGGCCATGCCCTATTCCTACCTCGATTTCGACGGCCTGCACCGGGACTTGCATGGCACGCTCGAGCGCACCTTCGAATTCGTCATCCTCCGATCTTGCAAAAACGCACTCGAGGCCCGCATCGCCGCGGTCATGAATGAGGGGCCTCGTCTGGCCGCGGCTCCCACAACTCAGGCAAGCGCGCATGCCGCCGGGGATTCCTGGTCCATCGATCCGTCCTACCATGCTTTACAGGAGTATCTGTCCACTTCGAAGGCGCTGAACCTGAACATCGAACGCTATGAGATGATCAGCGGCGCCGGCGAGGGCAGTTTCGCGCAACTGAACGGGTTGCTGCACTATCTGGGGGGCCGTGGGCTACCCGACAGCAGTCGCTTTGCTCAGGACCCTTATTATCGCAAATTGTTACTGGATGCAACCTGGCAGGGGCTGCGCATTCCGCCAAATTATGACGCCGCCACGGCAAGCGTCACGCGCGATCTGATCGACGGTTTTTACCGCAGCTGGTTCGATGCCAATCCTCTCATCGCAGAGACGCAAGCACTGGCCGGAGACGATGGGCTCGGTGTTCTGAGAGCTTTGCCGTCCCCTCCCTCAAATGACCAGATTCGCTTCTTTGTGAGCCGGGAAAAGGCTCTTGATGGCCAACTCAACAGCGGCTCCTTTGACTGGATTGCCGAAGATTTCAGCCGGGAGCGCTATCCGGCTTTGAGCGCCGATCTGAGTGGCCTGCAGTTTGCCGACCGCGAGTTTACAGACCAATTGGCGGAAAAGGGCGTCGAGCACCTCGACGCGCTGCGTTCGGCATTGCGTACGACACCCCAAGTATTGGAAACGCAAGATGGCAAGCTGAGGGTTGCCGGCAAAGTGCGCATCGTCGCCTCTGTTCTCGATGCCTTGCAGGGATACGAGTTGATGGCCAGCGAATCGGGCGGTTCCGCGGGAGGCAATTGTCATTTGATTCCCCGGGGAACGCTATGGAACCAGGCCGATCTAATGAAGGCTGTGCAAATGGATGCCACGCGCATCAAAATCGAGAGCGAGCTCCTTGGATCCCTGCCCAGCCCATACCACGAGCAGGTTCTTGCATTGGTGCGCAGTCGCACCAGCAATGCGATCTTTCAGACTTTGCGCAACGCGGTGCTCCCGGTTCCGCGTGCGGCCAGCGGCGAGGCTTCACTGGAGGCCGAGTTGCAGAACTTCTCGGGCTCCGCGGACCAGCTAAGGCAAGTCGGCGAAGAGTTAGCCGCGCTGCACGCTACCAGCGAGCTCTCCTGCCTCAATCGCTCGCTCGCGCGTCAGGCCAACGATATGCTGGCGCGGGTGAATCTGCAGTTGCCGGGGTTGTACAGCCCGTCGGGAACGGCCGATGCGATCCACGACGGCCAGCCTGTCTCCCTTGCGCTCTATAAGGTCTCAACGACCGACGAGCTCGAAACCTTTCTTGGCACCGAACGGCAGAGGATTGAAACGCTTGCCGTCCAGGCCATGCCGGTTGTGCAATGGCTCACCAGCGCAGGGGATCGCTCGGATGTGCTGGCCCGGTGGCGTCTCATCTCTCAGGATGTGGCCGCGTTGCAGGCGAAAAAACCGGGCAACGCCATTCAGACGCTGGAGTCCTTCATTGCCGACGACCTGGACAAAGTGACGCCCGCATCGAATTGCCGCACCTCCTATTTCCGTACTTCCAGCGATCTATTTCTTGCGGTCCGCACTCAACTGGCGCAAGTTGCGGTGAACTCCTGCCGTCGGATCGCGATCGAACGCTATAACTCTATCGCTGCGGATTTCAATCGCCGCCTGGCGGGGCATTTCCCCTTTTCGGCAGCGCTCGATCTGCGTGCGGGCGCGGAGGCATCCAGCGCGGAAATTGCGGCGTTCTATCAGAATTACGACCGCCAGAGTCCTGGCCTCCTCGCGGTCCTGCCCAGCATCGACGCCAACGCCGGAGCTGCCGTTTCCTTCCTGACCGCAGTGGAGATGGCAAGACCGCTTGCCAGTGGGACAACGGCGCTGCCCGATCCTGCGCTTGGCGTTGCAGTACAATTCCGCACCAATCGAAGTCATGAAATCCTCGGAGACCGGATCGCCGGATGGAGTTTGCGGATTGGGCAACGCGTCATCGACTATCCGACGGGAGTTGGAAACACTTCTCCGGTCCCCTGGTCTCTGGGCGACCCGGTTCGGCTGACATTGCGCTATGCCAACAATGCGCTCGAGCTTCCAGCTGAGACCAATTCCTCCCCTGCGGCCGAGGTGCGGGACCGCAGCGTGACTTATTCCTATGTCGATGCCTGGTCGATCCTCTCCTTCTTACGCGATCACCAGCCAAACGGCGCAGATCCGCACAACCAATCCCTGTTCCGCATTGCCAACCGGCTTGTGGCGGCGAGCGATACAACCCATCCGCCCGACACCGCTGTCTATCTGCAATTGGACCTGCTGCCTGCCGGTGCGAAAGCGGGCGCAGCGCCGCTGCCGGTGCCGGTCTTTCCGGCGAGTGCGCCTGTCTTGGCAGGAAAGAATCCATCAGGAGACGAATGATGCGCCGCACATTGAATCAGGAATGGACCCATTTGGAGCGCTTGCTGGCTCCCGTCAGCGAACAGCATCCATGCGGCGTATGGCTGCACTATGAAGGAACCTACGAAGAAGTGCGGGAGGCAAGGCGCGAGGACGATCCGGGGTTGCCGCAAGGCGTGTGGCAGACCGAGTTGAAACGCGCGGACTGGCCACGGGTCGAGGCGATCTGCGCAGAGGCCCTGGAGCAGAAGAGCAAGGATTTACAGATTGCAGCGTGGCTCCTGGAAGCCTGGATTCAACTGGACGGCTTTGCCGGCGCAGCGCGCGGCCTGGAATTGATAGGTCATCTTTGTGCAGAGCAATGGGAGGATATCTTTCCCGTGTTGCAAGACGACCTGGGGCCGCGGTTGACCGTCTTTCAATGGTTGAATGAAAAGGTCTCCCGCCGCCTACGCATGGTGCGCCTTACTCAGCCGGAGATGGAGGGAGTGCCCGCATATGCGCTCGCCGATTGGGATGTTGCAATTCGCAATCCGAGTAGTTCCAGTGCGGACAATGGCATCACGGTCGGAAAGTTCGAGCAGAGTGCAAATCTGACTCCTTATCGATGGTTTGTCGAACTCGACCACGATTTGCGCAAGACCCAAGAGATGGTTCAGGCCCTGGAAGCATTCATGGACGAGAAGATGGGCAAGCAATCATCGGGATTGGCCACATTTCGCGTTGAGGTGGCTGCCGCGGCGGAATTGACAACAACCATGCTCGCCGCGGCTTATGCCAACTTGCCTGAACCGCCGGCGCAGACGGAAACCGGTTTGGCGGCCGATGAAGTGGGGTGGCAGCCTGGCCATCTGGAACTCCAGACATCATGGGAGGATGGAATGGAACAGAGGGACGAGAAGGACGACAGCCAGGCCTCCGGAATGCGCTTGGGATCGCGGTCCGACGCGTACAAGCTTCTGGAGGAGATTGCCACGTATTTGATTCGGAACGAGCCGCACAGCCCTACCCCCTACCTGATCCGCAAGGCGATTGCCTGGGGTAACATGCGGTTCGACGAGTTGCTTCCGGAACTGGTGAAGGACCGCGGCGAACTCAGCGAGATCATGAAGCTGCTTGGCTTGAATCAGCATGCCGACAAGCAGAAATGAACCGCTGAGCTACCGCCCGGGGAAGGTTATTTCAGAATCCGGGTTATCTCCTTGGCGTCCCCATAGGCTTCCGGTTGTGGGAACGGAGTGCCCGCCGCGCCGATGGCCGATGACCGATATGAAACAGGCCCTGCTGTCAGCTCAGAGCGGCTCCACAATTGCTGTACCAGGGAACCACCGATCTAATGCAGCTTTTCTTCAAGAGAGAGCCACCTTTCGAAGAACCACAACGGGCACGTGAATGGTGGAACCGCTCTAAGACGGCGAATCGCAACCTGTTGAGGCCGGTGGCGTTATGAAAAACAGCCGGCATTTCGAAAGCTTCCGCCAAGATAATTTATTCATGGTAACTCCTAAGTAATTATGCTAGACTTCGCATTGCCTGTGAGAATCCTGTTTTGACTCTGGTTCTTTTCGCGAAGGACTCAGGGGTATTTTACCCTTTTTGGCTTGGAATCGGCTGTATCTCCGGAGTGCAAGATCTCACCGGCAGAAAAGGGGTTCCTTGATGGCAGAGAGCATTCAGCACAAACTAGACCGTGTGCGCCCGCCACGGGTTCAAATCACATACGATGTACAAATAGGTGACGCCTTTGAGGTTAAAGAGTTACCGCTCGTGGTCGGGGTTCTGTCTGGTCTTTCCGGACAGTTGCCTGAGGGCAAGACGCTCCCAAAGTTGCGCGACCGCCAGTTTGTTGAGGTTGATCGGGACTCGTTCCGCGAGGTCTTTGCCAAGATCGATCCAAGATTGTCAATCCAAGTCGATAACTTGATGCGGGCGCAAGCCGATGGCAGCGCGGAAACTCCCAAACTGTCCGTGGAATTGGGCGCCGAAGCGTCGCCAAAGCTCGATCGCACCAAACCGCTGGATGCACTGCTTTTCAAGCTGCTCGGCGAAGATCCACTGTACATGTTCCATCCGCTTTGGGCAATCCGTCACACTCCGGAGTTGAATACGCTCTTCGAGGCGCGCACCCGCTTGACGGATCTGTTGAGCAAACTCGATAGCAACGACAAACTTGCTGCCGAGTTGAAATCCGCCATGAACAGCCCCGACAAGCCTGCCGATCTCACTTTGGATGTTGCCACCTATCCGCAGCCCAAGGATGCGAAGCAATTGCAGAACGGGAGCGGTAAGTAGCCAAGGGGATGCGGAACCTCCGTCGATGAAGCGCGAATCCATTTCGGCGCGAATCGTCAGATCCATTCCGAAGCATGGGCAGTAAGAGCAACTCTGTGTTCTGAGCAAGGAGAGAGAAGAATGCCGGAAACGATGGAAGGGAACAACGGCTTTCTCGCTAGGATTGTTGCCGACAGCGGCATCGTAAGAACCGATCTGAGCGGAAAGTCCGGAGAAGAATTGAAGCGGTTGGAGGCGATTCAGCAGGAACGCATGCGGGACGCCCAGAACCTGGTGCGGGAATTTTTCGAGCAGGTCAGCTTCGACCCCTATTACCAGGCCACGTTAAAAAGCTGGTACGAGAATCCGGAAGAGACACTGGCGGCAAGGTTCGCCGGACAGCCTGCCCTGGCCGACCGCATGCAGAAAGTGCTCGAAGGCGACACTTCGGATATCACCGCGGCTATCAAGACACGCATCGCGCAAATCGACGAGGTGATTCAGCTACAACTTGACCAGATCCTGCACGCCGAGGAGTTTCAGGCGCTGGAGGCTTCGTGGCGCGGTCTGCACTACCTGGTGGACAAATCGGAGACGGGGACGCACCTCAAGATCCGGGTGCTGAATGTCTCCAAGGGCGAACTGGTCAAAGATATAGAGAATGCGGTCGAATTCGATCAGAGCGCGCTGTTCAAGCAGGTCTACGAGGAAGAGTACGGAACCTACGGCGGCAGCCCGTTTAGCGTGCTGATTGGGGATTACTCTTTCGGACGCGACCCGCAGGATGTTGCCACGCTCACCGGGATCTCGGGTGTGGCGGCGGCAGCGCATGCTCCGTTTATCGCGGCGGCCAGCCCCGATCTGTTCGACTGGTCAAGCTACCTGGAGTTGAACAAGCCGCGCGATCTTTCCAAGCTCTTCGAAAGTTCGGAATTGATCAAGTGGCGCTCTTTCCGCGACAGCGAAGACTCCCGCTACGTGACCTTGACTCTGCCGCGTGTGATGGTCCGCTATCCGTACGGTCCCAAGACCAAGCCGGTAGAAGGCCTGGATTACTCCGAACGGCTCAACGGCCGCGAGGAAGACCACAAGAATTATCTGTGGGGCAATCCTGCTTTTGTGCTGGGCGCGCGCATCACGGACGCCTTCGCCAAATACCGTTGGTGCGCCGCCATACGCGGAGCCGAGGGCGGAGGTCTGGTCAGCGATCTGCCCATCTACACCTTCAAATCCGACAACGGCGATATCGCGTTCAAATGCCCCACCGAAACCGCTATCACCGATCGCCGCGAGAAAGAGTTGAACGATCTCGGATTCCTGGCTCTTTGCCACTGCAAGGGAACCGATTATGCGACCTTCTTTGGCGGGCAGACCACCAACAAGCCGAAGAAGTACAACCTCAGTTCGGCAAACCGCAATGCGAATATCTCGTCGATGCTGCCGTATATTCTAGCCTCTTCGCGGTTCGCCCACTATATGAAGGTCATGATGCGCGACAAGGTCGGCTCATTCCTGACCCGGGACAATGTGCAAAACTTCCTGAATCGCTGGATCTCGCAATATGTCCTGCTCATCGACGATGCGCCGCAGGATGTCAAGGCACGATATCCACTGCGCGAAGCGCGCGTGGACGTCAGTGAAATACCAGACAAGGTGGGAGCCTACAAGGCCATCGCCTTCCTCAAGCCGCACTTCCAGTTGGACGAGTTGACGGTCTCACTTCGTTTAGTGGCCGAACTTCCACCCCCGGCCAAGTGAGTTCCACTTTGCAAGGGAATCGATGGCAATTGAAATGACAGAACCAGGAGAATTTGCATGGACGTATTGATTCTCGATCTCAGCTCGGCCAGTATCAAGGGCGAATGCCAGCTCACCGACTATGTTGGCATGATAGAGCTCCTCTCATTTAGTCATGGTGTGGCCCAGCAGATTACCGGCGACCAGAGCAATACCAAGCGCACTTCTGGCAAGCCAAATCACCAGGACTTCGCCGTTTCCAAGTATGTCGATCTCGCCACTTGCCAGCTGATCGACTATTGCAATCAGGCCAAGCCCATTGCCACTGTCAAAATCACCGTGGGCCAGAACGACGCTGGAAAGGTGACCAAGTTCGCCGTATTCGAGCTGAAAAACGCGCTCATTTCCTCGGTCTCGATCGGCGGCGGCGGCGGCGGAAAGCCGCAGGAGACCGTTACCTTCAATTACACCGCCATCTCATGGGCCTATGTCGCGCAGAAGTCGGAAGTGACAGACTCCGGCAATACCGCGGCAAAATGGAATCTCGCCACCAACTCGCCCTCCTAGGGATGCTAAAGGAGATCGTCACCGGCCTGCCAGTCCCACTCTTTGACCGCTTCAACGAAGAGTTGGACGATGCGCGCGTGGGGGAGCCGTACAGAATTCAGGAGTTATCGCTGCTTCTGGAATCGATTCAGAAGGAGATTGATAATCTTCTGAATACACGGCTGCCGCCACGGCCGCAGGCCATTTTGAATTGGGAACCTCTCTCGGAGCCGCAAACAGTGCTGGACTTCGGCTTGCCGGCGCTGTCGGCGCTGTCTAGCTCCAACCCAGTGGATGTGGCTTTGCTTTGCCGCACAATTGTCGGCAAGATCGCTTCCTTCGAGCCGCGCCTGCAGGAGCCAAAACTGGATTTGCACGCAGTGGAAGACGATCCAGCGGCGCTCACGGGCACATTGCGCGGTTTAGTACGGCTTAACAGGATCGATCATCCGGTCAATTTTCCGGTGAGCTTGCGTCGGCATGGCGGCGCAGTCACCCTTTTCCCGGCCCAGGAAGTGCGATCTCAAGTTCGGAATCGCGAGTTGCCGATCATGGAGTGAAATCGGAGTTGCTGTGGCCCGGTCAGGCTCTGCAAAGGCGCCACTCCCTGTGGGGCGTGCCGACTTCCAGCCGGGGAACGAAGGACTGTCGCAGGGGCCCGGATCTGCACGCGTCAGGTTTGGGAGGCAGCCACGTTCTTCTGTAGCCGAAGTCGCGAGGCTCAATGCCGATCGATGAACCCGCCGATATGCAGTTTCTTTAGATCTCCTCGCTTTGTTCTTGTACAGAGGACCATCTATGATGGGGAGCGGAAGGCCCGGGTTGCACTACCTGCGGGAGTGACTTGACGATCGAATGCGCGAAAACGAGGACTTCCTACGCTATTACTTCGATGAGCTGAGCTATTTGCGCGACGCCGGACGCGTCTTCGCGCAAGAGAACAGAAAGATTGCCGCGCGCCTGGAGATGCAGCAAGGCGAATCCGCAGATCCGCATGTGGAGCGGCTGATCGAGTCATTCGCCTTTTTGACTGCCCGGCTGCAACGACAGATGCACGCCGAGTTCCCCGACCTCACCGGAACCTTGCTGGATGCTTTGTATCCCCAGTTGACACAACCACTGCCCCCGATGGCAGTTGCTTGTTTCGATGTGGGCGCGACGATCAAAGGGCTGACCGAAGGCTTTCCGATTCGAAAGCAGACCGCGCTCTTCGCTCAGGATCCGGCCGGCGTCACCTGCCGATTCCGAACCTGCTTCGATACCGTGCTTTGGCCGGTAACCGTGACCGAAGCGACCATTGAATCGGGCGACCAGTACGGCGTCGGCAAGGCAGCCGCAGTTCTGCGTATTCGTCTTCACGGGCGCGAAGATTTACTGAGCAACCCCGAGTTCCTCCCTTCTCTCCGCTTCTACATCGATGGGCCTCCGGAACTGACGGGCAAATTGTGGGAGTTGCTTTTCGCCAATACAATCGATGTGCTGCTGGCGGGTCCGGTCGAGGACAAACCGGTTTCTTTGGGCGTCGGCGCGCTGCGTGAGGTCGGCTTTCTGCCGGAAGAAGCTGTCCTCCCTTATCCATCGAACGCGCTGCCCGGCTATCGCTTGCTTCAGGAGTATTTCAACTTCCCCAAGAAGTTTCTCTTCTTCGACGTGCAGAATCTGGATCGCCGGAGATGTGCCGTTAGCGGCGCGGCCTCCACGGATACGCTCGACATCCTGTTTTTGCTCGATGACCTGCCCCGCTCCAAGCCGAACATTCACGCACGCAATTTCCGCCTGGGATGCACGCCGGTTATCAACCTCTTCCAGAAGACCAGCGAACCGATCCGGCTTGACCACATGCAGCTCGAATACCGTCTTATCGCAGACATCCGTCGTGTGGCCACCACCGAGATTCATTCCATCCTTTCGGTTTCGGGATCGGCCAACCCTGCGGCAGGCTCGCAACTCTACCAACCCTTCTTCTCCTTCCGTCAAAACGGAAAGGACAACGCACCGCAGGCATTCTGGAAGGCTAGGCGCGTGGCGGCCGAGCAGGACGGCTTGCGCGGAACGGATCTTTACCTCTCTTTTGTCGATCAGGCCTTCGTTCCGACGGCAGTCTCCGACCAGACCGTATTTGCGCACACACTGTGCACCAATCGCTGGCTGGCCAGTCAGATGCCCGATCGGGCGCTGCTGAACATCGAGGATGCAACCCCGGTCTTGCAGATCAGCTGTTTGGGCAAACCGACAACTCCGCTCTATCCTCCGCTGGATGGAAGCGCCCTTTGGCGTTTGGTCTCCAGCCTGTCGCTCAATTCCGCCTCGATCGGCATGGAGGGCGATGGGCTGCTTGCTCTCAAGGAGATTCTCCGCCTTTACGCACTCAGGGACCGCGCTGCGGTCGAGCAGGAGATCGATGGAATCAGCGCCATGCGCACCCGCAAAGTCCTATGGCGTTCCAGCGCCGAGGGCTGGCGCGGATTCCGCAGAGGTACGGAGTTTACCTTCACATTCGATGGGAACATGTACAGCGGCGGCAGCGCGCTGATGTTGGCCGCTGTCTTGCGGCACTTTTTGGGACTTTACACGGCGGCGAATACCTTTACCCAGGTGGCGGCCTGTCTGCAAGTCCGCGACGGAACCTGGAAGCGCTGGGCGCCGATGGCCGGAGGCCGGGAGATGCTATGAACGAGCCCTCCGCTGCCGTGAAGGCTGCCCGCATTTTGCGCTGGGGTTCAGGCGCCACTCCAAGCGAACGTCTGTTTGCGTGCGGCAGCTCCTTCAGCTTCTTTCAGGCAGTGCGCTTGCTTGCCCTGCTTTATGCCCCGGAGGGCAAGGGCAGTGAGGCGCGAACGCTGCCGGTTCGCTTCCGCTCGCACATGGGACTCGAGTTTCCCGGTGCGGATATCGAAGAAATTCTGCCGGCCAAGGAAGGCCATCCCGCAGAGATGGTGGTGAACTTTCTCGGCTTGGCAGGCGCGCATGGCCCACTTCCCGCCGTCTACACAGAGACACTTCCGAGGAATCGGCGCAGCGCGTTGCGCGACTTCCTGGACATTTTCAATCACCGGCTGATCCAGCTCATTTATCGCGTTCGCACCTTGCATCGTCCGGAACTGGGAGGGAAGAGCCCCTCTGAGAGCCTGATGGCCAACCATCTTTACGCGCTCTTCGGTTTGGGCCGCGATCCAGAATCGGCGATGCGCAACCGCATGGCGATTCCCGATCGCGCGCTGCTCTATTACAGTGGACTGCTGGCTCATCACACTCGCTCGTCCAGTGGCTTGGCCTCGCTGTTAAGTGACTATTATCGGATTCCCGTAGAAATCGAAGAGTTTTGCGGAGCTTGGCTGGAATTGGCCGACGAGCAATGCACACGCCTGGGGACAAAGCTGGGGTGCAACCATGTTCTCGGTGAAAGCGCAATCCTTGGCAAGCGCATTTGGGAGCAGAGTGCGGGCGTGGTGATTCGCCTGGGTCCGTTGGACCTGGAGACCTACTTGAGTTTCTTGCCACAGGGGGAACGTCTGCGCGGCTTGCAGGACATGATTCGTTTCTACCTGGGCGATGAAATCGACTTCTCGTTGAAACTGGTGCTGCGCAGCGATCACATACCGGAAGCCCGTTTGCAAAGCAGCCCGGAAGCCGCATCTGTGCACGGTGGACTGAGGCTTGGCTGGATGAGTTGGTTAAAGAGCAGTGCGACGCCTCATGCACCGGCAGCTCAAGCCGACCGGGCGTCAGCCAACGGAGAGAACTGAGAATGGGCAGCTTTGAGCAAATGTCTCTGCGGGTCCGGATCATTACGCCACTGGGCGAGAACAAGCTCCTGGTGCGCAGTTATAGCGGCAGCGAAGGCATATCGGACCTCTTCCTCTACAATCTCGAGCTCTACTCGGAGGACCCGTCTCTCGATTTCACGCAAGTAATCGGGAAATCGGCAACCCTGCAGATTCAATGTTCGGATGGAAGCTTTCAATACGTCAACGGCGTTGTAAGCCGCTTTGTGCAGGCGGGTCGTGACAAGCGTTTCGTCACCTATCTGGCCGAACTGCGCCCCTGGCTCTGGATGCTTACCATGAGCGCAGGGTGCCGCATCTTTCAAAACAAGAATAGCCTGGAGATCGTCAAAGAGGTCTTCTCCTCTCTTGGCTTCAGCGCCTTCAGCGACAAGACCTCATCCAGGCTGGATGCCCGCGAGTTTTGCGTGCAGTATCGCGAGACGGCTTTCTGTTTCGTCAGCCGCCTGCTGGAAGAAGAAGGGATTTCGTACTACTTCACCCACGATGCCTCCAGTCACACCATGGTCTTGGTCGACAATGCCAACTCCTGGGCTTCCTGTTCCGGTCTGAGCGCCGCGCGTTACACTTCGACGGGTGAAAGTTACGATTCCGACGATGCGGTGGTGCAGTGCTCGCTGGAGCAGAACGTTACGGTAAACGAGTACAAGAGCGACGACTTCAACTTCACCATACCCGCCACGCAACTGTTGGCCACGGCCAGCGGCAGCCAATCGACGCCTTCGGTTTACGACTACCCTGGCCTTTACACAACGCAGAGCAACGGTGAAACCGTGGTGAGCCGCCGGCTGGCGGAGTTGCAGACGGAGGCCAAGGTCTTGCGTGGCAGCAGCCATTGCCGTGCTTTCCATGCCGGCGCGCATTTCACGCTCATCGGCCACTATCGTACCGAATTGAACACCGATTATGTCCTGCGCCGGATCACGGTGCGCGGAGCGCAAAGCGAGTACACCAACTCTTTCGAGGCTTTTCCCGTCTCCACAACATTCAGGCCGCCGCGACTGGCTCCCCGACCGACGATTGCCGGCACCCAGACAGCAATCGTTGTAGGCAAGACCGGCGAAGAAATATGGACAGATCAATACGGGCGCGTCGTGGTGCAGTTCCACTGGGATCAAGTCGGCGGTACAAACGAAAAGAGCTCCTGTTGGGTTCGCGTGGCGCAGGGATGGGCCGGCAATCAATGGGGCAGCAGCTTCATACCGCGGATTGGCCAAGAAGTGGTGGTCTCCTTCCTGGAGGGAAATCCCGACCGCCCTTTAATCACCGGCTGCGTATACAACGCCCAGCAGCAGGTCCCCTACGCCCTGCCCGACAACCAGACACGCAGCACAATCAAGACCAGCTCCTCAAAGGGAGGGGCAGGATTCAATGAATTGCGCTTTGAAGACAAGGCCGGGTCAGAGGAGGTCTTCCTCCAGGCGGAGAAGGATTTGAACATCAACGTGCTCAATAACGACGCTCTCACTGTCAAGGGCGCCAGAACCCTCAATGTCACCGGGGATGAAGCACACACCAACCAGGGGAACTACAAGTCCACCATCTCCGGCGACTGCACCATCAAAATAAGCGGCAATCTGACCATCCAGGCGGATGGTTCCATCAGTTTCAAGTCGGGCAAGGATTTCGCCAACAGCGCGGGCACTTCGCTGACGAACAAGTCGGGCACCGATATGACCAATAACGCCGGCACAACACTTACGAACAAGGCTGCAAACATGCAAACCGTCGATGGCGGTAGCATGCTCACGGTCAAGGGCGGTATCGTAAAGATCAATTGATTCCTCCGCATTAACCTGGCGGAAGTAAAGGAGGCACTCGATGGCGCAACAAGTTTGTATGGGGGCAATGATGATGTGCAGCTTTGGCGTCGCGCCTTCCTCCCTGGTGGTGCTTCCCAGCAAACTCGTCATGACAGGCGGTGTTCCCGCTGCCACCATCATGGACAATGCACCGATTGTCAACATTCCACCCTTCGGCATGTGCTCATCGCCCTCCAATCCTACCGTGGCCGCGGCAACAACGGCGGCGCTGGGCGTGCTGACTCCGATGCCCTGCGTGCCTGTTACCTCAGCACCCTGGGTCCCTGGCGCGCCCACGGTGCTGATCGGCAACACGCCGGCCCTCGATTCCAGTTCCAAACTGATGTGTAACTGGGGTGGAGTTATCCAAATCACATCTCCAGGTCAATTTACTGTTGAAGTGCCATGAGCGAGAGAATCCAACTTTCGATAAGCCGCGGGCGGGCCATTGGCGCGTTGGCCTGCATTGTTGCCGCCTCCGTGTTTTTCTTTGCCGCCGGATTGGCCTCCGGGCTGCTTTGGGCTTCGCTCTATGCGGGTGGAGCGGTCGCCGTGCCCGTCGTAGCCAAGACGCAGCCTTCCGCGACAATCCCCGCAGTAGCGGCCGAGGATGCGGAACTCACAGCGCCGGAGAACGAAGACGATCAAGCGCTGGGAGGCGCCGCGCTTCTACCGGCAAGGATCATTACTCTCTCCGCAGCGCCGCCCGAATCTCCGCGACCGCCCGCCTTGCCCCCTGCCAGTCAGGCCAGTTCGACGACGCCTTCCTCCGAAACTGGAACGCCCTTGACAGCGAAGCCCGACATGGTCGCGGCTCGATCGGTAGGGCCGGGCGATACCTCCAGCGAGGGAGTGCCATTGGCTATCCGTGTCTGCTCTTTTACCGGCAAGACCTCCGCGCAGGAGATGGCCGACGACCTGGACAGCCTTGGTTACCACGCCAGGCTAGTGCGCGCCAAAGGCGTCGGCGGCCAGGACTGGTATGTGGTCAAAGTTGGGCCTTACACCACCTGGAATGCCGCTTCAACTGTAGCCGCCCACATCGCCAGCGCCGAAAGAGTTCGGCCGGTGGTGGAACCGATGCCTTAGAGCGAAACCAGAATGAATATACCCCGGTGTGCTCCGCGCAAGGTTGCGCCACCTTGAACGCTGCAGTTTCGCGCTACATTCACTCGGCTTCCATAGAGCGCCTTCATTTTTCGACAGGAAGCAGCTCCTCGATTCTTTCGACATCCAAAATCCGAAGCGAAAGGTAGGAGTGTGATTTCGACGATCAAGGGAAAGGCTGCCCATCCTTCTTTTCCAGCACGGTGGTTGGCGTCACACCACGGACTACCAAGCGCCCCCAACGCGATTACACTGCTATATAATTTGTCAGCAGTTTGGAGAAACTCTCTTGAGTTTCTTCGAAGAGCGGTGTGTTCTCGCAACTCTTCGCTATCTTACCCATTGTGAAAGGAATCTTCATGCGATTGGTCCCCAAGCCCTATTCGCCCCCGCAGAAAGCTGTCGAGCAGATTAGCCTTGCCCTGATCAAGAAGTATGAAGATCAGTTCGATGCAGGTATTCGAGAAAAGCTTGACCAGATTAGCGGTCTCGGTTTCGGTACGGTGCGTCGGGTGGCCGATGAAAAACTCCGTCTGGCTTCCGACACTTTTGCCAGCATCAAATCATCCTTCAGTGGAGAGTCCTTGGCGTCTGCCAAGGGATACTTCGCAACGGAGTTGAGAGGAATGTGGGCCAACAAGCCTGAACTCGTCGCCCAGGCCATCACCGTAGCAGAGACGTTGATCACCAGTCTTATGAATGAAATACCTATACCCATTTTGGGCTCGGTGCTCTCCAAGGTGATCTCGGGAGCCACTGACCTCGGACAAAACAAGGCGCATCGAATGGCGGTGGAGAGAACGGACGAGTTATTGGGCATGGCGAACAAGCTCCTGATCAATGATCGGAAGGCCATTGAGGGCCTAACTACGGCAGTTGAGCAGTACATTCTGGCGGGGAAGATTGTGGCGGGCATGCCGGCAAATCTTGACAGTTACGACGACTTGGTAGCGTTTCCTGTTACGGTATGGAAACTGCGAAAAGCTTCGTCCAGTATAGCTGCCAATCTGAGCAACATCGGCTGGCTACTCACCGAGCTGGAACTCAGAGCGACCAACGTCAATCAGAGGTGCACCGAGCAAATCGAAGTCCTGAATAAGAAGTTGCCAGAAAACATCAAGGTTGCTTTGAATAATGGTTACAAAGGTAGCTACGAGAGGTTGGCCAGTGAGTTGTTCGAATGGGAAGATTTTCCTGGTCCGGCTCCGATAAAGCCATCGTGCATCGGTCAGATGCCTAAGGGAGGCGCACAGTTGTTAGGCCGCTATCTGGCCTTGGCCGTTGCCCAAGGCTACTATGACTGTTACCTGGACTTTATTCAACATAGGCGGATTAACCTACTGCGAGCGAAGCATCCCTCCCAGACTGATTCAAGAATAGTCCCCCAAGCTTTTCATGCTCAGCAACGCCCTCCGCGTCCTGCTAAACATGCGCCACCTTCCGATCCATTTCCTCAGCTTCCTCCCCGGCCCGATGCAAGAATCGTCCATCAAGCGCTTGCGCATTCTTCTCTAGCTTCACAGCACCTTATTCCACCTTCGCCACCTTCCGACCCATTTCCTCAGCTTCCTCCCCGGCCCGATGCAAGAATCGTCCATCAAGCGCTTGCGCATTCTTCTCTAGCTTCACAGCACCTTATTCCACCTTCGCCACCCTCCGATCCATTTCCTCAGCTTCCTCCCCGGCCCGATGCAAGAATCGTCCATCAAGCGCTTGCGCATTCTTCTCTAGCTTCACAGCACCTTATTCCACCTTCGCCACCCTCCGATCCATTTCCTCAGCTTCCTCCCCGGCCCGATGCAAGAATCGTCCATCAAGCGCTTGCGCATTCTTCTCTAGCTTCACAGCACCTTATTCCACCTTCGCCACCTTCCGACCCATTTCCTCAGCTTCCTCCCCGGCCCGATGCAAGAATCGTCCATCAAGCCCTTGCGCATTCTTCTCAAGCTTCACAGCACCTTATTCCACCGTCGCCACCTTCCGATCCAATTCCGCCGCCTAATCCTCGCCCGCGACTTCCCCCGAATTTTCGGTTCCCTCGATAGCTGCGCGGAGCAGTTTCGCCCGGCTGTCTTTCTGCGGGATTTTCAGACGGCAGCCAATCGCTGGAATGACGAACGTTTGAGCGAATGGGCAGTCGCGCCTTCAAGCACTTTCCTATTATTGGTCACCTAAACGATACTCCGGGTTTCTCAGCCGCCTGAAGGAAGCAATTCGTCCAGCAATAAGCTGAGCAGGCAGCCATGAACACCCGTTTGACAATTGACTGAAAGCTCGATCCAATCAAGCGCAAGCATATGCGCCGTGCCGAACGCCAGCTCAAAGAAGCGCAGCAGCAACTGGCGCGAACTGAACGCGGCATTCTGTAGTGGCCCACTCACCCATGTGGTGCTCACACCCGGAGGCGGCGGCATCCAGAACATGCAGGACGGCTACAAGGACCACCTGAAGCTGCTGCAGTGGATCGCCGCGCTGGTCCTTCTGGTGGCCTGCGCCAATATCGCCAACCTGTTGCTGGTGCGCGGCATGAGCCGCCGCGCCGAGCTTTCCATCCGCTCCGCACTTGGCGCGCAGCGCAGCCGTATCGTGCGCCAGCTTCTAACGGAAAGTGTTCTTCTCTCGGGGATGGGTGGCCTGCTCGGCCTTGCCGTCTCCTTTTTCGGAGCGCACGCACTGCTGGTGCTTGCCTTTCCTCATCGGCAGAACATGCCGGTCACCGCTTCGCCATCGCCCGTGGTCATCGGCTTTGCCTTTGCGCTTTCGCTCGTCACAGGTATTCTCTTCGGCCTGGCGCCGGCGCTGATGGCTGCGCGTACGCAGCCCGCTGAAGCCTTGCGCTCCAACGCTCGCACCACTGCCCACGGAGCGTCCTTGCTGCAGCGTTCGCTCGTCGTCCTGCAGGCCGCGCTCTCCCTCGTGCTGCTCGTTGCCGCGGGCCTCTTTGCCCAGAGCCTCAACAAGGCCGAGAACCTGGACATGAAACTGGATGCAACGAATCGCTACATCGCGCACATCAATCCGCAATCGGCCGGCTACAAGAACACGGAAGTCGAGCCCCTCTACCAGACCATCGTTGACCGCTTCCACGCGGTTCCAGGAGTTCTCAAAGTCGGCCTCTCCACGTACACGCCCATGGAATCGAACAACTGGAGCTCTGGCGTAAAGGTTCAAGGCGAACCAGACATAAACAAAAACGCATCCTGGGTAAAGGGCACCCCGGAGTACTTCGACTCCGTCGGCACCCACATCGTGATGGGCCGCGGCTTCACGCGGCAAGACACGCAAAATGCTCCGCCTGTCGCCGTCGTCAACCTGGAATTCGTCAAACAGTTCCTCGGCAACCGCAATCCCATCGGCCATCGCTTTGGCTTTTCCGGTCCCGGCCGCGCCGGCATGGATGGAGCGCATGAGATCGTCGGCGTGGCGGAAGACACGACCTATACCAGCGTCTACTGGAAGAACCACGCCATGTATTTTCTGCCGCTCACCCAACTCGCCGGCAGCGCCAACGATCCCTTCTTTTCCATCGACAAGGACCAATCCATGTACGCAGGCGCGCTCGTGATCCAGACCAGCCGCCCTATTCCCGGCTTTGAAAAAATCGCCGGTGACACGCTAGCCAGCATCAATCCCAACCTTACTATGGTGAAATTCCAAACATTCCAGCAGCAGATTGACGACCGCTTCGTCTCGGAGCGGCTGATCGCGCGACTCACTTCACTTTTCGGTCTGCTGGCGCTTCTGCTCGCCGCCATCGGTCTTTATGGCGTCACGGCCTATACCGTCGTCCGCCGCACGCCGGAGATCGGAATCCGCATGGCTCTGGGAGCAGCCCGCAGCCGCGTCATCGCAGCAGTCATGCGCGGAGCCATGCTGCAGACCGTCGCCGGCCTCGCCATCGGCATCCCGGTGGCAATCTTCTGCGTGCGCTACGTCAAGTCCCAGCTTTTTGAGATCACCAGCGTGAACGTGCCTGTCATGGCCGTCGCCATTGGAGTGCTTGTGCTTGCGTCTGCTATCGCCGGCGTCATTCCGGCGCGGCGCGCGGCCTCGATCGATCCCGTACGCTCTTTGCGCATTGACTAAAAGGGTAATCGTGCCATTCGACTTGGCCGTGCGGCAAGACTGAAAACAGGCGCCGGAAAACGATGCATGATGCTTCTTGGCTAATCAGGAAATGCGAAGACGCGCAAAGACTGGAATCTTTACAACGTTCAGAATCGCACCGAAGGCAACGGCAGCGCCAAACTCGACGGCTATGACCGCGATGGGCAATGGAGCCATTGCGAATCCAAAGGTCGCGAGAGTTGAAATAATAAGGACATCAGCTACTGAAGAGAGTACAAGCCAAATGCCGGGGCGCGGACCCCAGAGATGCTGGCGTCCGCGAATGGCATAGGTTGTGGCCTGACTGCCAAAAACAATACTGACCACGGTCAGCGTTTGAAGTGCCTCGATGCCGAGATGTAACTGATATTTGCCAACCGCCAAAACTGCTGTTGAGAACGCAAGGAAGCAGAGTCCGAGCATCACTCCTGCACTTGTGATTCGACCGATCTGCCAGGAGTTTGGCATCTTTGATGGTCGTACTCTGTCAGTCGTCAGCGACATGGCAAGGAAGTCGCCGGTGATCATGACAATGACCATCAACATCGGGGTCAGCACCGCGTGTCCGGTCATGACCAAACCAACCGCCAGCAGGAGCGCTTGAAATATCTTCTTCTGAACTGAGTTGAGCGTGTAAGTAAGAATCCGTTGGAAAGTGACTCTGCCTTCTTTTACGGCAGCGACAATCCCGCCCAACCCAGCTTCGGTTAGAACAACGCCAGCGGCCGATTTGGCTACGTCGGTTGCGGTCGAGACCGCAATGCCTATTTGTGCCTGGCGCAGCGCAGGCGCGTCGTTGGCCCCGTCTCCACACATTCCAACGGTATGCCCGTTCCTTTGGAACGCTTTGACAAGATCGAATTTGCCCTCCGGAAGAACACCGGCAAAGACCGAGAAGTCTTCCGGTTCAATTCCGCCGGGCAGCTTTCCAGGCGGACAAACTGCTCCCTGCAATCCAACCGCTTGAGCGACGATTGCGGCTGTAGCGGTTGCATCACCTGTGACCATGATGGTGCGCACGCCGAGATCCTTCAACTCCGAAATAAGAGAGATCGAGTCGGTCCGCGGCGGATCGCTGAGGGCAATCAGCCCAATAATCTGGTTGGATTCCGACGGCCCTGCGGCTACCGCCAAAACGCGAAAGCCTTGATTCTCGAGTTCGTCGGCGATAGCGGAAGCGGCTGCAGAAGGGGTAGTGAGTGCGACAACCGCAGTGAACGCACCCTTGATGATTCGCTCGGAATTACCCTCCGGAGTTGTTGCGGTTGCTTCGGAGGTTTTCTTAACCGGATCGAACGGAACAAAAGAGGTCAGCTTTGGCAAACCGGCGGCTGCCTTGTGCGACGCGGCGAGTCGAATGGCGGCATCCACAGGGTCCTGACCTCCTTCAGAACTTGCCAGAGCCGCCATACCCAGAACCTGCGCTTCGTCGAATCCAGGCAGTGGGCGAACGCTTGTGACGCTTAGTTCATTGCAGGTCAAAGTTCCAGTCTTATCCGAGCACAACACATCGATCGAAGCAGATTCGTCAACAGCCGAAAGCCTTGTTGGCAATACGCCGTGCTTGGCGAGAGTTCGTGCTCCAATCGCAGCCGCAAGCGTGAATGTTGCCGGCAGTGCGACTGGAATGATGGCAAGGACCGAGGTCAGCAACAACGGAATCATCTCGCTGGACGGCATCGCATGCCGATACGCGTAGGCACCCATCGCAACGATGATGAGTGAATTGAAGACCGCCAGATTGCGGATGATTCGAAGGACGGCCCTTTGCTGAGTACTCACAACGTGAGCCGATCTAACGAGTTCCGCCGTACGTCCGAATTTTGTGAGGATACCCGTAGCCGTTACGATGGCAGTCGCCTCTCCGCGACGCACCAAAGCCCCTGCAAAAGTGTCCGCGCCAGCGCCTGCATCAATGGGGAGAGATTCGCCTGTAAGCATCGACTGGTCGAGCTCAACCGACCCATCCGTCAGGTGCACATCTGCGGCGACTACACCGCCAAGCGACAGTTTCACAAGGTCGCCGCAAACCAGTTCCGCCGCGGGTAAAGTCTTCCATTGACCGTCTCGCTGGACAGAGACGTTGAGTGCCAGACGGGATTTGAGAGCGGCTAGGGTTGCCTGGGCGCGGCTTTCCTGGAAGTAGGCAAGAGCCGCGTTGAAAAGGAGCAGAGCCGCTATGACTCCGGCTTCGTAATACTTATGTAGGACGATTTCAAGTACGACGGACGCTTCAAGCAGCCAGGGTACAGGCGCACAGAACTTAGCCAGCGCATTGCGCAGTGGATGAGCAGAAGCGTCTGGCATTGCATTGGGACCGTCTCTTTCAAGACGGGATCGCGCTTCATCGCTTGATAGTCCATGCGGCACGACGTCAGGATCCAGTTGCACGGCCTTTGCGTCGGATGTGGGGGCAACTTCATTCCTTGTGCTCACAGTTGATCGCCTTTACCGCTACCTGGTTATCGTGCGCTTCTAAAACACGCTTCTGATCAGAGTGCTTGGTTGACACGAGATTCCCTGGATCCGCTAACTCGTTGATGCGCCTGCATCAGTGCAGAAGCCTGCGCGGCGATAACGTCGTGGTGCGTCAAGAACTTTTGCCACCAGATATCGAAACTGTCGCCAGCGAGACTCAAGCTGGAACGACGGCGCTGATTGGTCTGACGATATTGCCCAGCTGAGATTTGGTCGCATTGCGGATTAACATTCCGATGCGGATTCACGTTCGTTTCTTCCGATCCGGCAGCGCTCGAACAGCGATAAGCCATTACAAACAGATGCAAATTGAGTGAGACCATCACTCGATCAGCAGTGTATCCGAGCATTCAGAACTGAGGCGGAATCCTTTGTTTGCGATAGCTCTGAGGAAGCGTTAGAGGTCCGCGCCGTTTACCGAAGCCGAACCTGCCCGCTCGGTGTGATTCTCCGGCCTGGGACGATTGCCCATCTGTTCAATTGGATACAGTTATTCCCGCATTTCAGATTGACAATCGCATTGGGCGGTCGTAAAGCGCAAACACAGAGTGCTGTGGTGCAAGCGCGGCAAGATCGGCCCCCTCGCCTTCTACAGTTGTACGACTATTACTTTTGAATCAAGGGCAGGATGCCTCATTCACCCATCTGAACCATCAGACTCTAAGTTAACAAAACGCATTTCCTGGAAGACAACTCCGAATCATTTCTCTGTTAGACCCCGAAGCGATCGGGGGAATTTGATCACAGGACCAGTGGGTGTTGTTCCCGATTTGGATGGATCTAAGAGTAAAGGAATGGAGTGAAACTTCACGACATTGAAGCTGCAGTCAATAATACATGCCAGCAAAGATCGCCGGGGCTAAGGCAAAGCACTTTGTTTCGTCAAGCGCAGCTTGAATGAAGGTCGATTCGAGGTGAAGTGAACATCTCACCCTCGATCTGTCGAGACAATGCGCTGTAGTTCTGCGCCATATTCGCCGACCACGCGAGTTCCTCCGTGCGCCCAATCCTCAGCCAATATTCTTGTAGTGTCAGGTCATAGGCATGAGTGGCTTGCATCAGCGCTTCTGGGTGATACTTTCCCACACACATCGCTCCCCAACACAGAGATCACCGCGTCGGCCACTTAAGGCGTCAGCCGGGTGCGCTTCTCAATTGCTCCGCCGTACTCATCGGTCTTCCTTGGCAAATCCAGGAGCGATCGCATTGCCAGGAAGATTCTATAACTTGCGTTACAGCTCGCTATGCATTGCTGGCCTCTTCAATTGAACGATTCGCACTCGACCGTATTCTGGTCAATTCTGCTCATGCTGTTCATGTTTGGGGACGGACTACCGTCGCAAGCAACACTGCGAGACCATTCCATGCGATCTGGACACCAATGCACAACAAGATAAAAGCAACTACACGCAAGATTCCATGCGCAGTCGATGGAGGAATGATCCTGGTGAGTTTCGGCGCGTACGCATAACAGAAAAACACAAGTATGCTGAGAACGACAACAGCAAGAAATACCCCAACATGGGCCACAATATCGTTTGAAACAACTCGATTCGAGATATGAGCTGTGAGCGTCAGCAATGCGACAAGTGTGCCGGGGCCCGAGGTCACTGGAAATGTAAATGGATAGAATGCATCCTGTTCCAGGAATTGTTTTCTCGTTTCGTCGCGTATTTCGGTCTCCTCCTGTTTGTTTCTGGAAATAGCGCGCGCGTCTCTTTCATTCAGTACAGACCAACCCATCGCCGCGATGACAATGCCACCGGAGAGCTGGACGATCGGAAGAGATATACCGAAGAACTTGAGGATGGTCGCACCCAATACCTCGATGATCGCGAGAAAGATGATGTTATTGATAGCGATTCTGCGCGCCAGTGAGCGGTAGACTTTTGGGGGAGCCTCTCCGGCCAACCCTAAAAAGACTAGAGCCGATCCGAACGGATTGATCAGTGGCAGGAGAACACTAAAGGCGATCAGAAACGACTTCCAGAGAAGCAAGAGCACTCTCCTTCGCTAAACGAGGATCATTTGAAATGCCGCGAGGCCGTTGACTGTGCGTTTTCGGAAGACGAGAATTGTTGTCTCCGCACAGACCTTCAGCGTGAAGACACATGCACATAATGCGATTCTCCCTCTGTCGAATTGCAATGACTGTATCCAATTGAGCAGATCATCAGCGGTTCACGATGGCAGGATCATTCCAAGCATGCGGAATCGGCTACCGATGCTGTCCAGGCCTTCAGCATGTGTTCAGGGTTAAGCGATGAAAAGATTTCGTCGACTCCGACCGAATGGATTCTGCGGCTCACGATCCTTCTTGCCAATTTGAGAACGATGGAGAATGCAATGTCTGCAACAAATTCAGTCGTCGCCATATATGAAACCCACGAGCAGGCGGAAAAGGCAGTCAAAGCGCTTGAATTGGCGGGGTTCGATATGAAGAGCCTCTCTATCGCTGGCCGGGGCACGCACACAGACGAGCATGTGGTCGGCTACTACAACGCGGGTGACCGGATGAAGTACTGGGGATCTGTCGGAGCATTCTGGGGCGGATTCTGGGGGCTGCTGTTCGGTTCGGCAGCATTCGCCATACCAGGGCTTGGCCCGATTCTTGTCGCCGGCCCGTTGGTTGGCTGGGTTGTGGCGGGTCTCGAGGGAGCCGTTGTTGTTGGCGGGGTCAGCGCACTCGGAGCGGGCCTCGTGAGTATCGGTATTCCAAAGGACAGCGTCATCAAGTATGAAGTTGCTCTCAAGACCGACAAGTATCTGCTAATTGTCCATGGCGCGCGGGATACGGTGCATGCCGCACGCCTGATCCTGGAGGGGGCCTGTTCAGGCGTCTACAGTGTTCATGGCCAACCAATGCTGACTAGCTGATGATGCGTTGCAGAACCTGGTCGCAAGATCACCTTCGTTCGGAGCCAGGGTGATCGGAATGATGTGCCTTATGATCGCAGATCTCAGTGAGTCTTACTAGCGTGCTATCACGGACTCATTACGGGATCGGAATGGGAGCAAGATGTTGAATCAAGGATCCAAGCCCTTAGGCGATCTACCCTTTGCACCGCGAGATTATCCCGGCGAACGACAGTTTCATTCAGATCTAAATCGCGTCTTCGATGGCTTCGACAATTGGTGGAATAAGACACTAGCGCAGCAGACTGCCGTAGTTGCGCAAGCCTCCTCTCTCATGCGAGCACATCGGCGCGCTAACTCGCCCGGCGTGATTCGGACCGGACAAGTCCTTTGATCGCACCTGCAGTCAGCGTACGATTTGCGCGCGAATCCCTTACCCATACTTCGGATTCACATTTAACCCATCGCAAGGCGCCTCAAGGCGATCTCAGCTCTGCGTTTGGCTCACGCCTTGGTGCTGCGCGCGCACCCTCACTGTGCGTGCTCTCGCTGCTCTTTTGTTTGTCCGCACTCGGCTGCCATTTGCCGACGGGCGCCTTGCCGAATGTTGGACACAATGCCGTGGATTCCGGAGCCGTCGCCGATAGATTGCGCGCGATCACGTCTTCTGATACGCTCCCCGAACTCCACCGGGCGAACTTCGGTAATTGCCGGCAGATGGTTCAGGCAATGTATGAAGCGATTCATTACACGCCTGCATGGGTGCGCGAAGGGCAAGCGACACCCCAGGCGCTGGCGGTTATCTCAGCGCTCGAAGACAGTCAGCAAAAGGGGCTCAATCCCGAAGACTACGATGCATCGTCGTGGCCTGCGCGACTGGTTGCTCTTAAGGCTGCGTCTGGGAACGCGGATATTGTGGCACAGTTTGACGCTGCTCTGACGATCGGAACCATGCGTTATCTCTCCAATTTGCGTATCGGCAGGCTGAACCCGAAGCCCCTTGCATTTGGCATCGATCTTGAACAGAAGCACTACGACTTGCCGCAGTTCATCGTGCAAAATGTCTTGACAGGAAGTAACGTGCCGGAGATATTGAGCGAAGTCGAACCCCAATATCTCGGCTACCAGCGCACAGAGGCCGCCTTGCATGCCTATATAGCGCTTGCGGCCCGAGACCACAGCAGCGCGTTGCCAGACCCGCAGCGGACCGAGAAACGCCGCGATACGTATAGCGGAGCAGCGCAGTTGGAAGAACGACTGCGGCTCTTAGGCGACTGGCCAAAGAGAACAGTATCTAACCCAAGCACAACCACCTACGCTGGGCCTCTGGTGAACGGAGTTAAGCACTTTCAAATTCGGCATGGGTTGAACCCTGACGGCAAGATAGACAAGGAAACGTTGCGCCAATTGAACATGCCGTTGAGCGATCGTGTGATTCAGTTGGAAGATTCGCTTGAACGGTGGAGATGGCTACCATCGGACTATCCGCGATTGCCGGTCGCGGTAAATATTCCAGGGTTCAAGTTGCGAGTATTCTCAGACGACCATACCATCGCGTTGCGGATGAATGTTGTTGTGGGACAAGCCTTTCGGCATCAGACGCCGGTCTTTGCCAAGGAAATGAAGTACATCGTATTTCGTCCGTATTGGAATCTTCCGCTCGATATTGTTCGTGCTGAAATCGTCCCTAAACTTCGCAAGGACCGTCTTTACCTGACAAGGAAAGGCTTTGAAGCTACAGACCAGGATGGGCGGGTTGTCGGCGGAAGAACGGTCAGCGCCGCGAGACTGGCACAGATAGAATCTGGCAGACTCCTGGTTCGTCAGAAGCCAGGACCGTCGAACGCACTGGGGCTGGTCAAATTCATGTTCCCCAATGAATATGAGGTATACCTGCACAGTACTCCGACCCCACAGTTGTTCGATCGGTCGCGGCGTGACTTCAGTCATGGGTGCATTCGTGTGGAAAAGCCCGCGGAACTTGCGGAGTGGCTGCTGCATGACCAGCCAAAGTGGACGCTCGAAAAGATTAAGGCCGCCATGCGGTCCGGCCCAGACAACCAGCAGGTGAATCTGACCACGCAAGTACCAGTCGTGATTGCATATCTGACAGCAATCGTGGAAGAGAACGGCGACGTGTATTTCTACGACGACATCTATGGAGACGACGCTTCACTCAACGATGCGCTGGCAAAGGGGCAGCCTTATCGCCGATCGGATTTGCGAGCTACCAATGGCGAACCGGGCCCACGTCTACATGCACAAAATCTGACTGCGCGTAGTAACCTACACCCCCTCTTCCAAGCGACAGAGCCGCATCGCGAACCTTTGCCGTAGGAATTCCGGGAATACGAATGTCGATGGCTTTGGCTTCCATGTGCTGACTGTGAAGCGCAACACCGTGGCTATGCTCGCGCAGATAGTTATTGCTCCACGGAGTACGATACCCGCAGACAATATCAATCTCGCTGTCTGGATGTCCGAGTTTTGCCAGCAAGTCGTGTAACAAATCGAATTCCCGCGCGTCGTATTCTTTCACCTCGCCGGTGCGGTGATCGCGGAGGAAATGGTCCAATGCTTCAACGCCCTTCGGAATGTACGCATTACCAATCCGGTAGACCACATCGAGGTGTTCGCCAGTGTGGAGGTGATAGAGGCGCAGTCTGTAGGGGCCAGAATCCGCGGGGACATCCACATCAGCTGCCCGGATCGTGGGGGCAGAACAGAGCGCCAGAAAGGCAGCAAGGCCAATCATTAACGGTTTCTTCAGCAAACTTTGCCTATTTCCGCTTACACGATCATTATAGGCTTTATCTCAAATCACAACCGGGCGATTGGATGTCGGCGTCAGCTGAAAGTCGAGTCGCTCAGTACCAATATGGTTTGTTTCCCCTTGTCTGCGGGCAGTCGACGTTCGAGGCAAGATATTGGTTACATGTTGTATGTTGTGGGATCGCTTACCTATGCAGATCTTCTCTCCTGCGTTGGGGGATCCTGAACATTTGGGGACACGGCCTAAACGGTGACTACTTGCGCGATTTCTACTCAAGCCAGGCGCCAAGTGCTCAATAGAGAACAGTCTCGGTCCTCGCGACAAGAGAGAATAATTGCGAGTTGCACTTCGAATGTTAGAGGAGATCATCATGGCCGAAGCTCATCTGTTTCCTTCCATCCCAACAAATATTCTGTTGCCCATTGACTTTAGCTCATCTTCACAGGCGGCTTTAGAGATGGCCGCGGACCTTGCGCTTCACTTTAGCGCCAAGCTCTATCTTGTAAATGTCATTCCGTTTTTCCCAACCACGACGCTTCCGGACTTCGTTCCAGAAGAGTCATTTCTCAAAGAGGCGAGAGAGCACGCAGAGAGGCATTTGGCGAAGTGCCATACGGTTTTAACTGGCAGAGGAATTAAGGTGACTACCAGTGTTGAGGTTGGAAACGATGTAGCAGGAAACATCATGGAAGTGGTGGACCGTGAGCATATTGATCTGGTCGTAATCTCCACTCACGGAATTTCTGGCTGGCATCCACTGGTTTTTGGCTCAATTGCCGAAAAAGTCGTCAAACTCGTGCAGTGCCCACTTCTGCTTCTTCGCTCTGCGAAGCCCGATCCAGAGCTGAAGGTTCCTTCAAGCAGCTTAATGGAATGGTGGTAAAGAGATCGGCAGCTCAGGTGGCTCATTGTGAGTGCCGTAATACAACGCCGCGGGTCAAGGAGTTTGCCTCCGCGGTTGCCTACACGCGCCGTCCGCGTTCGTCCAGAAGGTCACAAGGTGCCGGTACTTGTTCCGCACGGAGGCCAACGCAGTTTCGATGCGAACAGCGTTCGCCTCCTTCTCTATTTGTTCAAGGTGATTATGCGCGAACCCTTAGCAGTTTCTTCTCTTCGAGCTAGTTAGTTTCCGGCACGCAACGTTGCGAATCTCGCTGAAATCGGACGTAATCAAATCCCAATGTCCAGCCGGGCTCATGCTCAGCGTGAATCTCCAACGTTTGACGAGAATTCAGACTAGCTTGTGTGAAAGATTAGCCCGGCGATGGCTTCTCCCTTCAGTTCAAAACCGGACAGTTTCTGCGTCCGCCAGGTGTCATAGTCGGGAAGTATCGAACTTGTTGACGGCTGAGAAGCGATGGCTCTTATGATTCCGAGGGCATTTACCCAAGGAGGAGTATGTTACACACACTGACTGATTTAGTTGGGTATTCCGTACATGCGACAGACGGCAAAATCGGAAGCGTTAAAAACGCTCAAAGGACCAGATCAACAGCATGAGGCAGGAAGGGCAGTTTAGATGGCGATGCATTCGAATGACTCTGCTCCACAAAGACCAAGGTCACCTTGGTTGCAGATTGTTCGGATTCTCTCGGTGGCCGCATTGGTAATTGGGCTCTTTCTGCTTGGCCAAAGTATGGTGCAGCACCGCTTCTTTCGCGGTGGCCGCATCGACCAATACGGGCACCTGAGATAGAGATAGTTGACGGAGTGACTTTGATTCTGTTTTGCAGAAATGCTGCAAACGCACTGAAAGGCCCGATCCGAGGCGCCTTTGATGACTGGAGATTGCCACGGTTGTTGGCAGGGCGCGAAGAGCGTATGCCTAAATAGGCAGGGAGAGAATCTTTATAGACCTGTCTTATGGTACGACACAACACGTGAAGGGCTGGTCTCCAATGTCCATCATTTCCCAACCAAAATCTCTTCTCTCGGTCTTTGAATGACATCAACAGGAAATCCTCACAAACCGCGCCCTTAAGTGAAACAAGAAGAGTGGCCACTGTGGTCAAATCTGGCCATCCATCAGGACATGGGTGCGTAACACTGGCTCAGGAATAACACACTACGGCCCTAGCTGCCGGATTCTCCGGCGTGCGCTCTTTAGTGATGCCGACAGCATAGAGAGTCCGTATGACAACCGCCATCGAAGTGAGTCGGATCTACCAAAGGAGAGAGATGAAACTTGTAAAAGGACTAGGAACAGCACTGTGCCTCACCGTGCTCTGTTTTCTCGCGGCGCCGAAGGCAAAGGCCGACGAGTGGAACCAGAAAACCACGGTTACCTTCAGCGAACCTTTTGAGGTCCCGGGAGTGGGCCAACATCTTCTGCCTGCGGGAACCTACGTATTCAAGCTCATGGATTCCATGTCGGACCGCAACATCGTCCAGATCTTTAACCAGGATGAAACGCATGTGTTCACCACCATTCTCGCTATCCCGAATTATCGGTTGAAGCCTACAGATAAGACTGTGATGACTTTTCGGGAAGCTCCCGCCGGCCAGCCGCAATCGCTGAAGGCCTGGTTCTACCCAGGTCGCGAATGGGGCGAGCATTTTGTCTATGAAAAGCCCAGGGCTATCGAATTAGCCAAGCAAAACAATGAGGTTGTGCTGTCAACGCCTATCGTTCTGACCGGCGCACCAATCGAGGTGTTGAAGGCTGCACCGGTTGAGGCAGTTAGCCCCAGTGGCGACAATGTCGAAACTGCTCAGGTTGTTCAAGCACCTCCAGTCGAGGCGGCCGCAGTCTCGCCGAAGCCCGTGCTTGTCGCTTCATTGCCGAAGACGGCCAGTCATCTCCCGTTGATCGGTCTGATTGGTTTTCTTGCATTGTGCGCTGGCTTTACCCTGTTTGGCATTTCGAAGTTGAGCGCATAGATCAACGGTGAGGTGACAAATCGTCTTTCATGCTGTTCCGAAACCATCGGTTGAAGGAAGCGGTGCACGAGTGTCGCTTCCATTGCCCGTCACGTCAAGATTATTCACATACAGGGTGTCGGTTTTCTAACTCATCGAGGAAGCGAACAAATGGCAGAAATGAGCGTTCTGCCAAGAAAACTCGATAGAGAAACAGGCGGGAGCAGCCCAGAACACTTCGGCACTCGCAGGCGCCAATCCAAGAACAGCGCCTTGGGTCATCATTGTCTGAGCGCTCCGATTGGCCTGATATCTTCTCTATTGTCTCCGGGGCGCAGGACTCCCAGTCATCCCAGATTGGCTCCGGTGAGGAATGTACTGATAAGATGAACGCCAACATGGTTAGCGGGGCATCTTGATCAGGCTCAGGTTCGGCAGCGGACTGAAACTCATTTTCGGTCTTTCCACAGCCTGATAAGCATGCTTCTCGGCTTATCTCAAGCCGCCGCGGCTTCCATCGGAACCGCGCACTGCTCCGACACAAGTTTTCTGTTTTCGGTTGGCAAATAGCTGCGCAAAGAAGAGACACCTCACGAGAAGCAAGTCTCGAACAACTCCGCGACTTGGAAGGGCGAGCAAAACTGACCAGAACTTGAGAAGAACACCGTTCATTGTGATGAAAGGAGAAAAAACCATGTCGGAACAATTTGAGAATCCCGAAGCAAACAAACTCGAAGACGCAATCATCTCGGAAGAGACTGCGGAAAAGCGGATTGAACGCGTTGCCGAAAAGGCTGCTGAAAAGGCCTCGCACACGGAGCAAAGTTACGACCATGAATCGAACAATCTTTTCAAAGTGAAATGACGCCGCTATCTTTGACCTCCGGCGATAGCGCTAGCCGGAGCGACACTGCTCGGCCCTGTCTACCCCGCCCGTCGTTCATTGCTGGCTATCTTCGCTCGACAGGAAAGCCCCTTCATGGAAGAGATGGTGTGGTACCCGGCCTGCACGAATTGGAAGCTGAAGATCAGGCCTGATCACCAGTTCCGGTGTTGTCTTGCTCGGATTTCAGTAATGACCCCTGGTCGACAGAGCAGAAGCAGGAGAATGAATTCAAATGGAATCGAAAACAGAGAAGGCCAATCCCAAGGATGACAAGGATTCGCTGAAGACGCTCCCCATGCCGGAGTTGATGAAAAAGCTTGGCGCATCGGCCGATGGGCTCACGCAGGCCGAGGCAGTCAAGCGTCAGGCGCAGTATGGACCGAACCAGATCGAGGAAAAGAAGACCAACGAATACCTGAAGTTCCTCTCCTACTTCTGGGGTCCGATTCCGTGGATGATTGAAGCCGCCGTGATCCTCTCCGGCCTTGTCCGTCACTGGCTTGATTTCTTCGTGATTCTTTTGTTGCTGTGCTCCAACGCTCTGGTCGGATTCTGGGAAGAACACCAGGCGGGGAATGCCATTGCCGCCCTCAAAGCCAGGTTGGCGGTCAAGGCCAAGGTCAAGCGAGATGGCAAGTGGGAAGATCCCAAGGCAAGCGAATTGGTTCCAGGCGACGTTATTCGTCTCCGGTTGGGAGACATCGTCCCCGCGGATGCACGACTGCTCGACGGGGATTCCATCGAGGTAGATCAGTCTGCCCTGACCGGCGAGTCGCTTCCGGTCAACGCCAAGCCCGGCGGCGCTGTTTACTCCGGCTCCATCATCCGTCAAGGTGAGATCGACGCAATCGTCTATGCCACCGGTGCAAATACCTACTTTGGGAAAACCGCGCAACTGGTGCAGGAAGCCCACACAGTCAGCCATTTCCAAAAGGCTGTGATGAAGATCGGCGACTATCTGATCGTTTTGGCGGTAGCGCTGGTCGCCTTGATTCTTGTCTTCGCCCTCTTCCGCGGAGACAAGGTTCTCACCACGCTGGAATTCTGCCTGGTGCTCCTGGTGGCTGCCATCCCCGTCGCCATGCCGACTGTCCTATCGGTGACCATGGCCGTCGGCGCACGCCTGCTCGCCAAGAAGGAAGCGATCGTAACCCGCCTGTCAGCCATTGAGGAATTAGCTGGTGTAGACGTTCTCTGCTCGGACAAAACCGGCACCCTTACTCAAAACAAGCTCACGCTGGGCGATCCGTTCTGCTTAGACGGAATCTCCGCCGGAAACATCGTTCTCTGGGCTGCGCTGGCCTCCCGCGCGGAAGACAAAGACACTATCGACCTTGCGGTAATCGGCGGTTTGAAGGATGACAAGGAACTGAAAGGTTGCCAGGTTCTTCACTTTATGCCCTTCGATCCGGTGCACAAACGCACCGAAGCCACAGTCAAAGGCGCGGACGGGAAACAGTTCTTTGTGGCAAAGGGAGCTCCGCAGGTCATCCTGCAGATGGCGACCAATTCAGGCGATGTCAAGACAGCGGCGGAGAAAGCCATCCTTGACTTTGCCGGCCGCGGCTTCCGCTCACTAGGTGTGGCCAGGGCCGATGAGGAAGGCAAATGGAAGTTTGTCGGCATACTGCCCTTGTCCGACCCGCCACGCACGGATGCCAAAGAGACCATTGCCAACGCCGTCCAGATGGGCGTGAAGATCAAGATGGTCACAGGCGATCAAATTGCGATCGCCCGAGAAACATCGAAAGAACTGGGCCTGGGCGCAAATATCCTGGATGCCAACGCGCTTGGCGACACAAAGAAGAAGGAGTCTCCGCAGGTAGTTGAGGAGATCGAGAAGGCGGACGGCTTTGCGCAGGTCTTTCCCGAGCACAAGTTTCATATCATGGACGTTTTGCAGACCTGTGGCCACATTGTCGGGATGACCGGCGATGGAGTGAATGACGCGCCTGCGCTGAAGAAGGCGGACTGCGGCATTGCCGTCTCCGGCGCAACTGACGCAGCCAGAGCGGCAGCCTCGATCGTCCTGCTCACGTCAGGTCTCTCCGTGATCATCGATGCGATCAAGGAGAGTCGCCGCATCTTTCAGCGCATGAACAGCTACGCCATCTATCGCATCGCAGAGACGCTGCGCGTACTGTTCTTCATGACGCTATCCATCCTGGTCTTCAATTTCTACCCGGTGACGGCAGTCATGATCGTGATGATTGCACTGCTCAACGATGGGGCGATTCTGTCGATTGCCTATGACAACGTCTTGTATCGAAACAAGCCAGAAACCTGGAATATGCGGCTTGTGCTGTCAATCTCCACCGTGCTGGGAGTGATTGGCGTTGTCTCCGCGTTTTTCTTGTTTTATCTCGGAGAGCGCGTCTTCCACATGGACCGTTTGACCGTCCAGACATTGATGTACCTCAAGCTTTCCGTAGCCGGTCATTTGACCATCTTCTTGACGCGCACACGCGGCCCATTCTGGTCGATACGCCCAGCGAAGATTCTGCTTATTGCAGTGGTGGGTACACAGGCGATCGCGACATTCATTGCTGTGTACGGAATATTCATGGCACCGATCGGATGGAAATGGGCGGGATTCGTATGGGCTTACGCTCTTGTCTGGGCACTCATCAACGATCGCTTGAAGCTGATTGCCTATCGCATCTTCGATCCAATCAGAAAGCCATCCGTCGAAGCTAGCACATCCGCTGATGAAGCGCTGGCAGTCTCTACACGGGCTTACGAGATTTATCAGCAGCGAGTTCACGGAGAGAGCCAGCAGGATCAGGACTGGCTTGAAGCGGAGCGGGAAACTCACTTCGAAGAAGCGGCAAAGAAGAAACCAGCAGCGTAGGCAGCTTTGAAGGGACACAGGGATGATTGATTCGAAGAGTTACCACGTACCGCCAGGCAAGAAGCTCGACCTGAACAAGTGGCAGACGACCGGGCCGGCACAGACCAAGTCGAAGAAGCACTCTCACCAATTGCTTGAAGAGCACGTGAAAGAACTCAGCGCGTTGCAGCACCTTCATTACGCATCCAACCGTCACGCGCTTCTGCTCATCTTTCAGGGTATGGACGCTGCCGGCAAGGACGGTGCGATCCGGCATGTCATGTCCGGAATCAATCCGCAGGGTTGCGAGGTCTTTAGCTTCAAGCAACCTAGCGCCGAAGAACTGGAACATGATTTCCTCTGGCGCGCCGTGTGCCGTCTGCCGGAGCGTGGCCGCATCGGCATCTTCAATCGTTCTTACTACGAAGAAGTACTCGTTGTTCGCGTCCATCCGGAAGAGCTTCGCAACGAAGGGCTGTCAAAACAGATCCAGGATGATAAGTCGAAATGGGAGGATAGGTATCGCTCGATTGTGGATTTCGAGAAGCACCTTGACCGAAACAGCACACGCATCGTCAAGATATTCTTGCACATCTCGAAGGATGAGCAGCGGAAGCGGTTTCTGGCGCGCATCGACGATCCGGAAAAGAACTGGAAGTTGAGTCTTGCGGATATTCATGAAAGAAAGTTCTGGAAGGACTATGCAAAAGCTTACGAAGAGTGCCTCTGCGCAACGAGCACGCATCATGCTCCCTGGTATGTTGTCCCCGCGGACAATAAAGACGATGCCCGTCTCATCGTCTCGCAGATCGTTCTTGACGCGCTCAAGGGATTGAACATGTCGTACCCCGCAGCATCTGTAAGGCACCAGGCAGAGTTGCAATCGATCCGCAAGATGCTAGCCAAGTAACATGGGCCTGATTGAGATATGCCTCCATCACGGTCGAAGTTAAACAGTCTGAAATCCGGAAGCTGTTGCCAAGATGGAAGCAGTTGCGGAGAACGAGAAAGGATATGCTACGATGACCACCACTGAGCTTCCCATTGGCATTGATAAGGACGAAACGCCGAAACCCTTCAGTAAAAACTTCGATCAGTTTGGCAACTCATCAGGGTTCATCTTTGACGTAACCTTGTCCACTGCAATTGCGGCGGACGGAAAGCTTGGAGCGAGAGCGCCGGTTCCAAAGGGACCCCTCTCTGCTGAGATGCTCGACAAAATGAACCGCTACTGGCGTGCGGCAAACTATCTTTGCATTGGTCAGATTTACTTGTTTGACAATCCGTTGCTTCGCTCCCCGCTCAAGGCAGAACAGATCAAGCCCAGGTTGCTTGGCCACTGGGGAACCTCGCCGGGACAGAACTTCATCTACATCCATTTGAATCGGCTGATCAAAGAGCACGACGCCGACATCATCTACATTTCAGGCCCTGGACATGGGGGCCCTTCACTGAATGCCTGCTCCTATCTCGAGGGCTCCTATACCGAGGTGCATCCAGAGATAACGCACGATGAAGACGGTCTGCGGCTCATGTTTCGCAAGTTTTCGACTCCGGGGGGCGTGCCCAGTCATTGCGGGCCGCACGTGCCGAATTCAATGCATGAAGGCGGTGAACTCGGCTATTCGCTGGTTCATGCATTTGGCGCGGCCTTCGACAATCCAGATCTGATTGTCGCCTGCGTGATAGGTGATGGCGAGTCCGAGACCTGCCCGCTCGAAGGAAGTTGGAAGTCTGTCAACTTCGTTAATCCGGTGCGCGACGGCGCGGTACTTCCTATTCTTCATCTCAACGGCTATAAAATCTCGGGGCCAACGGCCCAGGGACGCACGAGCGACGCAGACTTGACAGCCCTTTATGTCGGACGGGGCTACAAGCCATTCTTTGTCGAAGGCGACGATCCCGAAGTCGTGCATCAGCTCCTGGCTCAAACGCTTGAGGATTGTTATGCCGAGATTCGAGGGATTCAGGAAGAGGCTAGAAGGAACGGATTCAAGAAGCAGCCCGTTTGGCCAATGATCATCTTCCGTACTCCCAAAGGATGGACCTGCCCGAAAGAAGTCGATGGAATTCCGATCGAAGGTACTTTCCGGGCGCATCAGGTCCCGCTCGCAACAGTCCGTGAAAACCCCGAGCACCTCAAGATTCTTGAAGCCTGGATGAAGAGTTACAAGGCAGAAGAACTCTTCGATGGGAACGGCAGGTTCATCGACGAACTGGCTGCTCTTGCGCCCACGGGTAACCGCCGCATGGGAGGCAATCCGCATGTGAATGGCGGAAGATCGCTGATTACACTCGCGCTTCCCGATTTCACAGGTTATGCACTTGAGATCCCGGGACCTGGTCAAGTTCTTGCCGAGGCGCCCCGCAAACTGGGCGATTTCTTTCGCGACATCTTTAAGATGAATTTGACAAACTTTCGCATGTTCTGCCCGGATGAAACGAATTCCAATCGTCTGAACTCCGTCTTTGAGGCCACCAAGCGCTGTTCGATGGCAGAGCTTGTCTCGATTGACGATGAACTGAGCCCGGACGGGCGCGTCATGGAAGTGTTGAGCGAGCATCTTTGCGAAGGTTGGCTTGAAGGCTATCTTTTAACTGGCCGCCACGGAATGTGGTCCTCCTACGAAGCCTTTGCGCAGGTCGTGGATTCCATGGTTACGCAACATGCGAAATGGCTTGAGCAATGCCACGAGTATGCATGGCGCAAGCCAATCGCGTCGTTGAATGTGTTGCTAACGAGTCATGCCTGGCGGAACGATCATAACGGATTCAGTCATCAGGCGACCGGATTTGTAGACAACGCTCTGGCACGGAGGAGCGAAGTGATTCGTGTGTACTATCCGCCTGACTCCAACTGCCTGTTGAGCGTCTTCGATCATTGCCTGCGCAGTCGCGATTACGTGAATGTTGTCACCTGCGGAAAACAGCCGCAACTTCAATGGTTGAACATGGACGAAGCTTTGGAGCATTGCTCGCGCGGCGCATCCACATGGAAGTTCGCCACCAACGATGAAGGCGCGGAACCAGATGTTGTGTTGGCCTGCGCCGGCGATGTGCCAACCATCGAGACCTGCGCGGCCTCCTGGCTGCTGCAGAAACACGTGCCCGGGATCAAAGTGCGAGTCGTCAACATTGTGGACCTTATGACACTGATGTTTCCCGACAAGCATACGCACGGTATGGATGAAATGTCGTTCAATGAGCTCTTTACCGAGAAGGCGCCGGTGATCTTCGCCTTCCACAACAATCGCTGGCTCATTCACACTTTGGTTCACGGGCGTTCCAATGAGGCTCGCTTCCACGTGCATGGCTATATGGATCAAGGAACAACCACAACGCCGTTCGATATGGTGGTTCTGAACGAGATGAGCCGGTTCCACCTTGCTCTGGATGCGTTGAAGCACATGCCGCGCCTCCGTGTGCAGGCCGAGGACGCAATCAACTTCTTCAACCAGGAATTGCATCGTCATCACGACTATATTCGAGAGCACCTCGAAGATATGCCGGAAATCAGGAACTGGCAGTGGACGAAAGATTTCAGCGATTCCATCACTCCGGCACCCATGGCCAAGGGACATCCTGAGAAAGCAATGTTCACCGACAGTTAAGGCAGCAACACCACGAAGAAGCAGAGGCCATTCGACAAACTGGGACCTCTGCTTCTTCGTTTTGTGCAAGGAGGATGGGTTGAGCGAATCAGAGACAGCAAAGACACTGCCCATAGACGAGTGTGTTGACGCACTGAATGAATTGGCGCTCAATCTACACTGGTCCTGGAACCATGCCGCTGACGAGCTATGGAAAGAGCTTGATGCAGAACTTTGGGAAACTACCCAGAATCCCTGGGTTATCTTGCAGACTGTTTCGAAAGAGAAGATCAGCGCTGCATTGAGCGATGCGGAGTACCGCAACCGTCTAGTCAACCTTCTTCAACGCAATCGAGAATCCTATCGGGCAGATGCTTGGTTCCAACTCAAGCATCCAGGCGAAGCACTCAAAACAGTGGCCTATTTCAGCATGGAGTTCATGCTGAGTGAAGCGTTGCCCATCTATTCGGGTGGCCTCGGCAATGTGGCCGGCGATCAGATGAAGGCGGCCAGCGACCTGGGTGTTCCCGTCGTTGGAATTGGGCTGCTCTATGGCCAGGGATATTTTCGTCAGGACTTCGATTCGGAAGGCCGCCAGCAGGCATTTTATCCGGTCAACGATCCTGGCCAGCTACCCATCCGACCGCTGCGACAGAAGAACGGTGAGTGGCTGCGGCTGCAGATTCACCTTTCGGGGGCCTTGATCTGGCTGCGCTGCTGGGAGGTCACAGTTGGCAGAGCAAAGCTATACCTGCTCGATACAAATGATTTCGCAAACACAGCCGCACATCGTGGAATCACCAGTGAACTCTATGGTGGCGATGCGGAGATGCGGCTCAAGCAGGAGATCATTCTTGGGATCGGTGGATGGCGCCTGCTACGTGCGGTTGGCTTGCAACCGGAAGTCTGCCATCTCAATGAAGGTCATGCGGCGTTTGCGGTGCTCGAGCGGGCGCGCTGCTATATGGAAGAGCACAAGAAGCCGTTCGACCTTGCTCTTGCCGTTACGCGGGCCGGAAATGTTTTTACCACGCACACTGCGGTCGCTGCTGGGTTTGATCGCTTTGATCCGCAACTTATTCGGCAATACCTTGGCCACTATGCGCAGGATGAACTCCACCTCTCGCTTGACGAACTGGCAAAGATCGGCAGGCAAAACCCCAGCGATAGTGCGGAGCCCTTCAACATGGCGTATCTCGCTCTTCGTGGCAGCGGCCGTGTGAATGGCGTAAGCAAACTTCATGGGGAAGTAAGCCGTCAGATCTTTCAGCCGCTCTTTCCGCATTGGCCGCAGATAGAGGTTCCGATTGGCTCAGTGACCAATGGCATTCATGTACCGACCTGGGATTCGCTTGAGGCCGATACTCTGTGGACGACTGCCTGCGGCAAAAAGCGCTGGCGCGGAGATCGCGCTGTCGAGGATGACATCCGGAACCTCACCAATGAACAGATCTGGCAGATGCGATCCACGGAGCGGAAGACACTGATTGACCGGTTGCGTAAACGGTATGCCCGCCAGCTCGCTGCGGAAGGTGGTGACCCATCGGATGCGAACAGGATCTTCGACGAAAATGCGCTTACTCTGGGATTTGCGCGGCGCTTTGCGACATATAAGCGTCCCGACCTTCTATTGCTTGATCCGGAGCGGCTGGTTCACCTTCTCTCCGACCCTCAGCGGCCTGTACAGCTGATTCTTGCCGGCAAAGCACATCCTCAGGACTTACCCGGACAAGCATTGATCAAGAAGTGGAAAGACTTCATTCGACGTCCAGAAGTTCGTTCGAGAGTTGTCTTTTTAACCGACTACGACATGATGCTGGCGCAGCACATGGTTCACGGAATCGATCTTTGGATCAACACACCGCGCCGTCCCTGGGAGGCGTGCGGAACGAGTGGCATGAAGGTTCTTGTCAATGGTGGTTTGAATCTATCGGAGTTGGATGGTTGGTGGGCTGAGGCTTACTCTCCTGAAGTTGGATGGGCCGTCGGCGACGGCAACGAACATGGAGACGATCCAGCCTGGGATCGCACGGAGGCAGAAGCCGTGTATTCTGCATTGGAAAACGAAGTCATTCCAGAGTTCTATCAGCGAAATGACAAAGGCCTTCCGCTGAAGTGGTTAGGACGCGTTCGCGAGAGTATGGCAAGGCTCACATCAGAGTTTTCAGCCACGCGCGCTATTCGCGAGTATACCGAAAACTATTATTTGCCCGCAGCTTCCGGTTACAGTATGCGCGCAGCGGAGGACAGCACACTTGGCGCAACATTGCTCCACTGGCAGCAGGGTATCGAGCAGCATTGGAGCACGGTGCGATTTGGTGCTGTTCGAATTGAGACACGCGACGGTCAGCATTTCTTTCAAGCTGATGTTGCTTGTGGATACCTCACTCCAGATCACCTGAGTGTTGAGATTTACGCAGATTCAACTCACCCGAAATGTTCTTGTATCGAAGCGATGAACGCGTCCGCACCTTGCGTAGAGATGCCAGGCGCATTCACTTATACAGGTCAGGTTTCCGCAACGCGCCCTGCGAGTGACTACACGCTACGCATTATTCCCCGCCATCCCAATGCATCCGTGCCGCTGGAAGAGGAGCAAATCATTTGGCAGCACTAATGACAATGTTAGGCGCACACTCCATCGTTCATCCTGCATTCAATCCAATATCGGATAGCCTGGATCGCGTGGATTTGCAATCTGTATGAAGAATGCCTCGAATTCCCAGTCCTTCCGCGATCTGAACGAACATCGGGGTATTGTCGATGAAGACAGTCTCTGCTGGCCGTACTTGAACTATATCCAGAGCAAGCCTGAAAATTTCCACGTCGGGCTTGCGGATGTGAACAAAGCAGGAAGAGATGAAACAGTCAGCCAACCTATCCAGGTTGAACCTGCCGATTCGGTATGCATTCAGCTCACGTGCTTCGTTGCTAACAATCGCAATCTTAAGGCCCATTTTCAGCCTGAGTTGAGCAACAAACTCGATCATTTCCGGAAAGGCCTTGGACTGCGCAAACATATAGCTCCGAAACCGATTGCGCGTGAACGTCCGCTTTCGATGGAAGACAACCAGGTTCAAATACTCGTCCAGCGTGATCTTGCCCTCTTCGAAGATCTCGAAGGTGAGCTGATGGCGAGTCTCCATCTCGGCCCACTCCAATGTGAAGTTCTTCGCCGCCCGTCTGCGGGCCAGGTGATCCCAGCCGTCGGTCAGAAGGACACCGCCAATATCCAGAAATACGCATTTGATTCCAGTTGCTTTCTTCATCTGCTGTCCTTCTGTCGGCCTATTCGAAGAGGTCTCCTTCAAAGTTCTGATTCCTCCGTAACAAGCGACTTATACCTTTGCCTCAGGCGCATCGGCGACTGCCTCTGCCGGTATCTGGTCGGGCAAGTCAAGGCGCGCAACACCAATCCGGTTGTCGGCCATCCCGTAGTAGACGTCGAAGCGATCCGGCGTTCCAAGATCGTCGCGTTGGTCAATGCCGGTGGGAAATACTACGTTGGCGACGATCCCGTCTCGCTCTTGCGGGAGCACTGGCGTCAACACCGGTTCCACCGAGCGATAACGCACCACGCGCGGATGTTGCTTTGAGAGCATCATTACCCCGGCCGAATAGCATAGATGATGTCCGTTGCCGTCCGAACTCGTCGCTTCGCTGACACCGTGGTAAACAATCATCCAGCCGTGCTTGGTAAGAATAGGCGGGGTTCCAGCGCCGATCTTGAGCCGTTCCCAAGGCGAGACTGGAGTCGCTAGTCTGTGGTGCGAGGTAAACCGCCCCAGGCGATTTGGTTCACGGCCATTCAAAACCGGCGGACAATAAGAGATCCAGATGCTCTCCCGATCAAGATCAACCTCACGGGCCATTAGATGACAGGCGGTCTCTTCTGGACGTGTGCCCGGAAAGAGCGGACGGTGGAGCATACCCAGTTCCAGTTTTCCGGAGGAGTTAGGGATTGCAACAGGAAAGAGGCTCGCGTCTTTGTCATCCACGTTGCCCAAATCGACGCCATGCCAGTGAGCGTAGGTTGCCAAGCCGAGACGCTTCCAGTGGAAGAGGTCCTGCGATTCGGCCAAAGCGATCCGTGGACCTTGAGGAGAAAATGCGGTGTAGGTCATGATGTAGCGTTGGAGCCGTTCCACAAATGTGACGCGGGGATCCTCACAGCCACCACTGCCATCGGGCCGCCGTTCATAATCCGCCTCCGGCTCCAACGCTATGCCAAGCCTCTCGACGCTAGTTGGATCGCCGGCTTCGTTGAATATCACCCGTGCAATGCCGATGCGCGAGTAGTTTCCTTTCGCGACCATCCGCGGAAAGAGATAGAGTCTTCCATCGGGGCCGCGAACGGCCGCTGGATTCAGTACGCCTTCCACCTCCATCGGGTTGCCGGGTTCCGGCTCCATAAGCATCCCCAGGCGGCGCATCTTGAATTCGTTCATCTCAACGCCTCAAAGAGTCGCACTTGGCACCTCAAAGATTCGCGCCTGTTCGCCGTCGTCCATACAGGCGATGATCGCCTCGATGACTCGCTTGGTCTCAATGGGGCCTCGAACTGGAATCGATATGACTCCTGCCTGTTCAGCCGGGTAGTCGTTTCCACCTACAAACAGGGCGTCTCCTACATAGATCATTTCTTTCACGGAAATGCCAAGTGTCTCTTGAAGCTTCTTGATCCCGTAGGCTTTGTCGATTCCAGGCTTGGTGACATCAATGGATGTCGCGCCACCGAGTCGTACCGAGAACTCGGGAATCATAGTATCGAGAATCGTTTTGATTTTCTTCCGCTTGGCGAAATCCGCATCCCATGTTTCCTTCTCTTCTAACGGCGCTTGCTGACCCAGCGCGGAATATGTCACTTGGCTTCCACGATCTTCAATGGTCTCTCCCCACGTCTTCTCGACAGTGAAGCCTGCGTCTTTGGTGGCCTTCTTTAGGGAACTGACGATCTTCTGCTTTTCTGCCGCAGTGAGATCCTCTGAATAGAGCTTCTTCCACTCTCCGGTGTATTGAAAGAACTCCGTTCCGCAGGTTGGAAGAATCGATAGCTTTGTCAGTCTGCCATCCTGCGGAAGATGAGAGAGCACCTGCTTTTCAAACTGCAGCCATGCGCCTCCGGAGATGATCGCGACTTTAGCGACTCCAAGCAGGTCATGGAGGAGTGACGCCATCTCGGCATCGAGAGACGATTTGCTTGCGGCGAGCGTTCCATCGAGATCAAAGACAATTAACTTCTTCACCATTCATCCACCTCTTGCTTCATACAATCTTCCAGGTGTTTCCGGACACTCCGGCTCTTTTGCTATTGACCTATTTCAAACGATTCGGGCAGCGCAATCTCCAACAAGGTCAGTGCGTTGTTGGGGTGAAACTCACATTTGCCAACCACCGCGGGCAAGAGCCATACTTCGCCCTTATCGACGCCGTATGCGGAGCCGCCGCCTTCGAGCCACCCCGACCCTTCGATGCATACGAGCACACGCGGCATCTCCGCAGTGCCGATGTTAAACGGCGATTCTCCATGCAGGCGCCACAACTGGAAATGTTCACAATCAAAGAGTCTTTCGCGCTGCACTGGAGTGGTACTCACAACGGTGGGAGTCACGAGTCCACCATTGCTGTGTGCAAAATCGATACTGGCAAGCGCCTGATCGATCTGAAGTGGCCGCGGCTGCCCCGTCTTCGCGTCGACATGACCCCAATCGTAAAGGCGAAATGTTACATCGCTGTTTTGCTGGATCTCAAAGACCACAACCTCATCACCCAAAGTGTGAACCGTTCCGGCAGGAATGAACACAGCATCGCCTGGCTTCGGAACAATATCCACAAGGTGGTCCGCGATTGTTCCGGTGGTAATTGAATGCCGCAAGTCGCTGCCGGTTGTACCCGGTTTCAGACCCGCATAGATCCGGCTTTCATTTCCTGCCTCAATCACGACCCAGGCTTCGGTCTTCCCGGTCTCCCCCGGCGGAATCAGGTCTGGCTGTGCATCGCTGGGATGCACCTGGACAGAAAGCATTTGACGCGCATCCAGAAATTTGAGAAGCAGTGGAAAGCGACTGAAGCGCGAGGCCAACCGCCCCATCAGTTGGCCATGGTACTTCTCCATCAATTCACCGATGGTTTGCCCCTTGAGCGGCCCATTGGCAATCTGGCTTTGATGATCGTCGCGATCGCTGAGCACCCATGCTTCACCAACAGGCCCGTCTCCTGGAAGCGGTGTGGATAGCAAGTTAGACAACCGTCTGCCGCCCCACAGACGATACTGGTAGATAGGCTCGAATCGCAAAGGGTACAATTGCATTTGCATTCTATGCTGTTCTTCCTTTTCGTCCGTTGCGTTTAACATCGAAAGAAATATTGTCTGCCGATTGTTGAGGAGGCGGATACACGGAATATACGACCAATGATGGTGACAGAATCCATGGTTTAAACCCCTATGGAAGCGAGTGTCTCGGCACGCCGCGCGGAACCCACGCCAGATCGCCGCTAAGAATATAGATCGCGAGCGCGGCGGCCATGAAGACAGCTCCTACCCAGAATCTCCAGTCACGATGCATTCGTCTCCAGTAAGGACCTGGATTCGGTTCGCTGTCTTCACCACTGTTTCCTTCATGGTTGTGCTTGCTTCCGGTCATTGCTTCTCCATATCCGATGAGTATTCACCTTTGCGTGCTGCTCCATTGCAGTGGGCGCGATGATACAGGGCCTTCTGTGCCGCCCAAACATTTGTTTCCTGTCCCTGCCATATCTCCAGAGCCGGTTGCTGAATGGCGCGGGCAAACGAAAATGCCAGCGCCCAGGGAAGCTGCGATTTGAATCTCACATTCATTGCATTCAAGCGGGCTGAGGCCAATTCCGGAGATTGCCCTCCAGAGAGAAATGCAATGGCAGGAACAGCAGCAGGGACTGCGCGCAGCAGGCAGGCGACGGTTGTCTCGGCAATCTCTTCTATATCCGCTTGCTTGCTGCAATCCGTCCCGGGCAGAACCATGTTTGGTTTCAGAATCATTCCCTCCAGCAATACCCTTTGCGCAAATAGTGCACTGAAGACAGTTCGCAGCACTTCGTCTGTAATCTTGCGGCAATGCTCCAGCGTATGCTCGCCATCCATCAGAACTTCCGGCTCAACGATCGGAACCAGACCTGCCTCCTGACAAAGCGCCGCATAGCGCGCGAGTGCATGGGCATTGGCATCCATACAACCCCAACTGGGAATTCCCCTTCCAATTGCAATGACCGCGCGCCATTTCGCAAAACGTGCGCCCATCTGAGAGTATTCCGCTAGACGTTCGCGCAATCCATCCAGTCCCTCGGTAACTGTTTCTCCGGGATGCCCCGCCAACTCCTTTGCGCCAATATCGACTTTGATTCCAGGGATAATCCCTGCATCGAGCAGGCCTTTGACAAATGGAGTCCCATCTCTCGCCTCTTGACGGATAGTTTCGTCGTAGAGAATTGCGCCACTGATGCATTCGCCGAGTCCGGGAGTGGTGATGATCAACTGGCGATAATTGCGCCGCATCTCGATGGTTTGCGGAATCCCAACCTTGGCAAATCGCTTGTTGCAAGTTCCGTTGCTTTCGTCCATGGCAAGCAGTCCCTTGCCATCAGCAACAAGCAACTTCGCGGTATCCTTCAACAATTGCGAATTCATGTGAGCCTGCTCATTTCCTGTTGAATACACATAATCTGCGTGAATCTCCTTAAGAAAATGTCTGTTCACAAACCTATTGAGGTGGAGTTGCAAGCAACTGCTTGAGCGCATTGATTGCTTTCTGCGCCTCGGCAAGTTGAGCCTCAGCTTGATCCCGAGTCGCTTTAGACAAAGGCGCTTGCGCTTGAGCGATCTTTCCGGGCAATGAGTTAGACTGTCCCGGTGCCGTTCCAAACAGCGAGGCAAGCGCTTCATCAAGCGTTGGCTCCATGACGACCTTGTCTCCGGTCGCAACAATCACCCGCTTCAGTTGAGGGAAGTTCGTGCCTTCAGCTTTCAGGTACAGAGGAACGACATAGAGAAAAGAGTTCTCGATCGGAATGACGATGAGCTTGCCACGAATGACTCCCGACCCCTTCTGATCCCAGAGCGTGAGTTGCTGCGAGATGGTTGTGCTCTGGTCGATCATCGCGCTGATCTGGTTCGGTCCAAAGATTAGCTTGTCCTTCGGAAGTTCGTAGAAGAGCATCTTCCCGTAGTCGGGAAAGTCACACCGCGCAGCCAGCCAGGCAATCATGTTGTCTCTCTTCTGCGGCGTGAACGGAGTCATCATCAGGTACTCAAGATGCTGGCTTCCAGGCAGCTTCATGAGAATGTAGTACGGATCCATCGCTGCCACTGCGCCGTCGTACTTTTCCTGCGGCGCAACCCAGAGATCCTCCCGATTGTAGAATACCTGCGGATCGGTCATATGGAAGGTTTCATACTCGCCCGCCTGAATTCCAAACATGTCTTCCGGATAACGGAGATGGCTCTTTAAATCCGGAGATACTTCGCTTAGATCCTTGAATACACCGGGGAATGCGCGCTGGTACATCGCCAGGAGCGGATCGTTCGCATCCATGATGTAGAGCGACACTGTGCCGTTATACATATCCACAACAACTTTGACAGAATTGCGGATATAGTTCATCCCCTGCGCCGAACCATTCGTCTGGACGTTCGAATACGGATAGCGATCGGAGACCGTATACGCGTCTTGAATCCAGTACTGCTTGCCTTCACTCAGAACTGCGTAAGGAACCTTGTCCAGCATCAGAAAGGGCGCCACCTGCGCAACGCGCTCCTGCACACCGCGCCAAATCTGTATCCGGCTTTCCGGCCGCAGATAGCCTGTAAGCAGAATGTTGATGTCTTTCTGTGTCCATGCGAACAGGAACCTCTTCCAAATGCTGTCGATTGGAATTCCGCCGCTGCCCTGGTAGCTCGCGTAAACGTTTTGATTGCCCTTGGGATAGTCGAATTCCTTGATCCCAGTGTTCACGATCTTGTATCCCGGAGCTACGTTTCCGAAGTAAATCTCAGGTTGGGTTACCTTGAGCCCGTATTGCGACTCGGCCGGCACATTTTCAAGCAGATAATTTGGAAGGCCTCCGCCTGTCGAGTTCGACACGAAGTTCATGACCATTCCCTCGCCATGCGTGAACTCAAGATTCTCATTTACCCAGGTTTGCGCTTCCGAGGGTAATTGTGCGGCCAGTTCGCGAGGTGCAAGCATCACCTGATGGAAGCCGTCCGCAAGATGATACCGGTCCACATTCACGTTATAAAACTCGTAGTAAAGGCGAATCGCCTGGGTTTGCTGATAAGTCTGAAGCAGGGGCCGTGAGTCCCATAGACGAATGTTCTGAATCGTATCCTGATTTCTCGCGATCACATCGGGAGTCAGATCGGAGAGCGCTGGATACGCTGTTTCCTGAATATTGTCCAATTTGTACGCGCTGCGCGTGAAGGCGATGTAATGCTTCAGGTAGGGCATCTCCAGGCTCAGTTCATTGGGCTTTACCACGAAGGCTTCGAAGAGACTGGGCAGCGCTAATACTGAAATTACATATAGCGAAGCGTAAACCACAACGCCAGCGACAATGTGTTTGGTGCGTGGGCGGAAGAACCCGAAAGCAAGCAGCACACACGCTAGAGCCGAGAGACCGGTCATCACCCAGAGTGCCACTCTCGTGACGTGCGCCGCCGCGTAGCCCGCTCCGTGGACCACGCCAAGTGTTGAATTGACAAGTTCGTAATGATCCAGGACGAAGCCCCATCCGAAGTTGGCCGCGAGGATGAATAGAAGAACCATAAAATGCTTGCGTGTGCCATCGCCAATCGTGATCTTTCCGCTTGACTTCGACTGTCTGATCCCGAAGAGCGAACAGAAGGCAAGAACAGCAAACGCCGACAGCGTCAATACAGTAATGCTTCCCTGCAACAATTCATAAAATGGAAGGCGGAACACATAGAAGCCGAGGTCAACTCCAAAGAGTGGGTCCGCCATTCCAAACGAGCCACCATATCTGAAACGGAGAAAGGTGTCCCATTGGCCGGAAACGTTCAGTGCAAAAATCAGCGAGAGAACTACAATGGCGAAGTCGATGGCGATGACTAGCTGCCTGGGGCTAATATTCACATCAATCGTCCTGCTTGCGTCAGCGGGGTGTCTGAAGGCTCTGTTAAAGAAGCTTTCTCCATCCACAACGTCAATGTTTCTTGCCGCAAAGCGAAGATTAAGCCATAGATAAATGACTGAAACGATCAATGTAAGGCCGAAGATTCCCCACTTGATCGAGAGAAGGGTCCAGAATATGCCAGCGTAGTCGAGTTGTCGCATCCAGAGCCATTTTTGGACAAGGCCAAGAACAACCGAGAGAACGACGCCAATTCCGATCAGGACAAAGATGCCCCATCTCACCAGAAATCCGACGGATGGACGAAGAACCCGGCGTACGCGATTGGATGGTTCAGTTTCCAGTGGCGTGATTCTCTTCACAGCTGTTGCGTTCATGGTTCACTCCTGAGTGCGGCTCGGTTTGGCAGGCAAACGCGGGGCTACCATGAGTACTATCCAAGAGAAAGCGCCAGGAAGTCCGGTCAATTATGAACAGAGTCCAACTCGTTCATTGTCTAAACTTCAAGGTAATGAGATCGGAGCCGAATAGAGTCTAGGCACAAGAAGCTTTTCAGCAGGGGGCGGGCGCGAACAACCTGCGAACCTGCTCGCGATTCAACGGGGCTCTGCACAAGATGAAACGAGGCCGAGCGGAGATGCGCATCCTGTTGGTACTCGTGCTGGTACTGGTCACTCTTTCAGCAGGCACGCAGACGCGTATGCTCTCCTGACGCACGAGAACTCATCGATCTCAACTGGCAGTCCTCCTTGATCGCCTTTCCTGAGCACGCCTCTCAAGCACCTAGCCGAACTTTACCGATGAGGATCGAAAAACAAGGCTAAGTCGGCTATTTTCCACTTATGCAGTTAAAAAGTCGCACCACAGACTGAAGAGCTTCCGTTGATTGCGATGGATGCTGGAGTTTGATGTGCGGGGGCGGTTGCTGGGGCAGGCGAAGCTGCAGCTTGTGCAGCAGGATCGCCTGTTCTGCTTCCGGCTGCGTATAGCGCGGCATCACCAACCAGCGGCCATCGGTGGTGGGCAGACACACGTCGAGCATCTGGATCGCTCCCAGTTTCTCCAGCACCGCCTTCGGCGTCAGGCCCGGCGCCAAGGCATGGAGTCGATTCTTCAGCGTCACGGTCAGACAGGATGCAAGAAACGCTACCAGGATGTGCGCCTCGACCCGATGCTCGAGTTGGTGATAGATGGGGCGGATGCCAGGTTCGCTCTTCATCGTCCGGAACGCAGTTTCGATTTGCGTCAGCTGGATGTAACGCTCCCAGAGCACTGCCGGATCCTCTGCGACCATGTTGGAGCGCAGCAGATAATGCCCATCGCGTAACTCGGCCTTGCGCAGCTTCTCTTTGTCTAGTTGGAAGGTGAAGCTCTGGCGTGTAACTCGAGCGCCTTCCGGAGGGATCTTGATGGTCACGAACTTGGCCGCCCGGCCGGCATCCTTGCACGCTGCTCCGATACGCAACAACAGTTGATCGCGCGACGGAGGATGCAGGCGCATGGCGTGAAGCTTCCATAACAGCCGCGCCAGTTTTTTGCGCCGCATGGCGCGCTCCTTGGCTCTGCGCCCTGCGCTTTTGGCCAGGACATAGAGGTCGCCGTCCTGCGCGAAGAGCTTGACCTCGACCGACTCGCGCACCTTCTGCCAAGGCAACGCCAGCCACTGCTGCTCGTATTGCCGGATCTTGCTGCGCGGCGTGCCCACCAGGTAGAACGTATCCGTCGCCTGGCGCATCTCGGCCAGCACGTCCTCGGTCGGGATGCCGCGATCCATCCCCCATATCCGCCGCGCCTTGCCATAACTGCTCTCGATGCGCTTGAGAAAATCCCGCAGCGTGGCCCGGTCCGAGGTGTTGCCCGCCAGCACTTCGTAGGCCAGAGGAAAACCTTCCGGCGTGATCACCAGCGCGATGACCACTTGCTTGCAGTCGAACCGATGATCCCGGCTGTAGCCATAGCGGGCTTTCGGAATCTGCTCTCCTTGGCCCTCGATGTACGTGCTCGTCAGGTCATAGAGCAGCACATCGAACTCAGCGCCGAACAGATCCGCCCAGCGCTGCCTGAGATGCGCGAACAGTTCCTGCTTGTTCCTGCTTGTGCTCCAGAATCCGATCCAGACAGCGATACAGACGATTCTTCTCCGCGACGCGCCGAAGAATACAAGGGGACTCTTGACGCAACTCTTCCGAAAATGACCATCGTTCGAGGCCCTTTGAGAAAGTTGGGTTAATCCGGTTGGGGCCCTGTGGGGATGGTTCTGGGATTTTCCCTAACCATTTCCGCATCTATGTGGGCAGGCTAGGCGAACCATTTTTGGTGCAAGTACGGTCCGGTTTTAGTCCGACGCCCTCCCCAATTGAGCCCAAGCTTCGCCGACTGAGCACGATTGAGTGCGAAAAAGACACATCTACGGAATGGCGCGAACGCCATGTCACGCCAAAGAAACTATCGATTTTAAGGGGAAAGCTTGGAGGCGCGGGCCGGGATCGAACCGGCGCATAAAGGTTTTGCAGACCTCTCCCTTACCACTTGGGTACCGCGCCTTGGCAGGGCTGCCTTGGAAAATTTGATTCGCTCCACGCCGCCGTAGCCAACCCGG